>NZ_JBFWNB010000051.1:0-23283 GCF_050251305.1 Methylocystis sp. | reverse complement strand
CTCTGATTACGCCGCCGCGCGCATCGTAACTCCAGTCGGGCTACGCCCTCCTTCCGTCACGACGCGCGCAACAGGGGGGTCAATTTTGCACGCCGATACAGGGTCAAAGTTCAGAGCCGATTGACAAACGAGCGCCGGTCGGATTGCGCAAAGGCTTTCACAGAGCGATTCCAGTCGTCAATATTCAGAACGGGGATAAACTTATGTAAGGCGCATCTAAACGGGCATTCAAAAGTAATATACGTATAGAATGATGCATTGGAGGCTATTTTTGTAGCAACAAAATTTCACGGCGGAGGAGGGGCCTTCAAAGGCCCTTGAAAGAGCCTTAAATGGCCGTTCAAGGACCAGGGCGTTTCAGAGGGCGCTTTATACTCGTCCGAATGCTTGCAAAATGCTCGCATTGCTTGAGCGCAATGCGCCCGTCGATCCGGTCAGGGCGCCCTTGCACAGCAGGCGCCTCGCTCAAGAGCTCCGTCGGGGCCATTTCAGACCCGAGGAGACGGGGGCGAAATCCCGAATCACCCGGTTCGATCGCGATACGCAAGGCGTTGTCGCAGGCCGACAACGACCACCCGCCTTATGGCGCCGCCATTCCAGATAGCGACTCTCATATCCCGACGATCGGCCCGCTGACCTCGCTCAACGGCAATCGCAATTCGGATAACGACAATCGAATCCCGGCTAGCGACAATCCGGTCCCGGTTAACGACAAGAAATTCACCCGATAACAGGCCCGCGTTTTCAAAAATTCAGTTAAGTCCCCTGTTTCTGGCGACATTCCTCCCGCTTTTTAAAGCACGGAATCGACGTGAGGACACTGAAATCACGTGGTTTTCGTCGCAGGCAATGGGGTGAAGCCTGAATTTTCTCTGTTTTTATTCTGGAGCCAGGGAGGGGAGAGGGGAGACCGGTTCGCGGAAGACTGCGTCCTCAGCCAGATTTCGAAGCGCCGCCAAGCAGACAAGCGAAGCGATGGCGTCTTGCCGCATTGTTGTCGTGTCCATGCCTTTCAGAGGCGGTATCCATGCTCACGGTCGGGACGGGAATGCTTTCGGAGCTGGCGTCAAGCCCGCTTTGAGGCGACGTCGCGCCAGAGCTTGAACGGGGATGGTTCGGCGTCGCCCGCGCGAGATCATTCGTCCGAACCCTGACAATCGATTTTTGGCGCGGGTTCTTTGACGAGCGGCGTAACAGCGCGCCAAACGACCGCCGGAACGGTTCTTGCTCGACCGGCGGCAAAATTAACCGGATTTCTAGCGGGATACCCAATTTCGGCAGTATCGGGATGAGCACGCCAGAGCGCACCCACACTTACGCCGGACTCATTTATGACAGCGCGCGCTGGGATCAGTTCACGCTGCGCGACGGCGACATTATCGTCTGCACGCCGCCCAAGAGCGGCACGACCTGGACGCAGATGCTGTGCGCGCTCCTGGTGCATCAGAGCGCGACGCTGCCGCAGCCTCTGACGCGTCTGTCGCGGTGGCTCGAACGTCTGGCGCAGCCAATCGAGGAGGTCGTCGCCGATTTCGACGCGCAGCCATTTCGGCGCGTAATCAAGACCCACACGCCGCTCGACGGCATTCCCTTCGATCCGCGAGCGATTTACGTCGTCTGCGGCCGCGATCCGCGCGATGCGTTCCTGTCGATGATGGACCATCTGGACAATTTTTCGGATGAGACCGTGGCGGAAATCATGGGACGGTTGCGCGCGCAGGGCGAGAGCCTGCCGTTTCCGAAAGATCCCAATCTGCTGTTCCCGGTCTGGATGACGACGCCCGAAAAGCCCTGGATGGACGACGGCTTTCCCTGGGGCTCGGCGTTCTACTATATGCGCAGTTTCTGGAAGTTTCGTCGGCTGAGCAATATCGTCTTTCTGCACTACGTCGATTTGAGCGACGATCTTGACGCCGAGATGCGCCGGTTGAGCGCTTTTCTCAAAATTCCGATCGACGAGGCCAGGTGGCCCTCGCTCGTTGCGGCGGCACGCTTCGACGCCATGAAGGCGATCGGCGACGAAGCCGCGCCGGGCGCGCATCTTGGCGAATGGCGCGATGCGACCGCATTCTTCAAGACGGCGCGTCGCGGCCAATGGCGAGATGCGCTCTCGCCTGCGAACCAGGCGCTCTATGACAGGCTGTCCGTCCAGCGTCTTGAACCGCGGCTAAAGGCTTGGCTCGAGGGCGGACGCCGCGCGGCGGATCCGAAGGCCGGTGCGCCGGAGGAACAGCTGGGCGACAGACATTCGCTAGAGTAAGGCGGGCGACTGGCAGGGCCGAATCTCCCGCCGCTTGGAATGGTTTGATGCCGATGTGAATGCGCCTCGAGATCAGCCGAGGCACAACGCAGGTCGAAAATGAAAGGTGGGCCGATGAACGCGCTGAAAATCGGGATCGGTGTCGCTCTGCTCGCGTCGCCAGCCTATGCCGACCGAAAAATGGCGGACCAATGTGCTGCGGATCTTCCGCCTAATTCGAAGGCGATTTACGCGGCGGCGGTTGGGAAGATGCGACGAGGCGCTGACAATGAGTCGGTGGTCACGGCGATCACGCTGCGCATGGTCGGCTCCGGCAAGTTAAATCCTCTGACGGCGAGGACGGTCGCCGAGGCGGCCGGTGATTGTCTCAGGAAACTCGCGGACTGACATCAAAGCGCGGGTGCGACTGTCGGCGCGTTCGGCTCGCGCCGACAGTCGGGAGACGGTTCCCGCGTCGCATTTTCGGTTCTGCGACAAGGCGTGAGACACGCAATCGGGGTGACGCGGGCCCTTGGTGTTGGCGTGGCTCGGGCTCATCGGATTGCCGCGATCGTCGAAGAGAAAACCGACAAGCATAGAGGAGGAGGTGATCTCGAGCCTTCGCTTGACGGCGCTTACGGCCAGTCTCGCCTGCGTCGAGATCGCTCTTGATTCTGCAGCGCACCGCCATCCTCAGTAGGATCGGCCGCTTCTTGCATCAAAGATCGCTCACGTTCGTCGCAATCCGTTCAATTTTCCGTCCGCCCTGAGAACGATGTGGCGCGTTCTTCTCGAGCATCAGCAAATCGTTGAAATATTCGATCGTTTGGACGAGCCCGTCGCGTAAGGCAATGGCGACGGTAGCCAGACGCGGTCTTTTTGTTTTGTCGACGATCTCGTCGAGGCGATGCTCCGCGAGGTTGACGCCTGCAACAATTTGGCCTTCACGCGCTTGGCTAACCCAAGCATGTTTATAGCTCCGCTCACACTCGTCTTGGTCGTCTGAACAGGATCCCGCTGATAATGAATGGGCGAGGCGGGACAGGCCAAATTAAATATCTCATCGACTTCCACATAGAGTGGGAAAGTCACGTCACGGAGTAACTCGAAATTTCTATTGTCGAGCAAATGCGAAATGTTGCGTCGAGTTCCCGTGAAAAAATTATCGACGCAGAGAACGTCGTGGTCGGCGTCAAGCAGGCGCTCGCATAAATGCGATCCAATGAACCCCGCCCCACCTGTCACCAGAATTCGTTTCCCCATGATCAATCACCAACTCCAGAGCTTGCTGCCGATTTGCGAAAGAAATGGCGCGTCGAGCGCGCGTCCTGCTGTCAGAAACAGTTCCGCGGCGGGTTTCAGCCATGGCCGTGGAGCGAAACTCTTGTGTTCCGTTCGGCGGAGTCCCGTGCCCCTCACGCCATCCACCAGAAATCGGAATTTGTTTTCGCCTATCAATTTCGTGAGCGATTCCGCTTTAGAATGCGGGGCGTTCTCTAAATAGAGATCAAGACTTTCGTGCTTCCGTTCTGGCTCATGATCCATGAGAGCGACCTGAGCAGCGCCGGCAAGACGCCGCTCCTTGGCGGCACGGCGACCCGGCGCGTTCTGGAAGAGGAGGGTATTGCGCCACGCGGGTTTGATGAGAAGGCGTTCCGAGCCTTTCTTGAATTCCTGGAATGCCGCACGGAGGCCCAGCCAGAGATTCTCGAAAGTTGAGACAGGACATGGACTTCGGGAACAGGGCCGGGAATTCAGGGCATTTGCGCGAGGAGCGGCTCAGAGACTTTCCTGAGTCGGAATTCCCGGTCTCAATGGCGTGATTCCGGCCACAGTCTCAGTCGGCGATTTTCCGATGTCCGGGGCTTTTCGACGGACGACACCTCGCGCCAGCGCGTGGCGATGGTTCTCCAGCTTATTTGAAACGCATTTGTGATCCGCGTGAAGCGGCGCATGGACATGCGCAATCTGCTGTTCCCGGCCTGGATGACGACGCCTGAAACGCCTTGGATGGACGACGGCTTTCCTTGGGGCTCGGCGTTCTACTACATGCGCAGTTTCTGGAAGTTTCGTCGGCTAAGCAAGATCGTCTTTCTGCACTAAGCCGATTTGAGCGACGATCTCGATTCCGAGATGCGCCCCTGAGCGCTTTTCTCAAAATTCCGATCGATGAGGCCAGGTGGTCCTTGCTCGTTGCGGCGGCCCGTTTCGACGCCATGAAGGTGATCGGCGACGAAGCCGCGCCCTCCCCGCACAATCGATATTTGCACGTGCGCGGCCGCACGGCGCGTTTCAACGAGACGGGCGATGATCTGAACGTTGCAAAAACGCTTGGCTTTTCGGAGCGATCAGGGCCGGCCGTTCAGGCCGGCCCTCTTTTGCGTCGCCTGCCCGGCTTCTTCGAGATGACGTCTCGGCCGATGCGGCCGTGGTCCGCCGTCGCCAGCGCGGATCACAGATCAGGCCTGGTCACCAGGTCCTGGATCTGGCCCGCGAGGCGCTCCGCGATGCAGGCGTAGCCGGCGTCGTTCATGTGCAGACCGTCCGGCGCGAGCAGAGGCTCGACGCCGGCGTCCGAGGAGGCGTCGAGCGTCTTCATCAGATGGTAGCGGGAAAAGAGGCAGATCTGCTCCTTCTCCGCGACCCGCTCCAAGGTCTGGACGAAACGTTCGTAGCGGGCGGGATCCTTGATCCTCTTGGTGAATTGAGGATCGAGAATCAACAGGTCGCTCTTGTGGCGCTCGATCGACAGGATGCCGCGTTCGACCACGGCTTCGAATTTCGGCTCCGTGACCGATATGTTCAACGCGTCATTTGTCCCGACCTGCCACAGCACGAGATCCGGTTCGACGCGGTCGAGTTCGACGTTCAGGCGCTCAAGCGTGCGATCGGCGGTTTCGCCGGCCTTCCCGGCATTGATGACCTCGACGATCGCGCCGGGAAATCTTTGCTCGAGCGCGAGTTCGAGCCGCGCCGGATAGGACGCCGCCGGCGAAGAAGCCCCGACGCCCTGGGTGGAGGACGAGCCGATTGCCAGCACATGTATGGGCATTTTCGCCCGCAGCCGCGCGGCGGTCCGTTTCAAAGCGCCTCGCGACGGGAGTCGAACCGGGGCGGCCGAGCAGCGATTGCGCGGCGGCTCGACCGCAAGGGCGGGCCAGGGCGCGGCGCAAACGACGCTCGTCAGCGCGTGAAGGACAGCTCTTCGGTTCGGACGAAATCCGCTGAGGCCGCAGCGGTCGCCGCCCGAGGCGTGATGCGATGTCTGCATTCCAGGAAGCTCGCAAGTTTGTAGAGAGTCCAGAGTCCGGCGAGGACGAAGACGACGTCAAATAAGGGAGAGCGTATCGCCGTCGCGTTTAAAATTTGTCCAATGACGCTTAAGAGACTGCCGGCCCCAAAGACCGCCAGGCTATGCCTCCCCATCAGCGACATGGCCGAAAAAATCGCGGTCGGTTTGAGTTTGGCGGACAGGCCGGAGCAGTAAAGCACATAGGCGAGGGCAAGAAAATCGGCGATTCTGATGACGCCGAGCTCGGTCTTGCCGCGGTCCAGATGGGCGCTGACGGCTTGCGCGACGTCGGGCAAGACCCCCAAGACATCGGTCACGATGAGCGCGGCGCCGAAGGTGAGCGCCAACGCGAATCGATAGGCCCCGGCGTGAATCGGAAACTTGCCGTCCTGCAGGACCAGTCCCGCGAAAACGCCGAGGGCGAACATGAACTGCCACGTCAGGGGATTGAAAAACCATGCGCCCGGCTCCGGCCAGGAAGGCAGGTTCGCGCCGGTAAGGCGGGCGACGGCGTAGATGCCGGCCGACAGCAGCAGCATCCGCCAGCGGCTGCGCAATCCTGTAACGAACAGCAGAGGCGCGAACAGCAACAGCGCGACATAGAGGGGGAGAATGTTGAAATAGCCGATCTGATGTCCGAGCGTCGCGACGCCGATCAGGCCGCGAAGCGGATCATGAAACAGCGTGGCGCGACCATGTTCGGCGAGGAATTGCTCCTGGCCGGTCAGCAGCGTCGCCAGCCCGAAGAGGCCCAGCGCAAGAACGGTCAGGAGGATGTGCGTGGCGTAGAGCCGCTTGGCGCGCGACAGCAGAGGCGCCGACGCCGTCCAGTTCGGCGCCGACCTGAACCGACGCGCATAGGCCAATGCGACGGACAGTCCCGACAGGAAGACGAAGGCTTCGGCGGCGTCAGAAAACCCGTAATTGCGCGGCGTTAGATTGCCCAGGACATTGCCTGGGATGTGGTTGATGAAGATCATCGCCAGCACAGCGCCACGCCAAAAATCGATCGATTCGATTCTCTTTTCCGACACGAATTTCTCCTGCCACCGCGCCGCGCACATCCATCGTCACAGTGCGCGAAGTCGGACATATTGTCATGCACGATTTTGAAACGTCGCGGCCTGTCTTCGAACTTCCGGCGCGCGAATGCCGTCGCATTTTGCATCGCGCGCCGGGTCGTCGCGGCCGCTCGTCCGGTGTGTTGCGTTGAGGAGTCATTTGCTCTCAAATCGCAACGCTTTTGCATCTCATTGGATTGCGGCATGCTGAAGGTCTTTTGCTCCCCAGCGAGATATGTTCAGGGCCGCGACGCGACGCGAGCGCTTGCCTCCGAACTTTCGCGGCTGGGCGTCGCCGGCGGCGCGTTGATCATCGCGAGCCCCGCCGCCCGTAACGCCTTGGAGCCGATATGGCGCGACTCGTTTAGAGCCGCCGGACTCGCCCACGCCATAATGGATTTCGGCGGCGAATGTTCTTTGGCCGAGATCGCCCGCGGCGTGGCGGAGGCGCGTCGCGTCTCGGCCTCGACGATCGTGGGCGCCGGCGGCGGCAAGACGTTGGACGCCGCTCGCGCCGTCGCCGCCGAACTTGAGGTGCCGGTCGCCTGCTGTCCGACGACCGCGTCGAGCGACGCGCCCTGCAGCGCGGTTTCCGTCGTCTATGCCGAGGATGGCGAATTCGAGAAATATCTCTATTACCGGCGCAACCCGGATCTCGTTCTTGTCGACAGCACGATCATTGCGCGCGCGCCGGCGCGCCTGCTGGTCGCCGGCATGGGCGACGCGCTCGCCACCTATTTCGAAGCGGACGCCACGATCCGCGCCCATCGCAGGAACGTCGCCGGCGGTCTGAGCACGATCGCGGCCGCTGCGATTTCCGAGCTCTGCTACAAGACTCTGCTCAACGACGGAACGTCGGCCGTCGCCGCCGCGCGGGCCGGCGCGGTCACGCCGGCGCTCGAACGCATCATCGAAGCGAATACGCTTCTCTCCGGGCTTGGCTTCGAGTCGGGCGGACTCGCCGTCGCGCATTCCGTCCATAATGGGCTGACCGCGGCGCCGGAGACACATGATCGGCTGCATGGCGAAAAGGTCGCCTTCGGCGCGCTTGTGCAGCTCGTGCTCGAAGGGCGGCCGAGTTCGACGATTGACGAGGCGATGGGATTTTGCGTCTCCGTCGGGCTGCCGGTGACGCTCGCCGAGCTCGGGCTTCAGCAGCTGACGCGAGATATGGCGTGGGCGATCGCCGAACGCGCCGTCGCCGCCGGCGAAAGCGCGCATAACGAACCTTTTGAGGTGACCGCGGCAAATCTCGTGGACGCGATCCTTGCCGCGGACGCGCTCGGCGCGGCGTTCAAGCCGCGCGCTTCATAGCGCCAACTGATATCCAGCGATATCCAAGCGCGCCTATTCCGCCAAGGCCGAAAGGATCGCGTCCGCGGCGCGAAGGGCGAGCGCGGCGATGGTGAGCGTCGGGTTTGCGGTTCCGCCGGTCGGGAATGCAGCCGCGCCGACCACAAAAAGATTTGGGTGCGCGTGGGCGCGAAGATTTCTGTCGACGACGGATGTCGCCGGGTCGTCGCCCATACGCGCGGTGCCCATGATATGGCCGGCGCCCTGCGCGTCATCCTTATGCCAGAAGGCGTCGACGCCAATTCTGGCGAACATGTCCTCATGCCGGTGTCTGGCGTTGGCGCGCGCGCGGTCGAGATAGTTGTCCAGCTGATAGAAGATCGCAGGACGCGGCAGGCCGGTCTGTTCGATCTGCGTCGAATTTAGCGTCACCCTGTTGCGCGCCAGAGGAAGCTGCTCGGTCAACGCCGCGACGCGGACGTGCCGTGACGTCTGGTCCTTGAGGGCCGCGTCGAGCGCCGGTCCGCGCAAGCCGCTCAGCGCCAGTTCGCGCGCGGTCGACTCGGGCGCGCCGGTCGGCCAACTCCAGCCCTCATTGCCGATTTCGAATCGCAAGGCCGAATTGACGGCGCGATCGTTCAGGTTCCGGAAATTTTCGATCCCCGACGTCGCGCCGGGTCCGCGATACGGCCAGACCGGTTGGCGGCTCAGCGCCCAACTGAGCTGGACCGGATGATCCATCAGGTTGCGCCCGAGCTGATCCGAGCGGTTCGCGACGCCGCTAGGACAGGCCTCGGACGCCGACGCCAGAAGGAGCCGCGGCGTCTCGATGGCGTTGGCCGCGACGACGACGACGCGCGCGAAGACGCGGCCGGTCGATCCGTCCGATCGCACGAATCTGACGGCTTCGACGCGCCCGTCCGAACGACATTCGACAAAATTGGCGCAGGTCTCCGTCAGCAGCTGCGCGCCGAGAGCTTCGGCGCGCGCGACATGAATGGTGGCGTCGTATTTCGCTTGGATCGGGCAGACGGGGATGCAGCTGGCGCTGCCGTGACAAGTTGGTCGGCCGCCGGACGGTTTCGAGAGGCGCGCCTGCGGCGTCGGGCGGACCTTGTATTCCGAGGTCCGCAAAGCGTCGCGCCACGCGAGATCCAGGAAACTCTGGGCGATCGGCCGCTGGGGGTAGGGCATGGAGCGCGGCGAACCGAGATCGTCGTGATCGTCTCCAGCGACCTCCAGCTCCTGTTCGGCCCGGCAGTACCAGGGCTCGAGGTCGGCATAGGCGATCGGCCAATCAACGGCGAGCCCGAAGAGCGATCTCATGCGGAAATCGTCGGGGACTAGGCGAACGGCCGATCCCAGCCAATGCCAGGTCGTGCCGCCGACCTGCCGCAAATAGGTCGAGTTGAACGGATGAGGCCCTGTTTGCGAATAAAACGCATTCGGCTTGTCGGATTCGGGATGCGGCGCGAATCCGGCCTGCGCATAGGCCGACTCGGGCGTCTTCGGAAAGGCGCCATGGAAACGCGTTACGGCGGCGGCGCGATCGACGCGCGGGCCGGCCTCCATGACGATGACTTTCGGCCCCTTGCGCGCCACTTGGCTGGCGACCAGCGCGCCGGCGACGCCAGACCCTATGATCAATACATCGGCGTGAAAATCCATTTGGAGGCGTCACTTCGTTGCGGGAGCAAAGGCCCAATGTGGCGCGTCGTCGCCGGGAACGCCTCGCGGCCGCGCAAATCCGATCGCGTCCCACATCAGCGCGCCCATGTAATCGACGCAGATCATACGTCCGGAGTCGACGGCCTGACCCGAATACCAGTCCGCCACAATTCTGCGCGCGAGCCGATTTGTCGGGTCTTGCTCCAACTGGCCCAAGTCGAATCGGAATTCGCCGCGGCTTGGACCGAGACTCTGCAGATAGATCCGGGCGGAATCGACCGAAAGATGCGACCGTCCCGTCAGCGCGGCGCTGAGCTGAAGAAAGTCGGCGAGATCCGAGGTCTCCGCCAAGGCGCTGCGAACTGCGATGCAGGGCAGGAACGCGCCGAGCGCGCAGCTCGTCAGAAGCTTCCGCCGCGAGAGGTTACGATCCATTGCGCGCATCGCCTTCTTGCATCAGCTGGCCATCACTTCAGCGCGTTGGCGCAATCTTGTTCTCGAACGCTTCAATCGCCGCCTGCGACAGCGCGGAGGTCAGCAATTCTTCGAGCACAGAGGGCGGGATGGTAATATCGAGACTGTAGCGAAGTCCAACGTCGACCGTTTCTCGGTCGGGGAAACTCGCAAGCAACAAGGTTCGTCCGGCGCTCTTGACGATGGCGGCGATGGTCTCGAGCCGCTTTTCCCAATCGCTGTCGAGCCGCATGAGCCTGCCGAGATAGACCGCGACGCCGTCCGCGCCGCTCTCCATCGCGACATAGGCCTGCGTCGCCGTGAAGACGGCCGTCGCCAGAGAGGCGCATCCCACGTCCTTCAGCGTCCGGCAGCATGTCAGGCTCGTTCGGGTCGGCGCGAGCTTGATCCAAAGCGTCTTGTCGCGCGCGGTTTTCAGATCGTCGAGCAAGAGCGTGGCGAGCTTCAACGTCTCGTCGGGGCCGCCGATCGCCTGGATCATCAAGTGTCGAATCGCGCCGATCTCGGCGGACATTCTGCAGAGGCCGCGCGCGGCGGCGACATACTCATCCGCTGCGAGAGCGTCGACGCCGGCGGCGCTGGCCATCAGCGCCGGATTGGTGGTGAACCCCTGCACGCCCGGGAATTCGAGCGCTCTCCCGATCGCGTCCCGATCCGCCGTATCGACGAGCAGCATGGCGTCTCCATGGAATTTTGTATCGTCGGCGCTGACGGCTGCGCGCGTCCTGTTCTCACGCCGGCTTTTTTCGCGCGCTCAGCACGACGCTTTTCGGATTGCCGAGAATCGCGTCCCAGAACGCCTGCCCGTATCGCGCGAGTCCCTCCCGGGATACGGCGAAGGGCGTCCAGACGATGTCAGCGAATCGGGCGCGTTGAAGCGCGTCCTCATATGCGCGTCGACTCCACTGCGTGAATTCGATCGCGAATTTTTCTGCTCCGACAAAACTCATCCGAACGCGCAGACTGCTTGGGCCCTTGCCGATCGTTTCGAGAACGTAACCATAAGAGCGCAGATCGTCTCGATTGTTGATGAAGTCGGGGTTCGGCACGACGGCGACCAGTCGGCCATCGTCTTTCAAATTCGCGGCGACAGACTCGAACATCCGTCCGAGCGTCTGCTCCTCTTCGGCGTAGTTGAACAGAAAGACGGCGGTGGCGAGGTCAAAGGACCCGAACACGTCCATCGCAGCGGCGTCGGCGACTTTGTACGTAACCCCAAGCGAGTTTGCGCTTTCTTCCTGTCGCGCAGCGTCAATCATCGCCGGCGACCGGTCGACGCCGAGCGCTTCCCTTGCGTCGAGCAACTTCAGCAGCCGGGAATAGTGGCCAGTCCCGCATGCATAGTCGATGGCGTTTGCGCCTGCGTTATCGCCGAGCACGGATTGGACGGATGGCGTTTCGAGAAAAAGAGTGACGTCATCCTTGCGCGCTTGCGAAAATTGCCCGCTGATTTCTCGATACTGGTCTGTCATGAGCAATTTCCAAAAAAACGGATGACGCCGTCAGGGTTCATGGGCTTTCAAAAACGAGTCGAGGCTCGGCCCGTGACCTCGTTCGAAGAGGCGCTGTTGTGAGGTTCGCCGACACAGCATGGAGACGCGACAGGGCAGGGCGCTCGTTCGTTTAAGCGACAGCGGCCGATGGGCTCAACTGGCGCCGCGACGCTTGCGGCGGACGATGTCGCGATCGCTCACAATCAGGAGATCAAGCCAGGCGATTCCATGCCGAGCGATGAGATTTTGAGCGACAGCGCGCGTCACGCCTCTTGCATAATCTCGCAGACCTGCGTCGACGTCGCGCCGCGCGCTTACATCCCCTGAACGACAGGTTCGCCGGCGTCGAGCCAGGCGAGGATGCCGCCGCCGAAATGCGTGTTGGCGTCGCGCCTGCCGAGGAGCCGCGCCTGTTCCATCGCCGACACCGAACGGCGGCCCGAACGGCAATAGATCACGACCTGCTGGCCTTCGCTCGCGACCGGCAGCTTGCTCGGATCAAATTTCGACAGCGGATTGAACAGCGCGCCGGCGATATGGCCCGCCGCATATTCGTCGGCCTCCCGCACGTCGACGAGCAGAATCCGTCCCGACGCGAGGCCGGATTTCAACTCGTCCAGGCTGATGTCGCTGAACTGACTGCCTGCGCTCATGACGCTTAATCCTCCGATGATCCCGTATGATGTTCCTGGCGGTCCGTCGCCGACTATCCCGTATTGCGCAAGCCCGCCGAAATGCCGTTGATCGACATCAATATGCCTTCGCGAATGTCCTCGCCGCGCTCGCCTGCGCGATGGCGGCGGATCAGTTCGACCTGCAGATAGTTGAGCGGCGCGATGTAGGGAAAGCGGTGCCGGAGCGAGCGCGCGAGCGTCGGATTGTCCGCGAGACGCTCCTTGGAGCCGCGAATTTTTTCGAGCGCCTCAATGGCGCGCGCGTGTTCCGCTTGGATCATGCCGAAAATGCGGTCCGCGAGCGCGCGGTCCTCGACGAGTCCGGCGTAATGATGCGCGATCGACATATCGGTCTTCGAAAGGATCATGTCGATGTTCGAAAGCAGCGCGCGGAAGAACGGCCATTCCTGGCTCATGCGGCGCAGCAGCGCGAGGCGCGCCTTTTCGTCCTTTTCAATGAACGCCGCGATTGCCGAGCCGAAGCCGTACCAGCCGGGCAGGGCCACGCGCGCCTGCGCCCAGGAAAAGCTCCAGGGGATCGCGCGCAGGTCTTCGATGCGGCGCGACGGTTTGCGCGAGGCGGGACGCGAACCGATGTTGAGCGAGGCGATTTCCGAGATCGGCGTCGACGAAAAGAAGAAATCGACGAAGCCTTCGGTGCCGTAGACGAGGCCGCGATACGCGGCCATGCCAGACTGGGACAATTCTTCGGCCGCCTCCAAAAACTCCGGCGCCGGCGTTCTTCGATCCGACAGCAGCGTCGCTTCGAGCGTCGCCGCGACAAGCAGTTCGAGGTTGACGTGGCCGATCTGCGGATTGGCGTATTTCGCGGCGATGACCTCGCCCTGCTCGGTCAGGCGGATCTGTCCGTTCACCGTGCCGGGCGGCTGCGCGAGAATGGCGTCATAGCTCGGGCCCCCGCCGCGTCCGACTGTGCCGCCGCGTCCATGGAAAAGCCGCAGGGTGACGTTGGGCAGCGAGGCGAAGAATTCCGCCAGCGCCGTCGAGGCGCGATAGAGCTCCCAGATGCTCGTCAGAATGCCGCCGTCCTTGTTGGAGTCGGAATAGCCGAGCATGACGTCCTGCTGCGCGCCGGAGTTGACGATGAGCTTGAGGATGCCGGGAAGCGCATAGAATTCCCGCATGATCGGCGCGGCGTTGCGCAAATCCTCGATCGTCTCGAAAAGCGGCACGATGATGAGGTCGGCGATGACGGTCTTTGCGTCACGCGGATCGAGCGTGCCGCGCATCAGGCCGCATTCCTTCTGAAGCAGCAGAACTTCAAGAAGGTCGCTGACCGTTTCGGTGTGGCTAATGATGTAATGGCGGATCGCCTCGTCGCCGTACAGGCGCCGCATTTCGATGGCGCGTTCGAGGATGGTCAATTCGCTCGTGGCGCGCTCGCTATAGGTCGCGCCCGGCAGGCGCACCGGCCGCGGATCGCTGAGCAGGCGCAGCAGCAAGTGCTGCTTCTCCGCCTCGGGCAGCGCGGCGTAGTCGTCAACGACGCGCGCGACGTTGAGCAGTTCGACGATGGTCTCCTCATGCCGGTCGGAGCTCTGCCGAAGATCGAGCGTCGCCAGATGGAAGCCGAAGACTTCGACGGCGCGGATCAGCGGCTCGAGCCGCTGCGTGGCGATGACTTCGCTGTGATGCACCCGCAGGGATTCGTCGATGGTGACGAGATCGGCGAGCAGCGCCCAGGAATTGGCGTAGGGTTCGCCCGGCGCGACCGCATGGCGCGCCGCGTGGCCGCCGGTCAGCTTTTCCAGCGTGCCGGCGAGGCGCGAATAGACGCCGATCAGCGCGCGGCGATAGGGTTCGTCGTCGCGATGCGGATTGTCGTCGCAAGAGCGCGCCGCCAGCTCTTCGAGCGCCCTGGTGCAGC
This sequence comes from Methylocystis sp., assembly GCF_050251305.1. GTDB lineage: Bacteria > Pseudomonadota > Alphaproteobacteria > Rhizobiales > Beijerinckiaceae > Methylocystis. Next base: position 9,201 of record NZ_JBFWNB010000051.1, on the reverse strand, counting down.
CGGCGTAGCGCCGCGAAATCGAAAGTTCGGCGCCGAGCTCATGGACTTCGATGAGATAAAAGCGCAGCGCCGTTTCGCATTGCATGCGCATGGCGGTGGAGAGCGAATCCGCCGTGACGTTCGGATTGCCGTCGCGGTCGCCGCCGACCCAGGCGCCCATGCGCAGGAACGGCGGCACGCGCAGTCCTTCGAGGCGCAGTTCGATGTCGGCGTAAAGACGCGGGATCTCGCGCAGGAAGGTGCTGCGATAATAGCTCAGCGTATTCTCGATTTCGTCGCGCACGGTCAATCGCGATTGACGCAGAAGCTCCGTCTGCCAGAGCTGCGAGACCCGGGCGTGAAGCTGCATCTCGTTTTGCGCGCGCTCGGCCTTGCCGCGCATATGTTCACGCGCCGCGAGCAGCTTGAAGATCGCGTGTTCCGCGTCGAGAAGGCTCTTGCGGCGAACCTCGGTCGGGTGGGCGGTAAGCACCGGCGAAACCCAGCCGCGCGCCAGCGCCTGGGCGATCTTGCCGGCGCCGACCGCAGCCTTGCGCAGATGCGCAAACGCCGTGGCGAGGCTCGGCGCGCCGGTGAGGGCGCCGCTCGCCTGCGCGCGCGCCCGTTGCTGCAGCGGGTGCAGGTCTTCGGCGATATTCGCAAGATGCGAGAAATAGCTGAAGGCGCGGATGACGGTGCGCGCCTCTTCCGCCGTCAGCGAGCGCAGCAGCGCGTCGAGGCTTCGGTCGGCCTCGACGTCGCCATTGCGGCTGGCGGCCACCGAGAGTCGCCGGATCGTCTCGATGCGCTCGAAGGCCGCGACCCCCTCATGTTCGCGAACGGCGTCGCCAAGCAGGCGTCCGAGAAGGCGAATGTCCTCGATCAGGGACTCGTCGCCCTTGGTCGCGTCGGGCTCTCCGCTCGTCGCCGGCGTGGGCGTGGCGAGCTTTTCCTGCGTCTGCGCTTCGAGCTGCATGATCCGTCGCAACCTTTTGAATTTTTCGCGCCGCGAGAGGCGCCTCGGGGAAAGCTATAGCAGGCTTCGAACGCGTTTTCGACGCGACACTTGTTCAAGGCGTCCCGGCCGCTTATAGACTTCGGCGAACTTACGCCTCATCTCCGCAATTTGCGGCGCGAATGGTCAAACCATGCTCGACACTACGGAAATTGCTATCTTCGCCGCGGTCGGCTTGGTCTTTGCCTTGGGCCTGCTCGCCTTCTGCCGCTGGTCTGGCGCGGCCGTGCAGCGTGTTGCGGCCTATGCGCTGATCGCGCTGTCCTTTTTGTACGTCGGCTTCGCCCTGCGCGCCGAAGACCCGACCGCCTGGGTCGGCTTCGAAATGACCGGCGTCGCTGTTTTCGGTTCGCTCGCCGGCATGTCGATCATCGGCTCGCCCTGGTGGGTCGCCGCCGGCTTCGCGTTGCATCCGTTCTACGCGATCTACTTCCATTATATCGGCGCCGGTTCGCAATTCGCGCCGGCGCCTTTCGTGGCGGCCAATGTCGCGTTCGACGCGGCGATGGCGATCTTCGTCGCTTACGCGGCCCTGCGCGGCGCGCGCAATGCGAAAGGCGCGGGCGAAACGCCGGCGGCGCCGCAGCGGAAACTTGCGGCGCGCTCCCAGCATCGTTCGCAGAGCCGCGACGCTGGAGGTCAAGCGTGAACGCGCCAGTCGACGTCTCGCTGCGCCACGACTGGCGCCTCGAAGAGATCGTCGCCATCCACGACCAGCCGCTGCTTGACCTCGTGGCGCAGGCCAACGCCGTCCATCGCCGCTTCCATGACGTCACCGACGTGCAGAAGGCGGCGTTGCTGTCGATCAAGACCGGCGGCTGTCCGGAAGACTGCTCCTATTGCCCGCAATCGGCGCATCACCGCGAGGTGAAGCTCGACCGCGTCGATCTCCTGGAGACGACGGAGGTGCTCGCCGCCGCACGGACGGCGAAAGAAGCCGGCGCCGATCGGTTCTGCATGGGCGCGGCCTGGCGTTCGGCGCCGGAGGGCAAGCGTTTCGACGCCGTGCTCGATATGGTGCGCGGAGTGCGCGCGCTCGGCATGGAAGCCTGCGTCACGCTCGGCATGATCAATGACTCGCAGGCCAGGCGCCTCGTCGACGCCGGGCTCACCGCCTACAACCACAATCTCGACACCGGCCCCGAATTCTACGGCGAGATCATCACGACCCGCACCTATGAGGACCGTCTCGAAACGCTCAAAGCCGTGCGCGGCGCGGGACTGGAGATGTGCTGCGGCGGGATCATCGGCATGGGCGAAGGCGTCCATGACCGCGCCGGCATGCTGCAGACGCTCGCGTCGTTCGATCCGCATCCCGAAAGCGTGCCGATCAATGCGCTGGTCGCCGTCGAGGGCACGCCGCTGGCGGGGCGCGCGCAGATCGATCCGCTCGATCTCATGCGCATGGTCGCGACGACGCGCATCGTCATGCCGAAGTCGCGCGTGCGTCTTTCGGCCGGGCGTTCGTCGCTGTCGCGCGAGGCGCAGATTCTCTGCCTCGTCGCCGGCGCCAATTCGATCTTCTACGGCGAGCGGCTGCTGACCACCGACAATTCCGGGGTCAATGAAGACGACGCGCTGTTCGCCGCGCTGGCGGCGCGCGAGGCGCGCGCCCCGGCCGCGTCCTAAACGCGCTCGGTCGGGCCGAAGATCGCCTCGAAGTTTTTGCGCAGGGCGGCGTCGACGGCGCGCATGTCCGCGGCCGCGCCAAGATCGGCGAGGCTCGTGACGCCGAGATGGGCGTCGCGCACGCCGCAGGGCGCGATGCCGGAAAAATGCGACAGATTCGGCGCGACATTGAGCGCGACGCCATGGAAGCTCACCCATTGCCGAAGGCGCACGCCGATCGCGGCGATCTTGTCTTCCGCCGTCTCGCCGCTCAGCCCTTTGGGCTTCTCCGGCCGTTCGACCCATACGCCGACGCGCGCGGCGCGACGCTCGCCGCTGACGCCGAAGTCGGCGAGCGTCGTGATGATCCAGGATTCCAACGCGCAGACCAGGGCGCGCACGTCTCTCTTGCGGCGCGTGAGATCCAGCATGACATAGGCGACGCGCTGATTGGGGCCGTGATAGGTGAACTGCCCGCCGCGCCCGGTGCGATGCACTGGAAAACGCGCGTCGAGCAGATCCCGGTCTTTGGCCGAGGAGCCGCCCGTATAGATCGGCGGGTGTTCGAGCAGCCAGACGCATTCGCGCGCTTCGCCCGCGGCGATCGCGGCGGACCGCGCCTCCATCCAGGAAACCGCCTCTTCATAAGCGACGCGCGCGTCGCTGACGCGCCATTCTACCGGCGGCGCCCCAGCGGGCGCGCGCATCGCCATATCGGCGGCGGGCGCAGGGGGGCAGGCGGCGTCGCTCATCGCGGCACTTTACATCAAAAGGGAGGTCGGCGCGTCGGCCCGCTTGTCATCTGCAAGGCGATTTGTTAGACGCAGCGCGCCGGCGCTTCGCGGTCAAGCGGAGCGCCTTTGCGGCCGTGGCGGAATTGGTAGACGCGCTAGCTTGAGGTGCTAGTTGGGCAACCAGTGGAGGTTCGAGTCCTCTCGGCCGCACCAGATCCGAACGGCGGTTCCTCAAGACTTGGCGCGCGTTCGCCCGAGTCTGTTCAGCTTCGCTGGAGCTGCCGCCGCCGCGCCGACAACCGGGCCCGAGCGTTCGGCGATCGCCTCAAGACCACGACACCGGAAGAGGGCTTAGGCCATTCGGCCGCGGCGACAGTTGCGCGGCTGAGCGCTTCGCGCGCGTGGGGTGATGAGCCCGCGCAGGGCCAAAGCCATCGGGCGTCCTCAACGCGCGCCGATTCTCCTACCGAGGTCCGTCGGCGCAGGCTTCGAGAAAATAGGACTATCGAGTATCGCCGATCATCGGCTTGATCAGTTCGTTCCACTCGCCCTCGGATGCACATTGCTTTTGGCCGACCGTGCATCGGTCAATGTCCATCGGCCCGTCGTCCTGCTTGCGAAGGCCCGAGAATGCGCCCGCCTCGCCGTCGCCATTCACATCGCGCAAGGTTTCAACGAGCCGAAACTGCTTGTCGCTGGCGCTGATCGTTTTCAGGCCTTCGAGGTAGAAGCATTTATGAGAAACGGGGTCGTACCGTGCGTGGAAAAACGCGATGTGAATCCCGTCTTTGTCGGTATATTCCCGCTGCGGATGCGCGTGATTGAAGATATCGGCGACGCGTTTCTCGCATCTGTCGCGCAGCGCAGCGTCTGAGGCGTTTGGCTTTGCGCGCGCCGCATGTGGCGTGATGAGAAGCATCAGGACGAGGCTGGAAAAAACGGCTGACGTTCTCGGGCGCATCTGCGCTCCTGCTGCGGAATCGTTGCGACGACATCCCGCTATAGACTGTTTCGGCGCGGACTCAAGGCGCATGGTTAACGCCCGCGGGCGCCTGATAATTGTGGCGCCGCAGCGGGCAAACATCAGCCACATTCCCGATTGCAAAATGCCTGCGCTGGCGCTTGCTCCGTAAGAGCCGCCCGCTCGGTCTCCGCCAATCGCGCGCATGACGCTTGGCGAGTGGATCGCGGAGCGCGGTTCGAGCCGGTTCCGTTCGTTCGACCGCGCCCGGAGAGGGAAGTATGGCTGTATCGTTACGAGACCGCAGCCCGCCGCCAAAGGCTGACAATATTGAAACGCGCGCGCGTTACGCTTGGCATGACATCGAACATGACTGGCGCGTGGCCTCGCCCCGGACGAACGGCGCCGCCCGCCGCCAATCTCAAGCGGCCTCCGACCGCAACTTCAAAAGGGTCGAGCGTTTCTTCTATTTTGGCGCCGCCGCCCTCGTGATTTTCGGAACGGCGATCGTCGTCGGTTCGGCGTTCTGGGGCGAACTTCCCCAAAATATCGATCCGGACGATCTGACTACGCCTCAAAAGATTGCGACTCCCGGCCCGGCGCATCCTGCGGCCAGCGCGAGTTCGGAGGCGCAGGCCAATTTGCGGTCGCATGAGCAGCCGGTCTCGATAGTCGCCGGGCCGGTCGAGCCGACGCCGACGCAAGAACCTGCCTCGTCAACGCCGGATGGCGCAGAATCGGCGCAAGCCGCGGACGCCGCGAACCCTCTCGCCTCGTCGATCGCCGGTCTCGATCTCGAGCCGGAATTTCTCAACGACGACATTGCCGGACGACGGAGAAGGGCCCGCCGCGGCGCGGAGAGCGGTGCGACCGAGACGGCGAAGGCGGCGCCCGAGTCTGAGCCGGCCGGGTCCGATGCGTCCACGCGCAAATGCTATGTCCGGATTTCAGGCCGCGTGCAGAACAGCGGCGTTTGCCAGATTTCGCGGCAAGGCGGCGCTGTGACCTTCCAATATTCCGGTCAGACGTTGACGCTGTCTCCGGTCAGGGGAAAGACGTGGTCGGCGAAGCTCGGCGGGAAGAATATCGGCAACGTCTACAAGAGCGGCGGCTCCTGCTGGGGGTCGAGGAGCACCTATATTTGCGACCGCGGCGGCTAGCCGCCGCGCCGCGTCGGAGCTCACGGCTCTGCTGATTTCGGAGCCTCCCGCGCGCCCTGTTCATGCGCATGCGGGGCCAGCCTGCCCTTGCGCCCCAGCGTCTTGGCGATGATCGGCTCGGTCGTCGAGGTCCAGCCGGGACCGGCGGCGACGATCGGAGTCGCCGCGTCGCCCGGCGTGATGTGCACGAGCGCGTAGCCGCGCTTTTTCAGCTGGCGCAGGAACTCAGGCAGCATCTCGGCGGTGATCGCCTGCGAATCATGGAACAGCACGATGCCCTTGCGGCTTTTCTCGAGCCGCGAGAGCACGAGTTCGAGCTCGGCTTTGGACGTCATATGCGCCCAGTCTGACGCCCACAGATCCGAGCCGAAGATCGTGTAGCCGCGCCCGTTGAGATAGGCGACGAGCGCGGGCGTATCGGCGTAGCCGGGAAAACGGAAGAAGGGCGCGGCCGTCGCGCCGAGCGCTTTGTTCACGGCTGCGATTCCCTTGTCGATATCCGCCTTGGCGGCCTCCTCGCTCATGAGTCTGAGGGTCTTGTCCGGATGGCTGTAGGAATGGTGGCCGATGCTGTGTCCGTCCGCGGCGGCGCGTTTGACGAGCGCTGGAAGGCCTTCCGCATTCCGGCCGATCAGAAAGAAGGTCGCGCGCGCGCATTGCTTGGCGAGCGCGTCGAGCACTTTCGCCGTCGTCGGCGCGGGGCCGTCGTCGAAGGTCAGAACCACCTCATGGTCGCGCAGGTCCAGCGTGCGCGGATAGCTTTGCAGGCCGACCGCCGTTCCATTTGCGCGGTCGATCTCAATGACGCGCGACACGCCGAGCGCCTCGGGTCCGCAGGTCCGCTCCTCGGCGGCGACGCTTTGCGGGGAGATCAGGGCGATGGACGCAAAGGCGAGCAGCGCGCGCGCAAACCGTCGGGCGGGGGCGTCGTCCGTCGGCGCTTCATGTTTTTTCGTCGTGGGAAAAATAATGGTCATAAGGGCGTGCCGGTTTGAATTCTCACGCCCCCAGGGTTAAGAGCGCGACCATAATATAGCGCGGGACCGCCAATGCCGCTCGATCATGAAGATACGGCGACCGCCGCCGAGGACTTCCACGACGACGGCGCGGCTTCTCTGAGCCGTGAGTTCGTTCTGGACGTCGAAGGCGCGATCGCGCTCGGCGACGCCGAGCGCGTGCGCGAACTCGTCGGCGATCTCCATGAGGCTGACCTCGGCGCGTTGCTGGAGCTCCTGAGTCACGACGCGCGACCGCGTCTCGTCGAGCTGATGGGCGCCGACTTCGACTTCACGGCGCTGATGGAGGTCGGCGAGGCGACGCGCGAGGAAATTCTCGAAGAGCTTCCGGTCGAGACGCTTGTCGAGGGCATGCGCGAACTCGAGAGCGACGACGCCGTCGCCATTCTCGAAGCTCTCGAGCCGAAGGAACAGGCGGAGGTCCTCGAAGCGCTGCCGGCGCAGGAGCGCATCGTCCTGCGCCGCTCGCTGGATTATCCGGAGGATTCCGCCGGCCGCCTGATGCAGACGACCTTCGTCGCCACGCCGCCGTTCTGGACGGCGGGGCGCGTGCTCGATTTCTTTCGGGAGAGCGGCGAAGAGAACCTGCCGGAAAGCTTCTTCGAAGTTTTCGTCGTCGATCCCGCCTACCATCTGCTCGGGACCGTTTTCCTCGACGCGCTGGTGCGCGCCAAGCCCAGCGCGCGGCTTGAGGAAATCATGCAGACGGATCGACGGCGGGTGAAGGCCATCGAGGACGGCGCCGAGGCGGCGCGGCTGTTCGAGCGCTATAATCTCGTCTCCGTTCCGGTCGTCGATGAATCCGAGCGGCTCGTCGGCGTGCTCACCATCGACGATATCGTCGACGTCATTCAGGAGCAGGCGTCGGAAGAAATCCTGGCGCTCGGCGGCGTCAATCCCGAAGAAGAGCTGACCGACGATTTCTGGTGGATCGCCAGGAACCGCTTCACCTGGCTTTCGGTCAATATGCTGACCGCCTTCATCACCTCCACCGTGCTGAAAACCTTTCAGTCGCAACTGGAGCAGATGGTGGCGCTCGCGGTGCTGGGGCCGATTGTCGCGGGGCAGGGCGGCAATTCGGCGACCCAGACCATGACCGTCGCCGTGCGGGCGCTGGCGACGCGCGAACTGACCCGCGCCAACGCGATGCGAATTATTTTCAGGGAGTTGGCCATCGGGGCGGTCAATGGCGCGGCCTTCGGCATGGTCACCGGCATCGTCGCCGCAAACTGGTTCAACAATGTCGGGTTGTGGCCGGTCATGGGCTTGGCGATGTTCACGAATCTGGTCGCGGGCGCCTTGGGGGGCATCGTCGTGCCGCTCGCCTTCGACAAGATGAAATTCGATCCCGCGGTCGCCTCCGGGCCCTTCGTGACCACGATCACCGATGTGATCGGCTACGGCGCCTTCCTTACAATCGCCAGTTTGTGGTTCCATCTGGGGTAGGCGCGTCGGCGCGTTTACGCTCCGTTACCGCCTGCGGAGATAATTTGACGAAATGCGCTCGTTGAAATGTTTGCCCCCCTTTGTCCTCGCCGTCTCGTGCGCCGCGCTGGCCGCGGCGACGCTCGCCGGTTGCGGCAGCTCCTTTGATCCGAGCTTTTCGCGCCGGCCACGCTTCCAGACTAGCGCCCCGCTGATCAATCCGAAGCGCGATCCGAGCTTCCTCGCCTACGCGGTTCCGGAGACGGACCTCCACAAATTCCCCGCCACGCGCAGCGCCGAATTCGCCGTCCACGGCATCGACGTGTCGAAATATCAGGGGAATATCGACTGGGAGCAGGTCAAGGACGCCGGCGTCTCCTTCGCCTTCATCAAGGCCACCGAGGGCGGCGACCGGACCGACTCCAAATTCGCTTACAATTGGGCGGCGGCGAAGGCCGCCGGCGTGCCGCGCGGCGCCTATCATTTCGTCTATTGGTGCCGCCAGCCGCACGAGGAAATCGCCAATTTCAAGAGCGTCGCGCCCAATGAGCCCGACGCGCTGCCGCCGGTGCTCGACGTCGAGGCGACGCCCACCTCGCGCAGCTGCAAGCGCACGCTCTATCGTGAGGAAGTGCTGCGCGACATGAAGGCGATGCTGGAGGAGATGGAGCGCCACTACGGCAAGAAGCCGATCATCTATTCGTCCGTCGACTTCTACCAGGCGATCCTGCACTCGAACGCTCTCGCCGAATATCCGATCTGGGTCCGCTCGACGAAATATCATCCCAAGGTCCGCTACGGCGACCGCAGATGGACCTTCTGGCAGTATCGCTCGGACGGCCGCATTCCGGGCATCGTCGGCGCCGTCGATCAGAACACCTTCAACGGCTCCGCCGATCAGTGGCGCAGCTGGCTTTCGTATCAGACCGGCCTGCGCGCGGCCCCTGTCGCCGCGCGGCCCGTCGACGATCGCGGGTCGAAGCAGCTCATCGAGGAAGATCCCGCGATGATCCCGCAGGAGAAGGACAGCAGCGGCCTGAAGCCGCCCGCCGCGATCGAGGGCGGTCAGACCGCCCAGGACAGGCAGGGCTAGCAGGGGTAGCCAGCGCGGGCGAATTGGTGTATTCGCGCGCATTCCTGAATTTTCGTCCCGCGCGCCAAGACGCCGGCGGGACGCGCCCGGAGAAGAAGAAAAATGGCCGTTCCGAAGAGAAAAACCTCGCCGATGAAGCGGGGCTTCCGTCGCTCCGCCGACGCCCTGAAGGCGCCGACCTACATCGAGGACAAGGATTCGGGCGAGCTG
>NZ_JBFWNB010000050.1:0-24143 GCF_050251305.1 Methylocystis sp. | reverse complement strand
GAGACCGGTCGCGCCGGGAAGCGCACAGGCGTGATCAATCACATGCTGAAAGTGTTTCTGATCGATCCCAAAGGCTGGGTGCGCGAGATCTACAGCACGGCCTTTCTGACGCCGGATGGCCTGCTCAATGACGCGCGGACGCTCGCCATGGAGTTTCCCGACGCGCGCAACGCGGTCGCCGTGAGATGAGCGTCGCCCGTCAGGGAGAGGGTCGAACCGCGAAGCGGTTCGGGGCGGGGCGGCCTTGTTCCCTGCCTGCGCCGCGCCGCGGCGCGGCCTCCCCGCAAGGGGCGATAGCGCGCGTTCTGCAGGCGCTGGCGCTCTCGCTGTCTGTCGGCGCCGCCGCCGCGCAGGACATCGCGTCGCCGCTGGGGCTTCCGCCCGTTCCCGCCGCCGTCGCGGGAACGCCGGCGATGCGCAAACTCGGCGAGAGGCTGTTCTTTGACCGCGGCCTGTCGGCGAACGGCACGCTGTCCTGCGCCATGTGCCACATTCCCGCGCAGGGCTTCGCCTCCAATCAGAGCGCGCTTTCGATCGGCATGGAGGGGCGGTCACTGCGCCGCAATGCGCCCTCGCTCTATAATGTCGCCTTCAAGACATTTCTTTTTCACGACGGCCGCGAAACGGATCTGGCCGCGCAGGTCTGGGGGCCGCTGCTGGCCGCCGACGAGATGGGCAACGCCGGCATCGGCCCGCTGATCGCTCGACTTCGCGCCGACGCAGCCTATGGTCCGCAGTTCGAAGCGGCCTTCCCGGGCGAGGGCGCGACGATGATGACGCTGGGGCGCGCCATCGCCGCCTATGAGGCGACGCTGCTGCGCGGCGGCGGTCGCTTCGACCGCGCCTTTTACGCCGGGGAAAGCGCCGCGCTGACGCCTCGGGAATGGCTGGGCTATGAGCTGTTCGCCGGCAAAGCCGGCTGCGCCGCCTGCCATCAGGTCGGGCCGGCGACGGCCCTGTTCACCGACCAGGCCTGGCACAATACGGGAGTCGCCTTTCGCTCCGGCGCGACCGGCGGGAAAACGCGGGTGCGGCTGGCGCCGGGCGTCTTCCAGAGCGTCGACTTGGCCGCGGTCGGCCTGGCGCAAACCGGCGCGCCGAACGACGTTGGCCGCTTCGAGATCACCAATGCGCCGGACGACCGCTGGGCCTATACGACGCCGATGCTGCGCGGGGTCAGAGAGACCGCGCCTTATATGCATGACGGCAGTCTGGGGACGCTCAGCGAGGTCGTGGAGTTTTACGATCGCGGCGGCGGCGCCAATCCGGCGCTCGACCCCAAAATCCGTCAGCTGGGGCTGACCGAGGAGGAAAAGGCGGCGCTCGTCGCCTTCCTGGAGGCGCTTTGAGCGTATGCGTCACGCCGACAAACATTGACTTGAACGCGCGCTTTCTCCTATATGCCTGCGATCGGCGCCGCTCCAAAAGGGGCGGCGAATGTTTTGTGACGGCCGTGCGTCGTCGCGGACGCCGAAACATTTTTCAAGCCGTCTGCGGCGAAGCCGCCGGCGGCGCTGACAAGACGAGCGCGGGAGCGGGCGGAACGTCCCTCTCGCCAGCGGAGAAGAACGGTGAAACGGACATTTCAGCCCAGCAAGATTGTGCGCAAGCGGCGTCACGGCTTTCGCGCCCGCATGGCCACGGTCGGCGGCCGCAACGTTATCGCCGCGCGGCGCGCTCGCGGACGCAAGCGCCTCTCGGCCTGATCCGGCTCCAGGCGGACGAGGCGGATGACTGCATGAAGGCGCAAGTCCCCGCCGAAGATCAGAAGTCACCGCGCCCGGAAACTCTGCGCCGGCGCGGCGATTTCGTGCGCGTGTCGCGTGGCGCGAGGGTCGCCATGGCCGCCTTTACGGTGCAGATGGCGCCGCAGGAGGGGGCGGCCGCGCTTGCGCCGGCCCGTTTCGGCCTCACCGTCACGCGGAAGGTCGCCGGCGCGGTCGGGCGCAACCGCATTCGCCGCCGGCTCCGCGAAGCCCTGCGGCTCGGCGGCGCCCTTGGCGCGAAGCCGGGTCGCGACTACGTCTTCGTCGCGCGGCGCGCCGCGCTCTCCGCGCCATTTCCCGAACTGCTCGCGCAGATGACCGAAGGACTCGCCAGGCTGAATGATCGCGGCGCTGGGAGTCCAAGACGCAAACAGGAAGACAGGCTTACGCGGCCATGAACGAGAACACCAAGAATATGATCCTCGCCGCGGCGGTGTCGCTGATCTTCATCGGCCTGTGGGATTATTTCTACGCCTTTCCCGAAATGGACAGGCAGCGCCGCGCGCAGTCGGAGCAGACGCGCCTGGCCAAGACTCCCAAGCTCGGCGCGCCGGATCAGAGGGTCGCCGCGCCGTCAGCGGCCAAAATCGCGCCCAAGACCCGCGCCGAAGCTCTGGCGCTGAGCCCCAGAGTCGGAATCGAGACGCGGTCGATCTCGGGCTCGATCGCGCTGAAGGGCGCGCGCATCGACGACGTCTCCTTGAAGAATTATCGCGAGACCGTCGATCCCTCGAGCCCGATCATTACGCTGCTTTCGCCCGAAGACGGTCCGAGCCCTTATTATGCGGAGCTCGGCTATCTGACCGCCGAAACGGAAAATGCGCCGGCGCTGCCGACGACCGAGACGCTGTGGACGGCGGACGCCGACCAGCTGACCGCCGCTCGGCCGCTGACGCTCTCCTGGGACAATGGTCAGGGACTCGTTTTCAAGCGGATCATCTCCGTCGACGACGAATATCTCTTCACCGTCAAGGACAGCGTCGAAAACAAGGCTGGCGCGCCCGTCACGCTCTACAATTATGCGCGCGTGAGCCGCGTCGGCCATCCGCCGTCCGCGGGCTATGCGGCGCTGCATGAAGGCTTCATCGGCGTCGTGGGAGATGCCGGACAGGAAGTCACCTACGACAAGATCGAAAAAGAGGACAATGCGGTCAAGACGTTCAAGGGCGTCGGCGGCTGGGTTGGCCTGACGGACAAATATTGGGGCGCGGTCGTCGCGCCCAATCAGAACGCGCCGATGGAAGCGCGTTTCGCGTCGATGGGCGGCGCGGTGAAAACCTATCAGGCGGATACGGTCAGCGACCCCGCGACGGTCCAGCCGGGCGCGTCGGCGGAGGCGACCACTTACGTCTTCGCCGGCGCCAAGGTCGTCGACGTGCTCGACGCCTATAAGGAGAATCCGGGCCTGAAGCGCTTCGATCTTCTGATCGACTGGGGCTGGTTCTACTTCATCACCCGGCCGATGTTCCGGCTGATCGACTTCCTCTACAAGCTGCTCGGCAATTTCGGCCTCGCGATCCTGTCGGTGACGGTGATCGTCAAACTCGCCTTCCTGCCGCTGGCCAACAAGAGCTATCAGTCGATCGCCAAGATGAAGGCGGTTCAGCCGAAGATCAAAGAGCTGAAAGAGAAATACGGCGACGACAAGCACAAGTTCAACATGGAGCAGATGGAGCTCTTCAAGCGCGAGAAAATCAATCCGGCGAGCGGCTGTCTGCCGGTGATCGTGCAGATTCCCGTGTTCTTCTCGCTCTATAAGGTGCTGGTCGTCACGATCGAAATGCGTCACGCGCCGTTCTTCGGCTGGATCAAGGATCTGTCGGCGCCCGACCCGACCAATATCTTCAATCTGTTCGGCCTGTTGCCCTTCGATCCCACCCATATCGCGATCTTCGGCCCCTATCTCGCGCTCGGCGTCTGGCCGCTGTTCATGGGCGTCTCGATGTGGCTGCAGATGAAAATGAATCCCGAGCCCGCCGACGAGATTCAGAAGACGATGTTCGCCTGGATGCCGGTGATCTTCACATTCACCATGGGCGGCTTCGCGTCGGGCCTGTTGATCTACTGGACGTGGAACAATCTCCTGTCGATCGTTCAACAGGGCGTCATCATGAAGCGCGCCGGCGTGAAGTTCGAGTTCTGGGACAATCTGCGCAAGACATTCCAGCGCGCATAGGGACGGCGGTCGGGCTGAGGCGGTCGGCGGCGGATAACGCCCCGACCGCCGATCTGCCGACTGCCGACTGCCGATCTCATGCAGGACGTGACCGAGACCGATTTTACGGAGCAGGGCCGCCTTCTTTTCGCCGGTCCCTGCGACTTCATTTTCGCGAGCGCCAAGGCGAGCGATCTGCCGCCGCTCGGTCCGCCGGAAATCGCCTTCGCCGGACGCTCCAACGTCGGCAAGTCCTCGCTCCTCAACGCCTTGACGAACCGCAAGGCCCTCGCGCGCGTCTCCAACACGCCGGGGCGCACGCAGCAGCTCAATTTCTTTGTGCTCGGCGGCGCGCCAGGCGCTGAGCGCCTGCGCCTCGTCGACATGCCGGGCTATGGCTATGCAGCGGTCGGCAAGGAGAAGGTCGCGAACTGGTCGCAGCTGATGCGCGACTATCTGCGGGGGAGGGCGAGCCTGGCGCGCGTTTTCGTGCTCGTCGACGGACGTCGCGGCGTGAAGCCTCTGGACGAGGAGATGTTCGATCTCCTCGATCAGTCGGCCGTCTCCTATCAGGCGATCCTGACCAAGCGCGACGAGTTGAAGGCGGCAGAGCGCGAAGAGGTCCTCGCCGCGACGATGAAGGCGCTGGAGAAACGTCCGGCGGCTTTCCCTGACGTGATGTTCACCTCGGCGCATGGCGGCGAAGGAATCGCCGAACTGCGCGCGGCGGTCGCGAAGCTCATCGCCGAACGAAACGCTTGAATGCGACGGGGGCGGCGGGCTAGTTGGGTCGCGTCGCTTTACGCTGTCCCGATCCTGAGGCGCGCGCGACGCGCGCATTGCGCAGAACGAGGACAGCATGAAGGCGTCGAAGGACGCCTCGCGCGCCGCAAGGAACCGTCATGACCGACACCGTCGACACCGCGCTCCAGCAAGCCCGAATTCTGATGCAGGCGCTGCCGCATATGCTGCGCTACGACGACGCCATCGTCGTGGTGAAATATGGCGGCCACGCCATGGGCGACGATCAGGTTGCGAGAGATTTCTCGCGCGACATGGTGCTGCTCGAACAGTCCGGCGTGAATCCCGTCGTCGTGCATGGCGGCGGGCCGCAGATCGGCGCGATGCTGAAGCGGCTCGGCGTCGAATCGCGCTTCGCCGACGGTTTGCGGATCACCGACGACGAGACGATGGACGTCGTCGAGATGGTGCTCGCCGGCGCCATCAACAAGCAGATCGTCGGCTATATCAATTCGGAAGGCGGTCGCGCCATTGGCCTGACCGGCAAGGACGGGCGCATGGTCACCGCCAGGAAGCTTGAGCGGCCCGACGGCGTCGATCTCGGCTTTGTCGGCGAGCCGGACAAGGTCGACACGACGGTGCTCGATCAGGTGCTGGGCCGCGAGCTGATTCCGGTGCTGGCGCCCGTCGCGCAAGGTCCGGACGGCGCGAGCTACAACGTCAACGCCGATACGTTCGCCGGCGCGATCGCCGGCGCGCTTCACGCCAAGCGTCTCATCTTTCTCACCGACGTGCCGGGCGTGCTCGACAAGGACAAGAACATCATCGAGGAGCTGAAGGTCGGCGACATTCCCGGCCTGATCGCCGAAGGCGTGATCACCGGCGGCATGATCCCGAAGGTAGAGACCTGCATGTACGCGATCGAGCGGGGCGTCGAAGGCGTCGTCATTCTCGACGGAAAATTGCCGCACGCGGTGCTGATCGAATTACTCACCGATCACGGCGCGGGAACGCTGATCACAAGGTGAAGGCGCGTCGGCGCGCGTGCGATGTTCCGGCGTGGACGCCCGCGACGCGCGCGGGCATGACGAGGGGAGGGCGGCGGGCGCTCAGATGAATGTCTTCATCCTCACCGGCGCCGGCGTTTCCGCCGAAAGCGGCCTTGGAGTCTTTCGCGGGCCGGGCGCTGCGATGTGGAAACGCTATGATCCGATGCAGCTCGCGACGCCGGAAGCCTTCGCGCGCAATCCGGCGCTGGTCCATGATTTCTACAACATGCGGCGGCGCAATCTGATCGCCGCTTCCCCGAACGCCGCGCATGTCGCGCTCGCGCGCCTCGAAGCTCAACTCGCGCGGCGCTGCGGCGCGCTGACGCTGGTGACGCAGAACGTCGACGATCTGCATGAGCGCGCCGGTTCGAGGCGCGTCATTCACATGCATGGCGAATTGCTCAAGGCGCGCTGCGCGTCCTGCGGCGCCGTGAGCGACCGCCGCGACGATCTCGCCGTCGACTCGCGCTGCGGCTGCGCCCTGCGGCCGCACGTCGTCTGGTTCGGCGAAACGCCGCTCGACCTGGATGAGATTTTTGCGGCGCTGGAGGCGGCGGATCTCTTCGTCGCCATCGGCACGTCGGGCGCGGTCTATCCGGCGGCGGGTCTGGTGCGGGCGGCGCGCGGGAGGGGCGTGCGCTGCTGCGAGCTCAATCTCGAGGCCTCCGACAACGCGGCTGAATTCGACGACAGGCGCTATGGCCCCGCCAGCGAGATCGTCCCGTCATGGGTCGAAGAAATATTGGCGAAATGAACTGGCCCCAGCCTCATTCCCGACGCGCAAAACCTGATCGGGAATCCAGCGCCGGCACGGCGATTGCGGGCGTCGCCCTGGATTCCTGCTTTCGCGGGAATGACATGTGGCGGCCCAAGCCATGACGAAACGCTCGCCCGACAGATCGCGCTTCGCCGACATCGACACCTGGGTGTTCGATCTCGACAATACGCTTTATCCGCAGACCGCCGATCTCTGGCCGAAGATCGACGCCCGCATCACGCTGTTCATGATGCGGCTCTTTGGCCTCGACGCCATTTCGCTGCGGGCGCTGCAGAAGCATTATTATCGCCGCTACGGCACGACGCTGCGCGGACTGATGACCGAACATGGGATCGACGCCGAGGCCTATCTCGCCTATGTGCACGACATCGACCGCTCGTCGCTTGCGCATAATCATTCGCTGGCGGAAGCGATCGCCGTGCTTCCCGGTCGCAAGCTCATCCTGACCAACGGCTCGCGCCATCATGCGATCGAAACGGCGAAGCAGCTTGGCATCGACCATGTCTTCGAAGATATTTTTGACATCATCGCCGCGGATTTCATCGCCAAGCCTGACGAGGGCGCCTATACGCGCTTTTTTGAACGGCTCAGGATCGAGCCGCGGCGCGCGGCCATTTTCGAGGACATCGGCCGCAATCTGATGGTGCCGCATGCGCGGGGGATGGCGACGGTGCTGGTGCTGCCGCCCCATGACGAAGGTCCGGAGCGCGAAGCCTGGGAAATCGCCACCGGCGACGAGCCGCATGTGGATTTCGCGACGGACGATCTCGTGGGGTTTCTGGAGGCGTTGAGCGGGCTCAAGCTGTAAGCGGCTCCATCAGGATCAAATCCGTGTCTGGCGGTCCGGCGCCTGCGGCGGTCAGCATCGCGTGAACCTGGCCACGATGGTGCGTCTGGTGATTGAAAATGTGGCTGACGACAAGCCCTTTCGGTCGCGCGACCTCCGCTTTGAGAACGCCCGAGCGCCAGACGAGATCGCCCGTGAGCCACGCGTCGGTCACGCCGTCGGCCCAGGCGATCAGCAATTCGTCGCACGCGATACGACGCCGCTTCAAGGTCTCCCAGTCCTCGCAATAGGAAACCGACTGCGCGAGCGGCGTCGAAGGCGGCGGCGCGTCGGAAATGCGGCTGAGCCACATGTGGTCCGCCCACAGGAGATGGCTGAGGGTCGCATGAATGGATTTGAAGAAAGCGCCGCGGTCCTTGCGCCGGTCCTCATCCGACAAGCGATCGGCGGCGGCGTAGAGGCCGGCGTTCTGCCAGCGATTGTAACGCGCCATGGTCTGCGCGAAAATTGGGCGGATCATGTGAGCGTCTTGCTTCTCGCAGCCTATTGCAACAGCGTCCTTGCCTTCGCCAGCGTTTCCGCGGTTTCCGCCTTTGTCGCTGCGCCTTTCTTCTTCGCCTTGCGCGCGCGCCAGTCGAGGCTCTTCACCTGATCGGCCAGCGCGGCCGAGGGGTGTGCGTCCGCGAGCGCGACTTCGAATGGATAGCCCTTGATCTTGGTCGTCATCGGGCAGCACAGCATCAGCCCGGTCTTGCCGTTATAGGCCTTGGGGCTGAGCACGAGCGCCGGGCGATGGCCTTTCTGCTCATGGCCCGCCTGCGGGTCGAAACTGAGCCAGACGATATCGCCGCGCTCCGGGACATAGGCCATATCAATAATCCATTTTGCGCATGTCATTCCCGACGCGCGGAGCGCGATCGGGAATCCAGGGGCAAATTCAGAATGATTGCGGTTGCTCTGGATTCCCGATCAGGCCTGCGGCCTGTCGGGAATGACACGCATAGCGACACCTCATTCATCGATTAGAGCGCCTCGCGGCCGACCGGCGCGCCGAAATCTTCCTCCTCATGCAGATTGTCGCGCGTGACGCCTGCGAGCAGCGCGTCGAGCGTGAATTCTGGCGCCGCGAGCGGTTCGATCACGACTCGCCCCTGCTCGACGCGAACGTCGACCGGCTGGTCGATTTCGAGCCGCGCTTCCGCCATCACCGTGGCCGGCATGCGCACGGCGGCGGAGTTTCCCCATTTTTTGACGGTCGCGCGCATCGTGTCTTTTTCCCAAGTGAAGGCCGTCATGCCCTGCGAAGCGAAGCCAGCCGATGGCCAACGCTGAAGCTTCTCGCCAGCGCCCGGGCCATGACCGCTATGTATCTACATCGTAGAAACATAGCGGCGGGTAGTCGGCGCGTCAACATTTTGCGCGCGGGCCGGGCGTGACGCTGGAAGAATGCGCCATGATTTCTTCATTGCGCCCGGTCGGCGTCATCGCCGGCGGCGCGGTCCTCCATGCATTGTATGGCTCGCCCGTGTTGACTCCCCTCGCCAGACCCCTACAACCGCGCGAGCCTTCACCGCATCATTTCCGGGAATTTCATGCCGCACACGGGACTTGAGACGCTCATCACCGCCGCTTTCGAGGATCGCGCCAATATCACCGCCGAGACGCAGGGCGACATTCGCCGCGCCGTCGACAGTGCGCTGCGTCTCTTGGACGCCGGCAAGCTGCGCGTCGCCGAAAAGATCGAAGGCCAGGAAGGCCCGGAAAGCTGGAAGGTCAATCAGTGGCTGAAAAAGGCCGTGCTGCTGTCCTTCCGTCTGAATGACATGACGGTGATCGCGGGCGGGCCCGGCGGCGCGACCTGGTGGGACAAGGTCCCCTCCAAATTCGTCGGCTGGGGCGCGGGCGAACATACCGACGCAGGCTTTCGTTCGGTGCCGGGCGCGATCGTGCGCCATTCGGCCTATGTCGCGCCGGGCGCGATCCTGATGCCCTCCTTCGTCAATCTCGGCGCCTATGTCGACAGCGGCACGATGGTCGACACCTGGGTCACCGTCGGCTCCTGCGCGCAGATCGGCAAGAATGTGCATCTCTCCGGCGGCGTCGGAATCGGCGGCGTGCTGGAGCCCCTGCAGGCCAATCCGACGATCATCGAAGACGACTGCTTCATCGGCGCGCGTTCCGAGGTCGTCGAAGGCGTCGTCGTCGGCAAGGGCGCGGTGCTGTCGATGGGCGTCTTCATCGGCGCCTCGACCAAGATCGTCGACCGCGCCACCGGCAAGGTCCACACGGGCTATGTGCCGCCCTATTCGGTGGTCGTGTCCGGCAGTCTGCCGGGCAAGCCTCTGCCGAACGGCGAGCCCGGCCCGTCGCTCTATTGCGCGGTGATCGTCAAGACAGTCGACGCGCAGACGCGCAGCAAGACCGGCATCAACGATCTGCTGAGGGATTGATGGACCGCGAGCGCCTGCGCTTTCTCTACCAGACCGAACAGGGCCGCATCGATCGCGCGACCTGGCGGCGCGGCGCAGGCGGGATCGTCGCGGCGCTTCTGCCGCTGACGCTGATCTGGTTCGCGCTTCAGCCCTATTCGGTCCATGATCTGGCGACGACGCCCTTCTTCGCGCCGATGACGGTCCTGGCGTACGCCTATGTCATCTTCTACGCCTTCGCCGTCATGCTCTCCGTCGTGAGCTTCATCAATCTTTCGACGAAGCGGTTTCGCGACCGCGGTCTTGCGCCGCCGCTCGGCCTCGCGAGCATCGCGCCGCTGCTGGCGCTCGTCGCCGGGGCCGCGCATTTCTGGCAGCCGCGCGCCGCCGAGATCATGTCGCGCTGGTATGTCTGGGGCGCAGACGCGCTCTTTGTCGCCGCCGCGCTCTGGACCATCTATGAACTGGGGTGGCGGGAGGATGATTCCGTCGCGCCTCTATGATGATGAGGCGGCGGCGCGGCGTCCACGACAGGCGCGCGGCGAACGGCCGAGCTTGCTTGACAAGGCGCCGGGGCCGCCCGATTTTTCTCCCATGACGACGTCCATCCAAATTGACGCGCGCTGGGATGATGACGCGCATGTCTGGATCGCCACGAGCGCAGACGCGCCCGGTTTGGTGGTCGAGGCGCAGTCTTGGCGGGCGATGATCGACGAAGTGCGCGCCGTGTTGCCTGACCTTCTCGAACTCGCTTCGATGCGCTAGTCCGATCATGAACCGTAATTTTACATTGCCTCGCACGACGAAATCGCGCCATACCGCCAATGAGGTTTTGAAACAGGCTGGTCTGCCGAAAGCCTTCTGAAATGTCGCAATCCCCCGCTGTCGCGCTGACCCGCGAACTTATCCGCTGTCCGTCCGTGACGCCGGCCGACGCCGGCGCGCTCGACGTCGTCGAAAAGGCGCTGAAGGCCGTTGGCTTCGAGACGCATCGCGTCGTGTTCTCCGACGCCGGCACGCCCGACGTCGACAATCTGTTCGCCAAGATAGGTTCAGGCGCGCCGCATCTCGCCTTCGCCGGGCATACCGACGTGGTGCCGCCGGGCGATCCTGCGCGCTGGCGCTTCGATCCATTCGCGGCGGAAATTGCGGACGGCCGCGTCTATGGCCGCGGCGCCTCGGACATGAAGGGCGCCGTCGCCGCATTCGCCGCGGCGGCGCTGGGCTACGTCGAGCGGCATGGCGCGCCGAAAGGGACGCTGTCCTTTCTCATCACCGGCGATGAAGAAGGCGTTTCGATCAACGGCACCGTGAAACTGCTCGAATGGGCGCGCGCGCGCGGCGAGCGTTTCGATCACTGCATCGTCGGCGAGCCGACCAATGTCTCGACGCTCGGCGACATGATCAAGATCGGCCGGCGCGGTTCGCTGAACGGACGCATTCGCGTCATCGGCAAGCAGGGCCATGTCGCCTATCCGCATCGCGCGGAAAATCCTGCGCCGATCATCGCGCATATTGTCGCCGCGCTCTCGGGCCACGAGCTCGACAAGGGCACGACGCATTTCGAGCGCTCCAATCTCGAATTCAGCACGATCGACATCGGCAATAAGGCGGTGAACGTCATTCCCGGCGAGGCGCGCGCCGAATTCAACGTCCGCTTCAATGACGTCTGGACGCATGATTCGCTGAAGGACCGCATCCGGCAGGTGATCCGGCAGGCGGCGCCGAACGCCAATGTCGAGGTCGAATTTCCGCCGTCGAACGCCGTGTCCTTCATCACCAAGCCCGGCGCCTTTACCGAACTCGTGATCGAAGCCGTGCGGCGCGTGACGGGTCACACGCCCGAACTCTCGACGACCGGCGGCACGTCCGACGCGCGCTTCATCGTCAATTATTGTCCGGTGCTGGAGTTCGGCCTGACCAATGAGACGATCCACGCCTTCGACGAGAACGCCCGCGTCGCCGACATCGACGGGCTCTGCGCGGTGTATGCGCGCGTCATCGAGCGTTATTTTGCGGGCTGACCGCTGACGTCATGCCGGCGCCTGTCGCGGGCGTCCACGCCGTAAAGCTGCACATGACCCAACATAGGACCGAACGGCATGACGTGGATGGCCGGCTCAAGGCCGGCCATGACGGCTTGGGACGTCACCCGCGCGCGGCGAGCGGCACGACATTGTGCAGCTGCGCGTCCGCCGTCTCGAAGAAACGGCGCAGATTGCGCGCCGCCTGACGGATGCGCTGCTCATTTTCGACCAGCGCGAGCCGGACGAAGCCTTCGCCATGTTCGCCGAAGCCTTCGCCCGGCGCGACGGCGACGTCGGCCTTCTCGATCAAGAGCTTCGAAAATTCGAGCGTCGAGATGTTGCGGAAGCGCTCGGGCGCCGGCGCCCAGGCGAACATCGAGGCGCGCGGC
The DNA here is from genome assembly GCF_050251305.1 of Methylocystis sp. Lineage (GTDB taxonomy): Bacteria > Pseudomonadota > Alphaproteobacteria > Rhizobiales > Beijerinckiaceae > Methylocystis. Next base: position 12,022 of record NZ_JBFWNB010000050.1, on the reverse strand, counting down.
GCCGGAATCGGCCAGCCCGCCTGCGCGAAACTCTCGACCATCACGTCGCGCCGCCGCTTGTAGATGGCGCGCATTTCCCGGACGCAGTCGTCGGAGCCGTTGAGCGCCGCGACCGCCGCGACCTGCACCGGCGTGAAGGCGCCGTAATCGAGATAGCTCTTCACCCGCGCCAGCGCCGACAGCAGCCGCTCATTGCCGACCGCGAAGCCGATGCGCCAGCCGGCCATCGAGAAGGTCTTCGACATCGAGGTGAATTCGACCGTCACGTCCATCGCGCCCGGCACCTGCAGCACCGAGGGCGGCGGGTTGTCGTCGAAATAGACTTCGGCATAGGCGAGGTCGGAGAGAATGAAGATCTCGTGCTTCTTCGCGAAGGCGACGAGATCCTTGTAGAAATCGAGCGAGGCGACTTCCGCCGTCGGATTCGACGGATAGCAGACGATGGCCGCGATCGGCTTCGGGATCGAATGCACGATCGCCCGCTCGAGCGTGCGGAAATAATCGGGCGTGGGCGCCGAGGGCACCGAGCGGATGACGCCGCCGGCCATCAGGAACCCGAAGGCGTGGATCGGGTAGGAGGGGTTGGGCACCAGCACCACGTCGCCGGGCGCGGTGATCGCCTGCGCCATATTGGCGAAGCCCTCCTTGGAGCCGAGCGTCGCGACGACCTGCGATTCGGGGTCGAGCGCCACGCCGAAGCGGCGCGCGTAATAGCCGGCCTGGGCGCGGCGCAGGCCGGCTATGCCCTTGCTGGCCGAATATCGGTCGGTGCGCGGCTTGCCGGCGGTCTCGACCAGCTTCTCGATCACATGCTTGGGCGCGGGCAGGTCGGGATTGCCCATGCCGAGATCGATGATGTCGGCGCCGGCGGCGCGCGCCTTGGCCTTGAGGCGGTTCACCTGCTCGAAGACGTAAGGGGGCAGGCGCTTGATGCGATAGAAATCCGACATTTCAGTCTTGGTTCCGGAAGGCGCGAAGCTGCGACTTTAGCCTATTTTGCAGGCGCGAGGGAGGGGCCAAACATCGGCCGGCGTCCGGGCTGCGCCGGCCAAGGGGCGAGGGACCCTTGCCCCGCCCACAGCTGGCGCTAACTCCCTCTTGCGCCTCTGTTCGACGAGAGGCGCATGTCATGGAGGGTACGATGATATCTGCCAAAGAACACATGACAATGGCGACTGTCGGCGCAATGATCGGCGCCGCGCTGGGCGCCGGAATCGGCGGCGCGCTGTTCGGCCTGCCGGGAGTCCTCGCCACCGCCCTGTTGGCGGGCATTGGCGGCGCCTTCATCGGCTCGTTCCTGTGATCGGAAGCGAAGCCGTCGCTGCGTGAGAGTCAAAAGCGCCGCGCGACGAAATCTTCGGGCGCGGCGCTTCGGCGAAGGGCCCGGCGTCGATCAGCTGTTGGTGACGATCACGAAATCCTTGCCGGAGCGGCTATCGGGCGACAGCGGCGCGTCGGTCAGCACCATCGTCATGCCGGGATGCATGCGCGCCTGCATGGCCGCGTTGAAGGCCGGCTCGGCGCGGATCCGCTGGATTACGTTCTGATCCGGCGCGAGCGCCGCATCCTCGTGATGATGGGTGATCGCGCTCCAATGCATGCCGCGCGAATTCTGATCGGCGCCGTTCAGCACGAACACATGCGAGCCGAGCTTGTCGCCGCCCTCGATGCCGAGGACGGAGCGCATGATCACATGGTCGTTCTCGATCAGTTCGATCGCGTGATCGGCCGATGAGGCGATGACGCTGGTGACCGGATAGGCCTCGGCCTCCGTCCAGTCGGAGGGATGCTTCTTGCCTTCCAGCCCCGAGAGCACCTGTTCGAATTCGCTTTCCGCATAGCCGCTCAGCACCATGCCCGGATGGGTCAGCTCCCACGGGTCGGTATGCGCGCCGGCGATGATGACCGGCGTGCCGATATGGGTGACGCCGAACAGCAGCTGGGAAAATTTCATCGGCAGCCGCACGCAGCCGTGCGACGCCGGATAGCCGGGCAGATTGCCAGCGTGCAGCGCCACGCCCGACCAGGTGAGGCGGTTCATATTGGGCATCGGCGCGTCGTCATAGAGCGACGAATGGTGATTCTTGTCCTTCTGCAGCACGACGAAGACGCCGGTCGGCGTCGAATGTCCGGGCTTGCCGGTTGAACAGGTGGAGACGGCGATGCGCACGCCGTTGCGATAGACATGCACGCGCTGCTGCGGCAGCGACACGACGACGGAGACCGGTCCCGTCGCGGCGCGCTCGGGATGCCAGGTGAACTCGCCCGGCTTGAGCCGGCTGATGTCCTCCATCGTCTCGGCGCCATAGGCGCTGCGCCCGATGATGGCGGCGCTCGCGCCGAACATGCCGCAAAGAAAGCTGCGGCGGCCGATAGCAATGATCGTCATGACATGGCCCCCCCACGGTCCACGAGTAGAGCTTGGCGGGTAGCACGAACATCTAAGCCGGCAAAGTGCGCCGCCTCACATCCCGATTGCGCGCAAGGCGATTCGCGGCGCGGGCCTGGAGCGCGAATGCGTCGCGCATGGCGCAAGAAAATCTTGGCGCGCGAAATCTTGGCGCGCGAAAATCTTGGCGCGCAAGAAAACCTTGGCGCGGCCGACTGCGACGGCGTTAGCATGCAGACGTTCTCGTCGTCTTGGAGAGGCGCATATGAAACATCACATCGTCGTGGGCGCCGCCCTGATCACCCTGACGCTCGCCGCCGCCGGCGCGTCGGCCTCGCCCGCGTCGCAGCGCGAATACAAGCGCGGCTACGCCGATTGCAAGGCGGGCCGCTGGGACGAAAACCAGCACGGCGAATCGTACAAGAAGGGCTGTCGCGCCGCCGAGGATCAGCGCGCCGGAGCTGGCGCGGGGGATACGGCAGGGGCGGGAGCTACGGCTGGGACGGCGACGACGAAGGCGTCCGGCGGCGTCCCGAAAGCCGACACGACCGCCTGCCTGCGCGCGGTGAAGCGTCAGACGAACAATCCGAAGGCCGTTGTGCTCGGCGCGGAAAGTTCGGAGGCGAACAACAGCGTGACGATCGGCGTCGGCCCCAACCGCGCGCCCTGGCGCTGTCTGGTCAAGCGCGGAATCGTCGCCGATGTGATGTCGCTGACCGATGAAGGGAAGCTGTGAGGGGAGGGAGCGAGGGAGTGGCGCCGGGCGCACGCATGGCTGCAGTCGACGCCAGCACCCTTTTGACGCAACGCGGACGCTGACATCCGGCGCTTGGCCGAAAAGGTGGGAACTTTGTCCTTGCGGCGGATCGAGGCCGGCGTGACGATCGCGGCATGGAAAAGCATTGCTCAGAACCGCCTTGCCGAGAAGACGCCCATTTCCGTCGGGTCGGGTTTTTGGTCTACCCGGACTGCCAGAGCCTTGACCTTTCAGGTCCGCTCGAAACGTTTCATTGGGCCAACCTCATGTTGAGCGTGCTCAGAAAGCCGCCAACCTACCAGTTGCTCGTAATCGCCGAAGCGGTGGGACCTGTCCCGACGATGTCCGGACTGCAGATCTTCGCCTCCCACAGCTACAGCGAGATGGTCGAAGGACTGGACACCTTGGTCGTGGTTGGCGGGTATGGCTGCGAAGCCGCCACGGAAGACCTTCCGCTCCTCGAATGGGTGCGGTCGATCGCTCCCAGGACACGGCGGATCGTTTCGATTTGCACTGGCGCGTTTATTCTCGCGCAAGCAGGTCTCTTGGAGCACAGGCGCGCGACAACGCACTGGCTTTATGCAGACCGTCTCGCGAAGGCCTATCCATCGGTCGACGTCGACGCGAGCCGCATCTTTGTCCGCGATGGGAATGTCTACACATCTGGCGGGATCACCGCGGGCATCGACCTCGCCCTGGCTCTGGTGGAGGAGGATATGGGTAGGGACGCGATGCTCGGCGTCGCACGCTCGCTGCTCGTGTTTCCGAGGCGACCGGGCAGTCAATCGCAGTTCAAGGGCCATACGAGCATGATCGAGAGGCCTTTACGAGGGGACATCAGCGAACTTCAGACATGGATGTTGGCGCATCCGGAGGCTGACCTGAGCGTCCCCGCGCTGGCCGATCGCATGGCGATGAGCGAGCGCAGTTTCTCGCGCCTGTTCCGCAGTGAGACGGGTGAGACGCCAGCAGAATTCGCTGAACGCGCGCGCGCGGACGCGGCGCGCGCCAAGCTTGAGCACACGAATTCATCGATCGAGGTGATTGCGATGGAATCTGGTTTTGGAAACGCCGAACGCATGCGGCGCACCTTTCAGCGCCTTTTCGACGCTAGTCCAGCTGAGTATCGGGCGCGCTTCCGGTCGACGCTAGACGCCTGATCCAGTCGAACGCGTCGAGCAGGCGCGGATCGTTTCATTCAACCTGAACCAACCAGAACATGGGAGGGTGCTCTCGTGCGCATACTCTTTTTGACTTCAGCCCATAACAGCCTCAGCCAGCGGCTTTTCGTCGAACTCGCCGATCGCGGACACGAAATTCAGGTCAGCGTTGTCGCCAATGGCGCGCAGATGATCGAAGCCGCCGAGCGGCATGCGCCGGATCTGATTGTCGCGCCCATGTTGAAGATCGCGATTCCGACCGAGGTTTACACTCGCACAAGATGTCTGATCGTGCATCCGGGCGTCAAAGGCGATCGAGGACCATCGTCGCTCGATTGGGCGATCAGCAACGACGAAAGGACGTGGGGCGTCACCATCCTGGAGGCCGCTGAGGATTTCGACGCCGGTCCGATTTGGGCGTCTTACGAATTCGCTCTCGACTCCAATCCGCCGACGAAAAGCGGCCTGTACCGCGGCCCGGTCACCGACGCCGCCTTGTCTGGGGCGCTTGAAGCGATCGCGCGGATCGAGGCGGGTGAAGTTCTGTCCGGAGGCTGGCGTCCGGAGCCTCTGTCCGAGGCCATGTCATATGCGCGAGGCCGCCTTCGTCCGCCGATGAAGCAAGCCGATCGCGCCATTGATTGGACGCGGGACACGACCGCCACAATCATAAGGAAAGTGCGTGCGGCCGACAGCGCGCCGGGCGTCCTGAGCGCGCTGCTGGGCGTCGACTGCTTCCTTTATGGCGCACATCAAGAAGATCGCCTCAGAGGATCGCCCGGCCAAATCCTTGCGCGGCGTGATGGCGCAATCTGCGTCGGCGCCATCGACGGCGCTGTGTGGATTTCCCATCTGAAGGCCAAGAGCGATCTGGCGCACAGGGATATTTGCCGCCTGGCTCAGATGGACGTCGGCTGCGAACGATGCGCGGAAGAATTCTGCGCCGCCTCCGGTATCAAATTGCCTGCGACTCAGGTGTTGGGTACGCTGCTTCGCGACGCGCCCGACAATCCGCTGCCGATCGATGCGCCCGACGACCATCGGACGTTCAGGGAAATCGTCTATCGTGAGGAGGACAGGGTCGGCTATCTCTCGTTTGACTTCTACAATGGCGCTATGAGCACGGCGCAATGCAAACGACTGCGCGAAGCCTTCCTTTACGCACGCTCGCGCCCCACCAGAGTCATCGTGCTGCTCGGCGGACGCGATTTCTGGTCGAACGGCATTCATCTGAATGTGATCGAAGCCAGCGCCGACCCGGCCGAAGAGTCATGGCGCAACATCAACGCCATGGACGATCTGGTGCATGAAATCATCAACACCTTGTCGCATGTCGTGATCGCGGGACTGCGTGGCAACGCCGGCGCTGGCGGGGCGATTCTCGCATTGGCGGCCGATCAGATTTTTGCGCGCCCCAACGTCGTTCTCAATCCTCACTACCGCAGCATGGGGGAACTCTACGGTTCAGAATATTGGACATATTTGCTTCCAAAGCGCGTGGGGCAGGCAAAGGCGCTCGAACTGACGCAAGGCTGCCAGCCTCTCGGCGCGCAGAAAGCTCGCGAGATCGGTTTTCTTGATGACGTCTTCGGAAAAGATGTCGACAGCTTTGAAGAGGAGCTGAGGTTGCGCGCGACAGAGGTCGCCAAGACCCCAAAATACAAATCCATCCTGCTGGAAAAACTCGAGCGACGATTAGAAAACGAATCTGTCAAGCCGCTGGCGGATTATCGCGCCGCGGAGCTCGCGCGGATGCGGGTCAACTTCTTTGGATCAGATCCCGCTTACCATCATGCGCTTCGGCGATTTGTCTTCAAGGGCGCTCCGCCGACGCGGGATTCGCGCGAGAAGACGTCGCCATCCCGGTCCGGCGCCGTCGAAACGGCGATTTTAGCGCGCGCGCCCGAACGTCTGGGTTATGAACTTCAGCCGGCGCCGCGGTCTGAGAATGAGCGCGAGTCATTCGCCCTGGCTCAGGCCTGGACGGATCTGCTGCAGGTCACCATTCGGCGGTTCTTCGCGACGGCTCGATGAGGATCTCGCGAATGAGTCGCGGAGCGAAAATCCCGGGGCAAACGGCCTCTCGGCCGTTTGCGTAAATTATCGTTCGCAGAAGTTCATGCCAATGTGCCGCTAGGGGCCGCTCTCAAAGCGCGAAGTAGACGTCGAAAAAACGAATGCTTCTACCCCACCTCGCTCGACCAGCGCTCCGAGCGAAAGGCCTTGGCGATCGCCTCGGCGCGGGCGCTTTGGCGCGCCTCCGCTGAGCCGGTCTCCGCGACCTCGGCGCAAGCCTTCAGCGCAATCTCCAGCAGCGCCGCCTTCGGATAGATTTGTTCCTCGCGGCCGGCATGGGCGCAGAAATCGCAGGCGCAGACCGTCATCAGCTCGCGAAAGCGCTCCGGCGCGTCGAACGCGCCCAGGCGTTCGAGCATCATGGCGACGGGGCCGGCGCGCATCTTCGAGACGCGATGCACGCGTTCGCATTCCGCGAGCGCCAGCAGCGCGAGATCGCGGCACGCCGCCGGCGCGCCGAAGCGGGCGCAGATTTCCTCGATGCGCGGGCGGCCGCGCTCGACATGTTTGTAATGCACCGGGAGATGTTCGCGCGGCGAATCCGACTTGCCGACATTCATCGTCAGCAGCGCGAAGCGCACGGGCAGGGGCGCCGCGCGGCGCGCCGCCGCGTCGAGCGTCTTCATCAGATGGTCGCCGAGATCGACCTCGGCCTCGCCGTCGGAAATCTCCGGCACGCCGACGAGCGCCGCGACTTCGGGAAGGATTTCGAACAGCGCGCCGCATTCGCGCAGCGTCTTGATCATTTTCGACGGCGCGGGGCTCATCAGCCCGCGCACGAGCTCCGGCCATATCCGCGACGGCGCGACGTCGACGAGATGGCCCGCCTCGACCTGTTCGAACAGCAGATCGAGCGTCTCTTCGTCCGGGCCGGCGTCGGATTCGGCGATCAGCGCCGCCATGCGCAGCACGGCGAGGCCGGGATCGGTTTGTCCGAAGTCTGACGGGAACTCTGGCGAGAAATCTGGTTCGGAGGCCATGGCGGATGCGACAATCGAGGCGATCGGGCGAGGCGATCAGGGCGACATGCAAAGGTCTTGCCGCCAAGCCGATGGTGGCGCCCGCGGCGACGTTCGACGAAGGGCGCGCCGCGCCCGCAACGGAAACGCCGCCGCCGCGACGCAAGGCTCGCCAGTCCTGGGCGCGATGGGTCGCGCCGGCCCGGATCAGCCGGCGCGGCCGCGTCAATTGGCGTAGGGAGAGGAGCCAGGATGATGACGCGTGGCGTGATGGGTCGGCGGCGCCGGAATCGCGACGCAGCGCCGATAGGGACGCGACGGCGCCGACTGCCACCAGCAATGTTCGAACGGCGCGCCCGTGCTTTCGCCGGACCCCGCCGCGATGAAGGGAAAATAGGGGCTGGCCTGAGCGGCGCCCGCAAATGAAGCGACGATCACGGCGACCGACAGCAGATATTTGAAGTTGGACATCTGAACATCTTCCTCCGTCTGTGTGCGAATGACGGGGAGATGAGTCGCGCCCGCCCATGGATCAAGGGCGCGCGGCGGCCGCGAAACAGCCGCTTCACTGACGAGAAATGAATTGAAATATCGACGTTTGCGAGATCGAGGCGACGGCTCGATCGCGGCGCAGAACAGCGCAAGCGACGGCGGCGACACATCCGCCGCACGGCGACTCCTCCCTGCAACCCGCGCCGGCCGATCGGCCGGCGCGATTGTCATAGTGCGTCAGTAGCGCCAGGCGTGCGGCGGCGGGGTCGGCACGCAGAGCCGATAGGGACGCGAGGGGCCTTCCTCCCACCAGCATTTTTCAAAAGGCGCGCCGGTGCTTTCCCAGGACGCGAACGGATAGTAGGGGCTCGACGGGCTGGCCGGGACATCAGGATCCGCCAGGGCGGGCCCGGCGAAGGACGCAACGACGAAGGCGGCCGTAAGCAGCAGTTTGATTTTGGACATGCGAACATCTCCCCAACGCTTGATGCGTGAGTATAGAGATGTGTCGACAGCGAATGCTATCAAGATTCAATGACGCTTATGTGACAGCTATGACATGGACGGGAAACGGCGCGGCCCCCTGCACAGGGAGCGCGACGCGGCGCGCAACGATCGAGAAACGCGCGCGGCCTTGCCGACAGGGTCGCTGCCGTCTTGCCAAAGGGTTGCTATGAGGGAGCGGACCGCCTAGCGGGCGGATTTTGCCGGCGCGTCAGGCCGGGCGACGGCCGCCGCCCGGCGCCGGTTCTCCGCCGCCGCCGCTTCAAGGCTTGCGCCCATGGCGCGCAGCTCGGCCGCGGACTTTTTCCTCGGGTTTTTCGGTCGCGTCGGGTCAAAAGGCCGATAATTGAGCTGATCGGGGCGCGAATTGCGCACGAAGTCCGCCGCCTGAGGCGGCGGGGTGCGCAATCCCGTGGCGTCGAAGATGCGCCCGATGAATGCGCCGCCGCTCGACGGGGCGTCCTGCGCGCCCGCGGCGCCGGCGGCGAAGCCGCAAATCAGGACAAGGGCGATGCGCGCGAAGGTCATGGGCCTGAGAAGGCCATAAAAATGCGGCGCCAGTAGGTCGGCGCGCTCGCGCGCCGTTTGGCGCGCGCTCTAGGCGATCTGCGCGTAGACGGCGTCGATCGTCGCGCCGTGGTTGAGGCCGCGATGGATCGAGATGTCGAGCCCCTCTTCGCGCGCCTGTGCGCCGTGGCGGCCGAGCAGGCGGCGCGCCGCCATGTCGCTTTCGACGAAGACGAAGCCGGTCGGCCCCCAGGAGGTCTGGCCGCCGCCGGTCGCGCCGTCGGCGAGGAGTCTGGCGACGGTCGCCTCGACCCGGGCGCTGGTGAAGCGGCGTCCGCCCTGCGCCGGCGCGAAATGGTCGCCGACAAGCTGCTGGATGCGCGTCACCGCCGCGCCGAAGGGCGCGAGATCCTTCTCCGCCAGCGCCGGCAGAATCTGCATCAGCACCAGCCGGCAGACTTCGCCGCTGGTCGCCGCGTCGAAGGGCGGCAGTTCGGCGAAGGCGTCGCGCTCGTCCGCGCCATGCAGGCCGACGTCGCGCGGATCGCAGACCAGCAGCGCCCGCCAGTCCTCGGGAAATTCGGCGCGGGCGACGACAGGCGGCGTCGTCGTGCGCGGGCCGCGGCCGCCGTCGACCACGACGCCGCCGAACTGGAACAAGCCGGCGCCGAGCCCCGAGCGCGCGCCCCGCGCCATCAGCGCCGCGTCGGCGGCGGGATCATGCGGCAGGTCCTCGAGACGGCGCAGCGCCGCGCTGACGGCGAGCGCCAGCTGCGTGCCGGAGCCGAAGCCGGCATGAGCGGGAATCGCCTCCGTCAGGATCAGCCGGTGGCGCCGCGAGACGCCCAGCGCCTCCTGCGCGCGCTCCAGGAGCGCGGCGGCGCGCGCGCTTTCGGGCCCTTCGACCGCATTCGCGTCGGCGCGGGTCAGCGTCAGCCGCGTCGCCGGCGAGTCGAGCGCCATGCCAACGCCGCCGAACTTGCGCCCCAGGCCGCCGTTCATATCGAGAAAACCGAGATGCAGCCGCGCGCTCGCCGCGACGCTGACACTAGCCGGCATGGCGCCTCTTCAGTCGGAGGGAAGACTTTGGGCCGGTTTAGGCTATAACGCGTCTCAACGAAAGAATGTTGCGTCGCAAAGCGCAGGAGGAAGCGGGTCATGGCCAAGGAAGAGCGCGCCTATTCCGAAGACGAGGTCGCCGCGCGGCTGAAGCGCGAACTGCCGCACTGGCGCTACGAGAACGGCTGGATCCGGCGCAAGTTCAAGACGCACAGCTGGAAGGGCACGCTGATGGTCGTCAATACGGTCGGCCATCTCGCCGAGGCCGCCTGGCACCATCCCGACATCGCGGCCTCCTACGCCTGGGTCGAGGTGAAGCTCATGACCCATACGGCGAAAGGGATCACCGACAAGGATTTCGAACTCGCCAAAAAGATCGAGGAGGTGGTCTCCTGGCGGCCGGGCAAGGCCGGCGGCGCGCTCGAGGGCACGCCCGAGACCGACCAGCGTTTCGCCTATGTGAAATACGACGACTGACGGGACGCGCGCTTGGCCTTCGACGTCAAGGCGATCGCCGACGCGCGCGATCGCTTCCTTTCGCTGATCGGGACCCGCCCGGTCATCATGGGCATCGTCAACGTCACGCCCGATTCCTTTTCGGACGGCGGCCTGTTCGCGACGCGGGAGGCGGCGCTGGCGCAGGCGAAGCGGCTCGTCGCGGAGGGCGCCGATCTCGTCGACGTCGGCGCCGAGTCGACCCGCCCCGGCCATTCGCCGCTCTCCGCCGAGGAGGAGTGGGCGCGGCTCGCGCCGCTGCTCGCCGCGCTGGTCGCGCAGGCGGGCGCGCCAGTGTCGATCGACACCTACAAGGCCGAGACGGCGCGGCGCGCGCTTGGCCTCGGCGTCTGCCTCGTCAACGACGTCTGGGGCCTGCAGCGCGATCCCGGCATGGCGGATGCCATCGCCGAGGCCGGCGCGGCGGCAGTGATCATGCACAATCGCGAAACGACGGACCCAGAAATCGACATCGTCGCCGACATGAAGCGGTTCTTCGCCCGCTCGCTCGAGATCGCCCGGCGCGCCGGCGTGCCGGAGCGTCATATTCTGCTCGACCCGGGGATCGGCTTCGGCAAGAGCCGCGATCAGAATTACGCAGCGCTGCGCGCCACGCCGGAGCTGCTGGCGCTCGGCTTTCCGCTGCTGATCGGCGTCTCGCGCAAATCGCTGTTCAAGGGCCTCGGCGACGGGCTCCTCGAGGGGCGGCTGGTCGGCACGTTGGCCGCCAACCTGCTGGCGGCGCGCGACGGCGCGCAGGTCTTTCGCGTGCATGACGCCGCCGACCATCGCGCCGCCTTCGAAGTGCTGCGCATTCTCGGCGCGCGGCCGGGAGGGTAGAGACGATGCGAGTCGGATTCGGGCTTGGCAGCAACCTCGGCGACAAGCCGGCCAATATTCGCGAGGCGCTACGGCGGATCGAGGCGCAGGGATTGGCGCGGCTCGAGAAAGTCTCGCAGATCTACCGCACGCCGCCCTGGGGCGATCTCGACCAGGGCGATTTCGCCAACGCCTGCGCGATCGGCGATACGGCGCTTGCGCCCTACGAACTGCTCGCCGCGGTCAAGAAGATCGAGGCCGACATGGGGCGCGCGCCGACGCGGCGCTGGGGCCCGCGGCTGATCGACGTCGACATTCTTTTCCTCGGCGACCATGCGATCGACGATCCCGAACTCACGCTGCCGCACAAGGAGCTTTTCCGGCGCGGCTTCGTGCTGGCGCCGCTCGCCGAAATCGCGCCCGAATTGGTGTTGGACGGGGTGAGCATGCGCGAGGCGCTCGCCGGCGCGGATGCGACCGGCGTCAGGCCATGGTCGGACAAAGAGTCGCCCACCCACCCCTGATGGTTGCCGCTCTTCGCGCCGCAGCAATTCGCAGCGCAGGAGCCTTTCGCGTTGCGACGCAGACTGGAATAGTTGTAAACTCTCAATGTGATATAAAAAATTGTGCGCTGCGTATGACAGCGGTTCAGCGCCGCATAAGGGTAGGCTTTTAACTATCCACTAGGGTTGCATTGGCTATTCGATAGATTGTATTGCTCTATACCAAGGGGTATTGTGGTTAGGGGAGTGTTGTTGGAATTGTTGCGGCACGCTGAGCTGGGTCTGCGATCTGCCCTTTCGGG
>NZ_JBFWNB010000049.1:0-24889 GCF_050251305.1 Methylocystis sp. | reverse complement strand
GTCGCAACGTTTCGCCGACCCGTGGAAACCCGCAGCGGCCGCGAACGGCCCATCGCATGCGTCCTCCGACTGAGTTTCAACCCCGATTACGAAAGAACATAAAATGAGCTCCCGATCGAAACTGATGAATGGAGCCGCGCTCGGCGCGCTGGCGCTCCTGACCTCCGCGTCCGTCGCCTATGCGCAGCAGAAGCTGCCTCAGATCACGATTGGCGCCGCCGAGCGGCCTCCGGCCGTCGAGGAAGCGACGACGGGCGATGAGGGCATTGCGCCCGGGTTCAACGCGGCCCGCGCGAAACTGCCGATCTACCGCGATCCGCCCGGCGACACGGTGACGACCGTCAACACCAAATTCCTCAGGCCGACCCCGCTCGCGGACGTCCGGAAGGTGCTGGAATACAGCCCCGGCGTCTCCATCCAGCAGGGCAATAATGCGCGCGATCTGTTCATCTCGATTCGCGGATCGGGCAACCGGACCGGCGTCGGCTTCCCGACCGGCGTCCGCAACATCATGCTCTACGAAGACGGATTCCCGATCACGACGGCCGACGGCAATGGCCGCACCGACATGCTCGATCCGCACGCCTACGCCGACATCGACGTCTATCGCGGTCCGTCATCCGCGCTTTTCGGCAACTACGCCTATGGCGGCGCGATGAATTTCCGCAGCTTCTCCGGCGCCGAGATCGACGGCGTCCATACGGGGTCGGAGTTCGGCAGCTTCGGCTACATCAACAATTACGTCCGCGCCGGCAAGAAGGCGGTCGACAGCACGCTCGGCGTTTTCGACCTGTCGTTCTTCAGCTCCTATACGCTTGGCGACGGATTTGCGGCGCGCGGCGCCTATAAAGCCAAACAAGCCAAGCTTCTGGGCACATGGGAGGTGACGCCGACCGATCGGTTCATCTTCAAATATGTCGCCAACGACAATTCCGCCGAGTTCATCAACCGGCTCAACCAGAATCAGTTCTACCTCAATCCTTACGCGCAATATTACGGCTGCCCGATCGCAACCGGCATCAATGCGCCCTTCTGCAACAATCTGTTCGTGCCCGCCAACGGCATATTCACGGCGGGGCCCCCCTTTGCTCCCACCGCGCCGCTGCTGCGCCAAAGCGTCTGGCAACTCGGCACGCATCTCCATACGCTGCGACAGATCGGCGGCCTGCAATATGAGCACGACTTCGACAACGCCACGACCTGGCGATCGCAATTCACCTACGACTATTTCGATTACATCAACGGCGCCTGGCCGCCGCCGAAAATTGGTCCGACGAGCGTCGGCGGCCTCGGCGGCCCCGTGGGAATCAGAGGCCCCACCGTCGGCGTCACCGCGCAGACCGACATCACCAGCCACATCCCCTTGTTCGGGTTTCCGGCGACGCATTTCCTGCAGTTCTTCTACAGCAACGCAAAGACCACCAATCCGCTCTATAACCAGCTCCCCAACACCTGGTACAGCGGCGGAACGGGCGCGCCGGTCGCCAAGATCGATTCCTACACGTCGAACATCGGTTTGCGCGCGCGCGAAGAGATTGCGCTTGCGCCGGGTCTGACCGGGGTGCTGGGATTCAGCGCCAACTGGAATCGGGTCTGGGGCGTCAACACCGTTTACAACTACGCCGTCGGCCTGCAGCCGATCTTTCCGACGCAGGTCGCGGTCGACAATGATTATTGGAACACGGCGCCGGAAGCGTCGCTCACCTATCGCTACAGTCCCGAGTGGCAGGTCCGCGCGCGCTATGCGACAGGCTACAGCACGCCGACATTCGTGTTTCTCACCAGCACCCGAAACGGAGTCGGCGCCAATCCGCTCAAGGCGCAAACCAATATGGGCGTCGATCTCGGCGTCGACTGGACCCCGAGCCCCGAGCTCAACTTCAGCCTGACCGGGTTCAACGAATGGCATCGCAACGAACTTCTGACGCTGGGCAACGCGCTCGTGAACTATTCGCAAAACATTCCCTCTTCTATCCACCGCGGCATCGAACTCAACGCCGATTGGCGGCCCTATGAGGGATGGCGGCTGATCACCGCCTACACGTTCAACGACCAGTTCTTCACCAACTATACCGACGATCTGGGCACCATCGGCAACGTTCCGATTGTCTACAGCCGGTCCGGCAACAAAATCCCCAACGTGCCGCCGCATACGCTGACGACGCGCGTCGGCTATGACCAGCCCCATGGCGATCTCGCGGGGCTCGGGACCTATCTCGAATATGTCTACAAAAGCGCCTACACGATCGACAACGCCAACTTCACCAAGATCCCGAGCTACGGCGTGTTCAACGTGAACTTCCACTACAATCACGACGTCGCGAACTTCTATTTCAAGAATATCGAGCTCTACTTCGACATCTCGAATATCTTCAACCGGACCTATGTCGCCGGCGCGATGGTGCTCGCGAACTCGCTGATCGGCTCCACGCCCATCCAGACGCCGACGGCGCTTCTGTGGACGGCGCAGGGCGCCGGCATCATCGCCGGCCAGCCCCGCGCCTTCACCGGAGGCGTCAAGTTCAAGTTCTGACCCAAGACGACGTCGCCCCGCCCCACCAGGGCGACGCCTTGAAGCCGCGGCGAAGTTTCTGCGCCAGGATTCGCCGCGGCGCGGCCTTATTAGCGATCCGCTGTTCTTCCGATTGGAGAGCGCCGAAGCCTGAGAGTTTCAGTTCGATTGGCGAAGGAGGCGACGCAATGCTTCGCACTGGCCATGCAATGACGCGCCTGAGCGCCGCCGCGCGTCTCGCGGCGCTCGTCTGCGCGATCGCGGCGCCGTCATCGATTGCGGCGCTTGCCGACGGCGCCAGAGCTTCCGTCATGCACGGTCTTGCGCTCTATGGCGGGCCTGCGCTGCCCAAGGACTTCGATCATTTTCCTTATGCAAATCCCGACGCGCCGAAAGGCGGGACGCTGCGGCTCGGCCAGCGCGGCGGATTCGACAGCCTCAATCCGTTCAACGCACGATTCGGAGATGCGCCGCAACTCATGATCGGCAATGTTCTCGAAAGCCTGATGGCGCGTTCGCAGGACGAGCCCTACACGCTTTATCCGCTGATCGCGAAGTCCGTTGAGATGGACGACGCGCGCAAACAGGTTATCTTTCATATCGACCCGCGCGCGCGCTTCTCCGACAAGACCCCCATCACCGCGGCGGACGTTCTCTTTTCCTTCGAACTGCTGAAGGCAAAGGGCAGGCCGAACCATCGCGCGGTTTTCGCTCTGGTGAAATCCGCCGTCGCTCTCGACGATCACACCGTGCGTTTCGACCTGACCGGCGTGACGGATCGGGAAGCGCCGCTGGTTCTCGCCGCCATGCCAATTCTATCTAAGGCGACCACCAATGTGGCGCGCTTCGATGAACTCGACATGACGATTCCCGTCGGCTCGGGTCCTTATGTGATCGTTGAAGCAAAGGCCGGCGCGCGACTCGTCCTGCGGCGCGACCCCGACTATTGGGCGCGCGACATCCCGAGTCAGCGGGGACTCTATAACTTCGATGAGATCGACGTCGATTATTATCGCGACGGCGCGGCGTTGTTTGAGGCGTTCAAGGCGGGCCTGCTCGACTATCGCGAGGAGACCAGCGCCGCGCGCTGGTCGACGGGCTATGATTTTCCCTCCGTTCGGAACGGCGCCGTTGTGAAGGAAATCTTGCGGCCCGGACGTCCAACGGGAATGGAAGGCTTCGTTTTCAATCTGCGCAAAGCGATTTTTCGCGACGTGCGGCTGCGCGAAGCGATCGCCATGATGTATGACTTCGAGTGGATCAACGCCAATTTCTACGGCGGATTATATGTCCGCACCGAAAGCTATTTCGGCGACTCGGACTATGCCTCGACGGGGCGTCCTGCAAACGCGAGCGAACGCGCCTTTCTCTCGAAGTTTCCCGGCGTCGTTCGCGACGATATTCTCGAAGGCAGCTGGCGGCCGGTTCAGCACGACGGTTCGGGACGCGACCGCATCGTCGCAAAGCGCGCGCAAGAGCTTCTTGCGCAAGCGGGCTATAGGGTGGTGGACGGGCGTCTCCAGAAGAATGGCGTTCCCGTCGTGTTTGAGATCATGAGTCGCGACCGCGACGAAGAGCGGCTCGCGCTGAATTTCGCGTCGTCGTTGCGGCGGATCGGCATCGAGGCCAATCCCCGCACTTACGACGAGGTGCAGTATCACCGTCGGCGTCAGCGCTTCGAATATGACATGATGATCGGACAATGGCTGCCGGCCGCCGTTCCGGGTCAGGAGCAGTTGAACCGATGGACCACGGCGAGTCTCGACCGGGAGGATTCGGTCAATCTCGCCGGCGCCGCTTCGCCTGCGCTCGACGCGGCGGTCGATCATCTCATCGCATCGGCAACGAAGCAGGACAGCGTCTGGGCGGCGCGCGCGCTCGACCGGATCTTGCTGTCCGGATTCTATTTCGTGCCGCTTCAGCATGCGAACGCGATCTGGTGCGCGCATGGCGCCGCGCTCCGTCATCCGGCGCGCACGCCGCTGTTTCCGATGTTCCCTTTCGGCTTCACCCTGGAAAGCTGGTGGAAGCAGGGCCCCGCCGCGCATTGAGAGCCATGGCGCCCCGCGCGGGAAGGCGATAAAAACGTTCGGCGACGGCGACGCAGGCGGCGCAAGAGCCGTTAAACCCTGTCGCGCGTGAACGCGGGCGCTGGAGACGCATCATGGGGCAAGAGCCTTGGCCGACTGAACTGCGCCTTTCGGAAGGCGGACGCATGCTCAATGTGTCATTCGACGATGGCGCGCAGTTCGCGCTCACCGCCGAACTGTTGCGCACGCAAAGTCCGAGCGCAGAAGTGCAGGGCCATTCGCCGCAGGAGCACAAGACCGTCGGCGGCAAGCGCAATGTCGCGATCATCGCCGTCGCGCCGGTCGGCAATTACGCCGTGCGTCTCGATTTCGACGATATGCACCGGACCGGCATCTACACTTGGCATTATCTGCGCGAACTCGGAGAGACCGCGTCGGAACGCTTCACCGCTTATCTCGACGAGCTTGCCGCGAAGGGGCTCGATCGCGACCGGCCCGGAGAACAATAGAGCAAAAAACAAACGGCCGGCGGAGGCGCCGGCCGTCGATAAACGCCGCGGCGAAGTTCCTACCGCGTCACGACCACGCGCGTGCCGACCTTGACGCGATTATAGAGGTCGACCACGTCGTCATTGGTCATGCGGATGCAGCCCGACGACACCGCCTGACCGATGGTCCAGGGCTCGTTGGAGCCGTGGATGCGGTAGAGCGTGCCGGAGAGATACATGGCGCGCGCGCCGAGCGGATTGTTGATGCCGCCTTCCATGTGCCGAGGCAGGTCCGGGCGCCGACGCAGCATCTGCGCCGGCGGCGTCCAGTCCGGCCATTCGCGCTTGCTCGAAATATAGCGGGTGCCGGCCCATTCGAAGCCGGGCCGGCCGACGCCGACGCCGTAGCGGATCGCCTGGCCATTGCCGAGCGTATAGTAGAGGCGCCGCTCATTCGTGGCGATGATGATCGTGCCCGGCCCATATTTGGCGCCGAACGGCACGACCTCGCGCGGGACCGCGACCGCCTGCGGGCGGCCGTCGCTCGGTTGCGGGGCGTAGGAGCCGCCGCCAAAAAGCGCGCCGAAAGGATCGAATGCCGGCGCGGGCGGCGGCGTCGGGCTCCGCGAGAGCGCCGGCGAGGAAAGGGCGCCGAGCGCGCCGACTGCGCAGATCAGTGCGAATGCAAGACGCCGCATGATTTTCCCTTGTCCAAGTGTGGGCGAATCCAAGTGTGGGCGGACGTCGCGACGACGAAAGCGGCGCAACGGTTTCATGATTAGTCTCCAGGCCGCTCGCGCAAGCAAGCCCGCAGCGGCGCGAAAGCCAGAGCTTGTCGCGTTTCTTCCGCGAATTGTGGCAGACTTGCAACAGTGACGCCGCGCTGTACTCAGAACTTAAGCGTGGAGGCCTGTTTCACGCCGGGCAGGCTCTTCAGCGCGGCGAGCGCGTCCGCCGGCAGGTCGCCGTCGATGGCGACGAGCGCGACGGCGTCGCCTCCCGGTCGATCCCGGCCCAGCGCGAACGTCGCAATATTGACCTCGGCGTCGCCGAGCGCGCCGGCGAATCTGCCGATGAAGCCGGGCCTGTCTTCATTGGTCACATAGATCATGGACGACGCGAATTCGGCGTCGACGCCGGTGTCGCCGATGCCGACGATTCGGGGCTTGCCGTCATGGAAGACCGTGCCCGAAACGCGGATCTCGCCTTGCGCCGTATGCGCGCAGAGCGTGACGAGCGATTCATAATCGCCTTGCGCGTCGCGGGTGATTTCCTCGATCGACAGTCCGCGCTCCTTGGCGAGAATCGGCGCCGACACCGGATTGACGTCTTCGAGGATCGGCCGCAGCAGTCCCGAGATGGCGGCCGCCGTGATCGGCCGAATCTTCTGGAAGGCGACGACGCCTTCGAAAACGATCGACAATTTGTCGACGCCCGAGCGCGCGACCTGACCCACGAAGAGCCCGAGCTTTTCGGCGAGTTCGACGAAGGGTTTGACCCGCGGCGCCTCTTCGGCGCTGATCGAGGGGAAATTCACGGCGTTGATGATCGCGCCGCGCGTCAGATAGTCCGCCATCTGCTCGGCGATCTGCAGCGCGACCTTCTCCTGCGCTTCGCTCGTCGAGGCGCCGAGATGCGGCGTGCAGATGACATGCGGATGCCCGAACAGCGGGTTTTCCGTCGCCGGCTCATGAGCGAAGACGTCGAAGGCGGCGCCGGCGACATGGCCTTCGTCGAGGGCTCTGCGCATGGCTTCCTCGTCGACGAGCCCGCCGCGCGCGCAATTGACGATGCGCACGCCTCGGCAGGTCTTGGCGATGTTTTCCGCCGAGAGGATATTCTTCGTCTGCGGCGTCAGCGGCGTGTGCAGGGAGATGAAATCAGCGCGCGCGAGGAGATCGTCGAGTTCGACTTTTTCGACGCCGAGCTCGGTGGCGCGCTCTTCGGTGAGATAGGGGTCGAACGCGATCACGCGCATTTTCAGGCCGAGCGCGCGTTCGGCGACATTCGCGCCGACATTGCCGCAGCCGATCACGCCGAGCGTCTTGCCGGTGATTTCGACGCCCAGAAAGCGATTCTTCTCCCATCTGCCGGCATGGGTCGAAGCGTCGGCGGCGGGAATTTCGCGCGCCATGGCGAACATCAGCGCGATCGCATGTTCGGCGGTGGTGATGGAATTGCCGAAGGGCGTGTTCATGACGATCACGCCGCGCGCCGTGGCGGCGGCGACGTCGACATTGTCGACGCCGATGCCGGCGCGTCCGACGACCTTCAGCTGCGGCGCCCGCTCGAAGATTTTGGCGGACACTTTGGTCGCCGAGCGGATGGCGAGTCCGTCATAGTCGCCGATCGCCGCGGCGAGCTTGTCGCTGTCCTTGCCGAGCGTCGGTTCGAAGTCGACGTCCAGTCCGCGCAGCCGGAAGATCTGCGCGGCGGCGGGAGAAAGAGAATCGGAGATGAGAACGCGCGGCGGCATGGACGTCCTGTTTCTTTTTCTGCAGGCGGAGAATGTTCCGCGTGTCGCATCTTAAAGGGCGGCCCGAGACGCATGAACGGCGATCCAGGGCGTCGCCGTCATGGCGTCAGGATATGGCGTCAGTATATTGACGCATCGCGTTCGCCGCACAACGACCTTCTGCGACGTCCCACAGAGCGGAAATAAATTGCTGATAATGCATGCGCTTCAGTCTGCCCCGCGGCCGATCCTGCGACGCGCCTCTGTCCTGCGGCGCGGCTGATCGTCCATTTCGCCGCCGTCCGGCTGATGTGCGCACGCGCGTCGCCTGTCTCACGCCGCTGGCGCGGCTTCGGCGCAGGCCTCCGCATAGGCCCAATCGAGCCAGCCGGTCAGCAGCGCCACGTCCGACGCTTCGACCGTCGCGCCGCACCAGATTCGAAAGCCCGGCGGCGCGTCGCGATAGGCGCCGAAATCATAGCCGGCGCCTTCGCTTTCGATCATCGCCGCCATTTTTTTGGCGAGCGCCGCCTGCGCGTCGGCGTCCTTCGCGGCGCTCTCTTTGGAGAAGATGAGACAGACGCTGGTGTTCGAGCGGGTCGCCGGATCCTTGGCGAGAAAATCGATCCAGGGCGTCCGTTCCACCCAATCGGCGACGGCGCGCGCATTGGCGTCGGAGCGCGCGAACAGCGCCTCGAGTCCGCCGATCGACGTCGCCCAGGACAGCGCGTCGAGATAGTCTTCGACCGCGAGCAGCGACGGCGTGTTGATCGTCTCGCCTTGAAAAATCCCCTCGTTCAGCTTGCCCTTCTTGGTCAGGCGAA
Organism: Methylocystis sp.; assembly: GCF_050251305.1. GTDB lineage: Bacteria > Pseudomonadota > Alphaproteobacteria > Rhizobiales > Beijerinckiaceae > Methylocystis. Next base: position 16,580 of record NZ_JBFWNB010000049.1, on the reverse strand, counting down.
AAATTTTCGGCATTGGCCAGGGCGGCGTATGGCTTTCGAGCCGCTCGACGGCGCGCGGCGACAGAATGAGCATCCCATGCGCGGCCTCGCCGCCGAGAACCTTTTGCCAGCTGTAGGTCGTCACATCGAGCTTGGCGAAATCCAGCGGATGGGCGAAGGCCGCGGAGGTCGCGTCGCAAATCGTCAGGCCCTTGCGGGCGGATGGAATGAAGTCGCCGTTCGGGACGCGCACGCCGGACGTCGTGCCGTTCCAGGCGAAGACGACGTCATTGTCGAAATCGATCTGCGAGAGATCGGGCAATTCGCCATAGGGGGCGACGCGGCTTTGCGCCTTCTCGATCTTCAACTGGTTGAGAACGTCGTTGACCCAGTCCTTCGAGAAGCTTTCCCAAGCGACGACGTCGACGCCGCGCGGGCCGAGCAGCGACCAGAGCGCGATTTCAACGGCGCCGGTGTCCGACGCCGGCACGACGCCGATACGGTAGTCGGCGGGAACGCGTAGAGTTTCGCGCGTCAGCGCGATCGCCTGCGCCAGTTTCTCCTTGCCGGGCTTCGACCGATGCGAGCGGCCGAGCGCGGCGCCGGCCAGATGTGCGAGCGCCCACCCGGGCCGCTTGGCGCAGGGGCCGGACGAAAAGCAGGGATTGGCCGGTTTGGCTTCGGGCTTCGCCACTGTGACGGCGACGGTCATGGCGGTGTTCCTCTAGCGGCGGCCCTTCCGATTGCGCAGGAGGAGCCATTGGGTTCGCGCGATTCTCGAGTATCCTCGCCGCACGGCGTCGCTTCAAGAAGCGCCGTCGGATGGGGAGGGCCGTAATGTCGGAGAACGCCGAAGAAGACTATCGCTATTTTCTCACCTACAGCGGGCTGCGGCTGCCGCTCAATCTCGTCGGGCCGCTCGAGGCGGACGCGATCGCCAACCGCAATACGTATTTTCGCGCGACCTATGACTCGGAAGGCAGGCTTACGAGTTGCGAAAAGCTCGTCTATGGCGAGGTCGAGCTGCGGCACGACTACGCCTATGGCGCGGATGGCGCGCTGACGCGCGCGCGCATCGCCATGGGCGAGGACGTTTCCGAGATCGACTGCGGCGCGGACGGCGCGCCGCTGCGCGGATGATCGTCAGGCGCGTGCGGCTTCCTGGGGCGTCTTGGCGCTGATCGCCAGAGCGTGAACCCGATCGGCGAGCTCCTCCGAGAGGAGCGCATTGACCAGACGGTGCCGTTCGACCAGGCTCTTGCCCTCAAAAGCTGCGCTTACAACCTCCACGGTGAAGTGGGTTTCGCCGTCGGCATGGTGATGGCCATGGCCGGCGTGGTGATGCGAGTCGTCGATGACATTGAGCGCCGCGGGCGCGAGGCCTTCGGCGAGCTTTTTTGCGATGCGCGCCTTGACGACGCCTTTACCCTGATCCGTCATTTTTCGTCTCCTGGTCGACGCCGAATTAGCACATTGGCGCGCGGTTGTGCTTGCGGCTTGCTGCGGCGCCATCATAATGGAATGAAATGAACCTGAATTCGCCCCTCTTCGACCGCATCCGAACGCAGCGGGAGCCCCGCGAGGCCCCGCGCGCGACCATGATTCGCTGCGATTCGCCGGGCTGCGAGGCGGAGGGCGCCTATCGCGCGCCGATGGGCCGGCTGCGGGAAGGGCAGTATTTTTGCTTCTGCCTCGAACATGTGCGCGAATACAACGCAACCTACAATTATTTCAACGGCATGGATGACGCTTCGGTCGCCCGCTACATGAAGGACGCCACCATCGGCCACCGACCGACCTGGTCGATGGGCACGCGCCGCGGGCATGCGGGGTTTCGCGAGGACGCGATGGCGGCGGTCGATCCGCTCGGCGTCTATCGGCAACGCTTCCGCCGCCCGCCGCCCGCCGCGGAGCGCCGCGCGCCGCGCCATTCGCCGGTGACGATCCGGGCGTTGGTGGCGATGGGCCTCGAGGAGACCGCGGACGCCGAGACGATCCGCGCGCGCTACAAGGAGCTCGTCAAGCGCCATCATCCCGACGCCAATGGCGGAGACCGCTCCCGCGAGGAAAAATTGCGGGAAATCATCCATGCCTATAAGACGCTGAGGGCCGCCCGCTTGGTCTGAGCGCCCGGACAGAGCAGGATTTTCCGCCGCGGGCATGACGGAATGGGCGCAAGCTATGCGCGGCGCACAGCCGCGCAACGGAGGACGCATTTTGGTCGCGCTAGAACACGCCGCAACGGGTCTCGACAGCCTTCCGGACATGAAGATTTCCGTGCGCCAGGTGTTTGGAATCGACTCCGATATGGAGGTTCCGGCCTTTGCCGAGCGCAACGAGCATGTGCCGGACCTCGATCCCGACTATCTCTTCGATCGGCAGACGACGCTCGCCATTCTCGCCGGCTTCGCCAAGAACCGGCGCGTGATGGTGACCGGCTACCACGGCACCGGAAAGTCGACGCATATTGAGCAGGTCGCGGCGCGGCTCAACTGGCCCTTCGTGCGCGTCAATCTCGACAGCCACATCTCTCGAATCGACCTCGTCGGCAAGGACGCCATCGTCCTGAAGGACGGCAAGCAGGTCACCGAATTTCGCGACGGCATCCTGCCCTGGGCGGTGCAACATAATGTCGCGCTGTGCTTCGACGAATATGACGCCGGACGGCCCGACGTGATGTTCGTGATCCAGCGCGTGCTCGAAGTCTCCGGCCGTCTGACGCTGCTCGACCAGAACCGGGTCATCCGGCCGCATCCGGCCTTTCGCCTGTTCGCGACCGCCAATACGGTGGGGCTCGGCGACACGTCGGGCCTCTATCACGGCACGCAGCAGATCAACCAGGCGCAGATGGACCGCTGGTCGATCGTCGCGACGCTCAATTATTTGCCGCATGACGCCGAGACCAACATCGTGCTCGCCAAGGTGAAATCCTATGGCGCCACGAAGGAGGGCCGCGACGTCGCCAACAAGATGGTGCGGGTCGCCGATCTCACGCGCAACGCTTTCATGGCCGGCGACCTATCGACGGTGATGAGCCCGCGCACGGTGATCACCTGGGCGGAGAACGCCGAGATTTTCGGCGATGTCGGCTTCGCCTTCCGGATGACCTTCCTGAACAAATGCGACGAGCTGGAGCGCCCGCTGGTCGCCGAGTTCTATCAACGCTGCTTCGGCAAGGAGCTGCCCGAAAGCGCCGTGAATGTGGTGATGACCTAGGCGCGGCAGGCCCGCGGTCGGCGTCTATCCACAGCACGACGCTTCAGCCGGAACGAAAATTGCTCGCGTCTTGGGCAAGTGTACTGACGCGAGGGCCATATGCCGCTTTACGCCTATGTCTGCGACGCCTGCGCGGCGGAATTCGAGCTGCTGGTGCGCGGATCGGAGGTTCCGGTCTGTCCCAAATGCGGCGGCGAGAAGCTGCAGCAGCAGGTTTCTCGCATCTCCAAGGAAATCAAATATCCCGCGATCGCCAAATCCTGGCGCCAGCGCGCGGCGGCGGAAGGCGATCTTTCCAATTTCAGCAAGGCCGAACGCAAATTGTAGGCTTTCCGACAGGAGGACGGGGGAAGGCGTCCTCCCGCGCGGTTCGCATCAGTTGCAGTCGATGAGGACGGGGTTGCCGTAGCCGTTGCGGATGCGCTGAACGATATCCCGCGTATCGTTCACATTGTCTCCGGCGGCCGAAATCACCACGCTCAAGCCGTCGGTGTTGCAGGGGCCCGCCTTCTGTCGACGCACGCAGACGGCATGGGCGCGCACATTTCCCTTGGTGCCGCCAACGCCGGCGGCGTCCCCGCCGATGTCGGTCATGCCGTTGTTGCGCAGCACGCGGTCGATGTCGCGCACGCAGCTGCTGAACGGCAAGCGCGACTCGAAGCTCATGACCCAGAGCGCTGCGGCGCGCGCGTCGGTTGACGCGAAACTGGCGAAAAGCATGGCGGCCGCGAACGCCGCGGCGTAAAGCGAAGACGACGTCATCTGACTCTCCTGAAAATTTGAATGACAACGGATTGATCCTAGCCGTTCCGTCGGCGTGCGCGTCACGCGTTTGAACGAGGCGAAGCGCGCCAAAACGCCCGCCTCGCGGCGCATTTCGCTTGCGGCTTCGCCGGACGGCGCGCATAAAGTCGCAACATGCCTCCATCGCCGACCAATCGACGGCCAGCCTCGCCCAAGGAGGCGCCGCAGGAGCCGTTCAAGCGCGCCGTCGCCGGAGCGATGCGGGCCATGGCGCGCTCGCCGGCGCTCGACGTGATGTTCGCGCCCGAACGGCCGTCGCTCGTCGCGGGCAATGACGGGGCGAAGGCGCGGCTGACGGAGCCGCCGCGGAAGCTGAGCCTCAAGGATGCGGCGATCCTGCGCGGCCAGGCGGACTCGCTCGCGCTGCGCCTCGCCTGCCACGACGACGCGCTGCATCGGCGTTTTGCGCCGGAGCCCCACGACGCCCGCGCCGCTTTCGACGCGCTGGAGCAGGCGCGCTGCGAATCGATTGGCGCGCGGCGGATGCCGGGCGTCGCCGCCAATATCGGCGCGATGCTCGACGACCGCTATCAGCGCAGCCACGCCGCCGAGATTTCGAGCCGCGAGGACGCGCCGCTCGAGGATGCGCTGGCGCTCCTCGCCCGTCAGCGGCTCACGGGCCTGACGCCGCCGCCGAACGGGCAGAAGATCGTCGAACTGTGGCGCGACACGATCGAGGAGCGCGCCGGCGTCGACCTCGACCGGCTGAGCGGCGCCGTCGAAGACCAGAAGCTCTTCGCCCAGATCGTGCGCGAACTGCTCGCCCATCTCGACATGGCGAGCGGCGAAGCGCCGGACGAGACGAGGGCGGACGAAGAGAGCGAGGAGGCGCCGCAAAACCCCGACGAAAGCGAGAACGACGAGCAGGACGATCAGGAGTCGAAGAGCGCCGCAGAGATGGATACGGCGCTCGCCGCCGACGACGCCCAGGAGGAAGGCGAAAGCGACTCCGCGGAAGCGCCCTATGGCGAGACCGAGCGGGAGGCCGACGCCGGAGACGCCGAAGAGGCCGCCGAGGCGCGCCGTCCGGCGACCAACGCCGCCGAGCGCGCGGGCGCCGATTACCACGCCTACACGACCCGTTTCGACGAGATCATCCGCGCCGAGGAGCTGTGCGACGTCGAGGAGCTGGACCGGCTGCGGGCCTACCTCGACAAGCAGCTCTTGCATCTCTCGTCGGTCGTGGGACGGCTGGCGAACCGGCTGCAGCGCCGGTTGATGGCGCAGCAGAGCCGTTCCTGGGAGTTTGACCTCGAAGAGGGCATGCTCGACCCGGCGAGATTGCCGCGGATCATTATCGATCCGCAGCAGCCGCTGTCCTTCAAGCGCGAAAAGGACATGGATTTTCGCGATACTGTGGTGACGCTGCTGCTCGACAATTCCGGCTCGATGCGCGGGCGTCCGATCACCGTCGCCGCCACCTGCGCCGACATTCTCGCGCGCACGCTGGAGCGCTGCGGCGTCAAGGTCGAGATTCTCGGCTTCACCACCCGCGCCTGGAAAGGCGGTCAGTCTCGCGAAGCCTGGATCGCCGAAGGCAAGAAGACCAATCCCGGCCGTCTGAACGATATCCGCCACATTATCTATAAGGCGGCCGACGCGCCTTGGCGGCGCGCCCGGCGCAACCTCGGCCTGATGATGCGGGAAGGGCTTCTGAAGGAGAATATCGACGGCGAGGCGCTCGATTGGGCGCATCGTCGGCTGCTCGCGCGTTCCGAGCAGCGGCGGATCCTGATGATGATCTCGGACGGCGCGCCGGTCGACGACTCGACGCTCTCGGTCAACGCCGGCAACTACCTTGAACGCCACCTGCGCCAGGTCATCCATGAGATCGAGACCAAGTCGCCGGTCGAACTCATCGCCATCGGCATCGGCCATGACGTCACCCGCTATTACCGCCGCGCGGTGACGATCGTCGACGCCGAAGAGCTGGGCGGCGCCATGACGGAGAAGCTCGCCGAACTGTTCAGCGAGAACGCCGCGCCTGCGCCGCCGGCGCCCAGCGGGCGCCGATCGCGCGCGCCGCTCGCCGTCGGGCGCGCCTGAATCGCGTTTTCTTCGTTAACGACTCTGCAACGATTCGGCTCCTCGCGCGTTTGTCATGTGTGAGGGTTGATTCGTAAGGGGATCGTGATGGCGTTCATACACTGGCAGGATAAAGCGCCTCCGCGGGAGGCCAGCGAGGCGGAGCGGTTTGTGTGCGTGACGGCGGTTCTTACGCTGGCGGCGTTGCCGTTCGCGCTCTGCGCCGCGCTGACGATTTGGGGTTCCTGACGGTGTAGCCGCGCGGCGGATGGCCATGCTGGCCATGACTGGCTGCGCGTCGGCGTGAATGATGCCCCAGGCGACAACGAGCAGGCGAGCATTTCTAAAAGGCGCGAGCGTGGGAGTCGCCACGCTGGCGTCGGCCGACGGGAGGCGCGCGTTTTCTGCGGAAAGCGCGCGGCTCGGCTTTGCCAATGGCGAGAGGCCCCTGGTCCGCTATCCCGGCAAGCGCGCGCTGATCGAGCAGACGGTCCGTCCGCCGCAGCTCGAAACGCCTTTTTCGGTTTATGACGAAGGCGTTTTGACGCCGAACGACGCGTTCTTCGTGCGCTATCATCTGGCGGACATACCGCTCAGCATCGATCCGCAAGCCTTTCGCCTCGAAGTTCGCGGCCATGTCGAGACGCCGCTCTCGCTCTCGCTTGCCGAGTTGAAGAGCGATTTCGAGCCGGTCGAGATCGTCGCCGTCAATCAATGTTCGGGCAACAGCCGCGGCTTCGTCGAGCCTCGGGTCGGCGGCGGCCAGTTCGGTCACGGCGCGATGGGCAACGCCCGCTGGCGCGGCGTCGCGCTCAAGACGCTGCTCGAAAAGGCCGGCGCGAAGGCGGGCGCGCAGTCGGTCGCCTTCAACGGACTCGACTCGCCGGTGGCGCCGGAGACGCCGGATTTCGTCAAGGCGCTCGACATCGGCCACGCCGGCGACGGCGAAGTGATGCTGGCTTACGCCATGAATGGGGAAGACCTGCCGTGGCTCAACGGCTATCCGCTGCGGCTGGTGGTCCCCGGCCGCTATGGAACCTATTGGGTGAAGCACCTCAACGACATCGAGGTTCTCGACAGGCGCTTCGAAGGATTCTGGGTGGCGACCGCCTATCGCATCCCGGACAACGACTGCGCCTGCCTGGCGCCGGGGGCGCCGAAAGGCGCGATGCGGCCGATCGAACGGCTCAATATACGCAGCTTCATCACCCGGCCGGCCGAAGACGCGAAAGTCGCGGCGCATGTCGCGTTCGAAGTGAAAGGCGTCGCCTTCGACGGCGGCCACGGCATTGAAGCCGTGCTGGTCTCCGCCGATGACGGCGCGAGCTGGACCGCCGCGCGGCTCGGCGACGATCTGGGCCGGTATTCGTTCCGGGAATGGCGGACCGAACTGTCTCTGCCGCCCGGCGCGCATCATTTGAAATCCCGCGCCGTCAACCGCATCGGCCATTCGCAGCCCTTGGCGCCGCTATGGAACCATGCCGGCTATATGCGCAATGTGGTGGAGACGGTTCGGATCGAGGCGGTCTAGCGAAGAGATGCAGCGCTTGCGCAGAACGACCATGCTCATTGCGGCGGCGGCCGTCCTCGCGCCCGCGCTCTGCGCCGCCGAGACGCTGACCTATTCTCTGCCGGAAGAGACCGCTGAACTGCGCGCAGGGGCTGGTCAGGAGACCGCGCAGAACAATTGCACGGCCTGTCACTCGGTCGACTATATCGCGCGCCAGCCGCCCAAGATGGGCAAGCCCTATTGGGAAGGCGTCGTGAAGAAGATGATCGTCTCCTATCACGCGCAGATCGATGAAGCCGACGCCGCCGCGATCGTCGACTATCTCGCCGCGACCTATTGAGCGACGCCTGGAGCAGGTTCCGAAAAAGTTGAGAGACCTTTTCGATGAGAGCCTGCTCCAACGTTCTTATTTTGAGCGATTCCTTATCGATCACATGATTCCATCTGATCGGGAAGCGCTCTAAGACGCTTCGCCGATCGGCCATTCGCCCTTGTAGACGCCGCCCTTGTTGTCATGGGCCTCGACGCGGATCGTCTTGGCGCCGTTCGGCGTATAGGTGAAGCGGAACGTCGGATCCTCGGACAGCGAGATGCCGCCTTCCATTTTGAAGATCGGCGCGTCGCCCTGATAGACGTCGACCGATTCGATGAAATGCGCCGGCAGATAGGCGCGCGAGACGGGGTCCATCTGCATGCCCGAGGCGTTCGGATGGCGGATCATGATCTGCGCCTCGCGCTTCGCCGGATCGGCGCTTTTGAACGCGCGATATTTCATCTTGCCGAGATTGGCGATCGCCTCGTCCTGATCCTTCACCGCGGGCGCCGAACAGCCGCCGGAGGCTTTGACGAATTTCGCGTCGGCGCGCAGCTTTCCGTCGCTTGTTTCGGCCACCGCATGGACGTTGCTGTAGGAATTCACGCGCACGCGGGTTTCGATGAAGCCGACGCCGGCCTTGTCGCCGAGCGTGAAGGCCGCCGCCATTGGCATCGGGTTCTGGTCGATGACCAGCGTCGCGACCTTGATCTGCGAAGGATCCGAAAAGCGCATGGTCATCGGCACGATCGCCGCGTCTTCGGCGCGCGCCGGCGCGTCGAGCGCGATGGCGCCGTCAGCCGCCGCGATCGGCCGGCTGTGGAAGATGTCGACGACGAGTTCGGGCCAGGGATCGGGGGCGGTCTGGGCGATGGCGGCGGTCGCGATAAGGCCGAACAAGGCGCCGGCGGCGCAACGGGCTGCTGAGTTCATTTCCGGCATCCTCCAAACACCTCGGTCATTGCGCGCGAACGAAGCCATCCATCGAAAGGCGTTCGGGAGCCGCTTTCGGCGCCGCGCGCCGCGCAATGACGGCGAAAACGCTGATCGGTCGAGAATAAGCGCCAGCCTTCGCCGCGTCACGTGACAAAGTCATCCTTACGGCCCCTCCCATTCCAACTCGGCGAATCCGGCCGTGGCGTTGCGGGCGTTGTAATCGTCGAACAGCCGCCATTTCTCCCGCTCTTCCGCGCCCGCTTGCTTGGCCGCCGCGGCGACGCTCTCGCCCTTCTTGATCGCGGCGCGCAGATCGGCGGTGAGCCGCATCAGATAGGCGCGCTGGTCTTCGAGCGCCTTTGGCCAGGGCGCCGGAATCGGGCCGTGCCCGGCGACGACCTGCGTCGCCTTGATCGCCGCGAGCCGGTCGGCGACGTCGAGGAAGCCGAGGAGGCTCCCGTCGACGACCGGCACATGCTGGAGAAAGAGCAGATCGCCGGAAAAGAACACGCCACTGTTCGGGTCGAGGATGGTGAGGTCGCATTCGCTGTGCGCGGTGCGCCACGCCTGCAGGACGATCTCGCGATGGCCGAGATCGAGCGTCATTGTGTCGTCGACGGTCACCGTCGGCGGCACGATCGTGACGCCGTCGAGCGCGTCGCCCATCAGCGCGCGAAAGGCCGCAAGATAATGCGGCCCGCGCGCGGCGAGCGCCCGCGGCAGGTTTTTATGCCCGACGAATGTCGCGCCGGTCTCGACGAAGGCGCCATTGCCGAACGTATGGTCGGGATGGGCATGGGTGTTGATGACGTAGCGGATCGGCTTTTGCGTTTTCTCCCGCAGCGCCGCAAGGAAGGCGCGGCCCTCGATCAGGCTGCCGCCGGTGTCGATCACCGCGACGGCGTCGTCGCCGACGATGGCGCCGAGATTGGCGATGTCGCCAAGATTTTCCCGAGTCATGAGGGACGTTTTCCCCTCATGCGCATACACGCCGGGCGCGATTTCGCTCAGCGAAAAGGCGCCGGCGGAATGTGCGGCGACCAGCGGCGCAAGGGCCGCGAGGAGCGTCAGCATGCGACGCAACATGTTGTTAGCCTTGGCTGTTTTAAGGGTTTGGGGATGCGCCGCATCGCGTGGCGGCGCCTTCGTTTTTTGCGATTGCGATTCACCCGCCAGCAACATATTATCCCGCCGTTTCCGAGTTAAAAGATGCGTCCCGGACGGGAACCGGGAGCTTCTCGCCGCTGGCGGACTTTTTGTCCCGCCGGCATGAGACATAAACGGAAATCGCCTTCCCAATGTCGAGGCGCCTAGGAGGCGCGACGTCGGCGGCGGCGCAACAATAATGCGCGCCACGCGTCGTCAGGAGGAAAAGCTCATGCATAAACTGTTGTTGTCGACTTCGGTGGCTGTACTCGCGCTCGCCGGCGCCGCGAAGGCCGACGATTTGCTGACCCTGCAGAAAGACCCCAAGCAGTGGGTGATGCCGACGGGCGATTACGCCAACGTGCGCCATTCCGCTCTTAAGCAGATCACCACCGAGAACGTGAGCAAGCTCGCGCCGGCGTGGCAGTTCTCCACCGGCGTTCTGCGCGGCCATGAAGGCGCGCCGCTCGTCATCGGCGACGTGATGTATCTGCATACGCCGTTCCCCAACAATGTTTATGCGCTCGACCTGAAGGATCCGGACCACAAGATCATCTGGAAATACGAGCCCAAGCAAGATCCGTCCGTCGTGCCGGTGATGTGCTGCGACACGGTCAACCGCGGCCTCGCCTATGGCGACGGCAAGATTTTCCTGGCGCAGGCCGACACCACGCTCGTCGCGCTCGACGCCAAGACCGGCAAAGTCGCCTGGTCAGTGAAGAACGGCGATCCCTCCAAGGGCCAGACCTCGACCGCGGCCCCGCATGTCTTCAAGGACAAGGTGTTCGTCGGCATCGCCGGCGGCGAATTCGGCGTTCGCGGCCACATCACGGCCTATGACGTGAAGACCGGCAAGCAGGCGTGGCGCGGCTATTCGATGGGTCCGGATGAGGACACCTTGATCGAGCCGGGCAAGACCACCCATCTCGGCAAGCCGGTCGAGAAGGACTCGGGCACCACGACCTGGGAAGGCGATCAGTGGAAGATCGGCGGCGGCACCACCTGGGGCTGGTACAGCTATGATCCGGAACTGAATCTCGTCTACTACGGTTCGGGCAATCCCTCGACCTGGAACCCGAAGCAGCGTCCGGGCGACAATCGCTGGTCGATGACCGTTTGGGCGCGCGACCTCGACACCGGCAAGGCGAAGTGGCTCTATCAGATGACGCCCCACGACGAGTGGGATTACGACGGCATCAACGAGATGATTCTCGCCGACCAGGACATGGGCGGTCAGAAACGCAAGACGCTCGTTCACTTCGACCGCAACGGCTTCGCCTACACGCTTGACCGCGTGACCGGCGAGTTGCTCGTCGCCGAAAAATATGATCCGGCGGTGAACTGGGCGACCAAGGTCGATATGGACAAGAGCTCCAAGACCTATGGCCGTCCGCTGGTCGTGTCGAAATATTCGACCGAGCAGAACGGCGAAGACGTCAACACCCAATATGTCTGCCCGGCGGCGCTCGGCTCCAAGGACCAGCAGCCGGCGAGCTATGACGCGGCGACCGGCCTGTTCCTGGTGCCGACCAACCACGTCTGCATGGACTATGAGCCGTTCCGCGTCAGCTACACGGCGGGCCAGCCCTATGTCGGCGCGACGCTGGAAATGTTCCCGGCGGGCAAGGACAAGGGCGAGACCCACACCGGCAACTTCATCGCCTGGGACGCCAAGACCGGCAAGATCGTGTGGTCCAACAAGGAGCAGTTCTCGGTCTGGGGCGGCGCGACGTCGACGGACGGCGGCGTCACCTTCTACGGCACGCTCGAGGGCTATCTGAAGGCCGTCGACACGAAGACCGGCAAGGAGCTCTACAAGTATAAGACTCCGTCGGGAATCATCGGCAACGTCACCGTCTATGAGTCCGGCGGCAAGGAATATGTCGCGGTGCTCTCGGGCGTTGGCGGCTGGGCCGGCATCGGCCTGGCGGCGGGCCTCTCGAAGAGCAGCGAAGGCCTTGGCGCCGTCGGCAACTATGCGTCGCTCGCCAATTACACGGCGCTCGGCGGCGTGCTGACGGTTTTCGCTCTGCCGAACTAGTCAGCGGCGCGCGAAGCTAACAAATTGCCGGCGCTCGGCGGCACCGTTAAGGTGCGCGCCGAGCGTCCGCGTTTAAGGTGTGGGAAGAGACCAAGGAGAGTGGTGATGAGATCGTCGCTGGCCGGAGCGTTGGCTCTGGGCGTCATTTTGTGCGTTGGGGGCTCCGCAATGGCTGAACCGCCGGGAGATCCCAAAGCCGTCAAATCCGTCGACGGCAAATATTTCGACGCCAAAGGCGACCCTACCTATAACGTCGGCCCCGACGGCAAGGTCGACTGGTACACCTTCTCCGGTTATCGCCGCTATCATGCGGAATGCCACGTCTGTCACGGCCCGAACGGCGGCGGCTCGACCTATGCGCCGGCGCTCAAGGATTCGGTGAAGCGCTTCGACTACGCCGAATTCGCCGGCATCGTCATCGGCGGCCGCCAGAACGGCAACAGCGTCATGCCGGCGTTCGCCGAAAACAAGAACGCCGCCTGCTACATCGACGACCTCTATGTCTATCTGCGCGCGCTTTCGACCGGCGCGATCGAGCCCGGCCGGCCGGCGAAGAAGGAAGATCGTCCCGAGGCCTTCGCCAAGGCCGAGGCCGAATGCATGAAGAATTAAAGGCGTCTGCAGCGATCGCATGATCGGCTTCAACACATGCCGGCGCAGCCTGACTGCGCTGTTCTTGTCGATTTGCGCCGCCGCAAGTTTCGTTGCGGCGGCTCCGTCTCTTGCCCAGCATATGGGGCCCGACTTCGGCGCAAAGGGCGACGACAGTCAGGGGTCGATCGAACTCGTCGACCCCAAGACGCTGCGCGTTTGCGCCGATCCGAACAATCTCCCCTTCTCGAACGACAAGGGCGAAGGCTTCGAGAACCGGATCGCCGAATTCCTGGCCAAGAAGCTCGGCAAGGCACTCGCCTATTCCTATTATCCCGGCGCCACCGGCTTCGTGCGCAACACGCTGAATGCGCATCTTTGCGACGTCATCCTCGGCATGCCGCAGGGCAATGATCTGGTGCAGCCCACCAATCCCTATTACCGCACGACCCACGCCATCGTGACGCGCGCCGGCACAGCCCTCGACGGCGTGAAGGCGCTCGACGATCCCCGCTTGAAGGAAAAGCGGTATCGCATCGGCCTCGTCGCCAACACGCCGCCCGGCAATGTGCTGGCGATGAACGGCCTGATGGCGTCCGTGAAGCCCTATGCGCTGATGGTGGATACGCGCGTCGAATCTTCGAGCGCGGCGATGATCCACGATCTCGAAAAGGGCGACATCGACATCGCGCTGCTTTGGGGTCCGATCGCCGGCTGGTACGCGAAACATTCGAGCGAGAAGCTGAACGTCGCGCCGCTGCCGGAGACGCCCGGCGCCCGAATGGCGTTTCGCATCGGCTTCGGCGTTCGCCATTCCGATCAGAATTTCAAGCGCGAGCTGAACACGCTCATCGCCCAGAACAAGGCCGATCTCGAGCGCATTCTGCTCGATTACGGCGTTCCGCTGCTTGACGAGCAGGGTCATCCGATTACGGTTGCGCAATGACCTCCATCCTGCGTCCGGCTCGCCGCCTTTTCGCGCTCTGCGCGGCTTTCGCCCTCAGCGTGGCCTTCGCCTTCATGGCGTCGGCGGCCCTGGCCGAAGCGCCGCCGGAGCCGGAAGGCTATCGGCTGGACAATTATCATGGGCCGACGCCCGCGACGCTCAAAGGCGCGACAGTGCTCGACACGCCGCAGGCGTTCGAGTTGTGGAGCGGCAAGAAGGCGGTCTTCATCGACGCGCTGTCGCATCCGCCCAAGCCCGAAGGGCTGCCGAAGAACGCGGTCTGGCGCGAACCGAAGCGCTTCGACATTCCCGGCAGCATATGGCTTCCCGACACCGGCTTCGGCGCGCTTTCGGAGCCGATGGCGCGCTATTTCGAGCAGGGACTGGCGCGCGCCAGCGGCGGCGACAAGGCGAAGCCGCTGGTGTTCTACTGCCGCACCAATTGCTGGGCGTCGTGGAACGCCGGGAAACGCGCGCTCACGCTCGGCTATACGAATGTGATGTGGTATCCGCCCGGCGCCGACGGATGGGAGCAGGCGGGCCATCCGCTCGAGGAGCGCCAGCCGGAGCCGCGCGAATAGCGCGCCTTAATCGAACAGCCGAATGTCATTCCCGACGCGCGCGTCGCGCGCGATCGGGAATCCAGGAAAGCCGCCTTTTGCGCTCTTGCCCGGATTGCCGATCAGGCCTCCGGCCTGTCGGGCATGACGCGCCCGGGCGGAGCCGCCCTCACTCCATGGCCTGCTGAATCGCCCGCGCGAGCGCGCCGAAGCGCTGCTCGATCAGCGCCGGACTTTCGCACACGTAACCCACCATGCGCCGTTGCTCTTCGAAGAGCCGCAGGCGCCATTGCAGCGCATCGCTCGCCTTCTTGATCGCGTCCGGATCGGGCGGCTTCTGATCCTGCAGGCCGCGCAGCGTTTGCGTCTCTTCGCGCGCCATTTCCGCCATTCCCTTCAGGCGTCGGCCGAAACGATCGAGTCCGTTCACGACGGCGCGCCGCTCGTCGTTCATGCGGTCATAAACGCCGGCGAACAGCGTCGTCAGCCGCTGCTTGCGCTGATCGCCGGCCGATTGCGCGAACTGCGTAATGAGCCCCTCGGCTTCCGTCATCGGCGTGCGCCGCTGCGAAAGGCGCGCGACGAGATCCGAGAGTCCCTGATCGTCACGCCAATGTTTCATCGCGTCGTCGAGCGGCGGACCGGCCCAGACGCCAGCGACCGAGAGTTCGGGCACGCGCACCTGTCGGCACGGCCAGTCCGGCTGTCCCTGCGGCTGCGGCGCTTGCGCCGCCGCCGCGTCGGTCAGGATGAGCGAAAGGAACGCAAGAAGCAGGCTGCGATGGGTCATGAGGTTTGCCGGACGCCGCAGGATCGCGACGGGTTATAATGCCCCATGCAGATCGTCCCCGTCATCGATATTCGCAATGGCGCCGTCGTGCGCGCACGCGCCGGCGCTCGCGACGCTTACAGGCCGATGTCGTCGCCGCTTGCGGCGACGAGCGCGCCGCCGGATATCGTCGCCGGTTTTCTGACGCTTCATCCTTTCAAAAAAATTTACGTCGCCGATCTCGACGCGATTCAGGAAACGGGCGACAACCAGCGTCAGATCGCGGCGCTCATTGATAGCTTCCCCGCGCTTTGCTTCATGATCGACGCGGGCGGGACGTCGCTGCGCTGGCGCGGCGCGGCGCGCACAGAATGCGTGATCGGCAGCGAGTCCTTGCGCGACAGCGAATCCCTGCGCGCGCTGAAGGACGCGCCCAACACGCTTCTCTCGCTTGATTTCCGTGACGAGGCGTTTCTCGGACCCGATGCGCTGGACGTGCGCGCAGATCTGTGGCCGCGTCAGATCATCGTCATGACCCTGACGCGCGTCGGCGTCAGCGCCGGTCCCGATCTTGCGCGACTCTCCCAGATCGTCGGGCGGGCGGGCGATCGGCGGGTCTACGCCGCCGGCGGCGTTCGCGACGCGCGCGATCTTGCGCAAGTTGAAGCGATCGGCGCGGCCGGCGCTCTTGTTGCGACGGCGCTGCATGACGGCGCGCTCAGTCGCGCCGACCTCGAGCGCTTCGCGGCGATGCGCCAACAAAAAAGGGAGCCTCGCGAGGCTCCCTTGGCAGGCGAATTGTCGTCGCTCAGTTCGCGGCGAATGGATGTTTCGCGGTGACGCGCGCCGACAACACGCTCCGAGCGGTCGGATCGCCCTTCATCGCGCGGGCGATGGCTTCCTTGGTCGCGGAGTAGTTGAAGTCCTGAATCTTCTGGTCGTCGTTGGCGTCCCAATGGATGAACACGCCGACGCAGATGAAGAGGTCGTCCGCCTGGCTCATCGGGATGACGCCCTCGGCGACGCTGTCGGCGACGGCCTTGGCGACGCCATACTGCGCCGGGCCGAACATTTGCACGGCCTGCTTGGCGTTCTTGATCGTCACCTTGTTGAACATCATCGTATAGGGCTTCACCAACAGGTTCGGCGCAACGACGGCGAGCAGCGTCGTGAAGCCGTCCTTGTTGTTGACGAGGCCGTTGGCGAAGGCCTTCTCGGCGGCGGAGCCGCGCGGCCCCATGATCAGGTCGATATGCGCGACCTCATTGCCGTCGCCGACGAGCGACTCGCCGACGCTGGTCTTGGCGCTGCTCGACGCGAAGCCGGATGACGGCTTCGGAAAGAGCGCGCCCAGTATTTTCTCAAAGAACGAAGCCATAATCCCATCCCTTCCCGTGCGTTCGCGTCCCTGCGGCGTCTTTGACTTTGCGCGCGCGGAATGCCCCTTATTCCTTTATGCGCCTTCCTCAGGGAAGACGAAAATTCCGCTGGCGATCGCCCCTCGCGCGCCAGACTTGAGGCGCCGCCGACGTCGTCCGTCGCGCATCCCTGCAGGAGCGGCGTGCGTCGGCCAGCGGTGCGCGGGCGGGGCGTTTCGAAAGCCCCGCCGACGCATGGTCTACGCGGCTCAGTTGGGCGCGAAGGGGTGCTTGGCTTCGTTGCGCTTGGCGACGACTTCCGAGGCCTTCGGCTCGCCCTTGACGGCGCGCGCGATCGCTTCCTTCGTCGCGGTGTAGTTGTAGTC
>NZ_JBFWNB010000048.1:0-25271 GCF_050251305.1 Methylocystis sp. | reverse complement strand
TCCAGCCGGCGTTCCAGCCCTGGTTGGACGAGTTGGAGGCAAGGAAGCCGCCGCCGAGGTTAAGACCGGCGTAGAACCCGGTCCAGGTCATGATCGGCGGCGGGGGAATATAGGGCGGAGGCGCCTTGTAGGAGGGCAGATCGGCGGCCATGGCCGATCCGGCTGTCAGCGCCAGGGTCAAAGCGGCTAAAGCTGCCTTCTTCATTTATCTTCTCCTAAATCAGAATGAGAGCATTACCTCGCCGCCAACACTTGCACAGTCAAACGAAATGAGCGCTGTTCGACCTCTCGCCATAGGCTTTCTGCGCCACTGTGGCAGGAACGCCACACCGCAGTCCCGCAAAAACGCCCCGCCGTCAGTCAGTGGTTGGGCTTGCGATCGCTTTCGGGGCAAAATCGCTTCGAGACTTAATCGAAAATTGACCATGCCAAGTCGAATTGTTCATCGGCTCTGAGCCGACAGGAACGGCTCGAACAAGGCCGCGAACGTTGGGTGGGCGGCCTGTGAAGCGGGGGTCGCTCCCAGGGGGCATGACATGAGGATCAGGCTTGTTGCCGTTCTGGCTGGCGCGGGCGCGGTTGTCCTTGCGACAGCGGCGTCGGCCGCCGCGCCAACCCAGGTCGACAAAGTTCAGGCCGCGCTTGACGCGTGGCTTGCGGCGCGCGCGCCGATCGAAAAGGTTACGGGCGTCGCCGCCTATATCAGCTTTGGCGCCGCCGGGCCGGCGATCGAAGCCTTTGCCGGAAAGGTCGGCCGCGACCCCGACGCGAAACCCGTTGACCAAGACACGCTCTACCAGATGGGAAGCACGTCGAAGTCGTTCACCGTCGCGACGATCCTGAAGCTCGAGGCGGCGGGAAAGCTCTCGATCGACGACACGCTCGGCAAGTGGCTGCCTGAATATCCAGCGTGGAAGGACGTCACCATCCGCCGCCTCCTCAACATGACGAGCGGCGTTCCCAACTATTCAGAGACCGAGTGGATGTCCGGGGTGTGGGCGCGCGAGCCCATGCGGGCCCTGACCCTCAAAGAGCTGGCGGACGCCGCCTATCCAAGCGCCGCCGATCCATTGCCGGCGAGCAAGGGCTATCACTATTCGAACACCAATTACGTTCTCGCCGCCATGGTCGCCGAGAAGGCTTCAGGCAAGTCGTTCACCGATCTCGTCCATCAGCTGGTGATCGAACCCTTCGGCCTCACTTCGACGTTCTACGAGGCCAGCGCCTATCCGGCGCCGGTCATCAAGCGCCTGTCGCACGGCTACTTCGAGAATAAGGCCTGCACGGAATACCAACCTGACTGCAAGGAATCGTGGAACCTTCCGGTCGTCGGGCGGGACGTGCGCGAGATGAGCGTCTCCTGGATGCAGTCGGCAGGCGGCGCCGTTTCCAGCGCCCGCGACGTCGATCGCTGGATGCGCGCGGTTTTCGGCGGGAAGGTGGTTCCGCCGAAGCAGCAGCAAGAATGGACTGAGCTCGTCTCGATTAAAACAGGCGAGCCGATCGCGAAAGTGTCCGCCGATGACCCGGAGGGCTTCGCCCTTGGGCTGGCCCGCAAGATTCTGGGGCCTCTCGGCGCGCAATGGTTCTATGAGGGCGAAAGTCTCGGCTATCGGACGATCTATGTCTGGATTGCCGACCAGGATCTGATGATCACGGTCCAGACCAATACGCAACCGCCCGAAGGCGCTGACAAGTTGGGCGACGCCGTCAATGCGCTTTACGAGATCGTCAAGAAGCCAGGGCCGAAGGCGGCGAGCCGTCGAAGACGCTAACCGCGTCGCGCGCGCCGGTGTCCGCTTTAAGGAAGATCCGGGCCGGCGAAGGCTCTTCAATCGGCTCTCCGGCGCCGACGCCAAGGCCGTGGCGCAGCAATCGCGAGGGCGCTGACCGGGCGTGGCCTTGTCAAAAACCCCAAAGGAAAGGACGATGGCTCCCGACGGCGCGAGGATCATCCGGCGAATGCCGAATAGATAGAGGAATCATTATGAAGACGATCTTGGTTGCGACGGGCGTCGCTGCTCTTTTTGTCGCCAAAGCAGCGCTGGCGCAGACGCCTCTCAGCGCATACGCCGACGCGAACGGCTATATCGACGTGCAGAAGCTAACCTGCGCCCAGCTCGCCGGGACATTCCAGGAAGACGCCGATTTTCTCGGCGTCTGGTATAGCGGCTGGTATAACGGCCTGGCCAAGAAACACGCCATCAACGTGCCGCGCGTCAAAGAAGGCATTCACGAGGTCATCGTCCATTGCAAGGCCAACCCGGATAAGAAGATTATTCAGGCGATCGACTTCGTTTTGAAGGGCGAGAAAAGCAAGTAAACCGGCTCGCTGCGCGCGGAGCTTCGCATAATGGCGACGGTCCGCCCGCCGTCGTTCCAAGACGCACCGCCGTTCGCTGTGCGGCCGGGGCGTTCCTGGCGACAAAGAAGGGAAGGACGCTCGCTGAATTATGAGCGTTCCCGTTCGCGCACGATTTAAATGCGTTGCTTGCTCTTTGCGCCGCTCTCAGGGCGGTTGGCATGTCCTGCCCCTATGCCGCGACGTTTGCTCTTCGCTTTCTGCTCAGCGCCGATG
This sequence comes from Methylocystis sp., assembly GCF_050251305.1. Lineage (GTDB taxonomy): Bacteria > Pseudomonadota > Alphaproteobacteria > Rhizobiales > Beijerinckiaceae > Methylocystis. The sequence continues at coordinate 22,693 of NZ_JBFWNB010000048.1, read as the reverse complement.
ATGTCGTCCGAGGGATCGCGTCGATATCAGAACGGCCCGACGTTGAAGCCCATGCTGACGATTGCCATAACGCCGATCGCAAGCAGGAGAAAGGCCGTAATCAGGGTCAGCGAGGGTGGGAATATCGTCTCCCCATGGATGAGTCCGTCCGTGCGCATGGATTGTCGCAGGCGACGAAGCCCGATCATGAATCGCATATGGTAGGCGATGCCTAGGATCAGCATCAGGATCCCGAGTCCGACCAGCGCGAGGCCGAAATTCTGCGGCGCCGCGTCCCTTGTGATGACGCCCTGTCCGCGAAGCGATCCGAAGAACTGATAAATTGTAAAACCAAAGCCGATGAGCGAAAGCGATGTGCGGATCACCGCCATCAGCGTGCGATCCTGGGCCAGCCGCGTCCGCTGAAACGCCATGCCGGTGCGACGCGCTGCGAGCTCCGTGGCGGGGTCGAATTTGGGGTCGCTGTCCATCATTGCACGCTGCTGAACTCGCTGGTTCAATCGACCTGACGTCGTCGCGCAATCCACAGACGCGCGACACGCGCCAACGGCCCTCGTAGCAGCGCGTATGGCAGAAATGCAAGCAGGACCGCAATAACCGCCGACTCCTCCGGATGAAACTCGTCGAGAAAGGCGAGTTGATAAACGACGTCGATGACGACGCCGAGGATCAGGATCCTCGCCGTTGAAATGACCCCCTCCCAAAGGCGGGCGCCTCGTCGTTCGCCGCCGAATGCGATTGCCGACAGATAAGGCGTGCGTTCGAGCCGCGCGTCTTCCAGGCCGTCGCGAAATGCGGCGATCGTCGCCATGCCCGGCTGTAGAAAGAAGCGAAATGTCATGGGACCGCCCGGCCGAGCTACGATGTTCCGCCAGAGCCGCTGTAACTCGTCAGTTGACAGTCCGTGCCAAGCGAGGCCGGCGACAGCGCAGCCGATGAGCATCGCCAAGGCGATTCGCGCCATAACAATTTCGGCCTCTGATGGCGGCTCTGTCATGTCAACGTCCTGGTTTCGCGCCCGGCGCCATTGACACGAGCGCCATAGCGCCAAGCGGCCGGCCCATCGCCGGCGATCCAGGAGCAATGTTAGGGGAGCGGCGGCGATTGGACCAGCGGCGACGCGCCCGGCGCGCCTTACGCCAAGCCGCATCACTTAACCGAATGGTGCAGGGTGATGATCAACGCCAGAGCGCCCAGCAAGATGACCGACGTCGTGAGATTGAGAGCCACCGCCAAACGCGCGCTTCGCCGCTCACGCCATAGACGAGGCCGAATGCCTTTCGCCAGGAATACGATCTGTGCAGAAAGGTTCACGCTCGCGATGTTTGCGCCGAGCAGCATCGCGGCTCCGGCGGCAAGGTCCCATCGGCCCGATGCGCTCATGATTCCGAGCGTCACCGCCGGGGGCAACAACGCTACGGCGACCATCACGCCCACCATCGTGGACGAGAGGCCCGTCGTGACCGATAGCGCCGCGGCCGCCCCCGACGCGATCGCCAGGATGATGCCTCCGTAATCGAGCGATGATAGCGCCAACAGGTCAGGGCTGGCGACATTTGGCGTAAGGATCAAGGCCATCGCCGCCGCGACCAGAATGGCCACCCCGAACCCGAGGAGATTGGCGCGCGCCGCCGAAAGCATCAAGGCGTGGTCGCCGATCGCCGTCGCGAAGGCAAAGGCGACATTGGGGCCGAGGAGAGGCGCGATGACCATGGCGCCGATCACCACCGCGGCGCTGCCGCGTCCAAGTCCGACCGAGGCCACGACCGCTGAAAGGACAACGAGGAGCAGGAAATTAATATCCAGCCGCGTGCCGCCGGCGACCAGATTGTAGAGCTCCTCGCGGGAGGCGCGCGCCTGCTCCTCTTTCTTGATTTCCTCGTCGTCTTCTTCTGACTCGGCTTCCTCTTCCTCTTCCTCTTCCTCTAAAACGCGTGAAATGACCGTGTCCGTCGGCAGCATGATGATGCGCCAGTTCTCAGACTTCCCGAGCGCCGCGTGGAGTCGATCGAGAAGGGCCAGGCGATCAATCTCGCCGACCAGAAGCCGAATGTTTCGCCGTCCATCATCAAGCAGCGGTCCAACCTCCAGGTCGGTGACCTCCATCTCTTTCGCTATGGATATGACCGCCCGGACGCGCTCGTCGGGAGTTGCGATCTCAACCAGTTTGAAGGTCATCCGCTGTCCCGTCTTTGCGCCGCGAACCAACTATAAGGGCTTGGGATAAGCGGCGAAATGATCGGTTCGTCTGTCGTGCCGCGAACGGTCGGCCGCGTTTTGGCTACGCCCGGACGAACGAAGGCATGGACCTCACCGTGCGCGGCAAAATCAGCGCGCGTCGCCGGTCGACGGCGCGGAGATGAGGCTGCGGAACAGCGCAATATGCTTTTGCGGCATGGCGTCTTTCTCCGTCCGCTCGAGTCGGCTCCAGTTTGCGACGACCCAGCGATCGAGCGACTCGAGCAGCGCCATCGTCGAATCGATCAGCAATGATTGCGGCAGATCAGTCCGTACGACGCCCAGAGCCTGGCCGCGCGCGATGATCAGCGCAACCCACTCTCTTACCGCTCGGAAAAGCCGCCCGGTCGACGATCCCTGCCTTGGATCGCTGCGCAAGCGATAGAACATGCCGCCGAATTGCACGAGCCAGGCGTTTCTGTCGACGACCGCGATGGCGTGTCGATAGAGCTCCTCGAAGGCGTCCCAGAACGTTTCCGCGTCGAGCGCCGTCGGATCAAAGCCGCCGATCTCCTTGAAGAGGACGGCCAGCGATCTCTCGATCATCGTCGTGAAGAGATCGGCCTTATCGTCGAAATAGTAATAGAGCGAGCTCTTGCTCATTCCCGATTTTTCGAGAATGCGATTGAGGGAAGCGCCGTCGAAGCCATGCGCGGCAAACTCTTCCGCGGCGCTCTCGAACAGGCGCTTCTGGCGTTCGGCGTCAAGCTTGTCCAGGCGGCGACTCATCGCATTGACCATACTCCATCCTTGCAGTACAAATCCTGTTGTGTACCACTGGTACACACTAATGTCTGGCCGGCGTGGCCGACGCCAGAAACGAGAGGAGGTCGCGATGAGGATCGCCATCAGTGGCGCGGGGATCGCCGGTGCGACGCTGGCTTACTGGTTGCTGCGCGCCGGGCATGAGCCGCTGATGATCGAGCGCGCCCCGGCGCTCAGGACGGGCGGCTACCTCATGGACTTCTGGGGAGTCGGCTACGCGGTCGCCGAACGGATGGGCGTTCTCCCCGCCGTGCGCCAGGCCGGCTATCAGGTTGGGGAGGTTCGTTTCCTCGCCGACGACGGCCGCAAGGTCGGCGGCTTCGCCGTCGACGCGCTCCGCGATTTAATCGGGGGGCGAATGACGAGCGTGGCGCGAGGCGATCTGGCGGCGGCGATCTATCGCTCGATCGACGGCCGTGTCGAAACGATCTTCGGCGAAGAGATTTGCGCCATCCATGAACATGGCGATGGCGTGCAGATCGTCCTGGAAAGCGGCGAGAAGCGCGACGTCGATATCGTCGTCGGCGCCGACGGGCTGCACTCGCGCGTGCGCAAATTGATCTTCGGGTCCGAGGACCGCTTCGAAAAGGACCTTGGCTATCGGTTCGCCGTGTTCGAGGCCGCCGGCTACGAGACGCGCGACGAGAATGTCTATGTCATCCATGCCGCAGCGTCGCGCCAGATCGCGCGCTTCGCGCTTCGCGACGGCCGAACGCTTTTCCTGCTCGTCTTCAGACGCGAACTCTTGGACGGCGCCGAACCGATCGGTCCAGCGGAAACCCGCGCCCTGCTGAAAACGATATTTGGCGACGCCGGATGGGAGTCGCGCCGTATCCTCGCGGCGATGGAAAGTGCGGATGATCTCTACTACGACCGCGTCAGCCAGATTCGCATGCCCTGCTGGCATTGCGGGCGAGTCGCGCTCATTGGCGACGCGGGCATGGCGGTGTCGTTCCTCGCCGGCGAAGGGGCCGGGCTCGCAATGACCGAGGCCTATGTGTTGGCGGGAGAGATTTCGCGCGCGTCAGGCGATTACGCCAAGGCGTTCGCCGCCTATGACGCCCGGTTGCGGCCGTTCATCGAGGGCAAGCAGCAGACCGCCGCGAACTTTGCCTCCACCTTCGTGCCGCAGACGGAGTTTGGGATCTGGCTCCGCAATCAGGCGACCAAATTGATGGCTTTGCCCGGCGCCGCCAATCTCATGTTGGGCAAGAGCCTCAGCGATGATTTTGCATTGCGCGACGAGGCGTGAACGCCTGCCGTCGGCCGGCGGGTCGATGCGTTTTTCGCCACAGTTCCGAAGACCTGGCAATAGTCGAGACACTTCGCTGCAAAACGGCGCAGGCGCGCCTCTGTTACAAGAGCCGCGCACGGGGAGTTAGCGGACGTCGCCGCCGCCCCTGGTTCAGACGTCCGTTACGGGGATGGGGCGAGACCTTTCAGGGATCGCCTCATCTTCTCCGCATGTACGGACGCGGAAGCTACGCTACCGGCCGCGATAGCATCGACGATAGCCGTGATGACGGGGGGAGGCGGCTCCGTAATAGCCATAATCCCCGGGATAGGCGGGCCCCCAGGCGCCATAGCCGGAGGGGTCGTCCCAGCGGTCATAGGCCCAGGCCGAGCCTGCTTCGTAATTCGATGGGCGCGGCCATCCGCCCCATCCCCAACTGATCCACGCCGAGGCGGGCGTGGACGCCGCGACGGCGCCGATGAGTGTGGCTGCGGCGAGCGCCGCGGCGAGCAGCTTGCGCGAGCGTTTCATGGCCGGTTCTCCAGATCCTCGTTTGCGGAAGCCCCTCGCCACGCGTAACGCACGGTCGAATGGCATGGTTCCGTCGTCCGCCGCGCGGCCTCGGCGCCGCCGCGGCATGTCCGCGCCGAAATTCATCGCTTCATGATCGCGACGGAACGCGGACAGCGCGTCGGCTACGGCCGCGCTGACACCATTTCGCCATCGCGACGGGGATATGCGTAATGCGCGAGACACAACAGCGAAAAAAGTTGACGGACTCGGTCTGATAGAAGTCGCCGCGCTGAGAACTCGCAGCGGACGCCGGGCTGCCCATTGTCAGGCGTCGGCCGCCAACTTGAGGCGGGCCTTTCGGGGCCCGCCGCTTTCTCTCGCAACGATCCGGTTTCGACGCCGCTGACGCCAGCGCTGAGGAGCTGCGAATGCTTGAAATGTTGGACTTCGTTTTCGGCGAGGTTGAGCCCGACGCCAAGCGCGATCCCAACCGAAAAGCCTATTATTTCTGGGCGGCGCGCGATCGAACCCAATTGGTCCGCGTTTACGTCAGTCGCGCCGCATTGCGGGCGAAGCTCGGCCTTGCGCCGGGCGAGCGCTTTGGCCGGGCGCTGATGAGATCGCGCCAGAGCATCGAGGCCGCCGCGAACAGCAAATGGCTGCCCGGAGACTGCAATGTGTTTCTCGAAGAGAGCGACTTCTGACGGCTCAGCGGCCATCGGCGCGAGAATGCGCCGCTTTCGGCTTGACAGCGGCCGCGCAACGCAGTCTTAACGGCTCGCCCTTTAGATCGCGCTTCTTCTCAGGCGACGCCTTTTATGCGCTTCCTCAAAAAACTGCCCTATCTCGCCGCGCCGCTGGTCGGCTTCACCGTCGCGTTCGCCTTGTGCGTCGTGGTGTTCGGCCTGTCTGCGGTCGGCGTCGATCCGAGCCTCGATTGAGCGCCAGCGCTCATGCGACGGGCGGGTAATAGGCCGTTTTGAACAGAACGCGCGTTGCGTCGCGGGACTCTCGAAGAACGGTCTCGGCGGGCAGTTCGCCTAGTGCGTCCTTTGAGAAATTCGCAGGCAGTCCGACGGCGACGGCGACGCCCGCGCTGATCGCGCGCCGGACCAGCGGCAGCGGGTTCGGCGAAAAATCCTCCCAGCCGAAACGCTCTTTTTTGGCGTAATCCGGTCCGCCCCAGGGCGGATCGATATGCACTGCGTCGAAGGCCAGCCGCGGATAGGCTTGCGTGACGTCGTCATGGATGAATGCGATGCGTTCCGAGACGCCATAGATCTCTGCGTTTCGCCGCGCCATCGAGAGCCTGTCGCGATCGATGTCGAGTGCGATGACGCGCTTCCCGCATCTGGCGAAGCCGATCGCCGAACCGCCGATTCCGCAAAAGGCGTCCAAGATGACGTCGCCCTCGAGGAGTTTGCCGATCTCCAGCGCGAAGCGTTCCGGCTTGACCGAGAAGAGCCCGACCGCGTCGGTTTCGACGCCCTCGTCCCATTTCGCAAAGAGGTCGTAACGACGATCCCAATATTTTTGCGTGTGGTCGCCGAAGGGGCTTTTCGAGCGGATCATGGCGGGCCGGGAGATTCATGAGTTGCGGCGACCGACTCTGTCGATCGAGGCGAGATGGCGCGGGCCGGGGACGGAGTCGCGGATCGCGCCTGCGCGACGCGCCGTCGCTCCGCCTTCCGTCTGCTGTTGCAGATATGGCACATCGTCGGGAAAAGGCGAAATTATGCAGTCAAAGCAAAAGGTTCGAGTTGCGAAAATCCTTTCGCCTTGCTCAGTTGCGCTTCAGCTTTCAGGCGTTCATTGGCGACAGCGAGGACAAGTCGTGGCCACTCGATTTTTAACAGGCGTCGTCACGATGCTGGCGCTGGCGACGGGATCCGCGCTTGCCGCCGATCCGCCGTCCCTCAAAGCGCCGCCGGCCTATGTCGCGCCCCCGCCGCCGCTGTGGACGGGTTTCCATGCGGGTCTGAACGCGGGCGGCGCATGGGCCGCAAGCAACGCGACCAATTTCGTTTCGGCGCCGTTCCTCGTGAATGGCGCCGACAATGTCATTTGGGCGGCGGCTTCGGCGATCGCCGGCTCCGGCGTCGTCTCGACGAATGGCGCCGGTTTCATCGGCGGCGGGCAGTTCGGCTATGATTGGCAGTTCAACGGTCGCGTCCTCGTCGGCGTCGAGGCCGACGTCCAGGGCGTCGCCGGCGCCAACAACGCCGCCTCAGTCGTGACGCTGGCGCCGGCGCCCGCGCCTGCGCCGGGACTTAACTTCCTGACGGGCGTCGCGAGCGGCAAGTCGCTCGATTTTCTGGGCACGGCGCGGGCGCGTCTGGGCTATCTCATCACGCCGACATTGCTGGCCTATGCGACCGGCGGACTGGCCTATGGTCAGGCGACCTCCGCCACGAGCTTCTTCCAGCACGTGCCCAATGATTTCCCCGGCTTCCTGCTGATCGGCGCCAACCAGGGACGCCTGTCGCAGATGCGCGTCGGCTGGACGGCCGGCGGCGGATTGGAATGGATGTTCTGGCCGCAGTGGAGCGCCAAGATCGAATATCTCTACTTTGATCTCGGCGCGGTCTCCTATCCGGTCGCGGTCACGACGGATTGGGAGCAGGCGACGCTGTTGGTCGCCAACGCCACGCAGGCGCGCACGCGCTTCGACGGCCATGTGGTCCGCGTCGGCGTGAATTATCATTTCAACTGGGGCGCCGCGCCGATCGTCGCGAAATATTGACGTTCCGCCAAAAAAAGACGCCCGGCCAGGTCGGCCGGGCAGTCCAAGGGGGGAGGGGAGCTCCGTGTCGATGAAACCGGCCGGGGCGAGAATTGTTCCAAGCTGCGTGCGCCGGACGCGCGATCGCAGGCGGCATGAGCGCGCGCCGTCTCCCCGCGACCCGGCGCCGCCTTGACGAAGCGGCCCCGCCCATGCCCATTGAACGCGATTTTCTCGACCCGCGCCGGGGCGCATCGCGCCAGGGAGACATAAGAATATGAACATTCATGAATATCAGGCCAAGGCCGTTCTGCGCGAATTCGGCGCGCCTGTCGCCGACGGCGTCGCCGTTCTGCGGGCCGAGGACGCGCGCGACGCGGCCGAAAAGCTGCCCGGCCCGGTCTATGTGGTGAAGGCGCAGATCCACGCCGGCGGCCGCGGCAAGGGCAAGTTCAAGGAAGCGAGCGCCGGCGACAAGGGCGGCGTGCGCATCGCCAAATCGATCGCCGAGGCCGAAGCCTTCGCCAAGCAGATGCTCGGCGCGACGCTCGTGACGCTGCAGACCGGCGACGCCGGCAAGCAGGTCAACCGCCTCTACATCGAAGACGGCGCCGACATCGACAAGGAATTCTACCTCTCGATGCTGATCGACCGCTCGACGTCGCGCATCGCTTACGTCGTCTCGACCGAAGGCGGCATGGACATCGAGAAAGTGGCGCATGACACGCCCGAGAAGATCGTCACTTTCTCGGTCGATCCGGCGACGGGGCTGATGCCGCATCACGGCCGCCGGGTCGCCGACGCTTTGGGGCTCAAGGGCGATCTCGCCAAACAGGCGGGCGAACTGACCGAAAAGCTCTACGCCGCCTTTGTCGCCAAGGACATGGAGCTGCTCGAAATCAATCCGCTGATCGTGACGAAGGACGGCAAGCTGCGCTGCCTCGACGCCAAGGTCAGCTTCGAGAACAACGCCCTCTACCGCCATCCCGACATGGTCGAGCTGCGCGACAAGAGCGAGGAGGACGAGAAGGAGATCGAGGCGTCGAAATACGACCTCGCCTATATTTCTCTCCCCGGCAATATCGGCTGCATGGTCAATGGCGCCGGCCTCGCGATGGCGACGATGGACATCATCAAGCTCTATGGCGAGTTTCCGGCGAACTTCCTCGACGTCGGCGGCGGCGCCACGACTGAGAAGGTCACGGCGGCGTTCAAGATCATAACCGCCGATCCCAATGTGAAGGGGATCCTCGTCAATATCTTCGGCGGCATCATGCGTTGCGACACCATCGCCGAAGGCGTGATCGCCGCGGTGAAGGAGGTCGGCCTCAAAGTGCCGCTCGTCGTGCGGCTCGAAGGCACGAATGTCGATCTCGGCAAGAAGATCATCAATGAATCGGGCCTGAACGTCATTCCGGCGGACGATCTCGACGACGCCGCGCAAAAGATCGTCGGCGCGATCCGCAGCGCAGCGGCGTAAGCGTCGCCGGGCCGGCTCAGCCAATGCGGCTGAGACGGCCCGACGTGCTGTTGTCCAGCTCTTGGCCAGTTCTTGGTCCAGGGAGCTGCGCAAGGCGGAGGCCGTCTCTTCCGGCTTGCGCGCCCGACCCAAAAGGGCCATGTTTGGGCGCGACTTTTTACCTTTAGGCCGCCTCCGTTGAGGCGGCGCGCGCGATCGTCGCCTTCTAGGGAAGCGCCAGTGCCCAATTCAGCTCTTTTGCTTGCGTCCCCGGCCCGCCGCGCGAGACGCGCTTTGGCGCGCCTGTCGTTCACGGCGCTCGCCGGCGTCGGCGCGTTCGCGATCACTTGCGACAGCAGCCTTGCGGCGCGCGAAAATGTGGTCGTCTCGCGGCCGTTCGAAGTCGGCTCCAGCCTCTCGGGCAATTATCTCGCCGCGATCGTCGCCGGCGCGCAGCGCGACACGCTCGCAGCCTCGACATTCTTCCGCGAAGCCTTGCGCGACGATCCCAAGAACGCCGATCTCGCCGATCGCGCCTTCGTCGCGGCGCTCGCCAACGGCAATATGCCGGAAGCCTTCTCGTTGACCGGCCGCGTGATCGCGCATGACCGCACGAATGGGCTCGCGCATCTCGCGCGCGGCGTCGACCTCATCAAGAAGCGCAAATACGCCGCAGCGCGCGCCGAATTCGGCAAGGGCGGCGGCGACCGTCGTCGCGACATCACCTCGACTCTGCTGACGGCGTGGAGCTATGCCGGCGCCAAGGACACGCGCCGCGCGCTGTCGACGCTCGATACGCTCACCGACGACGCCTTTCTGGTGTTCCGCGACTACCACGCGGGATTGATCGCCGATCTCGGCGGCGACAAGGCGGAGGCCGACAAGCGCTTCAAATCCGCCTACAACGCCGAGAAGAACACGCTGCGGCTCGTCGACGCCTATGCGCGCTTTCTTGCGACGCAGGGACGCCGCGACGACGCAAAGAAGCTCTATCTGGCGTTCGACGAGGTGGCGCCCAATCACCCGATCGTCGTCGCCGCGCTTGCCGCGCTCGACGCGGGCAAGCCGCTGCCGGCCTTCGTGCGCAGCGCCGACGACGGCGCCGGGGAAGTGCTTTACGGGCTCGGCGCCGTCGGCGGTCGCCAGGGCGACGAACTCGCGTCGCTGATCTATCTGCGGCTCGCGCTGCATCTCGCGCCGGAGAACTCCCTCGCCGTCGTGACGCTCGGCGACGTCTATGAGCGCATGAAGCAGGAAGAGGCCGCCATCGATCTCTATCAGAGCGTGCCGAAGGACAGTCCGCTGCGCGTCAACGCCGACGTGCAGGCGGCGCTTCTGCTCGAAACTCTGGGCAAATCGAAAGAGGCGAGCGAGAGCCTGTCGGCCATCGTCGCGGCCAATCCCGACAATCAGGAAGCCCTGACGGCGCTCGGCAATCTGCAGCGGTCGCGCAAGGATTTCGCCGACGCCGCCGCGACCTATACGCGCGTTCTCGATCTGCGTCCCAAGGGCGATAAGAGCCTTTGGCTGCTCTACTATTATCGCGGCATCGCCAATGAGCGGCGCAAGAACTGGCCGGCCGCCGAGGCCGATCTGAAGAAGGCTCTTGAGCTCAATCCCGACCAGCCGCTGGTGTTGAACTATCTCGGCTATTCCTGGGTCGACAAGGGCTCAAATCTCGACGAAGCCTTCAAAATGCTGCGTCGAGCCGTCGATCTGCGGCAGCGCGACGGCTATGTCGTCGACAGTCTGGGCTGGGCCTATTACCGGCTCGGCCGATATGACGACGCCGTGCGCGAACTCGAGAAGGCGATCGATCTGAAGCCGTCTGACCCGGTGATCAACGACCATCTTGGCGACGCCTATTGGCGCGTCGGCCGCAAGCTCGAAGCGCATTTCCAATGGAACCATGCGCGCGATCTCAATCCCGATCCGGATGATTTGCCGAAGATCCTCGACAAGATCAACAACGGCATGTCCGACAGTCCGACGGTGGTGAGCGACAAGGCGGGGCATCGCGGCGGCTGAGCCGCTCAGCCGTTTTCGGCGTCGTCGGGCGGGCGGCTTCATCGCGAGGCGCCGCGACCCGGCGCGCAACTGCGAACGCGCCTATTTCTCTCCGGCCATCTCCAGAACGACGCGCCACTCGTCGTCGGTCACGGGCTGCACGGAGAGACGCGAATTATTGACCAGCACCATGTCCTTGAGGCGCGGCTCGGCTTTGATCTCGGCGAGCGTCACCGGCCTTTTCAAAGGCTTGACGGCCTTGACGTCGACCATGCCGAATTTGCCGGTCTCGTCGGTATGGTCGGGGTAATAGGTCTTGATGATCTCGACGATTCCGACGGCCGCCCGGTCCTCGTTCGAATGATAGAAGAAGGCTTTGTCGCCCTTCTTCATCGCCATCAGATTGAGCTTGGCCGAATGGTTGCGCACGCCGTTCCAGAACGTGCCCTTGGCGCCGGCCGCGACCTGCTGATCCCAGGACCAGCTCGACGGCTCGCTCTTCAGCAGCCAGTGCGCCATCAGAGCTGCGCCCCCACGACGCGTTTCCAGGGCCTCAGCTCCACCGAGGCGAAGAGGCCGGCGACGGCGTAGGGGTCTTCGCTGAGCAGCGCGCGCGCCGCCGCTTCGGTCTCGCAGTCGAGAATCAGCATCGAGCCGACAGGCGCGTCGCCCTCGACGAAGGGGCCGCCGAGCTTCACGCGCGACGCGTGTTTTTCTAGGAATGCGAGATGCGCGGCGCGCGTCGACAGGCGCAGCTCGACATGGCCGGGCTTATCCAGGCAGAGGGCGACGAAAAACAAAAGCGGCCTCGCGTGAGAAGGAGGAGAACGCGAATTTTTTCAAAGCGCGCGCCGCCGGTCAACGGCGACGCTGAAGGGCGGGGTTGGATGCGCGGCGCGCGTCACGCGCGCTTGGCCGGCGCCTCGAAGTCCTGGGCGACGACCCGGTCGCCGAGATCGATGATCGCTTCGCGCAGCGAGGCGATTTCGGCGTCGCTCGCCGAGACGGGAACGACCGACAGGCCTTTGGCGCCATTGACGGCGCGCCGCAGATTGGCGCGCTCGGCGCGCAGCGCCTCGACCGCGCCTTGCAACATGGCGTTGTCGGCGCGCGCCGTCTCGAGCTTGCCGGCGGCGTCCTGCGCCTCGGCGCGGGCGACGCGCAGCGCGCCTTCCAGCTTGCCGGCGTCGGTCTCCTGCCGTTCTTCGGAGGATTTGAGTTGCCCGCGCGCCTCATTGAGTTCTGTGGACAGCGTGTCGCTCAGCGCCTGGGTGGCCGCGAGCTCTCCCGTCAGATGCGCGAGCTGATGTTCAAGCTCCGTCGTCCGACCGGCCGACTGCTCGGCGCGCGCGAGTTCTTCGCGCAATCTCTGCAGCTCGCTCTGGATCTCGCCATTGTGATGATGCAGCGCCGCGACGCGCGCCTCATAGGCGGCGACCAGGCGATCGAGCTGCGCGCCGGCCTCTTCGTCCTGTTCGCTCGTTTCCGATCGGATCAGGCGCAGCTGGGCGACGCGGCCCTCGGCGCGATCGGTCATTTCCCCCAGCGCCGCTTCAGTGGAGTCAAGGAGCGCGGTGCGCTCCACCAGGATCTTTTCGGCCTCGAGCACGCGGGCCGTCATGTCGCGATTATCGGCTTCCGACTGCTTGAGCCGCGTTTCGAGATCGGCGATCTGGGCGATATGGCGGCCGATCGCGACGAGATCGTCGGCGCGGGCCGACTGCGCCGTCTCCATCGCCTGTTCGAGCCGCCGCTCGCGCACGGCGAATTCGGCCCGCAGCAAATCGCGTTCGGCCGAGACCTGCTCCACGGACACGGGCGCAAGCATCTGCAGCCGCCGCATCGAAAGACGAAGCGCGCGCCGCCAGAAAGCCGGCAGGAACATCAAGGCGAAAAGCCCGGCGACGAGAAAGCCGAGCGCAAAATACATCGCTTGTTCGATCAAGACGCAGCAATCCTTGATCCGTCGCAAGGCGGACGGCGCATAGTATTTTGCCACGTAAAGCCGATGAACGCAAAGTATGAGCTTGGATTTGCCGGCGCAGAGGACAGAAATGTGAACTCAATTCTGGCGTCGCGCCCGTTCGCGTCGTCCGTTTGGATGACGACTTTCCCGTCTGCGCGCCTCAGAACGCGCATCAGGAAGGTCGCGCGCGCGGCGCGACGACCAGCAGCGGAGCAAAGCATATGGCTTTATTCACTGGCTTTTTTCCAAGCGACGGCCCGCGCGGCGCGCCGCGATTCGCGCGGATTCGCCGATGAGCGCGACGCGCTGTCCCGGCGTTCCGGCGCTTCTTCTCGGCGAGTCGCGCGAGAGGGGCCCGCATGATGCGACGGCGAAAGTCTTCGCAACCACGCTGGCCGCGGATGAGAGCTTTCTTGCGGCCGTGCAGACCCAGGGGACGCCGGCGGCGCGCATCCGATTCGCGCCGACCTGCGTCGAAAGCGATTGCGCGCATTGGAGCGGCGGCGGCGGCTGCGCGCTGCTGAGCCGCCTGGCGCAGACGCTCGCTGAGGCGGGCGCGACGGTGAAGCCGAGCCCGGCCTATGACTGCAGCATCCGTCACGATTGCCGCTGGCGGCGGCAGCGCGGCGATCAGGCCTGCGGCATCTGTGGGTTCGTCGCGCGCGAACCGCTCGGCGCGTCTCCGCAGCGCGCAGGCGCGGGCCGTCGTCCGGCGCTTTGAGCGGCGCGCCGCGCGGCTTCGACGCTTTCCGATCGGATCAGAAGGGGTTCCAGGTCGATTCCGGCGTGAACTTCAGATAGCCGAGATTGAGGCCGAGCCGGGCGCCAAGGCCCGAGCGCACCGGCATGACGACGACTTCGTTGTTGTTGAGCGCGGTGAATCCAAGGCCGCCGACAAGATAGGCGGAGCCGGCGGCGCCCGAGAATCGCCGATAAATCGCGTCGACCGACGGCAGGTTGTAGACCAGCATCATCGTTCGCGCGCCGTCGGCGCCGGCGTCGGCGCCGATCGACGGGCCTTGCCAAAAGACGCGCTGCTGGCCGGCGTTGCGCGTATACATCGTTCCCTCGCCATAACAGAGGCCGCCGACGAAGGCGCCGCTCGCTTCCTGGCCGAGGATGTAGGCGTTGGGGCTGCCCCACTGGCGCGAGGCGCGCTCGACGCCTTCCGCGAGACCGCGGGAAATCGAGCCGAAGAAGCGATGGCCGTTCTCGACGATCTCGCCGCTCGAATAGGTTTCCGGCCGCTGATTGGCGCGCGCCAGAGACGCGGGAGTCGCCCACGCGCAGGCCGAAGCGGCGGCGAGGCGAAACAGGTCGCGGCGCGAAGCGGCGTTGAACGAAGGTTTGCTCATGGCGACGAACTCCGAGACTGACGTGTTGGCGTCACGCATCGGCGCAAAGCGTGGCCGACGCGCGGCGCGGTTGCGTCGCAAAGACGACGCGCGGCGTGCGGCCGACAAAGTCGCGCCTCGTAGTTAAGGAACCGTTGCGGATTCGACGGCGTCCGCGTCCCCCCACGCGATGAACGGGCCGTTCCGATAGTCCGTGTTCTTCTTGCCGTAGCGCAGCGGCGCGCCCTGCAGATCGAGCGTCGCGCCGCCGGCCGCGCGCAGCACGACGTCGCCTGCGGCCGTATCCCATTCCATCGTCGGTCCGAAGCGCGGATAGACGTCCGCCTCGCCGGCCGCCAGCAGGCAAAATTTCAGCGAGGAGCCGACAGGCACGCTGCGCGCGATGCGCTGGCCGGCGAGAAACGTCTTCGTCTCCTCGTCGAGGTGAGACTTCGAAATCAGCGCGACCAGCCCGTCGTCCGGCCGCCGGCGCGCGCGCAGCGGACGCCAGTCCTGCGACGGCGGCAGCGATCCGCCCGCTGTCGCCTGCGCTTCATAGCCCTGGGCGCCGGCAAACCAGACGCGCGCCTGCGCCGGCGCGTAAACGGCGCCCGCGCGCGGCGCGCCATTCTCCGCGAGCGCCACATTGATGGTGAAGTCGGGGCTGCGGGCGAGAAATTCTCGCGTGCCGTCGATCGGGTCGATCAGCAGAAAGGCGTCGCCGGCGCTGAGCGCGCCGCCGCGCGCAACGGTCTCTTCGGCCAAAAAGGGCACGCCGGGCAGAGCGGTTTCGAGTTCGTGCAGCAGATAGGCCTCGATCCTCTCGTCAGCTTCCGTCACCGGCGACGTATCGCTTTTGAGGCGCGACTCGATGTTCGGATTGGCCAGAATCTCCATCGCAATCGCGCCGGCTGCGACCGCGAGATTGGCGAACAGAAGCGACAACTCCTCAATCTCGCCCGCCGCGCCCGAATATTTCAAAACATTCTCCGTCGCCATCGCTCAAATCCTCAACGTGTTCGTTACGACTACGGCCTGCGTCATTTGCAATCCGCGCAGCGCCCGCTAGTTTCGACTAGCTTGAATGCAGTGATTCGCGCGCCGCGTCCGTCCGTCGCGCATTCTACAGGAAGATGGGGCTCGCTTCCTTTAGACACGCTGCCTTCGCCTGCATTGGATGGCGCCATGACCAATTTCTCGCTCGATCCGCTTGATCTCGCCGCGCTTCTGTCCTCGCGAGTCTGCCATGACGTCATTTCGCCGGTCGGCGCGATCGTCAACGGCCTTGAAGTCCTCGAAGAGGAAAAGGACGCCGAGATGCGCGGCCATGCGCTGGCGCTGATCAAGTCCAGCGCGAACGAGGCTTCGGCGCGGCTGCAGTTCTGCCGGCTCGCCTTCGGGGCGGCGGGCTCCAAAGGCGCCTCGATCGACACGGGCGACGCGGAGCTGGTGACGCGCCAGCTGATCGCGGACGAGCGGACGCAGCTCCACTGGAGCGTTCCGCGCGTGCTGATGTCGAAGAACAAGGTCAAGCTGCTGCTGAACCTGTGCCTTCTCGCCGACGCGGCGATCCCGCGCGGCGGCGTGATCTCGGTCGGCTCGACCGGCGATGACGACAAGGTGGCGTTCAGGATCGAGGCGAAAGGCGTCAATGCGCGCGTCGCGTCGCATCTTCCGCGTCTCCTTGAAGGGGAATCGGAAGAGGGCGCGATCGACGCCCGCGCCATTCAAGCCTATTACGCGGGCCTGGTCGCCAAAGCCTGCGACATGCAGGTGGTCGTCTCGAGCGAGCCGGAGCTGGTGACGATCGAGGCGGTTCCGACGCAGGCGCAAACAACGGACGCTTCCGCGGAGAGCGCCGCCGCTTAGCCGAATTCGCGGTCTATTCTTCCCCGTGGCCGTCTTCGCGACGCGTTTGGCGCAGCGCGGGATGACGCGTCATCGCGGCGAGGAATTTGATTGGCCTTGACTGGAAGTGCCGCCGCCAGACTGGCCGCCGCGCTGGCGAAATCTCCAGTCTGGAGGACATTTGCGCGTTTCCACCATAGCGGCCTGAGTCTCGGACAGCGTCGAAACGCCAATCACGCCGGCGAGCGCGAGCGCCTCTTTGAGGAGATCGCGACGTCGCTCGTCCGGCGAAGGCTCGAGCGGGGTCGACGCACATTCCGTTTCGCTTTCGCTCATCACGCTTCCCTTTCGTTTAACGCCTTCTGCAAGACTGTCTCGGCGTTCAAGATCATTGCGCCCTTCGCCACTGTCTTGTTGACCGAACAGCGAGAAGAGAAACCGCCATTCAGCAAGGCGTCCATGGAGCGCCGCGTCAGGCAATCGCCCTTGCAGCTCGATTGCGCGAAACACGAGCCGCACGGGCTATTGTCGGTGGAACGATAATTGACCAGTCTCCGCAGACGGTTCTGGTCAAAATCAAATGTTCCCGCCGCGGGATTGAACGCTCCGAATATGAAGAATCCGCCCAAATGATGCTCCTCCGACGGAACCTCGTAACAGGAGGAGACCGTCCCATCAGCCATGACGGTCATCGAAATCACGTCGCCGGTCGCGCCGCAGAAGCTCTTGCCCGCCACATGGCTGCAACCGGAATACGCGACCTCCACGCCTTTCTTGCGGCCATAGCCCATCGCATCGAGCAGCCGGGCCGCAAAAGCCGATTTGAAATCTTGATCCGCGTCGACGCCATCCCCCCTGCCGACAGGTTCGACCGGCTCGAACCCTATCGAACGCGCATGCGTGCGCTCCAGAAGAAAATCGATCAGCGATTCCATCCGATCAAGGCTGTTCGGCATCACCGTCGCGCGAACGGCGAAGGGAACGCCCGCCTTGCTCATCGCAATGAGATTTTCGCGAATGGTCGGAAATGAACGCTTGCCGTTGGGCGTCGGCCGCTGTTCAAGTTGGACGCAATCCAAACCGTCCAAAGAAACGGAGATCGAGTCAAATTTCGCGCAAATGAACGCGCGTTGCGTCTCGTTCCAAAGCCCATTTGTCTGAAGGCCCAAATTCAATTCTAATCCGCGATCGGCGGCGACGCTTTCCGCATATTCGACGACCTCCCTGAACAGGGGCCAGTTGAACGTCGGTTCGCCTTCGCCATGAAAATCGAAGCTTATCGTCTCTTCGCAAGACCGCGCGGCGTTGTCGGCGACGAAAGAAATCACCGCTCTGGCGACGTCGATTGGCATGGATCGGTTTTCTTCGCCGCCATGAATGTGACAATAGACGCATCGCAAATTGCACCCTGTCGTCAGGGAAAGCGTCGCGCTTGTCGGTTGAAAGTCTATTTGGCCGGAGGGGTTGACGCGATAGTTTCGCTTCGCGCTTACGGTGGGCGTTGCGGCCGCCGCGTTGCGCAGAAAATCCCGCCAGGGCTCCGTCACGGCGTCGTGGCTCTGCTGCTCGCCGTCGAGAATTGAATCGATTGTCGAGGCGGCGGCCTGATCGACCTCGATCGTCAGTTCGGCGCGCGGCGCATGGAGGAAATGGCGATCGTCGACGGCGAGCAGGAAGATGTTGGGAAATTCGAACGCCATCGAGGGATTTCCCACCCGCGACAGCCCATTGGCGCGCGTCACGCCATTGTGGGAAGCTCGTAAATCCCCGTCAAGCTATGTTTGGCGTGGCGTCCGCTGCGACACGAAAACGATTTCGCTGTCGCCATTGAGTTTAGTGCGCAGAAGCATATCGCGCGAAACCAAACATTCCGGCGAAAAAGCCTGGGCGCGAGCGGCGGTCAGTTTTGCGCCATGCTGACGAGTTTCGCGACCGTATTCATATTTCGCGCAGTGCCTTGGCTTGCCGCAGGAATTTTCAATTTTGAACGGCCCATTCCAGCGCCATAGCGGACATAAATTTCCCGCACGCCCAAGCGCATGTCCTCGTCTGCTTTACCGACAGCGTGATCCAACGCGTCTGACGGCGGCTTTGCGTCGAGAAAGATCGCGACCGTGAGATTCGGCGGATGATCTTGAAAGGGGTTCCCTTCCAAAACGGCTTTCATCTCAGTGGCCGTTCGGACCTGAACCCCAACGGGCTTTCCGGCATAGGCAAGCAACCGCGCCTCAAGCGCCGATTTCACCTTTGCGGGAGGATCCTTGGCGTCAAGGACGACGTTTCCGCTCGCAATATATGTTTCGACCTGCTCGAAACCAGCGTCGAGGCACATCGCTTTCAATTCGATCATTGAGAGCTTGCCGGTTCCCCCGACGTTCACCGCCCGCAACAATGCGACGTATTTTGTCATGCCGAAGGGGATCACATCGGAGCGGCGGAGGTCAACATTCGGACTGCGCCTGTCTCAGCGCAGGCGATCGCCGGCTTACGCCGTGATGCGCTCGTCGGCTTCGCTCGGCTCGCGCAGCACATAGCCGCGGCCCCAGACGGTCTCGATGTAATTGCGGCCTTCGCTGGCGTTGGCGAGCTTCTTGCGCAATTTGCAGATGAACACGTCGATGATCTTCAGCTCCGGCTCGTCCATGCCGCCGTAGAGATGATTGAGGAACATCTCTTTGGTCAGGGTCGTGCCCTTGCGCAGCGCGAGCAGCTCCAGCATCTGATATTCCTTGCCGGTCAGATGCACGCGGACGCCGCCGACCTCCACGGTCTTTTGGTCGAGATTGACGACGAGGTCGCCGGTGATGATCACCGATTGCGCATGTCCCTTCGAGCGGCGGACGATGGCGTGAATGCGCGCGACGAGCTCGTCCTTGTGGAAGGGTTTCGTCAGATAATCGTCGGCGCCGAAGCCCAGGCCCTTGACCTTGTCCTCGATGCCGGCGAGCCCGGAGAGAATAAGGATCGGGGTCTTCACCTTGGCGACGCGCAGCGTGCGCAGCACCTCATAGCCGGACATGTCGGGCAGGTTAAGGTCGAGAAGGATGATGTCGTAGTCGTAGAGCTTGCCGAGATCGATGCCTTCTTCGCCGAGATCGGTCGTATAAACGTTGAAGTTCTCGGATTTGAGCATGAGCTCGATGCTTTGAGCCGTCGCGCTGTCGTCTTCGATCAATAAAACGCGCATGTTGGTTCCCCACCGAGCTCCATCGTCCGCGACCGGCCGCGCAATTGGCGCGCGCCCACGGCCGGCGAGAGGTCTCGCCCCAGCGACCCGACCGACCTTCCAGCGAAGGTAAGCGGAATTGGTTAATAAACCTTCACTTACGCCCCAAACGCAGCCCAAAGTCTTAATCTCGGGCGCCAAGCGAGGCGGACGCGTCACGCTACGTCGGGAAGGATACGGACTGCGACGCGAATCACGCGTCGTTTCCAATCTATACGCCGAGGCGAGTCATGTGGGCAAAGACAAAATACGATGCGCGTAAGCGACGGCGCCGCGGCCCCGGCGATGCGCCGATACGCGCGCGCTTCGCCCGATCTGCGGCGCGATCTTGCCCCATGCGCGGCGCGAATGCGGCGACGCGTGCGCCACATTGTGTCCGCGCCGCCTCTCGCCAAGCCTCATCCAAAGCCTCTTGCCAATATGAGACGACTGGTCATATTATGACGCCATGAGCCGACGCGACGTCAAAGAACTGAGAGAGAAGCTGCTGGACCGGGGAGTCTCGCTCCTGATGGAGCAGGGCTATCACGGCACCGGCCTGCAGGAGCTCGTCAAAAGCGTCGGCGTGCCGAAGGGCTCCTTCTACAATTATTTCGACAGCAAAGAGGCCTTCAGCGCCGAGGTCGTCAAACATTACATCGATCCCTTCATCAAACGGCTCGACGCACACCTTCAGCGCAAGGACCTTGGCGCGGCGGCGGCGCTGCGCGCCTATTTCGACGAGCTGATCGAAGAGACGGAGCGCTTGGAATTCCGGGGCGGATGCCTGCTCGGCAATCTCATCGGCGAAATCGGCGACACCAGCGATCTGTGCCAGACCTCGCTGCGCGAGGCCGTGCATCGCTATCGCGACAAGCTGCGCGAGGGCATCGCCCGCGCTCAGCGCGAAGGCAGTTTCCGCGCCGACATGAATGCGAAAGAGATGGCCGATCTGCTCGTCAATTTCTGGCAGGGCGCGTTGCTGCGCATGAAGATCGACCGCTCGGTGCGTCCGCTGACGCAATTCTGCGACATGCTGCTCAACGGCTACTTCAAGGCGTGAGTCATTTGCGCCCTGATAAGACGACCGGTCATATCAAATCGAGGCCTAAGTAGGAAACAGACGATGCCAAAATTCATCATCGAACGGGACATTCCCGGCGCCGGCAAGATGACGCAAGCCGATCTTCAGGCGGTGTCGCAGCGCTCCTGCGCAGTCCTGCGCGGGCTCGGCCCGCGGGCGCAATGGATCGAGAGCTACGTCACCGACGACAAGCTCTATTGCGTCTACATCGCGGAAGACGCCGAAGCGATCAAAGAACATGCGGCGCAAGGAGGCTTTCCAGCCAACCGGATCAGCGAAATCAGGGCGATCATCGACCCTGCCACAGCCTGACCGGGTCTGACCAACAAGGGAGAGGAATTCAAATGAAAAGCTTGCCGTTGCGCGCAGCCGCCTGCGCGCTTGCCTTGGCCTGGACGCTCGCGCCGGCCGTCGCGGATGAAACCTGCAATTCGCCGTTCATGTCCGGGCTGATCAAAGGACAGGAGCAGTATCTCCATGTCTGGACGCTTGGCGAGAAAGGCGTCGGCGACGGATCGGATAAGCTCGTCACGATCGACGTCGTTCCCGGTTCCGCCACCTATGGGAAGGTGATTCACACGATCTCCGTCGGCGGACGCGGCGAAGCGCATCACATGGGATTCACCGACGATCGCAAATATCTGTGGGCCGGCCGTCTCGACGACAGCAAGATCTTCATCTTCGACGTCGGCTCCGATCCGTCGACGCCGAAACTCGTCAAGACCATCGACAATCTCGCCGAGAGCACCGGCTACGTCGGGCCGCACACCTTCTATGCGCTGCCGGGCCGGATGCTGGTGCAGGCGCTGTCCAATAAGAAGGATCACGGCGGCGTCACGGGGCTCATCACCTACAACAACGCCGGCGATCTCGTGACGACGACGCCGATGCCGCTCGAGAACGGCGGCGACGGCTATGGCTACGACATCGCCATCAATCCGGCCCAGAACCGCATGCTCACCTCGGGGTTCACGGGCTGGACCAATTACATGATGGATCTCTCCCAGCTCATCCAGGACAGTTCCGCGATGAAAAACTTCGGGAACACGATGGTGATGTGGGATCTGAAGGCGATGAAGCCTGTGAAGGTGTTCTCCGTTCCCGGCGCGCCGCTCGAAATTCGCTGGGCGCTTCGGCCCGGCGCCAATTGGGCGGTCACCGCCGGCGCGCTCACGTCGAAACTTTACCTGATCAAACAGGATGACAAGAACGAATGGCAGGCGAAAGCCGTCGCCGACATTGGCGATCCGTCGAAGATTCCGCTGCCGGTCGACATTTCGATTTCGTCGGACGCGTCGTCGCTCTGGGTCAACACCTTCATGGACGGCACGGCGCGGCTCTTCGATCTTTCCGATCCGGAAGCGCCGAAACAGGTCTATGCGAAAAAGATCGGCGCGCAGGTGAACATGGTCTCGCAAAGCTGGGACGGAAAGCGCGTCTACTTCACGACGTCGCTGCTCGCCAACTGGGACAAGAAGGACGCCGACAACGAGCAGTTCCTCAAGGGCTATTCATGGGACGGCAAGGAGCTGACGCAGGATTTCGTCGTCGACTTCCATAAGGAGGGCCTCGGCCGCGCGCATCATATGAAATTCACCGCGCGCGCCCAGAAGGCCGAACTGCCATGACGGCGCGCCGTCGCGCTGCGAGCGCCGCAGTCGCTTTTGCGCTCGCGCTCGCAGCGTCGCCGGCCTTCGCGGTTGACCCGGCGGTCACGGGACTGCCGGCGCCGGGAAGCTATGCGCTGCATTCGATCCAAAGCGCGCCGGAGGCTTCGCTGCTCGACGCGCAGGGCAGGCGGACGTCGCTCTCCGCTTACACGCGGGGCGCCGTCACGGCGCTCGGCTTCTTCTATTCGCGCTGCGCCGATCCTCTCGGTTGCCCCGTCGCCTGGTCGACCTTCGAGCAGGCGCGCCGGGAGGCCGAGTCCGATCCGCTGCTGAAGGGGAGATTGCGGCTGGTGTTCGTCAGCCTCGATCCGGCGCGCGACACGCCGTCCGTCCTCCGTATGCTGGAGTCGGAAGAGAAGGGCGGCGAGGTGCCCTGGGTCTTTCTGACCGGCGCGAGCGAGGGAGACATGACGCCGCTGCTCGCGGCCATGGGGCAGGACATCGCGCATGAGACCGGTCGCGCCGGGAAGCGCACAGGCGTGATCAATCACATGCTGAAAGTGTTTCTGATCGATCCCAAAGGCTGGGTGCGCGAGATCTACAGCACGGCCTTTCTGACGCCGGATGGCCTGCTCCATGACGCGCGGACGCTCGCCATGGAGTATCCCGACGCGCGCTACGCGGTCGCCGTGAGATTAGCGTCGCCCG
>NZ_JBFWNB010000047.1:0-25523 GCF_050251305.1 Methylocystis sp. | reverse complement strand
GCTGCATCCCGAGGGCGGCGCGCTCGACGAGGCGGCGCTGGAATTGCTCTTCGCGCGCGCCGGCGCCCGTCCCAAGGCTTTGGCTCGCGAGCTTTTCTGGTAAAAGGGGCTGCAAAGCCTTTTCTCCTGCGGTCCCGATCCGCGACGCAACTCACCGGTGCCCCGATGTCGACGCCGTTCAAAATCTACTATTTCGAAGATCTGAGCGTCGGCATGCGCGAGACGCTGATGAAGGCGGTGATGGACGACGACGTGATCGCCTTCGCGGATCTTTCCGGCGATCGCAATCCGATTCATCTCTCCGATCACTTCGCCTCGAAAACGCGCTTTGGCGAACGCATCGTGCATGGCCTCTATACGGCCTCTCTCATCTCGACCGTCATCGGCATGTATCTGCCGGGTCCGGGCGCCGTCTATCTGTCGCAGACGCTGAATTTCCGCGCCCCGGTGAAGATCGGCGACGTCATCACCGTCATCGTCGAAGTGGTGGAGCTGATCGAAAAAGGCCGGCGCGCCAAGCTCAAATGCGAATGTCTCGTCGACGGCAAGGTGGTGCTCGACGGCGAGGCCTTCGTCATGGTGCCGAGCCGCGAGCAGGCGATGCGCGCCGCAGCGCCGGCCGCGCCGGCGGAGGAAAAGCCGGCTACGGCGTGAATTCGGCGCGCGCCTTGTCCAATTCCTTCATCGTCGCGCGCGACCCTCTCGCGCCGCCGCCGGGTCTGGACGGCGCGGTTGCGGCAATCGGCAATTTCGACGGGCTGCACCGGGGACACCGCGGCGTGATTGCTCGCGCGCAGACGCTTGCGAACAAGCTTTCGCGGCCCTGCATTCTGCTGACCTTCGAGCCGCATCCGGCGGATTTTTTCGCCGGACAGACAGTGATCTTCCGCCTCACGCCGCCGGACGCCAAAGCCGCGCAGGCGGCGCGGCTCGGGCTCGACGGCGTCATCGTGCTCACCTTCGACAAGGATTTCGCGCAAAGTCCGGCGCGCGTCTTCACCGAAGACATCCTGCATAAGCGCCTGCGGCTGTCGGCCGTCGTCGCCGGCTATGATTTTCGTTTCGGGGCCGGCCGCGAAGGCGGAGCGGAGTTTCTGCGCGCCGAAGGCGATCGCCTCGGGATGATCGTCGAGATCGTCGACCGCATCACGCAGGACGAAGACGGCAGCCTCGACGCCGTCTCCTCGACGGCGACCCGCGAAGCGCTCGAGCGCGGCGATGCGGCGCTGGCGCGGCGGCTGCTCGGCCATCCCTACTTCGTCCGCGGCGTCGTGCTCCATGGCGACAAGCGCGGGCGGACGCTCGGCTTTCCGACCGCCAATATCGCGCTCGATCCCGCCAACCGGCTGAAGCACGGCATCTACGCCGTGACGTTGGAAGTCGACGGAACGCGCCATCAGGGCGTCGCCAGCTTCGGACGCCGGCCGACCTTTGACAATGGCGCGCCGCTCCTCGAAGTTTTCGTCTTCGACTTCGAGGGCGATCTCTATGGCAAGGAGGTCGAAGTCGCCTTCTACGGCTTCATCCGCGGCGAAGCGAAATTCGACAGCGTCGAGACGCTCGTCGCACGAATGCGCCTCGACGTCGAAGCGGCGCGCAGAATATTGGCCGAAAGCGCCGCGGCCGCGTCGAGCCCATGATCTGTTGCCATAATCGGCAGGCGATCTAGCTTGGAGACATCGCATCGACAGGAAGGAAAGCGTCATGGATGAAGAGCCCAAGGGACGGGTCGAAATCATCTTGCCGGGCGAAGAGACGGACGCGTCGTCCCGCATCTGGATCGCGACCGGGCGCTCCGGCCGGGTCAAGATCGTCAAGCTTTCGCCCTGGCAAAGCCTCATCGTCACCGCGGCGCTGCTGCTGCTGCTGTTCGTAGGCTTCACGCTGCTGTCCGGCGCGTTTCTGGTGTTGCTGGTCATCGCCGTCGTGGCCGGCGGCTTCGCCTATGTCGCTGGACTCCTGGGACTGAGGCGGCGCTAACTGTTTGCGTGGCGGTTCAGGACCGGATGCGTTTGCTTGCCGCCCGTCGAATTGCCAATCCTGGCTACGACCGCCGGAGCAACCTTTTATCCATGGGGAAGCGTATCGTTCTTGCAATGCTTGTCGTTGCGACGTCTTCGTGACGCGGATTGAATAGCCAGTTCGACGTTAATGGCGCGAGCGCGGAAGGGACGCGTATCAACAGCGATCGGCCGGATGCGAGCCATTCGTCGCCGATCTTGCGGGTCGTCGCAGGGTCGTCGCGCCAATTGTCCGGCAATGACGCTTCTTCGACCGTTCCGATTGACGCCTTCTCAGCGCCGACGATCTCGATAAGCCGACAATCATCCGGCAAATCTTCAAGATCGAGATGAGCAATGATTTCGAGCAGGGCGCCGGCCGGCGTTTCGGCGGCGTAAAGGATCGGTCTGCCGGCGTTGTGCCACCGGCCGGGGGCCAGCAAGCCTCCGACGCCGTCAAGGCTCGCGAAGTTCGAGATGCGCCATAAGCTCTTCGGCGCGTCAGGCATGCCCGCCTCTTTGTTTCTTTCCCGTCAATAGCTGTATCGGGGCGCCGTTCGAGGTTTACGCGCATGTGGAGATTGAAGCGAGGTCAGCCGCGAGAGTCTCTGACGGAGACGCGCTTTCGAAAATCGGGCTCAGATGAAAATGCCGTGCGCGATCTGGACCAGAAGCTCCTGGACCTGCTGCGCGCCGGTCTCCGTTTGCAGGAGCTTCATCGGCGCCTGATCCGAAAACGCCGCTGTGGGTTTGCGCAGCCAGCGGTCGGCCTTTTCGGGCGAGCCGAAGGTGCGCAGCGCCTGCAGGCGTATGCGCGCAAGGCGCAGCGCCCGGTCGATTTCCCCGGCCGTCAGGGCCTGATTTCGTGATGCGCGCCGGGCCAGCGTGCGTTTGGGAGCGACGATCCCTTCGATTTCCTCGCGCGTGAAATCCTTGAGCAGTTCGGGTAGTTCGTCCGCCATGATCCGCGGGGCGGCGCGCTCGGCGCGAGGGTCGATTCCGAGCGCCGCGGTCAGATCGTCGATCGCCGCTCGAATCTCTACGTCGGAGGTTTTTGGCGCCCGCTTGGCGCTGTTTGCGGGACTATGAGAAACGGTCATCGTCGGACTTTTTGCTCGAATTTTTGACAATATGGCACAAACAACGGAACTTCGCCACTTTTTCAGCTTTGCCACCCCGCCGCCGCTTGTTAGAGAGGGCAATGGCCTTGCTTCGCCGCATTCGAATTACCGGCCCGGCCGGCGGAAGATCACGCTGCATTTGGGCGGTCGCCAAATGCAGATAACGTGATCGATCCCAGTAGTCGGCGCGGGCCCTGCGCGAAAAACCGGGGTCCACTTTTTCGGCGCGCGCTCCTTGAGCTGAAGGCTCGCGCAGGTCCGGGTTCGGCGCGATTGGCGCTCTTCCTATAAATCCTCTAATCAGCGGCGACAGCGGCGCTTACGGCGCCTGCGCCGCCCGAGCCGGTTTTCACGACAATGAACGACGATCGCCCCAAGGGGCCGGACTATTCGAAAAGCCTGTATCTGCCGGTCACGGATTTTCCGATGCGCGCCGGCCTGCCGCAGCGCGAGCCGGAACTCCTCAAGCGCTGGGAGGCGATCGGCTTAGAGCAGAAGATGCGCGAAGCGGGCGCGGGCCGGCCGAAATTCACGCTGCATGACGGGCCGCCCTACGCCAACGGCAATATTCATATCGGCCATGCGCTCAATAAGATCCTCAAGGATCTGGTGACGCGCAGCCAGCGCATGATGGGCCGGGACTGCGTCTATGTGCCGGGCTGGGACTGCCACGGCCTGCCGATCGAATGGAAGATCGAGGAAGAGAATTATCGGGCCAAGGGCAAGCAGAAGCCGGATTTTGCGCATCCCGAGGCGATGATCGCCTTCCGTCGCGAATGCCGCGCCTACGCCGAACATTGGCTCGGCGTTCAGCGCGAGGAATTCAAGCGGTTGGGCGTCGCCGGCGAATGGGCCCGTCCCTATTCGACGATGGCCTATCCGGCGGAAGCGACGATCGCGCGCGAGATCATGAAATTCGCCGCCAACGGCCTGCTCTATCGCGGCTCGAAGCCGGTGATGTGGAGCGTCGTCGAAAAGACCGCGCTCGCCGAAGCCGAAGTCGAATATGAGGATTATACGAGCGACCAGGTCTGGGTGGCGTTTCCGATTCCGCGCGGCGCAGAGGGCGAACTGAGCGACGCGCGCGTCATCATCTGGACGACGACGCCCTGGACGCTTCCCGGCAATCGCGCGATCTCCTTCTCGTCGAAGATCGATTACGGCCTCTACCGCGTCACGCATGCGCCCGAAGGCAATTGGGCGCTGCCCGGCGCGACCTTCGTCATCGCCGACAAGCTGGCGAGCGACGCCTTCAAGGCGGCGAAAGTCGAGGGCTACGAGCGTCTTCACGACGTTCCTGCCGCAACGCTCGCCGAACTGATCTGCGCCCATCCGCTTGCGCATCTCGGCTATGATTTCGACGTGCCGCTGTTTGACGGCGAGCATGTCACCGACGATACGGGCACCGGCTTCGTGCACACGGCGCCGGGACACGGCCGCGAAGACTTCGACATCTGGATGGCGCATGGGCGCGCGCTGCAGTCGCGCGGCATCGATGCGCGCATTCCCTATACGGTGGACGAGGACGGCTTCTACACGAAGGACGCGCCGGGCTTTGCCGGCAGGCGCGTCATCACCGACAAGGGCGACAAGGGCGACGCCAATGAAGCGGTGATCGCCGCGCTCGTTCAGGCGGGCAATCTCGTCGCGCGCGGAAAGCTCAAGCACCAATATCCGCATTCGTGGCGCTCGAAGAAGCCGGTGATCTTCCGCAACACGCCGCAATGGTTCATCGCGATGGATTCGCCGTTCTCTCAGTCGAACGCCGATCCCGAAGAGGCGCGCGCGTCCCAGGATGAGGTTCGCGGGAATCGGCCGACTCTCCGCGAGATCGCGCTTGAAGAAATCTCGCGCACGGCGTGGACACCGGCGGCGGGAGAAAACCGCATCCGCGGCATGATTCAGAATCGTCCCGACTGGGTGGTGTCGCGGCAGCGCGCCTGGGGCGTGCCGATCGCCGTCTTCGTCAAGAAAGGAACGCACGAGCCGCTCGTCGATGCGCGCGTCAACGCCCGCATCATCGAGGCGTTCGAAAATGAAGGCGCCGACGCGTGGTACGAAGCCAACGCCGCTGAGCGTTTTCTTTCGCCCGAGTACAGTCCCGAGGACTACGACAAAATCTCCGACGTTCTCGACGTCTGGTTCGACTCTGGCTCGACTCACGCCTTCACGCTCGAAGATCCGCAACATTTCCCGATGCTCGCCGGCATCCGGCGCCGCCGAGACGGCGGCGCGGACGAGATCATGTATCTCGAAGGCTCCGATCAGCATCGCGGCTGGTTCCATTCCTCTCTTCTCGAAAGCTGCGGCACGCGCGGACGCGCGCCGTACGACTCCGTGCTGACGCATGGCTTCGTGCTCGACGAGCGCGGACGCAAAATGTCGAAGTCGCTCGGCAATGTCGTGGCGCCGCAAAAGGTCATCGCCGATTCCGGCGCGGACATCCTGCGGCTCTGGGTCGCCGCCTCCGACTATGCCGACGATCTGCGCGTCGGTCCCGAAATCCTCAAGACCTTCGTCGAGCTGTATCGCAAGCTGCGGAACACGATGCGCTGGATGATCGGCGCGCTGGCGCATTATGAGCCAAGCGACGACGCGGCCCTGAGCGAGGCCGGAGAGCTGGAGCGACTGATGCTGCATCGTCTGCATCAGCTCGACGGTTCGATCCGCGCCGCCTACGCCGCCTACGACTACAAGCGCGTCGTCGCTCTGCTGGCCCAATTCATGACGAGCGAGCTTTCCGCCTTCTATTTCGACGTGCGCAAGGATGCGCTCTATTGCGATCCGCCGTCGAGCGTTAAACGCAAGGCGGCGCTCGCCACGATCGACCGCATCTTCAGCTGCGTCGCCAACTGGCTCGCGCCAATCCTCGTGTTCACCGCCGAAGAAGCGTGGCTCTCGCGCCATCCGAACGCGCAGTCGGTGCATCTCGAGCAGTTCCCGGCCGTTCCCGACGCATGGCGCGACGACGCGCTCGCGGCGAAATGGGAGAAGATCCGCAAGGTCCGCGCGGCGGTGACGGGGGCCCTCGAAATCGAGCGCGCGCAAAAGCGCATCGGCTCTTCGCTGGAAGCCGCGCCGATCGTTTACGTGCAGGATGACTCCTTGCGCGCTGCGCTGGACGGCGTCGATTTCGCCGAGATCTGCATCGCCTCGGACGTTCATGTCCTGCCGGGAGAAGCGCCGATGGAGGCGTTCCGACTGCCGGAAGCGCCAGGCGTCGGCGTCGTTCCGCAACGCGCCGCCGGCGTCAAATGTGCGCGTTCGTGGAAATATTTTGATCCCGGAACGGCGGACGCCGATTATCCCGACGTCACGCCGCGCGACGCTTTGGCGTTGCGCGAGCTTGTCGCGCTCGGCCGCTGGAGCGGCCGGTGATAGGCATGCATTCCGGTCGATGATTGCGCCGACCAGCAGCCTGGTCGCTGATTGAAGTTGGGGTTGCGCGTCGGTGAACGTTCTTCTTGCTTTATTCGTTAATACGATCGTCAATTTCGTCATCGGCCTGACGGTGGCGAAATTTCTCGGTCCAGAGGAATACGGCCGTTTCGCGCTCGCGTTCTCCATTGCGGTCGTCGTGCAGACGGCGCTCTATGATTGGCTGCGTCTTTCGGCGACGCGCTTCTATTCGAAGCGCACGCGCGACAAGGAGCCCGTCGTGCGCTCGACGCTCGACGCCGCCTTTATCGGCGTCACGCTCTTCCTTGCTGGCGCGACGGGAATTTACGCGCTCGTCGGCCCGCCGCTCGAGTTTGAATCGAGTCTCATTCTGCTTGCGCTGCTGACGGCGGTCGCCAACGGACTTTTCGACTATTGCACGGCGTTGGTGCGCGCGCGCTTTCACGACCGCGCCTATGTGCGGCTGATGCTCGCCAAGAATGCGCTGGCGCTTGTCCTGATCGGGGGCGGCGCCTTCATCTTCCAGTCAGCTGCGGTGGCGCTCGCCGGCGGCGTCGCGAGCCTGTTCGGCACGGTCGTTCTGGGACGTCGCGCGCTGCTTGATCCCGGCGCCGACATTCGCGCCGCTTCGAGTCAGAACGCGCGCGCGCTGGCCGCCTACAGCGCGCCGATCGTGACGGCGCATCTTCTCTATCAGGCGATGCCGCTCGCCGCGCGCTCGATCGTTGCGAGCGTGTTCGGCTTCGCCGAGACCGGTCAGTTCGCGCTGGCTTACGATCTCGGCATGCGCGCGGTGCAGGCGCTCGGCTCGGCGCTCGACGTGCTGCTGTTTCAGATCGCCGTCGCCGCGCATGAGATTCATGGCGCCGATCGCGGCAAAGAGCAGATCGCGCGCAACATGGGCGTCGTCGTCGCCTTTTTGCTGCCGGCGTGCGCCGGACTCTGGTTCATCATGCCGTCGATCGAAGCCCTGATCGTCCCGGCGCAATTTCGGGGTCCTTTCGGCCATTACCTCGGCCTGCTGCTTCCGGGGCTGTTCGCGATGGGCGTCATTCTCTTCGGCGTCAATCCGGTGTTTCAGATCGAAAAGAAGACGACTCCGCTCATTGTCGCGGCGCTTGCCGCCGTCGCCTTCGGCCTCGTGCTGCTCTTTGCCCTACCGTGGGGCGAGGACGCCTCCAATCTCGCGATTGCGCAGGGCGGCGCCTATGTCGCGGCGCTCGCCGCGACGGTCTATTTCGCGCTGCGCACGCAGCCGGTCTGGCCGTCCTTCTGGGACATGATCGCCGCGCTGGTGGCGACCGGCGCGATGTCGCTCGCGGTCACCCCTTTGCGCGAAATGACCCCGGGGGTCCTCACGCTGATCGAGCAGATCCTCGCGGGCGCCGTGGTCTACGGGCTGCTGACGGTCGCCTTCAACATCGCCGGGCTAGGCGATCTCGCGGCGGCGTGGTTCGGTCGGCGTCTCGCCCGCCCCTGACGCGGCCGCCCGGCGTCGCCATATGTTAGGCTTGCGGTCGAAAGGAGCGCGCCGATGGTGATGCCGATCTATGACGACGCGCCGCTGCGCTATCTGCGGCGGCCAATCGTGACCTGGACGCTGATCGCCATCAACGTCTTGGTCTTTCTCGTCGTGCAGAGCGAGCTGTTCGGCGATCCGCTGACCATCATTCGTGGCTTCGCCATCATTCCGCGGGTGCTGTTCGGCGAAGCCCAGCTCGCCGACTGGATCGTCGGGCCGCCCGCGGCGCTGACGCTCGTCACCGCGCTGTTCTTTCACTCGTCGCTGGTGCACCTCGGCTCGAACATGCTGTTTCTTTACGTCTTCGGCGACAATGTCGAAGACGCGATGGGGTCGCTCCACTTTCTGCTGTTCTATCTGTCCTGCGGCGTCGCCTCGGGTGTGTTCTACATCTACGCCACGCCGCATTCGATCACGCCGCTGATCGGCGCGTCCGGCGCCATTTCCGGCGTCTGCGCCGCCTTTCTGCTGCTTCATCCGCGCGCGACGGTCGCCGGCATTTTTCCGCCGTTGTCCCTGGCGCTCGCGCCGATCTGGCTTGGCGCCTGGCTGTCGGGGACGCATCTGAAGTCGTTCCTCGGGCTGCGCGCGCCGCTGTTTTCTTTCGTCGCCTCCGGTTGGATTTTCGTCGGCGCGTGGATTTTGATGCAGCTCATCAACGCGTTCATGGGAGAGGGCGGCGCCATCGCCTGGATGGCGCATGTCGGCGGCATCGCCGCGGGACTCGTGCTGACGCCGATCTTCAAACGGCGCAAACACAGGCTCTTCGACCGCGGCGGTCCGCTCGCCTCGGCGCCGCAGGGCCAGGACGCGGGCGAGGACGCGCCCTGATCCCCGCTCGGCCGGATGCGCGGCGGAATGCTTGGCAGGATGCTTGGCCAGATGCTTGGCCGGATACTTGGTTTGACTTGCGCGCGCGCCCCCGCTACCAGACCGCGCAACGGCTTTAGCCAGAGTGGAGCGCCCATAGCCGGCGTTCCCGCACCGTTTCGCCAAAGGGTCTCGGAAGACCAAGGGGTCGCGCGATGAAGATTCTCGTGCCCGTCAAACGGGTCGTCGATTACAACGTCAAGATCAGGGTCAAGGCGGACGGTTCGGGCGTCGATCTCGCCAATGTGAAAATGTCGATGAATCCTTTCGACGAGATCGCCGTCGAAGAGGCGCTGCGGCTCAGGGAAGCCGGCAAGGCGACGGAAGTCGTGGTGGTCACGATCGGTCCGGCCAAGGGCGACGAGACCTTGCGCACCGGCCTCGCCATGGGCGCGGACCGCGGCATTCTGGTCAAGACCGACGAGACGGTGGAGCCGCTCGCCGTGGCCAAAATTCTCGCCAAGATCGTCGCCGAGGAACAGCCGCAGCTCGTCATCATGGGCAAGCAGGCGATCGACGACGACTGCAATCAGACTGGTCAGATGCTCGCGGCGTTGCTGGGCTGTGGCCAGGGCGCCTTCGCCTCCAAGGTCGCGATGGCCGACGGCTCCGTCGACGTGACGCGCGAGATCGACGGCGGGCTGCAGACCGTCAGCCTGAAGCTGCCGGCCGTCGTCACCACCGATTTGCGCCTCAATGAGCCGCGCTACGCCTCGCTGCCCAACATCATCAAGGCGAAGAAGAAGGAAGTGGCCGTCAAGTCGCCCGCCGACTACGGCGTCGACATTGCGCCGCGCCTCGAAGTGCTGAAGACCGCCGAACCTGCGAAGCGCAAGGCAGGCGTCAAGGTCGGCTCGGTCGTCGAACTCGTTGGCAAGCTCAAGGAAGCGGGAGTGATTTGAGATGACGATTCTGCTGCTTGCCGAAACCGCCGGCGAGGCGCTCGCGCCCGCGACCGCCAAGGCGCTCACCGCCGCCACGGAGATCGGCGGCCCCGTTCACATTCTTGTCGTCGGCCCGGGCCTGAAGGGCGCCGCCGAGCAGGCGGCGAAGCTCGCCGGCGTCGAGAAGGTCCTCTACGCCGAAGATTCGTCGCTCGATCATGTTCTGGCCGAGACCGTCGCCGCGCTGATCGTCTCGCTCGCCGGCGCCTATGACGTCATCATCGCGCCGTCGACGTCGGCGACGAAGAATGTCCTGCCGCGGGTCGCGGCGCTGCTCGACGTCATGCAGGTCTCGGACATCATCAAGGTCGTGTCCGCCGACACCTTCGAGCGGCCGATCTACGCCGGCAACGCCATTCAGACGGTCCGGGTGAAGGACGCCAAGAAGGTGATCACCGTGCGCACCACCGCTTTCGCAGCGGCGCCGGAGGGCGGCTCGGCCCCGGTCGAGGCGATCGCCGCGCCGGCCGACCCCGGCGTGTCCGCCTTCAAGAGCGAAGAGCTGGCGAAGTCCGAGCGTCCCGAGCTCACCTCGGCGCGCGTCATCCTTTCCGGCGGGCGCGCGCTCGGCTCGGCGGAGAATTTCCAGAAGGTGCTGGATCCCGTCGCGACGCGGCTTAACGCCGCAATCGGCGCGTCCCGCGCCGCCGTCGACGCCGGCTATGCGCCCAATGACCTGCAGGTCGGCCAGACCGGAAAGGCGGTCGCGCCCGATCTCTATATCGCCGCCGGCATTTCGGGCGCGATCCAGCATCTCGCGGGCATGAAGGATTCGAAGGTGATCGTCGCGATCAACAAGGACGAGGAGGCGCCGATTTTCCAGGTCGCCGACTACGGTCTGGTCGCCGACCTGTTTACGGCGCTGCCTGAGCTTGACGCCGAACTGGCGAAGCTCGGCCGCTGACCTGCCGCGGCCGGCGCCTCGGTCCGGAAGGACCGGGGAGGCGGCTGTGGGACGGCGGAGCTTGGCCTTTGCGCTCCGCAGTAGACTTTTCTTTGTTTTCTTTGGGAAGGAACGCAAGTTATATTGCACTGCGGCACGCATGCAGCGCGGCGCGCCGCTTAAATCATCAGCGCTGGCTTGGCTGACGGTGGTCACAAAATGGGCTTTGAGATTCGCAAGATCGGCGTCATTGGCGCGGGCCAGATGGGCAAGGGGATCGCGCATGTGTGCGCGCTGGCCGGCTATGACGTCGCCCTGAACGACATTTCGCAGGACCGCATCGACGCCGGCATGGCCGACGTCGCTGCGCAGATGCGCCGCGCCGTCGAGCGCGGCCAACTCGAAGCCGCCGCGATCGAACCGGCGCTCGCGCGCATATCCGGCGCGCCGAAAATCTCCGACTTCGCCGATTCCGACATCGTCATCGAGGCGGCGACCGAGGTTGAGGACGTCAAGCGCAAGATTCTGATTGAGCTCGCGCTGGTCGCCAAGCCGGACGCGATCATCAGCTCCAACACCTCGTCCATTTCGATCACGCGCCTTGCCTCCGTCACCGGCCGGCCCGAGCGGTTCATCGGGATTCATTTCATGAATCCGGTGCCGCGCATGCAGCTTGTGGAGCTCATCCGCGGCATCGCCACGGACGACGTCACATTCGAGGAGGCGAAGGCCTTCATCATCAAGCTCGGCAAGACGGTCACTGTTTCCGAGGACTTCCCCGCCTTCATCGTCAACCGCATTCTGCTGCCGATGATCAATGAGGCGATCTACACGCTGTACGAAGGCGTGGGCTCGGTCGAGGCGATCGACACGGCGATGAAGCTCGGCGCCAACCATCCGATGGGGCCGCTGCAGCTTGCCGATTTCATCGGCCTCGACACGTGTCTTTCTGTGATGCAGGTGCTGCATGAGGGCCTGGCGGATTCGAAATACCGTCCATGCCCGCTGCTCGTGAAATATGTCGAAGCCGGCTGGCTCGGCAAAAAGACCCAGCGCGGCTTCTACGACTATCGCAGCGGCACGCCCATTCCGACGCGTTAGCGCCCCGCGAGGGGGCGCCGTCGTCAGTGGCCGCCGGGACCGGCGCCGCGCGCCGCCTCGAACAGGAACCAGGTCCGCTTCTCGGTCTCGTCGAGGAATGTTTCGAGCAGGCTTGCGGTCGCAATGTCTTCATTGTCGTCGCAGACCTTATGCGCGCTGCGCATGGACTCGGCCATCGCCTTGTTGTCTTCCAGCAATTCCGAAAGCATGTCGTAAGGCGAAACGAATTCCTCGTTATTGTCTTTGACGCGCGACAGTTTCGCGATGTGGCTGATCGAGCGCAATGTCGGTTGACCGAGTTTGCGCACCCGTTCCGCAAGCGGATCGACTGTGGCGTAGATCTGCGTCGCCTGCTCGTCGAGCAGCAGATGATAGTCGCGGAAATGCGGGCCGCTCATGTGCCAATGAAAATTCTTCGTCTTGAGGTAAAGCGCCAAAGCGTCGGCGACGAGCTTGTTGACTTCGGCGGCGACTTTCATCGTCGACTGCTTTTCGAGATCGGTCGGCGTTTCCAGCGCCGAACGTTCGGTGTCGGGCTTCATCTGCGTCTTTGCTTTTTGCATGTTGTGCGGGCCTCCTTGCGCCCTGCTCGAGGCTCAAGCTCGGGATGATCTGCTCAATAGCTAGATCGGGCGCTTGGACGGTCCAGGCGAAAAATAGAGCAGGGCGGAGAGAGGGTGAGATTCAGCGTCCGTTTGATCTGCCGCGCGGCTGCGGCGTCAGAAGGTCAGGCCGCCGCGCGCGGGTGAGCGCGAGCGCCTGATCGTGGCGCCATTTGGCGATCCTGGCGTGATCGCCGGACAGCAGCGCTTCCGGAATGTCGCGTCCTTCGAATTCGCGCGGCCGCGTGTAGTGCGGATATTCCAGGAGGCCCGCTTCGAAGCTTTCCTCGACGCCGGACGCTTCTTCGCCCATGACGCCGGGGATGAGCCGCACGCAAGCGTCGATGAGCGCGAGCGCGGCGATTTCGCCGCCCGAAAGCACAAAATCGCCGATCGAAATTTCTTCCAGCGCGCGGGCGTCGACGATGCGTTCGTCGACCCCTTCGAAACGCGCGCAAAGAATGATCGCGCCGGGACCCTGCGCCAGTTCGCGCGCGCGCGGCTGCGTCAGCGGCCTGCCGCGCGGCGACATCAGCAGGCGCGGGCGCGGATCGTCGGCGGGCGCAGCGGCGTCGATCGCCGCCGCCAGCACGTCGGCCCGCATCACCATGCCGGGCCCGCCGCCGGCGGGCGTGTCGTCGACGGCCCGATGGCGCCCGACGCCGTGCTCGCGAATCTGTTTCGTCTCCAGCGCCCAGACGCCGCGCGAAAGCGCGTCGCCGGCGAGCGAGAGGCCGAGCGGACCCGGAAACATTTCGGGAAAAAGAGTCAGAACCGTCGCGCGAAACATGAGGCGGTTATGGCATGGCCTCCGCAAAGGCGCGAAGCAGTTTCGTTCTTGCTGAGATCAAGCCTCGACCCTAGCATCGCAGACATTGCG
The DNA here is from genome assembly GCF_050251305.1 of Methylocystis sp. GTDB lineage: Bacteria > Pseudomonadota > Alphaproteobacteria > Rhizobiales > Beijerinckiaceae > Methylocystis. Next base: position 12,201 of record NZ_JBFWNB010000047.1, on the reverse strand, counting down.
ACATTGGGAGCGGATAATGAAATTCTTTCTTCGATTCTGTTTTCTATTATGGGCTCTTGGCGGCTTTTGCGCCCTGCGCGCCGCGCCCAGCGACTCGCCGCCGCCATCGACTGTCGAGCAGGCCCATGGCGCATGTCAGCAAGCCTGCTGGGCCGTGCGCGGTTTGATGTCCGCCAGCCGGAACGGTTCAGAGTCGATGAGCGATTCCGTCGCTTTGACCTGTCTGAACGCATGCTTCAAGTGCTTCCTGCAATATAGGAGCTGTGGGCAATCCGGCGCCGGTTCGGCGCAGTCGGAATGCGTCGACGGCTTTCATCGGTGTCATAAGCAGGCGCTGGTCGAAAGGCTGAAAGCCAAGCCGCTCGTGTCGTTCGCCGGCGGCGACGGCCAGAGCCGCGAAACGGCTGTCAAGATTGTGGGCGCCGCCAATTCTCTTGAGGGCGTTCCGGCGGAGGACTTCTGGATCCGGCGCAAACATCCCGGCTGGCGGAAAAGGAATCGGCGCCTCGTCAATGACGGCGGCGTCTACGACGTCATTGTTTACGACACGCCGAACGGGCCGCAGACGCTGTGGTTCGATATCAGGGAGTTTTACGTGAAGAACGGCGATGCGGAATATCGCCTGCTCGCGCCGAAATAGAAGGCGCGCAACGCGCGACGAATTCAGTCCGCATCCGACTCGGTCGAGACCTCCGCCGGCGGCGCGATCACCACGCGGCCTTCAGCGATGTTGACGATGGGCACGACGGCGCGCGTGAACGGGTAGAGCGCGGTCTCGCCGCCGCGGTTGCTTCGCATGGCGTCCTGCGAAAACGCCGGCGCGTTTTTGGAACCACGCGCCGGCGCAATCTCGAGCGCAATCTCGAGAATGTCGCCAGCGCCGAAATTGCGCACCGCGACGATCGTTCCGAGCGTCGCGCCGTCCGGCGTTTCGGCGCGAAGGCCGATGAGATCGGCGATGTAGAATTCTTCCTCTTCCGGCGCCGGCAGCTTGTCGCGCGGCAGGTAGAGTTCGACGCCGTTCAGGGCCACGGCGCCGGCGCGGTCGTCGATCCCCTCCACCTGCGCGACGAGCATGTCCTTGCCCTGCGGGCGCACGGCGCGCAGCCGGAACTTGCGCGCGCCGCTTCTGTCGGCGAGGCCGTCATAGGCCGCGATCGCCAGCGGATCGCTGGTGAAGCTCTGCAGCCGGATTTCGCCGCGCACGCCATGCGGCGCGCCGAAGCGGCCAAGCAGGACGAGATCTTCTCGGGTTTTCTGCATGTGCGGCTTGCGCGTCATGCCGACACAGCGCGGCCCTCCCTCCCCTCGATGGGGAGGGTCGCATTGCGCAGCAATGCGGGGTGGGGTGACTTGCTGCTCTCTATCCCGCATCCGGCAGGCGTGCAGCCAAGTTTACGCAACCCGCGTAAACTTGGCCGTAACCGCCGACCTCCCCGCAAGGGGGAGGCATAGGCCCGCCGCATTACGCGGCCGGCGCTTCCGCAGCCGCGCCGGCGGCTTCCGCGGCGGCGGCGGCGCGCTCCTGCGCCTTCTTCTTCGGCTGCGCCTTTTGCGGATTGTTGCGCGCCTCGCGCTTCAACAGGCCGAGGCCGTCAAGCAGGCGGGCGACGCGATCGGTCGGCTGCGCGCCCTTCGTCAGCCAGGCTTTCGCCTTTTCCGTGTCGAGCACCAGGCGGTCGGCGGCGTCCTTCTCCTTCAAGGGATCGAAATAACCGATCTTCTCGATGTAGCGGCCGTCGCGCGGCGAGCGGGAGTCGGCGACGACGACGCGATAGAAGGGGCGCTTCTTGGCGCCGCCGCGGGCGAGACGAATTTTCAGCGACATGTTCTCTTTCCTGTTCCGTTGAGATGAGTGAGAGCGCCGGGGACCAATCCCGGCGGGCTATTTTTTCTTTCCGAACGGGTTGAGCCCGCTCAGCAATCCGCCGCCGAGCCCGGGCAGGTTCGGCTTGCTTGAGAGATCGGGCGGCGGCCCGGCCGGAATGCCGCCGGGCGCATTCTTCGGCTGCTGGACGCCAAGCTTCTCCTGCAGCTTCTGCAGCTCTTCCTGCGACGGCATCTGCATGCCGGGGCCAAGCCCCATCATCTGCGCCGCCTTGCCCATCATCCCGCCGCGCTTGCCGGAGCCGAAGGACTTCATCAGATCGGCCATCTGCCGATGCTGCTTCAGCAGCTTGTTGACCTCCTCGACCTTGACGCCGGAGCCGGCGGCGATCCGCTTCTTGCGGGAGGCTTTCAGCAGGTCGGGATTGCGCCGCTCCCGCGGCGTCATCGAGAGAATGATGCCGCGCTGGCGCTTCACCATCCTGTCGTCGAAGCCGGATGCGGCGATCTGATCCTTCATCTTGGCGACGCCCGGCAGCAGGCCCATGATGCCGCCGAGCCCGCCGATCTTCTCCACCTGAGCCAGCTGATCGCAGAGGTCCTGCAGATCGAACTTGCCCTTGGCCATCCGTTCGGCGGCCTTGCGGGCCTGTTCGGCGTCGATCGCGGCGGCCGCTTTTTCGACCAGCGCGACGATGTCGCCCATGCCGAGAATGCGGTTGGCGATGCGCGTCGGCGAAAATTCGTCGAGCGCGTCCATCTTCTCGCCGACGCCGATAAGCTTGATCGGCTTGCCGGTGACATAGCGCATGGACAGCGCCGCGCCGCCGCGGCCGTCGCCGTCCATACGCGTCAATACAATGCCGGAGAGTCCGACCCGTTCGTCAAAACTCCTGGCGAGATTGACGGCGTCCTGGCCGGTCAGGGCGTCGGCGACGAGCAGGATCTCATGCGGCTTGGCGGAGGTCTTGATCTCCGCCATCTCCTCCATCAGCGGCTCGTCGATATGCGTGCGTCCGGCGGTGTCGAGCAGCACCACGTCGAAGCCCTGCAGCCGGGCGGCGTCCATCGCACGTTTGCTGATCTGCACCGGCGTCTGGCCCGCGATGATCGGCAGCGTGTCGACTTCGACCTGCCGGCCGAGCACCGCGAGCTGCTCCTGCGCGGCCGGGCGCTTGACGTCGAGCGAGGCCATCAGCACGCGCTTGCCGTGGCGCTCCTTCATGCGCTTGGCGATCTTGGCGGCGGTCGTCGTCTTGCCGGCGCCCTGTAGGCCGACCATCATGATGGCGACCGGCGGCGCGGCGGCGAGATCGATCGGCTGCGCCTCCTCGCCGAGCGTCTCGATCAGCACGTCATTGACGATCTTGACGACCATCTGGCCGGGCGTCACCGATTTGACGACGCCGGCGCCGACCGCCCGGTCGCGCACCTTGTCGGTGAAGGAGCGCACGACATCGAGCGCGACGTCGGCCTCGAGCAGCGCGCGGCGGATTTCGCGCAGCGCCTCGTTGACGTCGGCCTCGGAGAGCGCGCCGCGCCGCGTCAGCTTGTCGAAAATGCCGGAGAGCTTGTCGGAAAGGCTCTCGAACATGGTGTTCTCCCAGCGAGCGCGAAGGCTCCAAAGCAAAACGCGCCCGGGGGCGCATCGCGCTGCCGGGCGTTGGCCTGCCGCCTCTCGGGCGGCGCGGCGGATCTAGGTTTCTCTTTCGAGATTTGCGGAATGTTTAGGCCCGACGGGGGCGGGAGTCAACGTCGCGCCGATTTGCGGCTAACATGACGCTCTTTAGCAATTTTGGCTGAAGACCATGACCCTCGACGCTTTTCTCGAATCGCTTTCCGTATCCGACTGTCCGGCGCTCCCGCCGCCGCTGCGGGCGCTGTGGTTCGACGCGAAGGGCGACTGGAACGCGGCGCATAAATGCGTCGACGACAAATCCGATCCCGACAGCATGTGGGTCCACGCCTACCTCCATCGCAGGGAGGGCGATCTCTCCAACGCCGGCTATTGGTACGCCCGTGCGCAGCGCGAACCGCATCGGGGCGCGCTCGAAGACGAATGGCGCGAGATCGCCGCCGCGCTGCTTGGATCGCCGGAAGGGCGCGCCCCATGACCCGCGCCGCGCTTCTCGCTCTCGCCTGTATCGCCGTTCTGCCCGCGCAGGCGGCCGCGCCCTCCCGGGAAGACCGCGCCGAGATCGAGGCCTGTCTCGCCCGCGCGGCCGACAACGCCAAAAAGGCGGCGCCGCGCAAAGATGAGCTCGACGAAGCGCCGGGCGCGGAAGGCCGTCTCGCCGCCGCAGCCGGGAACGCGGCGCAGGAGCCTTCGAGCTGCGTCGGCGTTCTGGCCAAGACCTGCATCAAGAAGGCGGGCAATACATCCAACGCCGTTCTGAACGAATGCTATGAGCGCGAGGCGGCGGTCTGGGATTCTCGGCTCAACGCCTCCTATCGCGCTGCGCTCGCAAGAATCGACAAACCCGCCGCCGACAATCTGCGTAAGACCCAGCGCGCCTGGACCGCATGGCGCGACGCCGCCTGCCGGCAGCCGGACGTCACCTTCAAAGGCACGATGGCCGGCCCGATGGCGGCTTGGTGCGCCATGGACCTCACGGCGCGTCAGGCGCTGTGGATGGCGGGCTGGGCCGAGTGACGCCGCTGGCCGACGCGCGGGAATTGCTGCGCAGCAATTTCGGTTTTTCCGACTTTCTGCCAGGGCAGGCGGAGGTGATGGAGGCGATCCTCGCCGGCCGCGACGTCATCGCCATCATGCCGACGGGCTCCGGCAAATCGCTGCTCTACCAGCTGCCGGCGGCCGCCGCCGAGGGCGGACTCGTCCTGGTCTGCTCGCCGCTGATCGCGCTGATGCGCGACCAGCTTCGAACGCTCTCGGACTCGGGCGTCGGCGCCGTCGCCCTGCATTCGATGCAGGCGGACGAGGAGGCCGCGGCGTCGATCGACGCCGTCGTCTCAGGGCGCGCGCGTCTTCTCTACGCCGCTCCGGAGCGTCTCGCCCAGGAGGGAACGCAGAATTTATTGCGCAGCATTCGCATCCGGCTGTTTGCCATCGACGAGGCTCATTGCGTCTCGCATTGGGGACATGAATTCCGCCCCGACTATCGCGCGCTCGGCGAGATCGCGTGGAAATTCGGCGCGCCGCCGATGCTCGCCGTCACCGCGACGGCCGGTCCGCGCACCCGCGACGACATCGCCCGCACGCTGTTTTCGCGGCCGCCGCAGATCTTCCAGCACTCCTTCGCGCGGCCCAATCTTGCTCTCGATTTTGCGCAGAAGCGCGCCGGCCTGCGGCAGATCGTCGATTTCGCGCGCAAAGGGCTTGGGAAGGGTCGCGGCAAGGAAAGCGGGATCATCTATTGCAACTCGCGCAACAAGACCGACGCCCTCGCGCGCGAACTCTCGCGGCTCGGCTTCGATGCGCCGACCTATCACGCGGGGCTCGACGCCCATACGCGCGCGGCGAGCCAGGACGCCTTCTTCATGCGCGAGGGCGCGGTGATGGTCGCGACCATCGCCTTCGGCATGGGCGTCGACAAGCCGGACGTGCGTTTTATCGTTCACGCCGATCTGCCGACTTCGGTCGAGGGCTATTATCAGGAGATCGGCCGGGCGGGGCGCGACGGCGCGCCGGCGCGCGCGCTGACCCTGTTCTCGCCTGCGGAACTGGCGCTGCGCTGGCGCGTCCCGGAAGCGGCCGACGACAGCCAGGCGGCCGCCGGCGATTACGCCCGACGTCAGGCGATGGCCCGGCTCGCGGCGGCGCCGGGCTGCCGCTTTCAGCGGCTCCTCCGCGAGTTCGGCGAGGAGAGCGCGCCCTGCGGCCGATGCGACCATTGTCGCGGCGGACCGCTCGCCTGGCCGCGCCGCCTGTCGTCGCTTGCGCTGGGCTGGCGCGCCGCGCTCGCAAGCGGCTTCGCTGCGGGCGGCGTCGTTGTCGAGGAGGGCGAGGCGGAAATCTCCGCCGCCGCGCCGGCGCCGCTTGCCGAACCGACGCTGAACGATCAGGAATCGCCTCTCACGGTGGCAGAGGCGCGCTTGCTGCGCGCGCTGGAGGCCGAGCGCCTCGTCATCGCCAGGCGGCGCGGGATCGCGCCGCGCGCCGTCGCTTCGGAACAGACGCTGCGCGCCCTGGCGCTCGAGAAGCCTGGAAGCGCCGACGATCCGCGGCTGCGCGAGATCGCCGATGCGGCGGCGCTGTTGCGGGTGATCGGCGACTCCGACTGAGCGGCGTCGAGGTTTCGTTTTGCGCCGCAACATTGTATAGGCGTGGGGTCCTGTCGCCGCCCGAGGTCATGTCCGCCAATCCGCCGCCAAACGCCGCCGAACTCCGACAAGTCATGTTCGGACTCGGCCTCGCGATGCTGCTCTCGGCGCTCGACCAGACGATTGTGGTCACGGCCATGCCGACGATCGCCTCGGACCTCGGCGACGCCCAGGACCTCCCCTGGATCGTCACCGCCTATCTCATCGCCGCGACCGTGGTGACGCCGCTCTATGGCAAATTCGCAGACGTCTACGGCCGGCGGCGCGTCATTCTCATCGGCGTGTTCACCTTCGTGATCGGCTCGGTCGCCTGCGCTTTGGCGCCGAGCATGGCGACGCTCGCCGGCGCGAGAGTGGTGCAGGGTCTTGGCGGCGGCGGTCTGATTTCGCTGGCCCAGACGATCGTCGCCGATCTCGTCTCGCCGCGCGAGCGCGGCCGATACCAGACCTATTTCGCCGCGGTGTTCATCACATCGAGCATCGCCGGCCCGGCGCTCGGCGGCGTTTTTGCGCAATATTGGCATTGGTCGCTGATCTTCTGGATCAATCTGCCGCTCGGCGTCGCGGCGCTCCTGATCGTCAATGCGCGGCTGAAACGTCTGCCGGAACGGAGCCACCCGCATCGCGTCGACTATCTCGGCGCGCTCCTGCTGATCGCCGGCTCCGGCCTTCTCGTGCTGGCGCTCGGTTGGGGCGGGGTGCGCTATCCGTGGCGTTCGGCGCCGATTCTTGGCCTCCTCGCGGCTTCGGCGCTCGCCTGGGCGCTGTTCGCCTGGCGCACCGCGCGCGCCGAGGAGCCGCTGATTCCGCTGCGCATCCTGAGGCTGAGAATTGTGCGCGACGCGATCCTGTCGAGCTCTTTCGGGCTCGGCGGCTTCGTCGGACTCTCGGTCGTGATGCCGATCTTCTACGAAGTCTGCGGCGGGATGAACGCCAGCGACTCGGGGCTGACGCTGATCCCGCTGATGGTTGGAACAGTCGCCGGCGCGACGGCGGCCGGGCGATTGATGGCGCATCTGACGCATTATAAGGCGGTCCCGCTCCTCGGCCTTGGCGCGGGCGTTCTCACGGCGCTCGGCGCGGCTGCGATGATGCGGGCGGGCGCGGGCGGTTCGCTGTTGTCGCTCAACGCCTTGCTCACCGTCACGACCTTCGGGATCGGCGCGATGCTGCCGGTGGCGACCGTTTCGGTGCAGAACGCCGTCGATGCGCGCGATCTCGGCACGGCGACGGCGTCGATGCAATTCTTTCGGCAGCTCGCGGCGAGCGCAATCGTCGCGCTTTTCGCCGCGCTGGCGATCGGCGGCGGCCGCGCGCAATTGCTCGAGGCGTTGAAGGCGGACGCCGACGGCGCCGCCTTGTTTTCGAGTTTCCGACTTGTTTTTCTGGCGCTTGCCGTCTGCGTCGGCCTGTCCTTCATCTTCCTGGCGCGCATGGAGGAACGGCCGCTGCGCGGCGAAAGACGCAATTGACGGTCGAATGCGCGCACGTCTTTTCCATTTGCCCCCATGGCATGGAATTTTCTAGAAAGGACGCGCTTTTCCGCGCCGCAAGGACCCTTCCATGGCTTCTCTCAATAGTTTCAACGCCTGCCAGACCCTTGTCGTCGGAGATCGGTCCTATCAATATTTCTCGCTGAAAGCGGCTGAGGAAAACGGGCTGAGAGACGTGTCTCGCCTGCCGTTCTCGCTGAAGGTCGTTCTCGAAAATTTGCTGCGCAATGAGGACGGCCGCTCCGTCACCAGGGAGTCGATCGAAACCTTCGCCAAATGGCTCAGCGAAAAGGGCAAGACCGAGCGCGAAATCGCCTTCCGGCCGGCGCGCGTGCTGATGCAGGATTTCACCGGCGTGCCGGCGGTCGTCGATCTTGCGGCGATGCGCGACGCCGTCCTCGCGCTCGGCGGGACGGCGCAAAAGATCAATCCTCTGGTGCCCGTCGATTTGGTCATCGATCATTCGGTGATCGTCGACAGTTTCGGCACGCCGCAGGCGTTCTCCCGGAATGTCGAGCTCGAATATGCGCGCAATGGCGAGCGCTATCGCTTCCTGAAATGGGGCCAGTCGGCGTTCGACAATTTCCGCGTCGTGCCGCCCGGCACCGGCATCTGCCACCAGGTCAATCTCGAATATCTCGGGCAGACCGTCTGGACGCGCACGGAGCGCATCGACGGCAAGACGGTCGAAGTCGCGTATCCGGACACGCTGGTCGGCACCGATTCGCACACGACGATGATCAACGGCCTTGCCGTTCTCGGCTGGGGCGTCGGCGGCATCGAGGCCGAGGCCGCCATGCTCGGCCAGCCGCTGTCGATGCTCGCCCCGGAAGTGATCGGCTTCAAGCTCATCGGCGCGCCGAAAGAGGGCGTGACCGCGACGGACGTCGTTCTGACCGTCACCCAGATGCTGCGCAAAAAAGGCGTCGTTGGAAAATTCGTCGAGTTCTTCGGCGAAGGCCTCGACCATCTGAGCCTCGCCGACCGGGCGACGATCGCCAACATGGCGCCGGAATATGGCGCCACATGCGGCTTCTTCCCGATCGATCAGGAGACGCTCGCCTATCTCAGCATGTCGGGGCGCGCCGACGATCGCATCGCGCTGATTGAAGCCTATGCCCGCGCGCAAGGCATGATCCGGGAGCCCGGCGCGCCGGATCCGGAATTCACCGACACGCTGACCCTCGACCTAGCCGACGTGACGCCGTCGCTCGCCGGACCGAAACGTCCCGAGAGCCGCGCGTCGCTCTCGGACGTCGGCTCGGCGTTTCTGGGCGCGCTGGCGACCGAATATAAAAAGGAAGACGGGCTCGGACAGCGTCATGGCGTCGAAGGCGAGAACTTCGATCTCGGCCATGGCGACGTCGTCATCGCCGCCATCACCTCCTGCACCAACACGTCCAACCCGAGCGTACTGATCGGCGCGGGATTGCTCGCGCGCAACGCCGCGGCGCGCGGATTGAAGACCAAGCCCTGGGTCAAGACGTCGCTCGCTCCCGGCAGCCAGGTCGTCGCGCAATATCTCGCGAAATCGGGACTGCAGACATATCTCGACGATCTCGGCTTCAATCTCGTCGGCTTCGGCTGCACGACCTGTATCGGCAATTCGGGGCCGCTGCCGCCGGCCATCTCGCAAACCATCAACGCGCACGACCTCGTCGCCGCGTCGGTGCTGTCGGGCAATCGCAATTTCGAAGGGCGGGTCAATCCCGACGTGCAGGCAAACTACCTTGCCTCGCCGCCGCTCGTCGTCGCCTATGCGCTCGCCGGCAACATGGCCATCGACCTGACGAAGGAGCCGCTCGGACATGACGGCGCCGGCGCGCCGGTCTATCTGCGCGACATCTGGCCGACCAATGCGGAAATCGCGACCTTTGTCCGCGATCAGGTGACGCGCAACCTGTTTCGCGAGACCTACGCCAATGTCTTTGCCGGCGACGAGCATTGGCGCGCGGTCGAGGCGCCAAGCGGCGAGACCTACGGGTGGGACGATCAGTCCACCTATGTGCGCAACCCGCCCTATTTCGTCGGCCTCGAGCCCAGGCCCCGCCCTGTCGAGGACATCGTCGGCGCGCGCATCCTTGCGCTCTTCGGCGACAAGATCACCACCGACCACATCTCGCCGGCCGGCTCGATCAAGGCGGCGTCGCCCGCCGGCAAATGGCTGATCGATCATGGCGTGGCGCCCGCCGACTTCAATCAATACGGCACGCGGCGCGGCAATCACGAAGTGATGATGCGCGGCACTTTCGCCAACATCCGCATCAAGAACCACATGATGCGGGACGCGAAAGGCATGACGCCGGAAGGCGGGCTGACCAAACATTATCCCGGCGGGGAAATCATGTCGATCTATGACGCCGCAATGCGCTACCGGGAAGAAGGCGCGCCGCTCGTCGTCATGGCCGGCGCCGAATATGGCAACGGCTCGTCGCGCGACTGGGCGGCGAAGGGCGCCATGCTGCTCGGCGTTCGCGCGGTCATCGCCAAAAGCTTCGAACGCATCCACCGCTCCAATCTCGTCGGGATGGGCGTGCTGCCGCTGACCTTTGCGGAAGGAACCGGCTGGGACACGCTCGAACTCAAGGGCGATGAGATCGTGACCATTCACGGTTTGCGCGACGGACTCGCGCCGCGAAAGACTCTGGCCGCTTCGATCACATTTCCGGATGGGTCCACGAAAACGGCGCAGCTGCTTGCGCGCATCGATACGCTGGACGAGTTGGAATACTTCAAAAACGGCGGCATTCTTCCTTACGTCTTGCGACAACTCGCGCCTTAGATCGCGCAAAAAACCATTGACTCAACCAAAGTCCTCCGACAGCGTTGACGGCGCTTTGCGTTGAATTCGAGCTATTGCGGATCTCAACGTCTTCAACGCAGCGCTCTACAAAAAAGAAAAACTCACGACGCGAAGAAGAGGAAATCAGCCTATGAATAAATACGCCCTTACGGCGGTCGCCGCCCTGTTCCTGGCGACGACCACGCCGTCGTTCGCCTTCGACGCCGGCGTCGGTCAACGCGCGCCGAGCCAGGCGACGCGCATCAGCTGCGACACGCATGGCGAGGACGATCAGGCCGTCTGCGCCAGCAAGTGCGAGGACGCCTATCTCAAGGACCAGCAGGGCTGGACGGCCGATATGAGCAAGATCAAGGCCGCCAAGAAAGCCTGCGACGAGAAGTGCGGCTGCCCGCAGAACTCGAAGGATCTCTAAGCGTTCATCGATCTCGCAGAGACATCCGGGCGCGCGAGCGATCGCGCGCCCTCGGCGTTTGCGCCGACGCCCAACGGCCACGCTTTGCAAACTGGTTCAAACTGTCGCGGCGGTGACGCGCAATTGACATGAGCGGCCACTTGCGACATCGTCCGGCGCGCTTATTGCGTGATGTAAGGCCGTTGCTGTTCTATGGCGGGAGGGGTCGAGCGCAAGCGCAGTCTGGACGCCCAGTGGGCAAGTGTAAGGAATCGACTAAATGAAGAAATTCGCCATTATGACGGCGGCTCTCCTCGTCGCCGGCATGATCAGCCCGGCATTCGCGGATTGCGACGTCCGCAAAGCGGATGAAGACAAGCAGGCCAAGTGCGCGGAGAAGTGCGACGACGAGTTCATCTCGCGCAAGATGAACTACGGCGCCAATCAGGCTGAGGTCGCGGCCAACAAGAAGGCGTGCGACGCCGCCTGCGGCTGCCCGCAGAACTCCAAGGATCTCTAAGCCGAAGCGTTCGCATCGGAAGAGCCTGAAATCTCTGGGGCGCGCATTCGTTGCGCGCCCATAATTTTTGGCGCGCCTTACTGGGAATAGACATTCCCGTCCGGGCCCTTCCAGCCCTTGGGGTCTTCGTAGAAGCGATATTCCTCGTCGAATGTCACCGTTGCGCCGGGCGCCACATATTGTTTGCCCTTCGGATCGGAGCTGCGCGGCGCCGTCACATAATGATTGCTTGGCGAGCAGCCTTCTGGAAATTTGCCAGCCTCTTCAGGTTTGCATTCGAGATTGGCGCCGTCCGGAAATTCGACGCGCGCATTGAAGAAAATCTCATAGCCCTTTTCGCCGGTGGCGTGCATCTCGAGACGCTCGGACATCGTCTGCTTGAATTCAACGATCTTGAACGGTTTGTCGAAGCGCTGCTTCAACAGATTCTCGAAAATCTGTTTGGCGTGATCTTCCGTCGGATCGCAGCCGAACATGCAATAGGCGAACGCAGGGCTCGTCGAGAGCGACGCCAGCAGCGCCGCGCCGACGAATGTGATGAAAGCGCCTCGCATAATTTCCTCTCCCTTGGCTTTTTGATTTCCTCGCGCGAGAGCCGCGCGCCTATTCTCAACCTATAGCATTTTGCCGCGCCGCGTTGCGCCTCTTCAGCGCGAGAGCAGGTTCCGAAAAAGTTGACAGACTTTTTCAATGAGAACCTGCTCCAACGTTTTTATTTTGAGCGATTCCTTATCGATCACATGATTCCATGTGACCGATAAGCGCTTGTCTTATGACTTTCCGCGCCGCTTCGGTGAGAAGGAACCGCTGGGAGAGGGTTGCCGCCCTCTCGTCAGCGGCGAGGGACGGATCGGGAAACCGCGGACCGTTTGACGGGTCGAGCTAG
>NZ_JBFWNB010000046.1:0-27186 GCF_050251305.1 Methylocystis sp. | reverse complement strand
CGCTGTCGCGCTTGGCGCGATCGGGGCGCCGCTCGGCGGCTTCATCGGCGGCCGTTTCGGCAACGCCGGTCTGGGCCAGACGATCGGCGGCACGGTGGGCGGCCTCGCGCAGCGCTTCCTGCCGTTCGAAGCGGCGCCGGTGTTCGCCCCGCAGGGCATCGTCGGCGACGCGCTTGGCGCGATCGGGGCGCCGCTTGGCGGCTTCATCGGCGGACGTTTCGGCAACGCTGGCCTCGGCCAGACGATCGGCGGCACGGTGGGCGGCCTTGCCCAGCGCTTCCTGCCGTTCGACGCCGCGCCGCAGCCTGTCTACTACGTGCCGCAAATGCAGGCGCCGATGTATGGCTGACGCCTGAGCGCCGCGTCGTCGACGCGGCGCTCGAAGGATGATTTGTTGCCGCTCCCGGGCCGAGTCTCCGGCCCGGGAGTCATCCAAAGATCAGGATCGCGACGTCATGGGCTCAACAAACGGCATCGATCAATTTTTGGTGGCGCCGCGCAACGCGGCGGCGGCGGCGGATCTGACGGCGTTCGAACAGGCGATGCAGTCTGTTCCAGGCGCCGCGATCCTTCAACGCGCCGGCAAGGTCGGTCAGCCAAGGCTGGTCGTCGCTTTGCCAGCGGCGAGCGCAAGTCAGTTGCGCGAGCGGTTCGGCGCGACCCTGATCATCGAACCAAACGCTCCGCTCAAACCATTTTAGCGCCGGCGTCGCGTCCTCGCAGCGACGCGCAGGCTGGCCTGCTTTCAATTAGGAGAGTTGATATGGCTGGTCCCGACAACACCAACCCGGCGCCGACCGGCCACAGCCCCGAGCCGGCGGCGCCCGCGCCGAACGGCGCAGGCGCCGAGACGCGCGTCGAGCCGATGGCGATTGCGCCCACCGAGCGCTTCATGATCGCCTCGCGGCGCGTGCCCGGATTTGCGCCTGCTTCGGCGATGGAACTCGCCAATGCGCTCCCCGACGTCAAGATCGTGCGTCGGATTCAGCCCCGCGGATTGACCGCCTTTTCGACCGGCGGGCCGTCTTCGCAAACGCCCGAGATTCTCGTCGCCGAGATGGACCCTGCGCGTGGCGCTGCGCTGCAGGCGTCGGCGCCGCCCAACGTCATCGTCGAGCGCGACGCATTTCTCCGCGTCTCGGACGATTTCCGACCGTTCGACTTCAATGGAGTCATGCCGATCGCGGCGGGCGTCGGCGTCGACGTGCAGCTGCGCGTGGTGGGCGCCGGCGGCAAGCCGCTGCCGAAAGCGACCGTCTATGTCTATGGTCAGGGCTTTCCCGGCCAGGGCGTCACCAACGACCGCGGCGAAGTCGTCGTGACCGTTTTCGGCGGCCCGATCGAGACGATTCAGGCGATTTACGTCAAACCGGCCGCCGATCATTGGGATCGAATGCTCCGCGCCCCGGCGCTGCAGCCTGGCGCCGTGAACACGGTGCAATTGCGTCCGCTGACGGAAAGCTTCAACGGCTTCCCGCAAAGCGGGATGATCGGCTGGGGGCAGCGCCTGATGAAGCTCGATCGGCTCGATCCGTCGTTCACCGGCGCCGGCGTCAAGATCGGCATCATCGACTCCGGATGCGACAGCGCGCACCCGCAGCTGCGTCACGTGACGCGCGGCGCCGATCTCACGAATGGCGGCGACAAGACGAGCTGGGCCAATGATCAGATCGGCCATGGCACGCATTGCGCGGGCATCATTACGGCGGCCTCCGACGGCGTCGCCGGCATCCGCGGCTTTGCGCCGAAAGCGGAAGTTCACTCTCTGAAGGTGTTCCCCGGCGGACGCTTCAGCGACCTCATTGACGCGCTCGACGAATGCATCGAGCGTCAGCTCGACGTCGTCAATATGAGTCTCGGCAGCGGCGATCCTTCCGAACTCGTCGCGCAGAAGATCTCCGAAGCGCGCCAGAGCGGCGTCGCCTGCATCGTCGCCGCCGGAAACTCGAGCGGACCCGTGCAGTTTCCGGGCGCGCTTCCGACGGTGCTTACGGTTGCGGCGCTCGGCAAGCTCGACGAGTTTCCCAGCGACAGCTACCACGCGCAGACGGTCGTTCCGCAGCTTGTGGCCGGCGCGATGTTTTCGCCGAAATTCACCTGCTTTGGGCCGCAGATCGCCGTCGCGGCGCCTGGCGTAGCGATCGTCTCGACTGTGCCCGGCGGCGGCTATGCGGCCTGGGACGGCACCTCCATGGCGACGCCGCACGTCACCGGCATGGCGGCGCTGCTTCTCGCGCATCATCCGCTGCTGGCGGCCGCACGGACCGTTCGCAACGAGCAGCGCGTCGCGCAGCTCTTCTCGCTGCTGGCGTCATCCGGAGCCCGCTATCTCGGCGACGCGACGCGTGAAGGCGTCGGCGTGCCGGATTTTGAGCGGGCGCCCGGTCTCTCTGCAGCTCAGCCGATGGGCGCTGCGGCTCCGGCCAGCGCCGGGCTCGCGCCGGCCGGCGTCGGCCTCGACGGATTCGCTCCCTTGACCGCGCCGGCGCCATGGGCGATCGACCCGGCAATGCTGCAGCGGGTCAACCCGGCGATCATCCAGCGCATGATTCAATTGCGCGCCGCGGGGCTCATTTAGTCGCGAAAACAAGCGATCCTTTATAGATCGGCGAACAAAGCGCTCCTCCGCCAAATGCGGAGGAGCGCTTTCGCATCGAGTGCGCCGCTTCGCCGCGTCCGCGCACTTGGAGCTTCTGCAGCACATTGTGCACGTGATTCTTCACTGTGCCGACTTCGATGCGAAGCCGCCGAGCAATCTCCTTGTTCGACAGGCCGCGTTCGATCAGTTGAAGAATTTCGTGCTCGCGCGTCGTCAGCGTCTCCTGCGCGTCGGAATCGCCTGCAGCCATTTCCTTGCCGGCAACCTGAGGCGCGCCGTCGGCGTGGGCCGAAGTCGGCGCGATCAGTCGATCGAGCAGGTCGATGACGTCTTCGACCGAACCTTCTCGCGGGATGACGCCGACGATCTTTGAACAGGCGGCCGCCAGCGCGGCGCCGGCGGATGCGGGCGCGCCGATGGCGACGATTCGCAAATCCCCGTTTTGTGCGGCGAGACCTTGCGCGATCGTAAGCGCGTGCAGCTCGCCGACGTCGAGCAAGGCGATGTCGGGCGCCAAATCTGCGGCGATCGCGAGCGCCGCCTCGCATTCGACGACGGCGACGATCGACATTCCCTGATGTTCGCTCAGACGCAAGCCGAGCGCTTCGCGGAACAGGCGCATGTCGCTGACGATCAGGATACGCGCATTTCGTTGCGGCGGCGCCGAGGCGGGGACAAACGCGGGCTGCGCCGAACGGCTGGTCTCCAGTGCGGAATCGTCTTTGAAAGCCGCAAACCGGGGCATGGAACTACTCCTGAGCGCGATGTCTGAGTGGGCGCCGAAATGAATTGGCGCGCTTCGAGAAGCGTGACGCTCAAGCGTCATCGCCTGGAATGTTTCGGTCTCAGCTTCGTGGCCGTATTCAACCGCATCGACATTGAGCCTTCGTGACGCATTCGGACGGCGCGTGAGGCGAACGTCAACATGAGGCTTATAAGCGCGTTTCCAGGATGTTTGTCCTCCTGCAAATGAATGGTTTCGAATGAAACGCGTCGAGGATCATTCGCGCGAGACGTCCGAACAGCGAGAGCGCAGCTTGTGATCGGCGCGCGCGCTTCGGCTGCGCATCGTTCGACATGGAATCGCGCGCGCTATTTTTTCGTCGGGTAGAGAATGACGTGTTCCTGTTCGTCGCCGTCGTTGCGGGCGACGATCGCGATCGCCGCTTCGCTGTCGCTGAGATTCACAGGCTGATGCGGCACGTCAGGAGGAATGAAAATGAAATCGCCGGCGACATTCACCACGCGTTTTTCGAGATGATCTCCGTAACGCGTCTCGACGCGACCCTGCAGAAGATAGATCGCGGACTCGTGTCCCTTATGCGTGTGGGGCTCCGCCTTGCCGCCCGGCGGTATGACGACCTTGAGCAGCGATAGGCCTTTCGCGCCGGCCGTCTTTGTTGAGATTCCGGGAAAGATCGGGAGAGCCTGTTTGGAGTGCGACGCTTCGCCAACGCGCACGGTGACGATATCCTTTCCATCTTTTTGGCCTATGATCGACGTCTCGGACGCTGCGGGCGCCGCAAGCGCGGCGAAGATCAGGGAAAGCAGCAATGTGTTGCGCATGGCGATCACTCCAAAGGTTTGAGCGATAAACTATAACGCAAGCACGCGACGCGACGGCAAGCCAATGGTTGAACGATGACGGACTTCACTCTCATGATCCATGGCGGCGCCGGCGCGATCCGCGACCCGCATCGGTATGAAGCCTCGTTACGCGCGATCGTCGAGTCGGGCGCACGCCTTTTGGCGGCGGGATCGTCGGCGCTCGACGCCGTCGCGCATTGCGTCGCGCTGCTCGAAGACGATCCGCTCTACAACGCCGGTCGGGGTTCGGTGCTCAACGCCGACGGCGCCGCAATGTGCGACGCCTCGATCATGGACGGCCGGACTCTCAAAGCCGGCGCCGTCGCCGCGATACGCGGCGTGAGAAATCCGGTGCGTCTTGCATATGAGGTGATGGACAAGAGCGGCCATGTGCTGCTCGTGGGCGAGGGCGCGGAGCGCTTCGCGCGTGAGCGCGATGTGGCGTTCGAAAGCGAAGATTACTTCCGGACGGAGGCGCGCGTCGCGCAATTGGCGAGGGCGAAGCGAAAGCGCGAGACCACGCTCGATCATTCGGAACCCGCCGATGCGAAACTCGGCACGGTGGGCGCCGTGGCGCGCGATCGAAATGGCGATCTCGCCGCGGCGACGTCGACCGGCGGGGTCGTCAACCAGCGCGCGGGCCGCGTCGGCGATTCGCCGTTGATCGGCGCCGGCACATTCGCCGACAACGCCAGCTGCGCGGCGTCCTGCACCGGCGTCGGCGAGGACTTCATCCGCACCGCGCTGGCGCGAACGGCGGCTGTGTTCGTCGAATTCCGATCTCTGCGCGCTGAAGAAGCCGCGCGCGAGGCGATACGCTACCTCGTCGACCGAGTGGATGGGCGCGGCGGCCTCATCCTTGTCGATCGGGAGGGAAGATGCGGACGGGCGCGCTCGACGCCTGGCATGCTGACGGCGACGTTCGTCGCGGGCGTCGCGCGGGTGGAGACGACATAGGGTTGATTTACGCCGCGTCCCTCCGCGAAGCATGGCGCGGATGCGCGACGAGCCGCTGGGCGGAGCGATATCGGCGATCCAGCGCAATTTGCGCCAGCGGCGCGACAAAATCCGCGGCGTCGGATTCGTCGGCGATCTTGAAGCGGCACATCAGACCCTGGGCGCCGGCGTTAAAGATATCGACGATGACCAGCCGGGGCGCGTTGCGTCCGCTTGCGCCCCGCGCGCGTAAAAAATCGAGAAGCGCTGGCCTGGGCCGGGCCGAAAGCGGCAGCGCGCTGCGCAGACTTTGGACGAGACTGTCACGCGTGAGGGGATCAAAACCCATTCGCTGCTCCATCCATCGAACAAAAAATATGTGCAATCATATAGGCTTACGCCCGCCAATACAGAAAACTTGGCTTTACCGGATCCGTCAAGCTGAGCGGTGATCTTTCCTGTGCATGGATGTCAGGCGTCCGGTCCGGACGCCACTTGCCGGCGAACGCTGACGCGCGTGTGTGAGGTTGTCGAGACGATGTGCGGCGCAGACGTCTCGCCGCGGCGTTTGACGATCGGGCGGCTAACGGTATTTCGCGATGAGATCCTGGGCCAGGAGTTCATTGCCGCGTTCGTTGTAATGCACGTCGGTCCAAATGTATAAATCCTTGAGAAAATCCGGGTGCGCGTTCTTATAGGCGAAGAAGATCGGAAAATGATCGAAGAACTTGCGGCATTTGTTTGCGCACCAATCTCGCCAGATCTGCGCGTGCCGTGAATTTTCCTGATCGTACAGCAGCTGCTGCGGCCAGGGGTAGACGCCGACCGAGAGCGGGATGCCGCGTTCACTGAGCAGCGCGTGAAGGCGATCCATATTCTCGATCGCTTTGGCGATGCCGCCCTCGATCCCCATCGGACCGTAGCATTGCGCCTTCGCGTCATATGTCCAGCTGGCGCGATCTCTGTCCGGGGCGTAGCTCATGCCAGGTTTGCGCAACTCAGCGACGCTCACGTTGCGCACGTCCTTGAGCGCGCGCCGCATGAAGCGGTCCTTCTCGAGATATTCGAGGATGTAGAACGGCCGCGCCCACCAGGACGGTTCGATGACGAGAGTGGCCTCCGGCGACGTACATTTTTTTTCGAAATTGGTCCATTGGATCGTCCCGTCTGGCCCATATCGATAATAGATCGCCTCATCCTGAATGTCGGATATGTCGACGTAAACGATCGCCTCGTCGAACTGCAGTCCCGCATCGAGCAGGGACTTGATTTTCATGAAGTAGACGGAAGGCGCGTAAGAGCTTGCGCCCGCGTTGAGAACATCGATGTCAGGGAAGGCGGCGGCGAAGCGGCCAACGAACGTCTGCTCATAGGGAAGCCCGGCGCCTTCGGTGAAGGAGTCGCCGATGAAGAGAATGCGTCGCCGATCAGACCGCAGCGGCACATCCCGGTTGACGCCGTCCTTGAACCCGAGCGCATTCGTCCGAATGTGATAGCGACGTCCGCCCCACAGATCGTCGCCGTCGAAATTCGCCGCCAGCGAATGGCTGTAGACGGGAACATGCACTCTGAACGCGCTTTTGACGAAGGGCGGGCCGAGCAGCGGGTTCTGATTTGGCGATTTGACGTGCAGGCCCAGTTCGACGAGCAGAAAAAGGCCCAAAAAAATCCCGGCGTTGATCGCGGCGATCTTCGCGGCGTTCTTCAGCCATTGCGTGATGTTCGATGTCTTCATTGAAAAAGCGCGGAACGCATCAATCGAGTTCGAACTGCTCTTTGTAATCGCGCTTGAGCGATGCGTCCTGGTCCTCCTTTCGCAGATAACAATTGCCGATCACGAGCGTGTCCATCTCCGTGCCCATGAAGCAGCTGAAAGCGTCTTCTGGCGTGCAGACGATGGGTTCGCCGCGCACATTGAAGCTCGTGTTGACCAGCACCGGGCAGCCGGTCATGCGCTTGAACGCCGAAAGCAGCGCATAATACCGCGGGTTGGTGTTTTCGTGCACGGTCTGGATTCGAGCCGAATAGTCGACGTGCGTCACCGCCGGAATGGAGCTGCGCGGAACATTCAACTTGTCGATGCCAAACAGCGCCTGCTGCTCGGCCGTCATCGCATGACGATGCTTTTGGGCGACGTCGGCGACGAGCAGCATGTACGGGGAATCGCCGTCGAGCTCGAACCAGTCGGCCACGTCTTCCCGCAAGATCGACGGAGCGAAGGGACGGAACGACTCGCGATATTTGATCTTCAGATTGAGCGTCTTCTGCATCGAAGCGGAACGCGGATCGCCAAGGATCGACCGTCCGCCGAGCGCGCGGGGTCCAAACTCCATTCGGCCTTGAAACCCGCCGATGGCTTTCTCGTCGGCCAAATCCCGCGCGGTCGCTTCGATCACATCGGCGTCGGACATTGTCGCGAATTTGGCGCCCGCCCCCTGCAATCGACGCTCGATTTCGGCTTGCGAGAAGGATGGCCCGAGATAGGAGCCATGCATGGCGTCGCCCCCGCCGTTGAGGCTTCGGGGGTTTTTCTTGTAGCCGTAATAGGCCGCGAGCGCCGCGCCGAGCGCGCCGCCGGCGTCGCCGGCCGCGGGCTGAACCCAGATCTGCTCGAAACTGCCGTCGCGGAGGAGTTTCCCGTTCGCGACGCAGTTCAGCGCCACGCCGCCGGCGAGGCAGAGATTCTTCGCACCCGTCTCTCGCGCCAGCGAGCGGGTGAGTCTGAGGACGATCTCCTCGGTGACCGCCTGGATCGAGGCGGCGATATCCATGTGATTTTGCGTCAGCAGCTCTTCCGGCTTGCGCGCAGGACCGCCGAAAAGTTCGTCGAACTTCGCGTTGGTCATCCGCAATCCGGTGCAATAGTCGAAATATGACTGGTCGAGCCTGAAGGTGCCGTCCTGCTTGAGGTCGATCAGGCGGTCCAGGATCAGATCGGCGTATTTCGGCTCGCCATAGGGCGCGAGCCCCATCAGCTTGTATTCGCCGGAGTTCACTTTGAATCCGGTGTAATAGGTGAAGGCCGAATAAAGCAGGCCAAGCGAATGCGGAAAGCGCAATTCGCGCTGCATCGACAATTCATTGCCGGCGCCGAAGGCGACCGACGTCGTCGCCCACTCGCCGACTCCGTCCATCGTCAGAACGATCGCATCCTTGAACGGGGAAGGATAGAACGCGCTGGCGGCGTGACTGAAATGATGTTCGGCGAACAGCAGCCTGGTCGCCCAGTCGACATCCACCGAATAGGCCTTCATCTCCTTCAGCAGCAGCGACTTCTGAAAAAGCTTTTCGCGCAGCCAGAGCGGCAGCGCCATCTTGAAGGACTGGAAGCCTCGCGGCGCGAAGGCGACGTATGTCTCGAGCAGCCGCTCGAACTTGACGAACGGCTTATCGTAGAAGGCGACGAAATCTATGTCCTGAGGCGTCGCGCGTGCCGCCTCAAGACAATAGTCGATCGCGTGACGCGGGAAGCGCGAATCGTGCTTCTTGCGCGAGAACCGCTCTTCCTGAGCGGCGGCGACGATTTCGCCATCCTCCACCACGGCGGCTGCGCTGTCGTGGTAGAAGGCGGAGATGCCAAGTATCCGCATCGCGCTTTAGAACAGCGTATAGATGAACGGAGCGACTGCGGTTCCTTGCAGAACGATCAGGGCGCCGATCAGCAGCATGATGACCAGCACGGGCGCCATCCAATATTTTTTGCGGGTCTTCAGGTAATCCCAAAGTTCGAGCAGAAAACTCATTGATCCCTCTCCTCAGAATTGCTTGCTCATGTCGCTCGCCGCCTCCGGCGTATCGCGCATGGTCCAGTAGGTCGTCGCATTCTTGTCGAACGAAAGTTTGAGCGGATCGACGCGGCGCAATCTGAAGACGATTGCGATCGGGAGGATCACGCCAAAGAACAGGACGCCCATGATGATCGGGTTGGTGATCTTGTGCAGCGCCAGGCCGAGCTGGTGCCAAAGCCGGTTGAGCGTCCGCAGTTTGGCGGGCGCAAGGAGCGCTGCCGCGGCGAAACCGAGTGCAGCGGCGAGCCCCCAGTAATGCGGCGTCTCGCCGCGCCAAAGCGGCAGCGCGCTGATGATGGCGATCGCCGCGGCGATCACCAGTCCGAACGACCGATCGGATCCCATGGCGGCCGAACGGTCTCTCGAAAAGTCCTCATGCGACATTCAGATGAGACCCCCCAAAGGCCGCTCTGACGGACAGCCTTCCCAATGGGCGCGAACAAAAAAACTTCGCGTCCTTCCAAAGCTTCCCGCATCGCTTCGGTTGACGGCGCAAATTAATGGATATTGCGGCAGGTATCAAGCCGTCGGCCGCGCCGCATTCCGGCGCTGAGGGCGATGAATTCAGCCTATTTTTCTATAGGTTATTGCGCAGCCTGCGGCATGGTTGCGCGGCTCATTCGTAATTCTTGATGAGCCCTTGCGCCAAAAGCGCGTTGCCCCGAGTGTTGAAGTGGAAGTCGCCCCAGAAATACAACGATCTGATCGCGTCAGTATCGCCCGCCTTATATCGAAAAAAGTCGGGAAAATGGTCGAAGAATTTCCGGCATTTGCCGGCGCACCAGTCTCGCCAAAGGCGCGCTTGCCGCGAATTTTCGCCGTCGTAAAGGAGCTGTTGCGGCCAAGGATAGACTCCGACGGACAGGGTGACGCCGTGCGACGACAGAAGTTCGTGCAGGCGATCCATTTGCCTTTTGGCTTTGTCGATCGAGGCTTCAATCCCCAAGTCGCCATAGCACCGCGAATCGTCGCTATAGGTCCAGCTCGGGCGTGCATAGTCGCGACTGTAAACGGCGCGCGATTTTGACAGGTCGTCGAAGCTCGCCCGCTCGATGGCGCGCGCCAATTGCGCCGAATAGCGCATCTGTCCAAGAAACTCGCCGATATAGGAGACCTTTTCCCACCACCGCCGCTCAGCGCGCGGCAGCGGCGGACGCGGCAC
Source organism: Methylocystis sp. (assembly GCF_050251305.1). Lineage (GTDB taxonomy): Bacteria > Pseudomonadota > Alphaproteobacteria > Rhizobiales > Beijerinckiaceae > Methylocystis. Next base: position 17,114 of record NZ_JBFWNB010000046.1, on the reverse strand, counting down.
CGGCGAACATTCTTCGGCGCCGGTCTGAAACAAGCCCATCTGCAATACGCCATCCGGGGCGTAGGAATAGAGAATGGCTTCGTCCTGGATGTCGGAGATGTCGATATAGACCACGGCCTCATCGAATTTGAGGCCGGCGTCGAGAAAATATTTCAGCTTCTCGTAGTAGACGGACGGCGCGTAACTCGAGACGCCGGCATTCAGCACGTCGATCGCGGGAAACGCCTGCGCGAAGCGCCCGACGAAGGACTCTTCGTAAGGGACGCCGAGACTTTCCGTGAAGGAGTCGCCGATAAAGACGACGCGCTTGCGGTCCGTCGTCATCGGCACGTCGCGCACGGCGGCGTCTCGAAAGCCAAGCGAATTCGTATAAATGCGAACCGTATTCGAGCCCCAGGCGTCGAAGCCGTCGAAATTGGGCTTAAGGCCATGGGTGAAATGCGCATCGCGCACGCGCAACTCGTTTCTTGCGGGCGCAAGGAACGGATTGCCGCCCTTGTAGACGAGATGAAGAACGATCTCCGCGACGATGAAGAGTCCAAGGAGGAGGCTGACGTTGATGAAAAGAATGCGAAACAGCTTGCTTGTTGCGCTTTTAGGCGACCACGACATCGACACCGGCCAAATTCGTTTTCCCAAGACTGTGAGCGTCAGTCTTCTCATAGATCGACTGAAACGAGCAAGCTTCCGCTCAGGAAAAATCGCGGCGCGCCCTGGCGCGGGCGATCATCCCATCTGGCGCGCGTTCGGCGAAAGACGCTCCGAGACGGGGAAGCTAGCGAACGGCGTTGCGCTCGCGTCCCGCCTCGGTCGCGCGTCAATCGCGCGCCTGAGGCGCACGGCCGTCGCTAAAGGATGCTGCGTCCGCGTATGACGCGCAGAAGGATCACGACGATCGCGATGACAAGCAGGATATGGATGAAGCCGCCGAGCGTATACGAAGACACGAGCCCGAGCAGCCACATGATGATCAGGATGACGGCGATCGTTTCAAGCATTGTTCACCCCTTCCAAAGGGCGGCGCAGGATGGACGTCACAGCTTCTTGCCAAGCGCCTTTGCGTCGTCTTCGACTTTCTTCCAGGCGTCCTTGAGCTTGTCCCAATAGGACGCTTGCGGCGCCTTCTTGCAGTTGTCGATCACCATCGGAATGACCTTTTCAGTGCCTTCGATGTCGACCGTCGCGCCGTGCGGTTTGCCCTTCTTGCTTTGCGCCGAAGACCAATAGATGACTTTCGGCTGAAATTGGTCGTCGACCGCCAGAAATTCCTCGCATGTCCAGTTCGACGTCGGCTTCTTCGTTTCGGCGACGACGTTCGTGGCGTAGAAAGCCAAACCGGCTGCGGCGATGAAATAAATTCGTTTCATAGGTCGCTCCTTCGTCTGCGCTTCCGCCGAAGCGCGGCGAAGAGACTATTGCGGATTCGCGTCCATATCCAGTTGCGCTGGCCGCGAGCGTCTCGGGACGCCGCTATTCCACCGCCAGAATGACGTCGGCGGCGTCGAAGGTCGCCAGGGCGACGTCGCCTTCCTTCAATCCCAGGTCTTCGACGTGGTGGCGGGAGGTCACAGCGGTCATCGTCTTGCCGAATCCGATGTCGAGCAGGATTTCGCTGTTGCGTTCGGCGTCGACCCGCTGCGTGACGACGCCGCGAAAACAATTGCGCTGCAGCGGCGTCGCGTCCACCGCGGGCGCCAGGCTCACGAAGGACGCCTTGATCAGCGCCAGAGCCTTGCGCCCCCGGGACAGGCCCAGCCGCTCCGCCGATTCATTGGTGACGATCGCCAGGATCGTATCCTTCTCCGACACGCGCAGCGTCACTTCGACGTCGACCGGCCATCTCTTGACCTGGGTGATCTCGGCTCGAAAGACATTGCGCGCCGAAATCGTCATGCCGGCGGTCCAGAGCAGGAAGTCTTCGGCGCCTGCGAGACCCTCTTCGGCGATCGTCTCCGATATGCGCGCCAGCTTTTCTTCGAGGCGGTGGAAAGTGGCGATCAACCGCCGGCCTTCTTCGGTCACCTCGGCGCCGCCGCCGCTGCGGCCGCCCGCCTTGGTGAGAAAGGCCGGCGTCGGCAGCAGGTTGTTGATGGCGTTCACCGCATCCCACGCGGCCTTGTAGCTGAAGCCGACGGCCTTCGCCGCTTTGGTGATGCTGCCGTGGGCGGCGACCGCCTCCAACAGCTTGACGCGGTCGCGGCCGACGAGGAGTCGGCCCTCGCTGCGCAGCGCCAGTGAAGCATCGATTTTGCTGTCCGCCATTTCAGCGCCCCGCCTCCTTGCCCGGATACAGGGTCGATGGGCGCGACGCAACCGGCTTCGGCGGGCGCGACGGGCGCGGGACGCCTCGCCTGGGCGCCCTCGTCTTCCGCGGCCGCACTGGCCGCCTGCAGTCGATTCTCCCTTTCAGGGGGCGAAGGCTAAGGCGAGGAGACATCGGGGGTTTTGCGCGTCTTGTGTGAATTTTACTACATGCCGTGTAAAGGATTCATCAAAATGTAGTAAAGACGTCCAGAGGGCCGCCGCCGTCCGCGCGCATCGCGCTATATCATATTGAAATAGCGTTATTTGTATCATATATACGTAATATTGTCTGACGCCATATTGATGCGTGTGACATATATATCACATACATTAATACTTGTAATTTTGGCATATCGTTCCGTTGTTGACTTTTATGACGGTGGTTTGTAGTCAAGCTTTATGTAAGCTAACTACATAACGGTAGCCGCCGCCCATGATCCGCGCTGTCGCTCTCGCTGCATTCATCAGCGTTTTCAGTATTATATCGCTCTCGTCGGCCGGCGCGGCGGACAATGGGACGATCATCGTCGTCACAAGCTTTCCGGAAGAACTGACGACCCGCTACGAGCGGGAGTTCGAGCGCCGCCATCCGCAGATTCACGTCCAATTCGTCTGGAAACAGTCCCGCGACGCGCTGGCCGAACTGAGCAAGCCGGAACAGGGCGGCGCGGATGTCTATTGGGCGCCGGCGCCCGCGAATTTTGCGCGGCTTCGCGACAGCGGCGCCTTTCGCAAGATCTCGGTCGACCGCGCCGCCAATCCCGGACGGTTGGGCGTCCAGCAATTGTCCGATCCGGCGGGCTTCTACGAAGCCTATGACGTCGCCGGCTACGGGGTCGTCGCCAATCCGGCGGCGCTTGCGGAAGCGAAGCTTTCGGCGCCGCGCGCCTGGCGCGATCTCGCGGCGCCCCAATATGCGCGCCGGACCGCGATGCCGATCGCCAGCAAGGTCGGCTTTTCGCCCGCCCTCTACGACATCCTCCTGCAGAGCGAAGGCTGGGACGCGGGCTGGCGCCTCCTCAGCGAGATGGCCGGCGAAGCGACCCTGCTCGAGTCCGGATTCGCGCCGACCGGCGCCGTGCGCGAAGGCAAGGCCGCGCTCGCGCTCACAATCGATTTCATCGCCGAGATCGCCAGGGCGAATGGCGCGCCGGTCGAGATGATTTATCCCGAACGCACCGCGTTCCTGCCGGCCCATGTCGCGATGGCCGCCGGCTCGAAACACGTCGTCGCCGCGCAGGCCTTCGTCGACTTCCTGCTGTCGAAGGACGGCCAGCAACTGTTGATGGAGCGCGACAGCCGCCGCCATCCGGCGCGACCCGACGCCTATCAGAATGCGCCGGAAGGGTTGGTGAATCCCTTTGCGCTGCCGGCGTCGACGATCCTCGATTACGACGCCGAGATCGGCCGCCGGCGGCCGCCGCTGGTCACGCTGCTGTTCGATCTCGCGATTGTCGAAGGCCACGCGGAAAACGCCGAACTGTGGAGGAAGATTCACGACGCCGAGAACAAGTTCGCCGCCGACGCAAAGGCGCGGGCGGTCGTCGACGAGTCGAAGCGGCTCGCGTCCTTCGTGCCGGTCTCCGAAAGCGACGCGCGGACGACAGCCTTCCTGGAGCGCTTCTCGCGGCGCGACGCGATTGATCCGCAGCAGATCGCGCAATGGCGCGAGGCGATCGCCGCCGCGCGGCGAAAGGCGCGCGACCTTCTCGCGGGTCTGGACGCGGCGCCATGAAACGCGTCGGCCTCCTTCTCTGCGCAATCATATTGGGGGGCGCCGCGCGTTACACGGCGAGCGGTCCCGAGAGCGAGGCCTTCACCCGGCCGATCGAGGGATTGGACGGCGAATACGCCGCGAGCTTTCGCAAGGGCGGCGGCATTTTCCGCCAAGCCTGGGTCATTGGGCCGTCGCAGGACCATCCCGACTTCGTCGGTCTCGGCCCTCTCTACAATCGACTTTCCTGTATCGCCTGCCATGTCAAGAATGGGCGGGGCGTTGCGCCAGACAGCGAGAATGGCGTCGCGCGCACGATGGCGGCGAGGCTGAGCGTCGAGGGAAAGGATGCGCATGGCGGACCGCGCGTCCATCCTGATTACGGCGCTCAGCTCAATCCAGAAGGCGTCGCCGGCGTCGCGGGCGAAGGCCAGGCGGTCGTCGAATACGACGAATTCGACGTGGCTTTTCCCGACGGCGGGAAAATAACGCTGCGTCGGCCGACGCTCTCCTTTCGCCATCTCGCTTATGGCCCGCTCGGGCCCGGGACGAAGACGTCGCTACGCAACGCCCCGCCTGTTTTTGGGCTGGGTTTGCTCGAGGCCGTCGGCGAAGCCGAAATTCTCTCCGGCAAGGGCAGGGCGAATTTCGTGTTCAACGTCGAGACCGGCGGAACAACGCTCGGCCGGTTCGGACTCAAGGCCAATCAGCCCAGCCTCAGGCAGCAGATCGCCAACGCCTTCGTCGAAGACATTGGGATCACCTCGTCGCTGTTTCCTGCGGAGAACTGCGCCGAGACTCAAAGCGGCTGCCGGCGCGCCGCTTCGCCGCCGGAACTGACCGACGCGCAGCTCGACGCGGTCGTGGGCTATGTGCGCGCGCTGGCGCCTCCGGCCCGGCGCAATCTTGAAGATGCGCGCGTCACGGACGGCGAAGGCCTGTTTCATCGGATCGGCTGCTCGGACTGCCATCGCGACGCGCTGCACATTGCGGACTTCCCCCCGCAGCCGGCGCTCAACGGCGTCGAGATCCATCCCTACACCGACCTTCTGCTGCACGACATGGGCGACGCGCTCGCGGATCGCCGCGAGGACTTCGAAGCTGGTCCGCGCGACTGGCGGACGCCGCCGCTCTGGGGACTGGGCCTCGCCGGCAAGAGCGGCGACGGCGCCAATTTTCTGCATGACGGCAGGGCGCGCACGCCCGCCGAGGCGATCCTCTGGCACGGCGGCGAGGCGCAAGCCGCCGCCGACGCCTTCCGCCGTCTTCCCGAACGCCAGCGCGACGCGCTGCTCGCTTTCCTCAACTCTCTCTGACGTCCAAGGGGGCTATGATGACCAGGCTGCTGACTACGACGGCGATCTCAGGCGGCGTTCTTCTCGCGCTCTCAGCGCCTGTCAGCGCGCAGACCGCGCTGCCGCCAATCGAAGTGCGTGCGCCCAAGGCCTTCGAACTCGGCGAGATCAAAGTCGGCGCGCGTCGGCTCGGCGTTCCGACGAGATCCGCTCAACCCGGCAATGGCGATGGCGACGGTCAGGACGCATCGCCTGCGGCCCCGACGCCGTCTGCGGCGCAAGCCGACAATGGTCCGACGCCCAAACAGCACACCGACGACTTCGGCGGCTACACAATCACCAACCGGCAGATGGAGATGTTCTCTCGCGATACGCTGGACTCCGCGGTCAATCTCGCGCCAGGCGTGAACAGCCAACTTGTGGGCGGCACGCGCAACGAGCAGAATATCTATGTGCGCGGATTTGACCGCTGGCAGGTGCCCCTCACCATCGACGGCGTGCGCGTCTATCTGCCGGCCGACAACCGGCTCGACTTCGCGCGTTTTCTGACCGCCGATATCGCCGAAGTCCAGATCGCCAAGGGCTATGTCTCGGTGCTCGACGGGCCGGGCGGCATGGGCGGCCAGATCAATCTCGTCACGCGCAAGCCCTCTCGCGAACTGGAGTTGGAAGGAAGGGCGAAGTTAGAATTCGGCCGCGACGGCACGTTCCTGGGACCGCGCGCCTATGCCTACGCCGGAACGAAGAGGGATCTCTATTACGCGCAGCTCAGCGGCATCTTTCAAACCATGGACGGGTGGATGCTGCCCGCAAGCTATAGATCGACGCTGACGCAAGGCTGGGGCATGCGTGGCCAATCTTATTCACGCGACTTTAACGTCAGCGCCAAGGTTGGCGTTACGCCCAATGCGACGGACGAATATTCGCTGAGCTTCAACCGCCAGGAAGGACAGAAGGGAGCGCCGCTACATACGACCGATCCGCTTTCGAGCCAACGCTTCTGGAGATGGCCTTACTGGCGGGTGCAGAATCTCTATTTCCTATCCAAGACCCAGCTTGGCGACGCCTCCTATGTCAAGACGCGCGGCTACTGGACCAAATTCGACAATGGTCTCACCGCCTATGACAACCAGTCGTTCATCACTCAATCGCTGCAGCGCTCCTTCATCAGCCCCTATATGGATTATTCTCTCGGCGCCGAGGTCGAGGCGGGCCATCAATTCGGCGACATCGACACGCTGAAAGCGCTGTTCTTCTATCGCTTCGACAATCATAGCGAACAGCAGCAAGGTTTCGGACGGAATACTTTCGGCATTTCGGGCGCGCGGGGCGGATGCTTCACCGGCGTCCCTTGCTTGTTCGAACCTCTTCAGACAAGTCAGGAGGACACTTATTCGGTCGCGGTCGAAAACACATTTCATCCGCGCAACGATATCGATCTCGTCGCCGGCTTCAGCTACGATTGGCGGCATTTGCGACAGGCCGATGAGTTTACGACGGATCGCGGCTTCTTCCGATATACGCCCAAGGACGTGCAGGCGCCCAATTATCAAGGCGCCGCGATCTGGCATTATACCGACCAAGATCGCCTTTATTTCAACGTTTCGAGCCGAACCCGCTACCCGACGCTGTTCGAACGATTCAGCTCGCGTTTTGGCGGCCAGACGTCCAATCCCGGACTGAAGCCCGAACGCGCCACCAATTTCGATCTCGGCTGGTCGAGCGTCTTCGCCCCCGGCAGCCGCGTCTCAGTTGACCTCTTCTACAGCCTGGTCGACAAATTCATCCAGGGCGTTCCCGTCATCGGGCCTGACGGCGTCCCGACCACGCAGCAACAGAATGTCGGCAGCGCCCGCTTTTGGGGCGCGGAAATATCAGCCGATTACTTCGTCCGTGAAGATTTTTCGCTCGGCGGCAATCTCACGCTGATCCGGCGACGCCTGAATGCGCCGACTGCATTCAGCTTCTCGGGAACCAATGTCACCGGAATCGTCACGCTCCAGCCAATCGGCGTGCCCGACGCAAAGCTTATTTTCTACGCCGGCTATCGTCCGATCCGGCAGCTGACCATTATGCCGAACATCGAGATGGCGACCAGTCGATGGACCAGCGTCTCGAATGGCTTGGTATATTACCGTACCAACCCCTATCTCCTGACGAATTTGAACGTGGACTATCAGCCGACCGACAACATCAAGTTCCAGGTCGGCGTGCGCAATCTCTTCGACCAGCTCTATACGGTGACGGACGGCTATCCCAACCCCGGCCGCAGCTTTTATCTCGCGTCGAAAGTGACCTTTTAGGCGCGCTCCGAGGGTATCGCCAGCGCCGCACGCCGTGCGGCGGCGGATACAAGAAGCCGCGCGTCTCCCGTCACGAAAAAACCCCTGGCGCGCGCCAGGGGTTTTTCATTCATTCGCGGCCGTTTTCGCCCTCGGCGCCTCCGCTCAGTGCGGGGCGGCGCCGAGGCTCGACACGTCGACCTTCACGCCTGGTCCCTGAGTCGAGCTCAGAGCGACGCGCTGGATGTAGGTGCCCTTGGCGCCCTGCGGCTTCGCCTTGGCGACGGCGTCGACGAAGGCCTTGATGTTCTCGACGAGCTTGCCCTCGTCGAACGAGGCCTTGCCGACCGTGCCCTGGACGATGCCGGCCTTCTCGACGCGAAACTCGACCGCGCCGCCCTTGCTGGCCTTCACTGCGCCGGCGACGTCCATCGTCACCGTGCCGACCTTCGGGTTCGGCATCAGACCGCGGGGGCCGAGCACCTTGCCGAGGCGGCCGACGAGCGGCATGAGATCCGGCGTCGCGATGCAGCGGTCGAATTCGATCGTGCCGCCCTGGACCGTCGTGACCAGATCCTCGGCGCCGACGATATCGGCGCCCGCCGCCTTGGCTTCATCGGCCTTGGGGCCGCGGGCGAAGACCGCGACGCGCAGCGTGCGGCCGGTGCCGTTCGGCAGATTGACGACGCCGCGCACCATCTGATCGGCGTGTTTGGGATCGACGCCGAGATTCATGGCGATTTCGACGGATTCGTCGAATTTGGCCTTGGCGCGCTCGCGCACGAGCTTCACCGCCTCGTCGACCGCATAGAGTTTCGTGCGTTCGATGCCCTCGCGGGACTTTGCAATGCGTTTTCCGACATGCGCCATGGTCTTACTCCACCACCTGGAGGCCCATCGCGCGGGCGGAGCCTTCGATCATCGACATTGCGGATTCGACCGTGGCGCAGTTGAGGTCGGGCATTTTCTTTTCCGCGATTTCGCGGATCTGCGCCTTGGTCACCTTGCCCACGACGTTGCGCCCCGGCGTCTTGGAGCCGGAGGCGGGCTTCTTGCCGATCTTGAGGCCCACGGCCTTCTTGAGGAAGTAGCTGACCGGCGGTTGCTTCATCTCGAAGGTGAAGGAACGGTCCTGATAGGCGGTGATGACGACGGGGATGGGCATGCCCTTCTCCATCTGTCCCGTCTTGGCGTTGAACGCCTTGCAGAACTCCATGATGTTGAGGCCGCGCTGGCCGAGCGCGGGTCCGATCGGCGGCGACGGATTGGCCGCGCCGGCCGGCACTTGCAGCTTGATGTAGCCGGCGATTTTTTTCGCCATTTGCTATCTCCAACGATAGGCGCCCGCCGCGATTTCCTTCGCGTCGGCGCCGGTTGCAGTTCGTGGTCCGGTCCGGAGCCCCCCGATGGCGTCAGGGCGGACCCGCCACGTATGATGTCCCCGGGCGGCGGGACCGTCCGGGGAATGGCGGCTTTTAGGGGAAGGCGGGCCAAAGGGCAAGCGCGGGAGACGGGCGCGCCACGCCCGCGCGGCCGCGACTCCGGGCGTCAGTGACGCCCTTCGCTGTCGAGATGCGCCATCTGCGCCTCGGCGTAGCGCTCTCCGGCGACGGCGGCGGCGATTTTCTCCAGGGCCGCGAGGTCCGCGCGATCGAGCGTCACGTCGAGCGCGCCAAGCGACTCGGCGAGCCTGTCGCGGCGCCTTGCGCCGATCAGCGGGACGATATCGTCGCCGCGCGACAGCGCCCAGGCGATGGCGACCTGCGCCACGGTCGCGCCTTTTGCGTCGGCGACGCGCTTGATCTCATCGACGAGCGCCAAATTCTTGTCCAGATTGCCCCCCTGGAAGCGCGGCACGGTTGCGCGGAAATCTCCCGCTTGCGACTGCGCGCCGGCGCGCCAATGGCCGCTGATCAGTCCGCGCGACAGGACGCCATAGGCGGTGAGGCCGACGCCGAGTTCGCGGCACGTCGGCAGGATCGAATTCTCAATGCCGCGCGAAATCAGGGAATATTCGATCTGCAGATCGGCGATCGGATGCACGGCCGCCGCCCGGCGGATCGTCTCAGGCCCGACTTCGGAAAGCCCGATGTAGCGGACGTATCCCGCCTTGATCATGTCGGCCATCGCGCCGACCGTTTCCTCGATCGGCACATTCGGGTCGCGCCGCGCCGGGCGATAGATGTCGAGATAATCGACGCCAAGCCGCTTCAGGCTATAGGCGAGCGACGTCTTCACGGCGGACGGCCGCCCGTCGAAGCCGATCCAGTTCCCCCGGGGATCGCGCTGGGCGCCGAATTTGACGCTGAGAAAAACGGCGTCGCGCGGGCGGCCGCGCAAGGCCTCGGCGATCAGCATCTCATTGTCGCCCATGCCGTAGAAGTCGCCGGTGTCCAGCAGCGTCACGCCGGCGTCCAAAGCGGCGTGGATGGTGGCCACGCTCTCCGCGCGATCCGACGCGCCGTAAAGATCGGACATGCCCATGCAGCCGAGACCGATGGCCGACACAACGGGGCCGTTCGCGCCAAGCTTGCGGGCAATCATGGGAAACCCCTTTTTCATGGCGCGCGCGGCGCGTGACGGGCGCATCGGCGAAGCCATCATATGGACGAGTCTGCGCGGGCCTGTCGATTACAGGGCGCGCAGTATAGGATCATAATGTGCTGGATCAGCGCCGCTCTTCGCCCACGCAACATAGCGTCGCATTGCGCCCCTGTCTCCGGCTTCCCACCTCCATCTTAGGAAAGGATGCCCTTATGTCCGATTACGTAAAGAGCCTCGCCTTCATGGCCGCGGGCCTCGCCACGATGATTGTCGCTAATTTTTTCTGGGGCGGGACGCTGCTTGGCTGGGTCGGGCTGCTAGCGGGGATCGGCGTCTATTATTACGGATGGCGCGTCGTTTGCCCTGCATGCCGAGCGCAGCGGTGCGCCGCCGCGTCCGCCAAGCCGGCGAACGCGCCTTCGGAGGACGGCGTCACGGAAGACGGCGGGAAGGACGGCGCGGCCGCGCGTTAACCGCGCCGATGAAGGCGAGCGCGCCGTGCCGCGCCATTTTGATCCCGCGCTGATCAACGACCGCTTCGACGATCCGGCAAGGCGCGGCGCTTGCGCAGGAAGCTCAGGACGCGTTTGCTGGTGGCTGACGGCGCATTTGGGAGCGGAAAAGGGCGCATGAAGTTTTTTGGATCGGCGGCGCTTTTCATCATCGTCGCGCTGTTCTTCTCACAGGCCGCCGCCGGCGCGGAGAAGAGCCGTTCCGTCATTCCGCTGACCGTAACCGAGGATCAATTGGTCGGCGGACGCATTTACCTGCCGGTCCGCATCGGCAGCGTTCTGGGAAAGATGCGGCTCGATACGGGAGCCTCCAGCACCCGCATCAGGCTTGCGTCCTGGAACAAGGACTTCCCGACTCTCGGCGAAAGCGTCTCGACCGGGGCGTCGGGCGCGACGATGCAGTGCCAGGACGTCGCGGCGCCGCAAGTCGAACTCGTCGCCGACCAGGGCAACAACATCGCGCGCAAGAATTACGAGCTCACGCGCTGTCCGGCGGGCGGCGATGACGACCTCCTGGGAATCGATTTTTTCAGGGGCGCGCGCTTCAGCCTCGACATCGAACGCCACGAACTCATCTTCTTCGGCGATGCGCTTGGCCGCGGCCGTCCCAGACCGTTTCGGCGATTGGGGCCCGGCCAGAGACTCGTCGGGCTCGACCTTCGTTTCGGCCGGACGCCCGCCGTCGGCCTGTTCGATTCAGGCGCGGAAATTTCCGCAGTCGACCAGCGTTTCGTTCGTAGGCATAAGCGACTGTTCGCCGCCGTCAACGCCAAGGCCAAGGCAAGCCTCGTCGGCGGCAAGCGCATTTCGCTGAAATTCTACAAGATCAAGTCGCTGGACCTTGGCGACGGCCTGGTTCTACGCGACATCTATGCGATGTCCTATGACTTCGGCGCGTTGCGCGCCGCCCTCGGCCGCAACGTTCACTTCCTAATCGGCTATAATCTCATTCGAAATTTCGATTGGGACCTCGATTTCAGCCAACCGGATTCGCCGACCTGGGACGCGAAGCTGAAATAATGCGCGACGCCCGCCAGCCAGGCTTTGGTTCATCCAATGTAAAGGCTGGCTGCGTCACAAAGGGGCGACGTCGGGCGCGGCCGCGATCAAGATCGCGGCGGCCTGTCGCAGGCCCCTCTGCCGCCTTGTGCGGCTGAGCTTTTGTCAATAGGTTCCGCGCGGGCGAGACGGGCGGCGGCCCCCAGTTTTTCGCTTCATCCAAGGGCGCGTAAGGGCGCGCGCGATTTTCGCTTGCTTCAGGATTTCCGCTTCATGTCCGTGCTGATCGACAAGAACACCAAAGTCATCACTCAAGGCTTCACTGGCAAGACCGCCACCTTCCACTCCGTTCAGGCGCTCGACTACGGGACGAAAATGGTCGGCGGCGTCTCTCCCGGCAAAGGAGGTTCGGTCCACCTCGATCTTCCCGTCTTCGACACGGTTGCCGAAGCGCGTGAAAAGACCGGCGCCGACGCCTCGGTCGTCTACGTGCCGCCGCCCGGCGCGGCCGACGCCATCTGCGAGGCGATCGACGCGGAAATTCCGCTCATCGTCTGCATCACCGAAGGCGTTCCGGTGCAGGACATGATCCGCGTCAAGCGCGCGCTTTGCGGCTCCAGATCGCGCCTCATTGGCCCCAACTGCCCCGGCGTCGTGACTGCGGGCGAGAGCAAAATCGGCATTATGCCCGGCAACATCTTTTCGCCGGGCTCCGTCGGCGTGGTGTCGCGCTCCGGCACGCTGACCTATGAGGCGGTGTTTCAGACGACTCGCGAAGGCCTGGGTCAGACGACGGCGGTCGGCATCGGCGGCGACCCCGTGAAAGGCACGGACTTTATAGAAGTGCTGGAGTTGTTTCTCGCTGACGACGCGACTAAGTCGATCATTATGATCGGCGAGATCGGCGGATCGGCGGAGGAAGACGCGGCCCAATTCTTGAAAGACGAGGCGAAGCGCGGACGCTCGAAGCCGATGGTCGGGTTCATTGCCGGCCGCACCGCGCCTCCCGGACGTCGAATGGGCCATGCGGGCGCAATCGTTTCGGGCGGAAAAGGCGACGCAGAAAGTAAAATCGCAGCCATGGAGTCAGCGGGCATCAAAGTGTCGCCGTCGCCTGCAAGGCTCGGAAAGACATTGGTCGAAGCGCTGAAGGGCTAACGCCTAGTCTGCTCAACGCTTCGAAAGTCGTCGACGCCGCAGAGCGTCGGCGCTTTTGGGAAAGATTGAGATGGCGCGTTTTGAAAGCAATGGCGGCGCCGGGCCAGCCGCGCCGGCGGTTCCGCGCTCGCCGCAAAACGATTTCCTCGCTTCGACATCCTTTCTGCAGGGCGCGAACGCCAGCTATCTGGAAAGCCTGCTGTCGGCTTATGAGGCGGACCCGTCCTCGGTCAGTCCTGAGTGGCGCGCGTTCTTCGCCGAGATGGGCTTGAGGCCGCAGGAAAACGTCGCCGCCGGGCCGAGCTGGGCGCGGCGCGACTGGCCGCAGCCGGAAAACGGCGAATGGGTGAACGCGCTCGTCGGCGAGGCGCCGGCGCCTGTTGACGCGCCAGCCGGCTCTCCCGCCGCGCCCGCGCCCACAGGCGAAGAGGTGTTGCGGGCGACGCGCGATTCCGTGCGCGCCCTGATGATGATCCGCGCCTATCGCATGCGCGGCCATCTGCACGCCCATCTCGATCCGCTCGGACTGGAGCAGCGCCACGATCACGGCGAGCTCAATCCGCAGACCTATGGGTTCACCGACGAGGACTACGAGCGCCAAATCTTCCTCGATGGCGTGCTGGGCATGCGCTACGCCACGCTGTTCGAAATCGTCACGATCCTGCGCCGCACCTATTGCGGCGCGATCGGCTTCGAATTCATGCACATCTCCAATCCGGAGGAGAAGGGCTGGCTGCAGGCGCGCATCGAAGGCCCGAAGAAGGAGATCGTCTTCACGCAGGAAGGCAAGCGCGCGATTCTCAACAAGCTGGTCGAAGCTGAAGGTTTCGAGAAGTTCCTCGACGTCAAATACACCGGCACCAAGCGGTTCGGTCTCGACGGCGCCGAATCGATCGTTCCGGCGATGGAGCAGATCATCAAGCGCGGCGGCGCGCTCGGCGTTCAGGAAATCGTGCTCGGCATGGCCCATCGCGGCCGTCTCAATGTGCTGTCGCAGGTGATGGCGAAGCCGCATCGCGCGCTGTTTCACGAGTTCAAGGGCGGCTCCTTTCTGCCGGATGAAGTCGAAGGGTCCGGCGACGTCAAATATCATCTTGGCGCGTCGTCGGATCGCGTGTTCGATGACAACAAGGTGCATCTCTCGCTCACCGCCAATCCGTCGCATCTTGAAATTGTCGATCCCGTCGTGCTCGGCAAAGTGCGCGCGAAGCAGGATCAGCATCATTGCGGCGACGTCGATCGCCGCTCGGTGATGCCGCTGCTCATTCACGGCGACGCGGCCTTCGCCGGCCAGGGCGTCGTCGCGGAATGTTTTGGGCTTTCCGGATTGAAGGGGCATCGGACCGGCGGTTCGATCCACTTCATCATCAACAATCAGATCGGCTTCACGACCTATCCGCGTTACTCGCGATCGTCGCCCTATCCGTCCGACGTCGCGAAGATGGTCGAGGCGCCGATTCTTCATGTGAACGGCGACGATCCGGAGGCGGCCGTCTTCGCGGCGCGCGTCGCCGCCGAATTCCGTCAGCAGTTCCAGAAACCCGTCGTCATCGACATGTGGTGTTATCGCCGCTTCGGCCACAATGAGGGCGACGAGCCGGGCTTCACCCAGCCGCTGATGTATAAAAAGATACGGGCGCACCGCACGACGCTCGACATCTATGCGGATCGGCTGATCGCCGAAGGCGTGATCTCGCGCGCCGACGTCGACCGCATGAAGGAAGACTGGCGCACGCGGCTCAATGAGGAGTTCGACGCCGGCCAGAGCTACAAGCCGAACAAGGCGGATTGGCTCGACGGCCGCTGGGCCGGAAAGAAGTCCGGCTGGCAGCTCTCGGAGAATGAGCGTCGCGGTCAAACCGGCGTTGCGCTGGAGACGTTGCAGCACATCGGCGAAGAAATCACGTCGACGCCGCCGGATTTTCATCTGCATCGAACGATCCAGCGCTTTCTCGATAATCGCAGGTCGGCGATCGAGCAGGGCGGGCCGATCGACTGGGCGACGGCCGAAGCGCTGGCGATCAGTTCGCTGCTCTATGAGGGCTACAATGTGCGGCTCTCCGGACAGGACAGCGAGCGCGGCACCTTCTCGCAGCGTCACAGCGTGCTGATCGATCAGGAAAATGAGGCGCGCTATCTGCCCTTCAATCACATCGCGGAGGGGCAGGGCCGTTACGAAGTCGTTAACTCCATGCTCTCGGAAGAGGCGGTGCTCGGCTTCGAATATGGCTATTCGCTCGCCGAGCCCGACGCGCTGGTCATGTGGGAGGCGCAGTTCGGCGATTTCGCCAATGGCGCGCAGGTGGTGTTTGACCAGTTCATTTCCTCGGCCGAGCGCAAATGGTTGCGCATGTCCGGCCTCGTCTGCCTGCTGCCGCATGGCTATGAAGGCCAGGGGCCGGAACATTCCTCCGCGCGGCTCGAGCGCTATCTGCAGCTTTGCGCCGAAGACAATATGCAGGTCGCCAATTGCACGACGCCGGCGAATTATTTCCATATCCTTCGCCGGCAGCTGCACCGAAGCTTCCGCAAGCCTCTGGTGCTGATGACGCCGAAATCGCTGCTGCGCCACAAGCGCGCCGTCTCGCGGCTCGGCGAGATGGGCATGGCCTCGAGCTTCCAGCGGCTGCTGCTCGACGACGCGGAAACGGCGCCGACCGAGACGTTCGTTCTTCAGCCGGACGAGAAGATTCGCCGCGTGATCCTGTGTTCGGGCAAGGTCTATTACGATCTCCTGGAGGAGCGCGAGAAGCGCGGCGTCGACGATGTCTATCTCCTGCGCGTCGAGCAGCTCTATCCGTTCCCGCTGAAAGGGCTCGTCACCGCGCTGGGCCGCTTCAAAGACGCCGATGTGGCGTGGTGCCAGGAAGAGCCAAAGAACATGGGCGCCTGGTCCTTCGTCGAATCCTATCTCGAATGGGTGTTGACGCAGATCGGCGGCGCCTCGAAGCGCGCCCGCTACATCGGCCGCGCCGCCTCGGCGTCGACGGCGGCGGGCACGATGTCGCGCCATCTTGCGCAGCTTAAAATGTTCCTGGACGAAGCGTTCGCGCCTTAAGCGCGACGCCAGCAAAGAGAGAGCCGATGGCTGAAATTCGCGTGCCGACCCTGGGCGAATCGGTGACTGAAGCGACCATCGGCCGCTGGTTCAAGAAGGCGGGCGACGCGGTGCGCGCCGACGAAGCTCTCGCCGAACTCGAAACGGACAAGGTCACGCTCGAAGTCAACGCTCCGGCGGCCGGAGTGCTCTCGGAAATCGTCGCCAAGGAAGGCGAAACCGTTGCGCCGGGCGCGCTGCTCGGACAGATCGCCGAGGGCGCGACGGCGCCCGCGAAGAGCGGCGAGGCGGCGACAAAGTCCTCGGCGCCGCCCAAGCCGGCCCCGGCGCAAGCCGCGCCCGCGCCCAAGCCGGCGGCGGGCGCGCCGGCCGCCGCCGCAACGGCGATGCCGCCTTCGCCTTCGGCGGCCAAGATCGCCATCGAACAGGGGATCGACATTGCCCAGGTTCCCGGCAGCGGCAAGCGCGGCCAGGCGCTGAAATCGGACGTCGTTCAATTCGCCGCCCGCCAGGCGGCGCAGCCCGCTCAAGAGGCCCGCGCGCCGGAGTTTCCGGCGCAGGACGCGCCGCGAGTCGAGACGCCGCCGCGCGCGCCCGTGTCTCAAGAAGACGCGCACCGCGAAGAACGCGTGAAGATGTCGCGCCTGCGCCAGACGATTGCGCGGCGGCTCAAGGAAGCGCAAAACACCGCCGCCATGCTGACGACGTTCAACGAAGTCGACATGTCGGCGCTCATCGAATTGCGCAAACGCTACAAGGACGCCTTCGAGAAGCGATATGGCGTGAAGCTCGGCTTCATGGGATTTTTCGTGAAGGCCTGCTGCCAGGCTTTGGAAGAGATTCCAAGCGTCAACGCGGAGATCGACGGGACCGACGTCATCTACAAGCGCTTCTGCCACATCGGCGTCGCGGTCGGCACGGACAAGGGCCTGGTCGTGCCGGTGGTGCGGGACGCAGACCGTCTGTCGATCGCCGAGATCGAGAAGGCCATCGCCGAACTCGGCCGCAGGGCGCGGGACGGCGCGCTCGACATCGCCGATCTGCAGGGCGGAACGTTCACGATTTCCAACGGCGGCGTCTATGGCTCGCTAATGTCGACGCCGATCCTGAATGCGCCGCAATCCGGCATTCTCGGCATGCACAAGTTCTAGGAGCGCCCCGTGGTCGTCGACGGCAATATCGAATCGCGGCCGTTGATGTATCTTGCGCTGTCCTATGACCATCGCCTCGTCGACGGGAAGGAGGCGG
>NZ_JBFWNB010000045.1:0-27586 GCF_050251305.1 Methylocystis sp. | reverse complement strand
TGAGCCTTTCAAATTTTCGATACGCGTTGCGGCGAAAGGCGGAGGGTTGGGGCCCGTCATGCGCAATCTGATATTGTCTGTGTTGATGTTGTTTCTGTTCGCGGCGAGCGTCGCCAGCGCGACGACTATTCTTTCGCAACCGTCGCCAAGCGGCGACGACTTCTGCTTCGGCTATGCGATCTGCGAATAGTCAGGCCGAACGCCTCTGACGCGCCCGTTCGCGCAGACGCGAAACGCTGCGCATCAGCGCGCCGGCCTCCACGCCGATCAGGGCCTCCAATCGCCCGCAGATCATGTCGGCGGCCGCGCGCACGCGCATCTTGAAGGGCGCGACCAGTTCGCCCGCCCAGGCGCGAATGGCGAGGATCGTCGAATAGAGCTGACGGAAACGCTCCATCTGCATGAGCTTGTCGCGGCAGATGTCGAAAAGAAACGACATCAGGCCGAGCGCCAGCGTTTTGGCCAGAAGGATCGCAAAAAGTCCGCTCAGCACACGACCATGCGCAATCAATTCGAAGCCGACCAGTTTCGCGGGCAGAATGACGATGAGCGGGGCGATGAATACGCCCAGCGTCTTCAGCGGCGTCAGAGTCGCCACGAAATCCCGAAGCTGCCGTTCGTAGCGTTGCAGCCCGAGCGTGCGGCCGAGCTCATGCAGCCAATCGTGGAAATGGTCCCAGAGCCAGCTTTCGATCAGGAACAGAACGGCAAGCGTGAACCACAACGCGTCCTTGAGGCGCCGTTTCCAATCGTCCATTGCGTTTTCCTCTTATACATCCCGCGCGCGCGGCGCGCCGGCGCAGGCGACGGTTCTCCTGTCGCCCGACGGACGGCGCACGTTCTATGCATATGGTCGCTGGCGGCGACACCGCGAGAGTCTGCGCCAAAGGCCCTGCGCGTTTCCCGAAAATCGGCGCGCGGACGGATGACGTGGCCCGGGCGCAGACCGGCTCAAATGTGAATGGCGCGTTTGGCGACGGCGAGCGCCGCTTCGCGAATCGCCTCGGAGAGGGTCGGATGCGCGTGGCAGGTGCGCGCGAGATCCTCCGACGAGCCTGAAAACTCCATCAATACAGTGGCTTCTGCGATCAATTCGCCGGCGACCGGGCCGAGAATGTGGACGCCGAGCACACGGTCTGTCTCGGCGTCGGCGATGATCTTCACGAATCCGTCGGTTTCGCGCATCGCCCGCGCGCGGCCATTCGCGCTAAACGGGAATTTGCCGATCGCGACGGCGATTCCCCTGGACTTCGCGTCTTCCTCGGTCATGCCGACCGCGGCGACTTCCGGCGTCGTGTAGACGACGCTGGGAATGACGCCATAATTCACATGCCCCGCCTGTCCGGCGAGGATTTCGGCGACGGCGATGCCTTCATCCTCCGCCTTATGGGCGAGCATGGGCCCGCGGACGACGTCGCCAATCGCATAGACGCCCGGCGCATTCGTCGCGAATCCGTCGTCGATGACGACGCGTCCGCGCTCCATGGCGACGCCGGCGTCTTCCAATCCGAGTCCCTCGGTGAAGGGAATGCGGCCCGTTGCGATGAGCACGGCGTCGGCCTCGATCGTGTCCGACGTCGCGCCGTCCACCGACGCATAGGACACGACGGCGCGCTCGTTCTTGCCGGTCCCCGCGCGCGCGACGCCTGTCACCTTGGAGGCGAGGCGGAAGGCGAAGCCCTGCTTTTCGAGGATCTTCTGGAAACGGGAGGCGATTTCGAGATCGAAACCGGGGAGAATGCGGTCGAGATATTCGATCGCGATCACTTCGGATCCGAGCCGTCGCCAGACCGATCCAAGTTCGAGCCCGATGACGCCAGCGCCAACCACGACCAGGCGCTTGGGGGGCTTCGGCAGGGCCAAGGCGCCGGTCGAGGAGAGAATCAGCTTCTCGTCGATCGCGATCTCTTTGCCGGTCGCGTCGCGCAGCGGCGCGACGGTCGAGCCGGTGGCGAGAACGATGTTCATCGTTTCCAGCGTCTGAACGGCGCCGTCGGCGCCCGTGACCTCGACCCGGCCGGCGCCCGCCAGCCGCCCGACGCCCCGATAGGAGTCAATCTTGTTTTTCTTGAACAGGAAGGCGACGCCGTTGACGTTTGCGCCGACGGTGTCGTCCTTGTGTTTCATCATCGCCGGAAGATCGAGGCGCGGCGGATCGACCATCACGCCGAGCGGCGCGAGGCCATGCCCCGCTTCTTCGAACATGTGCGACGCGTGAAGCAGCGCCTTCGACGGAATGCAGCCGACATTGAGGCATGTGCCGCCGAAGGTCGGGTCCTTTTCGACGACGGCCGTCTTCAATCCGAGCTGCGCCGCGCGGATCGCGCAAACGTAACCGCCGGGACCGGATCCGATCACGATAAGATCGTAGGTCATGTCATCCGCATTTCAAAAATGGCGCCGCTGACGAGATTGGGGTCCCAGATCAACGCATCTGAGATGAACCCTGGATAAACGCCGTCCCTGGAAATCAGCCGGCGGCCCACACATAGATGAGCGTCGCGAGGACGCCGAGCGCGGTCTGGCCAATCTCGAGACGCCCCCAAATATCGATGACCTTGCGCGCCTCATGCGCCGCATTGGCCTCGATCAGCGCCAGGATGCGATTGTTGAGCGGCACGATGGCGAGGTAGGTGTAGGGCCAGCTCGCAATCGCGACAAAGGCGCCGAACAGCCATCGGATGTCGTCGAGTTCGCGATAGGCGATAAAGCCGAACAACGCGGCAAGGAACGCAAGACTCGCGAGTACGATGAAGCCGCGGTGATCGGAGGGCTCCCATTCCTTGATGAGCGCGTCGTCGCTCAGCGCGAGCCGCGCCGGCTGTTCGACATAGTTGATATAAAGCGAAGCGCCGGTGAAAGCGCCCGCCGTCGCGAGCGCAAGCGAACCAATAATCATTCAAGCGTCCTTTGGCGGTCGGCGAATGACTCGGCGTTTTGGCGAATCGACCGCCGACCGCCGACCCGCCGCAGCTTCTCTTATGCTGATTCGATCGCTTCCTCGTCGCAGACGACTCGCGCGTTGCTTTCGGCCTCCGCGGCGACGTCGATTTTCACCGCTTGCACCGCTTCCTTCTCTTTCTGGCGATCGGTGAAATGGTCGAAGAACACCTTCATGGCGCGATCGACGCCATAGGGATTGATGCGCCGCGTGTCCTCCCGATAGAACATCGACACATTGGGGGAAACTGTGGCGAGGTCGTAGGACGGCAGATAGGCGATGTTCGGCCGCGCCCGGACCACCTCGTCGGCGGCGGCGCGCAGGATCGCCTTGACGGCGCAGTTCGACTCGATGACGTGCCGGTCTTCATAGGTCGCGATAATGCCGACCGGCGACACGCTGAGCACGATGCGCACATTCGGATTGACGTCGCGAATCCGGTCGACGGCGGCCGTGAAATCGCGCACGACCTCGCTGACCGTCATATTGTAGAACTCATAGACGTTTGGATCCCATTCGCCGCCGGCGACGCCGGGCGCAAGCTGCAGGATCGCGCCATCCGGCTTGTGGCGCCACGTCTCGGTATGCCCGAAGGTGAAAATAAAGACGTCCATCGTCTCGAGCATATGCCGCACCGCCGCCAGATGCTTGTCGCGATCGGCGCGCATCTCGTCGAGCGTGGCGTATCCGTCCGGCTCGATGCGCGGCCGGAACGGATCGACGAAGCGCCCGTCTTCCGGGCGATTCCAGTGATCGAGCTGAGGCGTGAATCGGCCATAGGCGCGTTCGATCAGCTGCAGCAGCTGGGCGGTCGTGTAGAGATTGCCGTAACGGCAGGAATACATCGAGTAATTGCGATTGAGCGCCTCATCGGCCGACATGCCGGCCGGCGGCTGCTCGGCGAGGTAATAATGGAAACCGCTCGCCTGCAGGCGCATCGCGATCTCCTGCGCGAAGCAGCTGCCGCCCGTGGCGACTTTATCCTGCGGCGAGATTTTGAAAGGCGTGCGAATGATCGGATCGAGCGCGAAAGGCGGCAGCGAGGTCACCGCCTTGCGCCAAAAGCGATGGTCGGGTAGGGAGCTATAGGGGTTCTCCGCCATGGTCGCACTCCTTTCTGATCCGGCCGATTTTTGTCGGGGATCGCGCTTTTTTCGCGTCGTTCGCGAGCCGCGCTCTGGCGTCGCAACATAGACGGCGCCCGCCCGCTTGTCACCCGGCGGCGCCGCTGAGAACGCCTGCGCCGCCGCCAATACATGAAAGACCGCATGTTAACGCAGGTTGACAGACAAATCCTCAAATCCTGGCGGCAATACGCCATCGAGCCGCGCATCGCGAAGTTCACCGGGCGCATCATGCGCAACACCGGGCCGCGGATCGCCGTCATCGGCAATTGCCAGAGCTTCGGCGTCGCCTACGCCATGAAAGTGCTCGATCCGAGCGCGACCGTCGACCATTATTCGATGATCGCGCGCGCGCGCGCGACGATGGGCCTCTTCGTCAAGACGCTCAAGACATATGACTACGTCTTCTCTCACGACTTTCTGGACGGCCATGTGCGCGGCGGCGGGTCGGAGGAATTGTGCAAGCTTCTGCCGAAGACGATCATCTTCCCGGCGATCACCTTTGCGGCGTTCCACCCCGATCTCGTCTATATCCACGATCTGTCGCGCATGCACGGCTTCGTCTGCGGACCGATCGGCCCCTATCATTCGGCGATCGCCCTTTTCGCCTATCGCAAGGGCCTTTCGGTCGAGATGGCGAACGCGCTGTTCAACGAGAACGTCTTTGACGCGCTCGGTTATTTCGACATGTGGAACGACGCCTCGCGCGAACTGCTCGACAACACGCGCGATCGATATGGCGTCGATCTGTCAGCCGAACTGATGAACTGGTCGCGCCGCGGCGTGTTCATGTACAGCACCGTGCATCCGATGAGCTTCGTGCTGTTCGATCTTTCCAAGAAGCTTTTCGAGAAGGTCGGGCTGAAGCCGCGTCCCGTGAATTTCAACTATTACGCCATTCATGATCTCGCGCGCAGCGAGATCTTTCCGATCTATCCGTCGATCGCCAAGCGCTTTGGCGCGCAGGGCGGCTATATGTTCAAGCTGCAGAACCACCATATCTCGACCACGGTGGGCGACTTCCTGACGCTCCCGCAATACATCGCGTCCTGCTACAAGATCTACAGCAACCACGATCCGTCGCAGCTCAGCAATCCGCGCGTCGACGCCTGGCTCGCGGACGAAGCGACGAGCGGAATGCTGATGCGTCTGGCGCGCGAGAATTTCGTCGCGGGCCTGACGCCGACGCTGTGAGCGCGCCTATTTCCAGCGGGTGTCGAATTTTGCGAGGTTGAACGGCGGCTTGTAGGGATGCAGCGGATTCTCGCCGCTGAACGGCTTCGTCACGGTGAGGATGCGCTCGCGG
Organism: Methylocystis sp.; assembly: GCF_050251305.1. Classification (GTDB taxonomy): domain Bacteria; phylum Pseudomonadota; class Alphaproteobacteria; order Rhizobiales; family Beijerinckiaceae; genus Methylocystis. The sequence continues at coordinate 22,215 of NZ_JBFWNB010000045.1, read as the reverse complement.
TGCTTCAAAGGCGCGAAGCCCGAAGGCTCGAGCGCTCCGGTGAAGCCGACAAGATGCGCGGGATCGATATTGATTTTGAGCCCAGGCGGCGGCCGCATCCAGCTCTGCGCGGCGACGTCCATATAAGCCGTCTTCAGCATATGGTTGAGCCCCCATTGCGTCGGCACGAAGCAGGACTTCGCCGAATCCGACATGTCCCAGTAGTAGGTGTCGGGCCGCAATTCGAGCGTCGCGTCGCCTTCGAAAACCGCAACGGAGTTGTCGTGCATCAAATGCCGCACTTCGGCGAAGCCGGCGAAGGGGTCGACGAGGTGGTAATAGACGCCGAGGCAGAGAATGACGTCGAAGGTCTCATTGAGCTTCGACGCTTCGTAGATCGAAACGCTCTGATTGATCTCGACATTGGATTTCAGGAGCTTTTTTGCGAGACGCAGCCCGGCGCCGCTCGCCCAGTTCTGGCTGACGTCGTCGGTGGCGAGGACGCGCTTCGCGCCGCGCCGTTCGGCGTAAAAGCTCCAGTAACCGTCCCAGCAGCCGATTTCGAGCACGCTCTTGCCGGTAAAATCGATCTTGTCGAGTTCGTTCTCGATGAAGCGCCAGATGCGGCGGTGATCGTCGGCCTGCGAGACGCTGACGGCGCGCAGCCCATCGCCGAAATCAAACTCATGATACCAATGAATGCCGTCAATTTCCTTCTGCAGCGCTTCGCGTGAAGCTGCGTCCTGCACGTCCATCGAATGTTCCTTGGATATTGATGCGTCAGGCGCGCGAAAGCGCCCGCTCTCGATCGCGGCGACGGCGGGAGTTTGCCTTTATTCCGCGCTCCACGCAAGGCGAGGGCGGACCGCCCCGACGCCGTCGATGCGCTCCATTTCCGCGGCGAAGGCGCGAATGCGCGGCGCGATTTGTTCGCGGAAGCGCGAGCCGTTGAAGACGCCGTAATGGCCGACGCCTTTCTGCACATAATGGCTCTTGCGGGCGGCGGGAATATTGGCGCACAGCTCCAGCGCGGCTTCGGTCTGGCCGACTCCGGAAATGTCGTCCTTTTCGCCTTCCACGGCGAAGAGCGCCGTGCGCTTGATCGCCTTGAGGTCGATGAGATTGCCGCGGTGGCGGAACAGGCCCAGCGGCACCTCATGCCGAATGAACACGCGATCCACGGTCTGGAGATAGAATTCCGCGGTCAAATCCATCACGGCGAGATATTCGTCGTAGAAATCGCGGTGTTTCTCGGCGGAGTCGCCGTCGCCCTCGACGAGATGGTTGAACATTTCGAGATGCGCTGAGATGTGCCGCTCGAAATTCATCGACATGAAGCCCGAGAGCTGCAGGAAGCCCGGATAGACCTGACGCCCCATTCCGGCGTGCGGAAAGGGCACGGTGTGGATGCAGTGCCTGCGGAACCAATCGATGCCGCGCTGATCCGCGAGCTTGTTGACGGCGGTCGGATTGACGCGGGTGTCGATGGGGCCGCCGATCAGCACCATGGATTCCGGCACGTCGGGGTCGTTTTCCGCCTCCATCGCGGCGATGGCGCTGATGAGCGGCACGGAGGCCTGGCAGACGCCGAGCGTGTGCACAGGCGTTTCGGTCACGCTCGGCGCGAGGAAGCGCATGATGTCGCAAAGGTAGTCGATGTAATCGTCCAGATCGAAGGCGCCGTCGACGAGCGGCACCGTGCGCGAATCGTTCCAGTCGGTGATGTAGACGTCATGAGTCGGCAAGAACGCCTCGACCGTGCCGCGCAGCAGGGTGGCGTAATGTCCCGACATCGGCGCGACGATGAGCAGTTTCGACTGTTTGGGCGCGCGTCCGACGAATTGCCGGTTGAAATGCAGCAGGCCGCAAAACGGGCGGGTCCACACGATTTCTTCGACGATCTCGACCTCGACGCCGTCGACGGTCGTCGTGTCCAGGCCGAACAGCGGCTTTCCGTAGCGGCGCGTCATGCGCTCGAACAGTTCCGCCGAGGCGGCGACGCTGCGGCCGAACGACGTATGATGCAGCGGATTGAGCGGGTTTTTCATTGCATGCAGCATGGCGTCCGTCGCCGCCCGCGCCGGCGCAAAGGCCAAGTGCATCATCTCGTATAGCTGGTACGACATCCGGTCCATCTCTACGCTTCTCCCGCCACCCCCATCGCAGCCGCCGCGCCGCGCTCCATGCTGCACTGCAAAATCAAGAATGCAATATCTTCAAGATGGGCAATTTTCGGAGTCTGACGAGTGGATCTCACGCGCTATCCGTCTGAGAATTCGCAATTCAGTCATATTCTCGCAGCCAAGGCGCCGATTGCAAGCGTAAACCAGAGCATGACGGTAGATCGTCGGTATAATGCGAGCGCTCGGTCGATATCCTGGGCGTTTGCGTCGCGCCGCCCATCGCCGAGAACGGCGGCGTCCACCGTCTTGCCGCCATAGGCGCGCGGGCCGCCGAGCTTGAGCCCGAGCCCGCCCGCGATCGCGGCTTCGGGCCAGCCGGCGTTGGGGGAGACGTGACGCGCCGCATCGCGCCGGGCGGCCGCCAGCGCCCCCGAGGGGGAGGCCCCCTTGAGCGTGAGGGCGCCAATCGCCAACAGGATCGCCGCGGCGCGCGCGGGGAGGACATTCATCAGATCGTCGCAGCGCGCGGCGGCCCAACCGAAGGCGCGGTGGCGCGCCGTCTTGTGGCCGATCATGCTGTCGGCGGTGTTCACCGCCTTATAGGCGAGCGCTCCGGGAAGGCCGAAGACGGCGAGCCAGAGCGCCGGGGCGACCACGCCATCGGAGAAATTCTCGGCGAGGCTTTCGATCGCCGCGCGCGCGACGCCGGCCTCGTCGAGCGCCGTCACGTCGCGGCCGACGATTTTCGCCACCGCCGCCCTGCCGTCTTCGAGGGAGATCGCCAGCGCGTCGGCGACCTCCGCGACATGATCGTGAAGACTGCGCTGCGCGAGCAGGCTGGATGCGACGATGGCGAGCGCGATCCATCCGAGCGGCAGCGCGAGCGCGAGCCGCGCGACAAGCGCGCCGATCCCGACCGTCGCCAGGAGAAGCGCCGCGAGCGCTATGGCGCCGTTCAGGCGTCGACGGGAGAAGGAATCGCTCTCACGGTTCAGGCCTCGATCGAGCGCGTCGATCGCCGCGCCCATCCACGTCGCCGGATGGCCGATCTTACGGAAGAGCGCATCCGGGTAGCCGACGCCCGCCTCGATGGCGAGCGCCAGGAGCGCCAGCCCGAAATTCACCGTCCGAAGAGGGCGGTGATCGACGCCTTGGCGAGCGCATTCTGGTTGATGGTGAAGCCGGCGATGGCGGTGCGGCCGTGGGCGGCGTCGCCGAGCTTGTCGACCTTGAGCGCATAGACGGTGAAAATATAGCGGTGCGGCTTGCCCGGCGGCGGACAGGGGCCGCCATAGGCCTTGTCGCCGAAGTCGGTCTCGAGCTGATGCGCGCCCGCCGGCAGGTTTTTCCCGGAAGCGTCGCCGGCGCCGCGCTTCAAGCCGCGAGCGTCGGCGGGAATGTCGACGACGAGCCAGTGCCAGAAGCCGGCGCCGCCGGTCGGCGCGTCGGGATCGTGGACAGCGACGGCGAAGCTCTTGGTGCCGGGCGGCGGGTCGCTCCAATTGAGCTCGGGCGAGACATTCTCGCCGGTGCAGCCGAAGGAGTCATAGACATGCTTCATGTCGATGGTCTTGGCCTCGCCGATATCGGGGCTGGCGAGCACGAACGCCTGGGCGCCGCTCGAATCCGCAGCGGCAAGCGCGATCAGGCCGAGAAAGGACGAAAGTCTGCGCAACATGGACGCGTGCTCCTCAAATCTGGAAATCGTCGCATCTTTTAGCCAATCGGCGCGCCGGTGTCGCGCCCGTGCGCTTCGCGGTAAAGAGGGCGCATGAGCGATGCGGGAAGTGGGCGTCCTTTGCGCCGCGGCTGGACGACCGGCGCCTGCGCCACCGCGGCGGCGCGCGCCGCCTTCGAGGCGTTGATGACGGGCGCGCCGCCGCCCGATCCAGTCGAGATCGCGTTGCCATCGGGAAAGCGCGTCGCCTTTGCGTTGGCGACATTCGAGCGCGGCGAGGATTTCGCCCGCGCCGGCGTCGTCAAGGACGCGGGCGACGACCCCGACGTCACCCACGGCGCTCTTGTGCGGGCCTGCGTGCGGCGCGGCGCTCCCGGCGCCGGCCTGCGCTTTTTTGCGGGCGAGGGCGTCGGCACGGTGACCCGCCCGGGCCTGCCGCTGCCGCCAGGCGAGCCGGCGATCAATCCCACGCCGCGAAAGATGATGGCGCAGGCCATCGGCGAGGCGAGCGCGAAGTTGGGAATCGGCGCCGACGCGGACATCGAGATTTCGATTCCTGGCGGCGCGGAGCTCGCCAAACATACGCTCAACGGCCGTTTGGGAATCGTCGGCGGACTGTCCATTCTCGGCACGACGGGAATCGTCACGCCCTTCTCCTGCGCCGCCTGGATCGACAGCATCCATCGCGGCGTCGACGTGGCGCGCGCCAGCGGGCTGACGCATGTCGCCGGCGCGACAGGCTCCACATCTGAGGCTGCGGTGCAGCGTCTTTATGATTTGCCGGAGACGGCGCTCATCGAAATGGGCGATTTCGTCGGCGGGCTCTTGAAATATCTTCGCGCGCATCCGGTCGCGCGCGTGACGATCGGCGGCGGCTTCGCGAAAATGACCAAGCTGGCGCAAGGACGGCTCGATCTGCATTCGGGACGCTCGAGCGTCGATTTTGCGCAGTTGGCGCAAACCGCGCGTGACGTCGGCGCGGGCGAAGAAATCGCGATGGGCATCGCCGACGCCAATAGCGCGCTCGAAGCTTTGCAGATCGCGCAGAGCGCGGGCGTGGATCTCGCGGCGCCGATCGCGCGCGCCGCATGGCGCACCGCGGCGCGGGCGCTCGACACGGCGGAGAGCGAGTTGGAGATCATCATATTCGACCGCGAGGGCGCTCTGCTCGCCCGCGCGCCGTTCCAGCGAGTTCGGACATGAGCGAGAATCCGTATCTGACTCTCGTTCTCGGCGGCGCGCGCTCGGGCAAAAGCGCCTATGCGGAACGTCTCATCGCCGCCCATCCGGCGCCTTGGACGTATATTGCGACCGCGGATATTCTGGACGACGAAATGCGCGCGCGCGTCGACGCGCATCGCGCAAGGCGCGGGGAGAGCTGGCGCACGATCGAAGCGCCGCAAACGCTCGTCGACGCGATTGGCGCAGCGCCGAGCGATCGGCCGCTGCTCATCGATTGCCTCACATTATGGCTGAGCAACCGGCTGCTCGCTGACGCCGATCTTTCGTGCGATCGCGCCGCGCTCATCCATGCGTTGTCGCGTCGTGCGGCGCCGACGGTCGCCGTCTCGTCCGAGGTCGGTCTGTCGATTGTGCCGGACAATGCGCTGGCGCGCGCCTTTCGGGATTCGGCAGGCGAATTGCATCAAGCGATCTCGCGGATTGCAGGCAGGGTCGTGCTGGTCGTCGCGGGCAATCCGCTGACGGCGAAGGGACCGCCGATCTTTTGACCTGCTTGCGGATTCTGCGCTGGCGGAAATTCGCGCCGGTTTTTTCAAGGAGAAGGTTCATGTTCAATCTTTTGCGCGCAGCCCGGATATTTATGGCGGCTGGGATCATTTCGATTGCGAACGATGTTGCATGCGCCGCCGAACGCCTCCCGGCCTATGGCGCGAATCTGTCCGAGACCTCCGTGTCGGGGCTTTCTTCCGGCGCCGCTATGGCCGTGCAATTTCATGTCGCGCATTCCGGCGTCGTGAAAGGCGCCGGAATCGTCGCCGGCGTGCCGTATGACTGCGCCGAGCAGAGTTCGAACCGCGCGATCAACAATTGCATGACGCCGGACGCCGCGCATCCGGTCCCCGACCCCGCGCATCTCAAGGACATCACCGATTCGCTTGCGCGCTCGGGGGCCATCGACGACGTCGCCAATCTGAACGATGCGCGCGTCTGGCTGTTTTCCGGCCGCAAGGATGAAACGGTTTTTCCCGTCGTCATGGATGCGACGCGCGACTATTACGCCTTCTATGCGCCAAGCGATCATATCGTCTATCGAAACGACATCGGCGCAGGCCACGCCATGGTGACGGAGGATTACGGCGACAAGAACTGCGCCGCCACCAAGGCGCCATTCATCGTCGATTGCGACTTCGACGCCGCAAAAGCCTTGTTCGAACAGATCTATGGTCCGCTCAATCCGCCGAGCGCGCAGCCGGCGGGGAAATATGTCGAATTCGACCAGAAGGAATTTCTGCCGGACGGCAGCGCCTATAATCACAGTCTCAGCGATGTCGGCTACGCCTATATTCCGCATGTCTGCGCGCTGGAGCCCTGCCGCGTGCATGTCGCGCTGCATGGCTGCAAACAGCAGGCGGCGGAAATCGGCGACCCCTTCTACAAGCACGCCGGCTACAATCGCTGGGCGGATACGAATCATATCATCGTGGCGTATCCGCAAACCATCAGCCGCTGGGGCTGGGGCTGGCCGTTCTATACGTTGAACTTCGTGTGGAATCCCAACGCCTGCTGGGACTGGTGGGGCTACGACAGCGCCGAGCACCACACCAGGAATGGGCCGCAGATCACGGCCATTCGCGCGATGGTGGAGCGGCTTGCGACGAAACCGTAAGTCGGGCGCTCGTCAGTCCCTAGCCGCCGGCGGCTTTCAGCCCCTTCTCCAGATCGGCGATGATGTCGTCGATGTGCTCGAGGCCGATCGAAAGGCGCACATAACCGGGCGTGACGCCGGACGCCAATTGGGCGTCCTCGGCGAGCTGCGAATGCGTCGTCGTCGCCGGATGAATGGCGAGGCTGCGCGCGTCGCCGATATTGGCGACGTGATAGAACATCTCCAGCGCGTCGATGAAGCGGCGGCCGGCCTCAAGTCCGCCTTTTAGTTCGAAGCCGATGAGCGCGCCATAGCCCCCTTTCAGATATGCGTCGGCGCGCCGTCGCATCTCGCCCGTCTGTTGCGACGGATGAATGACTCGCGTCACTTCGCTGCGTTTGCTCAGAAAATCGGCGACCTTCTGCGCGTTCTGCACATGCCGCTCGATGCGCAGCGTCACTGTCTCGATCCCCTGCAACGTCAGAAAAGCGTTGAACGGCGAGGGCGCCGGGCCGAGATCGCGCAACAGCGCGGCGCGCGCCCGGATGATGTAGGCGACGGGTCCGATGGGCTTGACCGCCTCGACCCAGACGGCGCCGTGATAGCTCGGATCCGGCGTATTGAGCGCCGGCTGACGCAGCGGAAATTTCTCCCAGTCGAAATTGCCGCCGTCGATGATCGCGCCGCCGATCGACGTGCCGTGGCCGCCGAGATATTTCGTCGTCGAATAAACGACGATCGCCGCGCCGTGATCGAGCGGCCGGCAGAGAATCGGCGCCGCCGTGTTGTCCATGATCAGCGGCACGCCGAGTTCGCGGCCGATCGCGGCGACCTCCTCGATCGGAAACACGGTAAGCTTAGGATTGGGCAGCGTTTCCGCATAATAGGCGCGGGTGCGCTCGTCGGTGGCGCGGCGGAAATTCTCGGGATCGGCCGGATCGACGAAGCGCACGTCGAGTCCCTGTTCCTTCAGCGTATTGGCGAAGAGATCCCAGGTGCCGCCGTAAAGGTCGGTCGACGAGACGACATTGTCGCCGACGCGCGCAAGCGTCTGAAGCGATAGCGCCGACGCGGCCTGTCCGGAAGCGAGCGCCAGAGCCGCCGCGCCGCCTTCGAGCGCCGCGAGTCGCGCCTCCAACACGCTCGTCGTCGGATTGCCGATGCGCGTATAGATGTGGCCGAGCTCCTTGAGCGCGAAAAGATTGGCCGCATGCTCGGTGTCGTGAAACTGATAGGAGGTCGTCTGATAAATCGGAACGGCGACGGCGCCGTTCGTCTCATCCGCACGCCAGCCGGCGTGGAGCGCAATCGTTTCGGCGTGCTTGCTGTCGACGGCCATCATTTTCCTCCAAGCGTGAGCGCAAGCTGAATACGGCAAAGCGAAGGCGAGCGCTACACGTCGCGCTTCATCCGATTGCGCGTTTTCCATTGCTAGATTTCATCGCTCCTCCATTTACCAACAGGCGCTTATCGTTCCCACCAGTCCCAGGAGTAGGACATGAAGAGAAAAATTGCTGTCATCGGAAGTCTCGCTCTCGCCTTCTTGGCGCCCACGGCGTTGGCCGAGGAGCAGTCGCAGGAGCAACAGCCGCAGACACAGCAAGAGCCGCAGCAACAGACTGAGCAGCAATCGACGCAGCAGCCGCAGCAATGGACGCCGCCGCAGGAGCAGGGCGTGACCTCGGGTCCTGCGACAGGCGGACCGGTTGAGCCGTCGGGCGCAGTGCAGAAGGACAATCCGAAAGCGACTGGTGAACAGGACAATGCGCCGGGCCCGAGCGGGACGTCGGCGGGCGCGCCTGGAGTCGAAGGCAAGAAGGGAACGCAGAGCGGGCAGGAATGGGTTGCGCCGGAGGAAATCAGGGGCAAAAAGCGCTAGAAAAATACGCGCGATGAATCGATCGGCGGCGCCGCGCATGGCTGACAAGTCATTGTTGCGAGAGCCGTCGATCGCTTTCGACATCGACGCGCGCCAAAGCTTGGCGTTATTCCTTGAGTCGACGCACTCGCGGACTATAATCCGCCCCGGCCAGAAATGAGCGCAGCCCCGCGACTCGGGCCCATCCAAAAAGGGGGAATCGCCAAATGAAGAAAATACTGCTGTTGACTGCCGCAATCGCTGCGGGCGCAATTTTCGCCGCGCCGGTCCGCGCCGAAGAACCGGGCGAAGCGCCCGCTGCGGCGAGCGCGGCGCCTCAGGCGGCGGCGCCTGCCGCGCCTGCTGAAACGAGCGCCGCTCCGGCCGCCGAGAGCAAGCCCGCCATCCCCCCGGATTCTGAGTGGGTGCATCCCACCAAGTAATTTTTTCGCTGCACTTCCCGGTTCACGGGGAGTGCAGCGGTCCGCTTCGGCGGTTCAAGCGACATGATTCGCGTCTTTGAAGACGCGCGCGGCGCAGGCGAGCGCGAAGGCGTATTCCAGCGCGGTGTCTTCAAGCGCTTCAAATCGGCCCGAGGCGCCGGCGTGGCCCGCGCCCATATGGGTGAACAGCAGCACAGGTCCGCCGCCGCTCATCGCCGCGCGAAGCTTCGCGACCCATTTGAGCGGCTCCCAATAGGTGACGCGAGGATCAGCGACTCCGGCGATCGCGAGAATCGGCGGATAATATTGCGCGCGCACATTGTCGTATGGCGAATAGGACGCGAGCCGGTCATAGGCGTCGACGCTGGCGACGGGATTGCCCCATTCCAGCCATTCCGGCGGCGTCAGCGGGAGATCGTCGCGCAGCATCGTGTTCAGCGTGTCGACGAAAGGCACGCTCGCGATGATTCCGGCGAAAAGCTCGGGCGCCTCGTTGACGACGGCGCCCATCAGCAATCCGCCCGCCGATCCTCCCTGCGCGACGACGCCGCCCTCCTTCGTATAGCCGGTCGAGATGAGATGGCGTGCGCAGTCGATGAAGTCCGTGAAGCTGTTTCGCTTTTTTGCAAGCTTGCCGTCTTCGTACCAGCGCCAGCCCTTCTCCGTCCCGCCGCGGATGTGCGCGCGGGCGTAGACGAAACCGCGGTCGACAAGCGACAGGGCGTCTTCGTTGAATCCTGCTGAGAGCGCATAGCCATAGGCGCCATAGCCGTAGAGCAGCAGCGGCGCGCCGTCGCCGCCGGGCGTGAAGTCGGCGCGGTGCAACAGCGTGATCGGCACGATTTCGCCGTCGCCGGCGGTCGCAAAGAGGCGCCGCGTCACGTAATTCTTCGGATCGTGACCCGACGGAATATCCTGGCGCTTGCGCAACACGCGCGTGCGCGCATTCATGTCGTAATCATAGGTCTCGTCAGGCGTCGTCATCGACGAATAGACAAAGCGCAGGATGTCGGTGTCGAACTCAAAGCCCGGATCGATCGACAGCGCATAGGCCTCTTCTTCGAAATCGATCGCATGCTCGTCGCCGCTCGACAGCGCGCGAATGACGATCTTTGGCAGCGAATTTTCGCGAAGCAGCCAGACAAGATGGCGCGCATAGACCGTGAAGGAGTCGATCATCGCGCCATGGCGGTGATGAACGACCTCCTTCCAGTTCTCGCGGCCGGGCGCCGCGAGCGGCGCCACGGAGATGCGGAAATCGTCGGCGCCGTCGGCGTTGTTGCGGATATGGAGGAGATCGCCGAGCGGTTCGACGTCGTAGCGCAGGCGCGGCTCGCGCGGTGTAACGATGCGCGGCGCCGGATTTGCCGTCCGCAGGTCGATCAGCCAGCATTCCGTCGCGTCATGGCCATGAATGGTCACAATCGCAAAGCGCCTGCAGCGGCTTTCGTGCAGGCCGATGAACCAGGCGCCGTCCAATTCCTCGATGACCAGCGTATCGTCAACGGGATCGGTCCCGACGTCATGCCGGAAGACCTGCGACGTGCGATGGTTCTCGTCGATCAGCACATAGTAATAGGCTTTCGAATCGGCGCGCCAGACGATCGAGCCGTCGGCGTCGCCCACGACGTCGGCGCGATCGACGCCATCGCTCAGCGCGCGCGTGCGGATTTCGTACAGCTCCGAGCCTGCATCATCGACGCTCCAGGCAAGCTGCGCGTGATCCGGCGCATGCGCGGCGTTGCCGATATCGAAGAAGTCGTGGCCTTTGGCGAGGGCGTCGCCGTCGAGGAGAATAGTTTCGGCGCCGCCTTCCCGCGGCGTCCGGCAATAGCGTGGGTGTTCGGCGCCTGGATGGTAGCGCTCATAGTAGGAGAAGGGGCCGTCAGGGTCGGGAACGTCGCTGTCGTCCTCCTTGATGCGCCCGCGCATTTCGGCGACGAGCGTCTCGCGCAGAGTCGCGAGCGGCGCCATGACGCGGTCGCAGTGCGTGTTTTCAGCCTTGACCAGCGCGGCGATGTCGTCGGGGAGCGTCTCGGGGTCGCGCAGAACCTCGCGCCAGTTTTTGGCGGCGAGCCATTCGTAAGGATCGTCCAGCACGCGACCGTGAATGACTCTGCGGGTGTGGCGCGGCGTTGCGACGGGCGGCTGCGCGCCCGCGAAATCAATCCGCCAATCTGACGTTTTCGTCGCAGTCTCGCCCGCCATGTCGTCCTCCGCCGATTGCCTTTGGACGATTTTAGCACTGCTTGCAGCGCAGCACAGAGAACTATCGGGCGGGTCGAAAATGGAAGCAATTTGTCAATCAATCGCGCCTTAACCTTGCTGCAATGAACCTGTCAGCTCTTGGATGAGGAGCGATTCATGCGTTACTCCCATGCTGCGCTCAGTCCCGTTTCCGTCGGCGAGCGAAACGCCGCTCGCGTCAATGATGTTTCCGTGCGCCGGACGTCCGCGCCGCGTCGGCTCGCCTTGAAGATCGCCTACGCGGTCTTTATCGCCGGCGTCGCGATCTATCTCTGGTGGCGGCGCTAGGCGCTGCTGCGCTGCGTCAAAGACAAATTGTCGTCGATCGCATAAATTCGAGGCGTGGCCGACAGCGGACGCGCATTTCGCGCGCGGCGCTGACGCGCCGCGAGCGATCAACATGCGGCGTCGCGGCGCGCCTCCGAAACAGAAGAAGCGTAGATGTTTACGAGCATGAAGTGCATTGCCGCCGCCATCCTTTGCGCCGGCGTTTTCACTGGCGCCGCGGTCGCGGAGCCGAAGACCTCAACGCCCGGCGGAAACGCGCCGACGACTTGGGCGCCGCCCGAGGAGATCGCGCCGAAAACCGCCGCGCCTGCGGAGGCGCCCGCGCCGAGCGCCGAAGCGCCCGCCGCCGCGCAGCCCGCGAACGCTGCTCCCGTCAGCAAGACCCATGCGGAACGACAAAAGGACTGCCGCGCGCAAGCCGACGCCAAAGGGCTTCACGGCAAGGAGCGCAAACACTTCAAGGCGGAGTGTCTGAAGGGATGACGCAATCCGCCGGCCGCTTCATGCGGCCGGCCGCGCGTCAGTAAACGCGATCGATGCAGAAGTCGACGACTTCGAGCAGCGCGCTCTTCCATGGCGAAGCGGGGAAGATCTCCATCGCATCGCGGGCGATCGCGCCGTAATGCGTCGCGCGCTCGATCGTGTCGTCGAGCGCCTTGTGCTTCTTCATTAGTCCGCAGGCGGTCTCGACGTCGCCGTCTTTGATCTCGCCTTTCTCCAGCGTGCGCCGCCAGAATTCGCGTTCTTTCTCATTGCCGCGACGGAAGGCGAGCACCACCGGAAGCGTGATCTTGCCCTCGCGGAAGTCGTCGCCGACATTCTTGCCGAGCTTGGCCGACGAGCCGCCGTAATCGAGCGCGTCGTCGATGAGCTGGAAGGCGACGCCGAGATTCATGCCGTAGCTGCGCGCGGCGGCTTCATCGGCCTTCGGCTTGCCGCCGAGCATCACGCCGACTTCCGCAGCGGCGGCGAACAGCTCCGCCGTCTTGCGGCGGATCACGCCCATATAGGCGTCTTCCGTCGTGGTGGTGTCTTTCGCGGCGTTGAGCTGCATGATCTCGCCCTCGGCGATCACCGCCGCGGCCTGCGAGACGACGGTCAGCGGCGCGATGACGCCGGGCTCGACCATCATCTTGAAGGCGTGGCCGAGCAGGAAGTCGCCGACGAGCACGCAGGTCTGATTGCCCCACAGCATGCGCGCGGCGATCTTGCCCCGGCGCATGTCGCTCTCATCGACGACGTCGTCGTGGAGCAGGGTCGCCGTGTGCATGAATTCAATGCCCGCGGCGAACTTCAAATGCCCGTCGCCCTTGTAGCCGCACATGCCGGCGGTCGCGAGAACGAGCATCGGCCGCAAACGCTTGCCGCCGGCGGAGATGAGATGATTGGCGACTTCGGGAATCGTGGTGACGTCGGAGCCCATGCGCTGAATGATCAGCTGATTGGTTCGCTCGAGGTCGGGCTTGATGAGCTCCAGCAGGCTGTCGATGCCTGCGTCCTTTTTCTCATCGAGCGGAATGACGATACCCACGGACCCCCCTACAGCCTTGCGCTTTGTCGGCGCGAACTTACGGCTTTGAGATGGAGGCGGCAAGTCGGCGGGGACGTTCGCGTTCCGTCCTGTCCGCGCCGGGCGTTGCGCGAAGGCCGCCCAGCGCGTCGGAGTCGTCGCGCCCGTTGGAGGGGGAGCGACCCGACGTGGGGAAAAGATCAGGTTCGCCGCGTAGAAGGGTCCTGTTTCTGCGCTTTTCGCAGTGAGTCCAGGCGCGGGCCGCCTCCCCACACGGGCGAGGCGCGCGCGCGACGTTTCCCGTGCTATCTCTCCCGATGCAATGACCAGGAACGGCGCAGAATTTGACGGCTTTCTCGAGGGACGCCTGCGCCTGCGGCAAAGCGCCGCCGGGCACCGCGCGGGCACGGACGCCGTGCTGCTCGCCGCTGCAGCGCCGCAGGATCAGCAGGGCCTCATCCTGGACGTCGGCGCCGGCGCGGGCGCCGTCGGCCTGATGGCGGCGCTGCGCGCGCCGGCCGCAAGCGTCCGCCTCGTGGACATCGATCGCGACTCCTGCGCGCTGGCGCGCGAGAATGTCGCCGCGAACGCCCTCGATGAACGCGTGAAGGTTTACCAGGCCGACGTTCTTTCGGCGACATCGCGCCGGGCGGCCGGACTCGTCGACGAGAACGCCGCGCTCGTTCTCACCAATCCGCCGTTTCACGAAGCCGGCAAGGTGCGCGTGACGCCGGACGCCGCCAAGGCGCGCGCCCATGTCGCCAGCGCGCCGCTTGCCGACTGGACTCGCGCATGTCTCGCGCTGCTCGCCCCCGGCGGCGCGTTCGTGATGATTCATCGCGCCGACGCGCTCGCCGAATGTCTCGCGGCGGTCCAGGGGAGGCTGGGGGGCGTGTCGATCGAGCCCATTCACACGCGAACGGATGCGCCGGCGACGCGCATTCTTCTGCGCGGGGTCAAAGGCTCGAAAGCGCCGCTGTCAATTTTGAAGGGGATCGGCGTCTGACGGCGTTATCGAAGGTGACTGCGCTGCAGTCATCACCCTCATCCTTCGAGACGCGCGTTCGCGCTCGACGAGAGCGCTTGTGCTCTCAAACAGCTCTATGCCGCGCGCTGCGGCGCGACCGGCGGGCTGGAGAGCTGCGGCTCCCAGTAATTGCCCTTGTCGAACATGTGCCGCGCCTGCGCATATTGAAACATGATGCGCGCGGCGATGGTGATGGTCTCGGGCTTGCGCACCGCCGCGCCCCAGACCTTGTTCCACATGCGTCCTTCCGCTTCGCCCATCTTGCGCACGTCCATGCCGACCTGCATGGCCTGCCGCTCGACCTCGCGCAGCGATTTGGGATCAAAAGGCTGCGGCGCCGGACCTCTGCGCGTGCGGCCGAAAGTGCTGATCATGTTCAGCATGCGCTCGCCGAAGGCCGTCGGCGCATAGAGCGCATTGCAGAGATTCTGCATGCCGTAATGCAGTTCCTCCATGCTCATTGTCTGGCACTGAATGTTGGAGCTCCACGGCACGGCCTGGGTCTCGACGCCGCCGGTGATCAGCCGGCCTTCGCGGGCGATGCGGTCGAAGAGCGGCGTCGCTTCCGAGGCCATCAGCGCGCCGAGGCTGAAGATCGGGATCGGCGTCGCCATGGCGAAATCGTACTGCTGGGCGAAGACGCCGGGGCCGTCATGATCGAAGCCGACGATCATGCCGCCCATCACCGACATGCCCTTGTCGATCAGTTTCTGGATCTCGTCGACGAGGCTGATCTTGAGATTCTGCCGCTTGCCGGTTTCGCGCAGGCTTTCGACATTGGGCGTCTCGATGCCGACGAAGACCTGCGTCAGCCCCGCTGCGGCGCACATGTCGAGCAGCTCCTCGTCGCGCGTCGCGTCGATGGAGATCTGCGTGACGAACTCCATCGGACGATCGCGGCGCCAATGCGCGATCGCCGCGAGCAGTTCCTTGCAGTGCGCGCGATAGGCGGTGAAATTGTCGTCGGCGAGGAAGGCCGTGCGATAGCCGGCGTTCCAAAGCGCGTCGAGCTCGGCGAGGACATTGGCGATCGGCTTGTGACGCTGCTTGCGCCCGAGATATTGGATCACGTCGCAGAATTCGCATTCGAACGGACAGCCGCGCGAGGTCTGCACGGCGCCGAGAATCGCGCGATCATTGCGATAGAGGTCCCAGCGCGGCCGCGGCGACAGATCGAGCGACGGCTTGTCGCCGACATAGCTGTCCTTCGGTTTGCCGGCGCGAAGATCGGAGAACAGTTCGCTGGCGATTTCCTCGGTCTCGCCGCTCACGAGCACGTCGCAGTGATCGCGCAGCCGAGCGGGAGAGAGGCTCGCATAAGGTCCGCCGATGATGACCTTCTTGCCGCGGCGGCGAAACTCGTCGGCGATGGCGATCATGCGGTTGCGCTGACTGACCTTGCCGGTGAGCGCGATCCAGTCTGCGGAATGGTCGAAATTCACCGGTTCGACCTGCTCTTCGCAGAGTTCGAATGCGAAGTCGCTGGGGGCCAGCGCCGCCACCGTCGCGGTCGCGAGGTCCGCCATCATCACGCCGCCCGGCGCGCCCGACGCCGCCAGCGCCTCGCCTCCGAAATAGGTTGGAAAATCGCCGCTAGGATTGATGAGATAGATCGAAATCGCCATGCAAAGCCCTCTATGGGCGCACGCTAATTTAACTTTGCAGGCGCGACAAGAAACTTGTCATAATTCCAAACTGAGCAATTGAGGCGCGGAACTCAAAAAAAAAGCGGCCTTCAGCGGGCCGCTTCTTCATTTTACGCGTGAGAATAAACGCTTAGAGATGCGCGACGACGGCAAGCCGGCGAATCTGGCCGTTTTTGTAGGCGCGCAGGAAGGCGTGATAGTCGCGGAAGGACACGCAGCCGTTCGAATCGCCTCTCGGCCCGAGCATATAGGTGTGGGCGAGAAGTCCGGCGCGGCCGAAGATCGCGCCCTGGCCGCCGACCGGCGTGAGCCGCAGCGCCTCGACGCCATGGAACAGCGCCTCACGCGGCGACAGATCGTAAACGTGGGGCGGCGTCGCGCCGCGCATGCGCAGATGGACGTAGCGCGGATCGTCGATATGTTCGCGCAGGCCGGAATGCGCCTCGAGCCTGGTGCCGTCGGGCAGATAGACCGTATGCGCCGAGATGTCGTAGACGGCGGTTTGGCGGTCGTAGCGCGACGCAGGCCCGACCGCGGCGCCCGCCGCGCCGCCGAGAATGCCCGATTTCAAATCGGAGAGCGTGCCGCTCTCCGTAGCCGCATAGGCGAGCGCCTGTCCGCGCGGCCGCTGCTGCTGGCGCGCGTCCTGCGCGGCGTCGCCGAGCCCGAAGAATTTCTCGAAGATTGAACGGTCGTCCGACGGCGAGGCCGGCACGACGGTGGTGCGCGCCATGCGGCGCAGCGAGCCTTCGTAAAGGCCGCGATTCGCGACGGCGAGCTCCGTTGGACGGCGGGGCGGCAGCGGCGCGTCCTCGGCCGAGGCGACCTGCATCCCGTCCGCGTCCAGGCGCTCGGGGACGGCGGCGGCCGGCGTCTGCGCGGCGGGCTGCACGGCGGCGTCGAGCGCGCCGCGCATGGTGGTTTCGGCAAGGGCCAGCGTCTGGGGCCGTCCGCCGAGGCCGACGATGGCGCCGTAGGGGTTTTGCGCGACGGTCGCAGCGACAGGCGCTGCGGCGGTCTCAGAGTCGCGGGCGGATCGCTGCGACAGCGCCCAATATCCCGCCGACAGGCTCATGGCGAGCGCAACGCCGGCGATCACCAGATGAGATGAGCTTTTGCGAGAATAAATACGCCGATCCAAAGAAATGAAGTCGATTGGCGCACCGATTCCTTGCATCATCCGCCCCTACCTCCGAACTGATCTTCCATCGCAGGCTTCTGATCTTCGCCGACATTTACGCGAGATCGCGTCAAAGTTCGGCGATAGCCAGAACTGCGCGGAACGCCCGCACATATTCACACCAGAACTAAACGGCCTTGCTTTGGCTGCTTTGGGGCGAATTCTTGTCGGCGTTTAGGGTAAAGTCGAATGGTTAAATCTTTGAAAATGCCGGATTTCGTGCGGCGTCCCGCCATGGCGCGTCAAGTTTGCCGCCGCCTCGCCGCCGAATTTGGCGCCGCGCCGCACGCGCGATTTGGTTGAGTCCGGCGGCGAAACCTTCGCCGGTCCAAACCGTTTTAAGAGGGCAGGGAGGTCTCACGATGAACAGCGCAATCGAAGGCAAGGTCGTCGCCATCACCGGCGCGTCGAGTGGCATTGGCGAAGCGGCGGCGCGCGATCTCGCCGCGCGCGGCGCCAGGGTGGTTCTGGGCGCGCGCCGCGTCGAGCGGCTGGAAGCGATCGCCAAGGAACTCGCCGCGGCGGGTCAGAAGGCGATCGCCAGCGCCCTGGACGTGACGAAAAAGGCCGATGTCGACGCATTCGTCGGCGCCGCGGTTCAGGCCTTCGGCCGGCTCGACGTTCTCGTCAACAACGCCGGGCTGATGGCGATCGCGCCGATGTCCGAGCGCCGCACCGACGAATGGGACCGGATGATCGACATCAACATCAAGGGCCTGCTCTATGGCGTCGCCGCCGCGCTGCCAATCTTCGAGAAACAGGGCTCAGGCCATTTCATCAATATTTCCTCGGTCGCCGGCCTGAAAGTGTTCAGCCCCGGCGGCACGGTCTACAGCGGGACGAAATTCGCGGTCGCGGCGATTTCGGAAGGGCTGCGCCAAGAGGTCGGCGGCAAGATCCGCACGACGACGATCATGCCGGGCGCGGTCGACACCGAGCTGAAGACGGGAACGTCGGACGCGGCGAGCCGGAAATATGTCGACGCCTTTTATCAGCAGGCGATCCCCGCCGAGTCGATCGCCCGCGCGATTCGCTACGCGATCGAACAGCCGGCGGATGTCGATGTGAACCAGATCGTGATTCGCCCGACCGTGCAGGAATTTTGAGGGGAGCTTTCCAGAGCTCCGCTAAACTTTGGCTGCCACCTGGAAGCGCAGTCGGACGACCTTGATCCGAGGTCGCGGTTGCGCCAAGTTTGTCCGAATTGTTGCAACAAGTTGATGGACCCTCAGGAGTTTACGATGCGGTTGAGCAAGACAGTTCATATTTCTTTGATTGCCGCCGTTGCCTTCGCATTCGTCGCCCCGCCGAGCCTTGCGTGCACGGGCATCATGCTGAAGCCTAAGGACGGATCGGTGGTGCATGGGCGCACCGTCGAGTTCGGGATGACCATTGACACCTCGGTCGCCGTCATTCCGCGCGGATACCAGTTCGTCGGACAGACCCCGATGGGCGACGGCCTGAAATACGCGGCCAAGTATGCAGCCGTTGGCGCGATCGCCTTCACCGATGTGAAACTGCTGGACGGTCTGAATGAAGCCGGGCTGGCGGTGGGAGCCTTCTATTTCCCGACGTTTGCCGAGTATACGCCCGTCACGTCGGCGAATCAGAACAAGGGCTTGTCGCCGGGCGACTTTCCCAACTGGCTGTTGACGCAATTCGCGTCGGTCGTCGAGGTGCGGCAAGCGCTTGAGAAGGGCGAGGTCGTCGTGACGCCGACCGTCCTCGAAGGCTGGGGACCGGAAACGCCGCCATTCCACTACATCGTCTATGACAAGACGGGGGCCAGCATTGTCATCGAGCCCGTGGGCGGCAAGCTCGTGATCAGCGACAATCCGCTCGGCGCGATGTCGAACTCCCCGACCTTCGATTGGCACATGACCAACTTGCGGAACTACATCGCGCTCAATCCCCGCAACGTGCCGCCGATCAAGATCGATGGCCAGACATTCAGGCAGCTCGGCCAGGGAAGCGGCATGCTCGGCTTGCCTGGCGACTTCAGCCCGCCCTCCCGCTTCGTTCGGGCGGCGGTGTTCAGCGCGACCGCCATTCCCTCCGACACGGCTTCACAAGGCATCGAGCAGGTCTTCCACATCCTCAACAACTTCGACATTCCAGTTGGAGTGGCGCGGGAGGAAAGCGACGGCGTGATCCACACCGACTACACCATGCTGACGACCGCCCGTGATCCCCAAAGCCTCCGCTATTACTACAAGTCCTATGATGACCAGACGATCCGCATGATTGACCTGAAGCGGTTCGATCTCGACGCGAAGACCATCAAAATGCTCAGCACCAAGAGCGAGCAGCCTATCGTTGATATGAGCGATAAGGTCAAACAACCGAGCGCAACGCCAAAGAGGAAGCGTCGGTAGTTTCGCTGCGCATGTCCGCTTATGGCGTATCGCGCCTATTCCGGGCGCCATCGACACTGAGTTGAAGTCGGGCGCGTCCGACGCGGCGAGCCGAAAAAATGTCGACGCCTTTTATGAGCAGGCGATCCCCGTCGAGTCGATCGCCCGCGCGTCGTCGCTACGCGGCGCTAAGCGGCCTCAACGGGGCTTTATAAAGCAGCCCTTCACTAACCGGGTGACACGCGATCTTCCCGGCTGCGGTCCGACGGTTGAAACCCGTGCTAAAAGTGTTCGCTACCGCGCAAACTCGGGCGCCAGAAGCGACGTTCGATTTTCATTATCGATGGGCCGTTTATTTGGGCGCGTCCTTGGCCAGCAACCCAAACGATCACAACGCGGAAGCGATTAGGCGGCGAAAGGCTAAACGAGAGCAGCATGCTGAGGTACGACACAAAAGCGTGGTGGAAGCTTATCTTCCAGTTTCACGAGGGAGACACTCTAAGGACTCTCTTACCAAACATATTCATCGTCGCGCTGTTTACGTTACTGGTAGTGTACTGCAACTCCGGAATAATGCCGGGGTATCTGAAATATACAGCGACAGTTCATAACCTCTTTGGGTTCGTTATCTCGCTTTTGCTCGTGTTCAGAACCAACACCGCTTATGATCGATGGTGGGAGGGTCGGCGGCTTTGGGGTTCTCTCGTCAACACATCTCGAAATATCGCACTAAAGTGTCATTCGTATTTGGACGCACAAGATCGAGTGAGAGCGACGATCGCTTTCGATATAGCGAATTTTGCTGACGTCCTCAAAGACCATCTTCGAGGTCAAGCAAGTGACCTTCCGTACCCGGTGGACCATGCGCCGAGCCTCGCTGCAGAACAGCTATTCATGGACGTCGCAAATCTTAATCGACAGGGATTGATTAGCGAAGTTCAGTTTTTGACGCTGAATGGCGACCTGACGGCGCTTTCAGATATATGCGGGGCATGTGAGCGCATTAAAAAAACGCCAATACCCTTTTCCTATCATGTTTTCATAAAGAAGTTTGTCTTCTTTTACATTATCAGCATGCCATTCGTTTTTGCGCCAGAGTTTGGTTATTGGACAATTTTGGTCACGAGTTTCATGTTTTATGTTCTTGCAAGCCTTGAGACGTTAGCAGAAGAGATCGAGAATCCGTTCGGTATTGACACAAACGATCTACCGTTGGACCAGTTGAGCATCCTTATCAAAAAGAACGCCCATGAAATTCTCGTCGATTACCCGATTCACAAAAGCGCAGAAATGACGGCCTCGACGTACTCATGAACCGCCGCGACCCGGGTCCGAAAGCCGGTGTCACAGCTATGCGATGACCTTTTGTGTGTTGATGGATCTCGATGGGTATCGGCTCTTGGCGCAACGAGGATATTCACCCGACCCGCCGTCGGCGAAGCATGCCGTTGACCTGCGTTGGCCCCGCCAATAGCTTGCGCGCAATTCTCGCAGGACCCGCCATGCTCCCCGAACTCCCCCATCTCTCCCCCATCCGCTCCTTCCAGGGGCTCATTCTCACTTTGCAGAATTTCTGGGCGGCGCAGGGCTGCGTCATCCTGCAGCCCTATGACATGGAGATGGGGGCGGGCACCTTTCACCCGGCGACGACTTTGCGCGCGCTCGGCCCGAAGCCATGGCGCGCCGCCTATGCGCAGCCCTGCCGGCGCCCCAAGGACGGGCGCTATGGCGAAAACCCCAACCGGCTGCAGCACTACTATCAGTTCCAGGTGATCCTCAAACCGTCGCCGCCCGATCTGCAGGAGCTCTATCTCGCCTCGCTTTCCGCGATTGGCGTCGACCCCAAGCTCCACGACATCCGCTTCGTCGAGGACGATTGGGAAAGCCCGACGCTCGGCGCCTGGGGCCTTGGCTGGGAATGCTGGTGCGACGGCATGGAGGTCTCGCAATTCACCTATTTCCAGCAGGTCGCGGGGTTCGAATGCGCGCCGGTCGCCGGCGAACTCACCTATGGGCTGGAGCGTCTCGCCTGCTATCTGCAGGGCGTCGACAGCATCATGGAGCTGAATTTCAACGGCCGCGACGGCGACGAGAAAGTCACCTACGCCGACGTCTTCCTGCAGGCCGAGCAGGAATATTCGCGCCACAATTTTGAAGCCGCCGACACGGGAAAACTTTTCGAAGATTTCAAGGACGCCGAATCGGAATGCGAGCGGCTTTTGTATTTCGGCGCGGGCTCGGGCGACGAGATGCATCTGATGGCGCTGCCGGCCTATGACCAATGCATCAAGGCGAGCCACGCCTTCAATCTCTTGGACGCGCGCGGCGTGATCTCGGTGACCGAGCGTCAGAGCTATATCTTGCGCGTGCGCGAACTCGCGAAGGCCTGCGGCGCGGCCTGGCTGCGCACCGCGGGCGGCGGCGCGAACGGATAGCGCGTTCGCGAGGAGCTGCGGCGCTCTGACGCAGCTCTTGCGACCATTCGAGACGGCGCCCACCTCACTAAGAGGTAACAGCGTTCGTCATGCGCGTTGGCGCACATCTTTCGAGATCATCGCCATCCAAAACAGTGCGCGAGACGGGCAACCGTCTTGCGCCGTTGGCGAGTAGCGGCGCGTGCGCGCCCGTCCCTTCCTTTGCCAGGAACCCAAATGATGCGGACGGGCGCGCGCTTCTTGACTGTGTGCATGTTTCGTTCTAGTCATGTTCCGTGTTTGGCTTCATGTGGCGGACCGTGTCATGTATCAGCCCCGTTACCCGTCTTTCTGCATTTCTCGCCGGAGCTTCGGCGAAACCGCGGCGCGCGGCGAGGCGCTTCAATCGCTCGCCGAAGCGGATTCGCTGCGCAATCGGTTCATGTCGTGGCGGGGCGCTTCGGGCCGCCGTTACGTGTGCTCGGTGTTTCAGTCGGGCGAAGAGTCGTTTATCGCCGATGTGACGAATTGCGTCGTCATCGGCGTCGCGCGGGAGGGCGCGACGACACGGCCGGTCTGCGTGTTTCTCGCGCAGGAAGGCGCGGTCGATCGCGCGGCGTTGGGGCGGAATCGCCCAAAAG
>NZ_JBFWNB010000044.1:0-28152 GCF_050251305.1 Methylocystis sp. | reverse complement strand
CGGAACACCGCCGCCGCGATGGCGCAGGTCCCAATCGCCGTTCGTCGCGCCTTCAGCCGCCGCGGTCAGCGACAGGCTCTCCACGATGAGCTCGCTTGTTTCGTAGACCTTCCTGCGCTCGTTCCAAGCGGCGTCGGGATCGAATTCGATCCCGAGCGTCGAGGCGAGCATCGTCGCCGCGAGGTCTTCGGCGTAATCGCCGCTTTCCCGCTCCGTCATGCCGTAGCCGTGATGTTCCGAAATATAGCCGTAGAGCGTCGGCTCCTTCGGCCGCGCGAGGCCGATGCTCGCCGTGATGCGCCGCCCGGGCTCGTCGGTTTCGGCGCGCGCCAGCACCGTAAAGGTGATTTCGCCCGGCTGCAGCGTCGCGACACCGCGCTCGACGGGCACGAGATCGCATCCGGCCGGCAGGATGGACGACACGGCGACGAGATTCTGCTGTTCGATGTCGGCGTCGCGCAACGCATATTCGAACGCAGTCAGGCGATGGCGATGCACGCCGACGCCGCGCGTCAGGAATACGCATTGCGGAATGGGAAACATCGTATGCGCTCCGTCGCGGAAAGAGGCCATCGCCTCAATTAGGACTGGAAGGCCGTTCGGCCACAAGCCTGTCCGCAAACCTTCCTCTATGGCCTCGCGGTCGCGAAGCGGTTAGCATCGCCCGGCGGGCCGACGGCGCGCGATTCCTTGACGCAACCTATCTCCACGGCATGAAAATTTTGCTGCTCGGCGGCTCCAACGCCGGAATGCGGGAAGGCTGGGCCTTCCAATTGCAACGGCTGGCGCTGGAGCATGAGGTCGAGAATCGCTTTCTCGGCGCGGTGGGGTCGCTCTACGGCCTGATGACGCTTTTGAAGATGGAGCGCGCGGGCGCGTCTTCGCCGGACGTCGTCATCTTCGAATATTGCCTCAACGACGTCCTGCTGTTCGCGGCCGGCTGTCTGCGTCCCGCGCTCGTCGCCGACACGCTCGAGGCGATCGCGGCATGCTGCGTACGGCGTGGAATCCGGCTGATGTTGCTTTGTCTCGATCCGCGCCCGACGGAGTCCAAAGCGCTGCGCGCCGCAAGGGCGCGCGCGCGCGGCCTCTATCTTGAAGCGGCGAAGCGATGTGCGACGCCCGCCATATGGCTCGAGGACATCCTAGGCGAACCAACGCGCGCGCATTATCAGGACGAAAACCATCTGACGGTTGAAGCCTCCGCGAAAGTCGCCGCCGATATGCTCAGGAGAATCGACGAGGCGCGGATTCCCTTGGCGCATGACGCCGAAATCCGCTTCGATTACGTGGACGCGACCCAAGCGCGACGAAGCGGCGCATGTGAGCTTCGTCACATTGAGTCGAAGGTCTTCGAAGGCGACTTCATTCGACTGAACCGGCCCGGCGCATGCCATTGGCCGGGAAACGGCCGTCTCGTCGCGCTGATGCTGCGTTCCGACGATACGAGCGGCGAATATCTCATTCGCGCGCCGCAATGCGCCTATCGAAAAAATCCACGCTCGCAGATGCAGGAGATCGTCGCCAATCTCATGCTGCTGCATTATGTGACGCGCAACATCGTCGCCGACTGCGGCGTCGAGATCGCAATGCCCGACGACGAAGCGGCGCTGAGACGCGCGCCAGAAGATGCGACGCTCCTCGCCATTGCGCCAACTGCGCCTTTCTTGAATCAGACTCTCGACATTCACGCCGCAATTTTTTGGCGGCCGCGATCGCTTGCGGAACGCATCAGTGCGTTGTTACGTCGCCGGTAAATCGCTGAACGCCGGCTATTTATTGCAGGCGGGCGTCGGTTGCAGCACGAGATCGGTCATCTCGCCGCGCAGCACGAAATCGCCGTAGTCGAGCTTTAAAGCGCGCGAGACGCCATTCTCGTAAAGGTCGAACGACAGGACATAGATCGGCGGGCTGTCTTTCTTGCCCAGATCAAAATAGGAAATCGCCACCGGCCAGCGACGCATGTTCTTGAGCTCGGTCGCGCGCGCCGCCTTTTCCTGTGGCGCCTCCTTCGTCGGCTTGCCGATGACCGTCAAAGTGTCAAACGCCTTTTCGCCGTCTCCCGTGCCGTCGAACACCCGCGCTTCGAGCAGCTGTTCGCCGGCGACGGCTTTCTCGACGATCTTGCGCAGATGTTCGGTCGGAAAAAGCATGGGGCCTGGCAGCTCCAACCGCGCGCGCTTCGGCTTGGACAGATCAATCGAGAGCTGGGCGTCGCCGGATTTTTTTTTCGCCTTTCCGTCGACTTCTTCGGCCCGCGAGTTGTTGATCCTGGTTTCCACCTTGAATCGGAAATCCGCGCCGTCGCCGCCCTCAAACGTCGCCGACCGCATGTCCGAGAGCTTAGCCGTCCCTTCCGAGGGCTGCAGCTCCGTGATCTGTCGGAAGTTCTGCACATAGCCCTCGCAGGCCGATCCGGCGAAATCAAAGGCGATGCGGCCGCGCGCCTGCGCCGGCGCCTTGGCGCCGCTCGTTTTCAACAGGCTGAGATCATAGACGGCGCGGTGGTTGGCGAGCGGCAATGCGCGCTCGGCGAACGCCTCGCCAACCGACATGCCCACGCAAGTTGCAGCGGCCAACGCGCGTAACCAAATCATCGGACCTCTTTCCGTGTGCGGCATATGCGACGCCATTGCGCCGTGCGGAGTACGAAACTAGGGTCGCGCTTCATTGGGAGCAACGACTTTCTCTTCGCGAGGCGCCATGACCGAATCGCCCGACACCCCGCTCGCTCGACTGAAAGAGCTGGGACTGACTCTGCCCCCTGCGGCCGCGCCGGTCGCCAACTATGTTCCATTCGTGCGCACGGGCGCCTTGCTGTTCATATCGGGACAATTGCCGCTCGGCGCCAATGGCGTCGATCCGGCGCATCAAGGAAAGCTTGGCGACGGCGTATCGCTCGAGGCCGGGCAGTCCGCGGCGCGTCAGGCGGCGCTCAACGTCCTCGCCCAGGCCCATGCCGCAATCGGCGATCTCTCGCTGCTGCGCGCCGTCCGGCTGGGCGGCTATGTCAATAGCGCACCCGATTTCGCCTCGCTGCCGCAGGTCGTCAACGGCGCGTCCGATCTCGTCGCCGCGGTGTTGGGAGAAAACGGCAAACATGCGCGTTTCGCGGTCGGAGTCGTGCAACTGCCGCTCGACGCCGCTGTTGAAGTAGAGGGCGTCTTCGAGATTCTCTCGTGACCGGGCGCGATCTTGCGTGGCTGACGGCGCGCCCGATTGCCCATCGCGGCCTGCACGACCCCTCCCAGGGGGTGATCGAAAATTCGATTTCGGCCGCGCGCGCGGCGATCGCCGCCGGCTTTGGCGTCGAATGCGACGTGCAACTCACAAGCGACGGCGAACTCGTCGTTTTCCACGATGAGACCTTGGAGCGCTTAACCGACGGCGTCGGGGCGATCGCGACGCATAGCGCGGACGCGCTCAGTCGTCTGCGGCTGCGCGGCGGCAATGACGCCATTCCTCGATTTTCCGAGTTTCTCGCCGCGATCGGCGGCCGAACGCCGCTCGTTGTCGAGATCAAGAGCGCCTTTGACGGCGATACGACCGTGGCCCAGCGCACGGCGCAGGCCTTGGCGCGCTACGACGGACACGTCGCCATCGAAAGCTTCGACCCAGATCAGATTGCCTTTCTTCGCGCGCGCGCCGCCGCGCTCGGGATTGCGCAGCGGCCGCTCGGCGTCGTCGGCGAGGCGCATTACGGCGACGACGACTGGCCGCAGCTCTCGACCGCGCAGCGCGCGGAGCTCACGCATTTCCTGCACTACACGCGCACCCTGCCGGATTTCCTGTCCTGGCGCGTGCGCGATCTCCCGCACGCCATTCCTCTGCTGCTGCGGGATGCGGTCAAAATTCCGGTCACGACATGGACGGTGCGCTCTCCGGAAATGGCCGCGCGGGCGCGCGCGTGGACCGATCAAATCGTTTTCGAAGGCTTCGCGCCGTAGTGCGCTCTCGCGCTCGACCCATGCGCCGCCGCGGCCGTCCAGGTCCCGAGCCGCGTTCGACGAGCGGCGAGGGCGCTATTCCGCAGCGACCAGCCCGTTGACGGGTTCGAGACCCCGCATGTCTTTGAGTTCGACGCGGATGTTGTAGTCGCTCGCCGCCTTGATGAAATCCTGAATGGTCTCCATGATGTCCTGATCAATGAAACCGGCGCGCGTCCCGTCGATCACGAGATAGCTGTCCTGTTCGATGCTCTCAAGGAAGTTGCGCAGCTGCGCCTTGTTGAGGAAGGACACGTCCTTCTGCAGGCGCAACAGATAATTCCGTCCGTCGCGCGTGAGCGTGAACGCCGAGTGATAGTTCGCGCGCAACACGAAGAATAGGCCCACGGCCATTCCAATCGCCATGCCCTTGAGCAGATCCGAGGAGAGAATGGCGCCGACGGTCACAGCGAAGGGCGCGAACTGGTTGAACCCCTTTTCATACTGCTGAACGAAGAGCTTCGGCTTGGCGAGCTTGTAGCCCGTCAAGATCAGCACCGCGGCGAGGCAGGCGAGCGGAATCATGTTGAGCACGCTCGACAAGAACATCGCGCTCAGCAACAGCAACAGGCCGTGAATGAAGGACGCCGCCTTGGAGTGCGCGCCGGCGTCGATATTTGCGGAACTGCGCACGATCACCGCAGTGATCGGCAGTCCGCCCAACATTCCGCTTACGAAATTGCCGACGCCCTGGGCCTTGAGCTCTTGATTGGTCGGGGCGACCCGCTTGAGCGGGTCAAGCTTGTCGACCGCCTCCAGGCTCAGCAGAGTTTCAAGGCTTCCGACCAGCGCCAAAGTCGCGGCGATGACATAGATTTGGACATCGAGCAGCCGGGTGAAATCCGGAAAGTTCAATTCGTGCGCGAAATCAATCGGTCCGAAAATCGCCGGCACGTTGACGAGATGCTGCGAGGCGATCGCCAGGGAGGGAAACAGCGTCTTCGCCACAATGTTGTAGAGAACGCCAAACAACACCGCGACCAACGCGCCTGGCAAGAGCGAGAGATATCGGTGTTTCTTGATCTGCGGCGCGTCCCAAAGAAGCATGATCCCCAAGGAGACGACGCTGACGATCACCGCGCCCGTTGAAATGGAATGGAACGCATCCCAGAGAAGCGAGAGATGCGTGTGGCTGTCATCTTCTAGGAAGGACAAGTCCGCCTCGGCGTCGGCGTCGTAGCCGACGGCGTGCGGCAATTGCTTCATGATCAGGATCAGACCGATCGCCGCGAGCATGCCCTTGATGACGGCCGACGGAAAAAACGCGCCGATGACGCCCGCCCGCAGATAGCCCATCGCCAGCTGCATCAGGCCCGCCAGCGCGACGGCGAGCAGCATCGCGTCAAAGCCGAGCTTTTCGACCGTGGTTGCGACGATGACCGTCAGGCCCGCGGCTGGACCCGAAACGCTCAACTGCGAACCGCTCAGAACAGAGACGACGAGTCCGCCGACGATCCCCGTGATGACTCCGGAGAAGGGCGGCGCGCCAGACGCGACCGCAATGCCGAGGCACAGGGGCACCGCGACGAGAAAGACGACGACGCCTGCCCGAGCGTCGCGATCGAGGTAGCGGAAGTAATAGTCGAAATGCCTCCTCAACACGCCCAGATTCTCCCCATTGGCGGCTTGCGCGCCGTCGCGTCGACTATGAGTCCTGGCCGCGGCGCTGCTGATAGATGACGTCGACGTCGCTCCCCGGCGGCAGCGTGACGAGCTGATGCAGCAGCCCATCGTCAAGGCGGAAGACCCAGCCGTGCAAAGTCGGACGTTGCTGCTCCTGCCAGGCGCTCTGCACGATGGAGAACTGCGACAAGCGTATCACCTGCTCGATGACGTTGAGTTCGGCGAGCCTGTTGGCTCGTTCCGTTTCCGAGTTGAGCGCGTCGATTTCGTCTCTATGCGCCCGATACGTGTCTTTGATATGCATGAGCCACTTGTTGAGCAGCGGGAGATCCGGCCGCTGGCGATCAAGCGCGGCGCGGACGCCGCCACAATTATAGTGGCCGCAGACGATGATATGCGGAACTTTGAGCACCTGCACGGCGTATTGGATGACGCTGAGACAGTTGAAGTCCGTGGCGATCACCTGATTGGCGATGTTACGATGCGCAAAAACGGCGCCCGGGCGCGCATTGACGATGATGTCGGCGGGCACCCGGCTGTCGGAACAGCCAATCCACAGAAATTCCGGCTTCTGAGCGGCCGCAAGACGGTCGAAATAGCCGGGATCGCGATCCCGCACTTCCTCAGCCCAGGCTTTGTTCTCAAGCAGCAGTTTTTCGTAGGATTGCATCCGACGCCCGTTTCTGATCGGCCGTTACGCTCAGAAGCGTTCCGGCTGCGACATCAATATGACAGCGACGGAAGCCGCTTGGAGCAGGAGCGCGAACTCATGCCTACACTCAGCATCGAAGCGCCGCCCTCGCTCAAGCAACAAGATTCTACGAAGGTCTCCAACGCAGGACAAGTCCGCCAGCCCATATTCAAATAGAGCCACGCTTGCGCCGGACCAAGCGGAAAGCGATCTTCCGCCGGCGACCTGTCGCCTATTTCGGTTGAACGGCGCATAGCTCCCGCCACACTTGCGGCAGCGCGGCGATAATATCGTCGGCGATGAGGCCGGGACCAAAAATCTCGGCGGCGCGGGCGTGCATCCAGGCACCGCAGGAGGCCGCAAGGAATCCGTCCATCCGCTGCGCGAGCAAGCCGGCGATAATGCCCGTCAGGACGTCGCCTGATCCGGCCGTGGCGAGCCAGGGCGTCGCATGAGGGAGGATCGAGGCGCGTCCATCGGGCGCCGCGACGACCGTGTCCGGTCCCTTGAACAGCACGACCGCGCCGCTGGCGCGCGCCGCCTCGCGCGACTTGTCGAGTTTCGAGCGGCAGTCGCAGCTGCAATCGCAAGCGGCGAAGAGCCGTGCGAACTCGCCCGCATGCGGCGTCATCACGACGGGACCAGGCGCGGCGCGCGTCGCGCGCCACAGCCGCTCCGGATCGTCGGCGAAGCTCGAAAGCGCGTCCGCGTCGAGGACGGCGGCGCGCCGATAGGCCTGCGGCGCGAGCGCGGTTTCGACCTGAGCGCAGCTCGCCGCGCTGACGCCGAGCCCCGGACCGATGGCGACGGCGTTCTTGCGCTCGTCGGCGAGGACCTTGGCGAGGCCGTTCGCGCCGTCCGCCGGCCGAACCATGACCGACGTCAGCGCGCTGGCGTTGACCGCCAGCGCTTCCGTCGGACTGGCCAGCGTCACGAGGCCTGCGCCGGCGCGAAGCGCCGCCGCCGCCGACAAGCGCGCGGCGCCTGTAAAGGAGGCGCC
Source organism: Methylocystis sp. (assembly GCF_050251305.1). Lineage (GTDB taxonomy): Bacteria > Pseudomonadota > Alphaproteobacteria > Rhizobiales > Beijerinckiaceae > Methylocystis. The sequence goes on along the minus strand of NZ_JBFWNB010000044.1, from coordinate 20,852 downwards.
GCCCGAGACGACCAGCGCATGCCCCCGCGAATATTTGTGACCCTCGACCTGCGGCAGCGGCAGCGCCGCGCGCCAGAGCTGCGGCATGTTGGCGAACGTCGAGACCTGCAGCGCGCCAAGCGCCGAAGAGCGAATGCCGATATGCGCGCAAGTGAGCTGGCCGCAGTGCAGACGACCCGGCAGCAGCAGATGGCCGGTCTTCACACGAAAGAAAGTGACGGTCGCATCGGCCTCGACGGCCGCGCCGCGCACCGCGCCGGTCGTGCCGTCGACGCCGCTCGGAATATCGACGGCGACGACGTTCTGGCCGCTTTCGCGACGCCAGCGATTGAGGCGTCGAACCAGTTCGCACGCCTTGGGATCGAGATCGCGCGCGAGCCCGGTGCCAAACAGGGCGTCGATGACGAGATCCACGCCGTCGAAACTGCAATCGAGCGCGGAAGTGACCGGGCAAGGCCAGGCGGCGGCCGCCGTCGCCGCGTCGCCGCGCAATTGATCGAGCGGGGTGAGCGAAGCGACGCGCACTTTGTAGCGTTGCGCCCGCAAGAGCCGCGCAGCGACGAAGCCGTCGCCGCCATTGTTGCCGGGACCGCAGAGAACCAGCACCCGACGCCCGCTGGTGCGTTGCAGGATCTGGCTCGTCGCCCGCGCGATCGCCGCCGCGGCGCTCTCCATCAGCTTCATCGCCGGCACGCCGCTCTCGATCGTCAACCGATCGGCGCGAGCCATTTGATCCGTCGTGAGAATTTCGAGCGGGAGCGCTGAGGGCATGGCGCGATGGTGACCGATGGGCGTCGCCCGCGCAATGGGCGTCGCTCACAAGACGGTCACGCCGCTCGTTAAAACGGCGCCGCGTTCCGCTCCTCGTCAGATTCCGCTATGTCAGCAGGATGCTGACCGCCGTGCTCATCGCCTCAGATTCTCCCGAAGCGCCGTTGCGCCGCGAGACCGTGGCGCGCAGCCTCGGGTCGCTCGTCGAGTCCTGCGTTCAGGGGGTTGTCGCCGACGCTTTGATCATCTCCGCGCCTGGGCGAGGCCTGGACGGGATCGCCGATGAGGCTGGCTGCGCGCTGATCGAAACGCCGCACGCCGCCGACGGCGTCGCGCAGGCGCTGAAAATGGCCCGGCGCGACCATGCGTTCCTTCTGCTGGCCGGTTTCGTGGTCGAGCGCGGTTTCGCCGAGGAAACGCATGATTTTTTCGCCTATGGCGACAGAAGCCGGGCCAGGACGCTTCGTCTCGCGCCGGAATCCTTGGTGACCCGCATTGCGCCCCGACTGGCGCAGCCGGTCGGGCTCATCGCGCCAAAGAGCGCGCTCGCGGCTGCTGAAGGCGCAGATTTCGCGCGATTCGTGCGGAAACTGCGGGCCCGCGATCTGACGACCCGGGCGCGCCGCGTTTTCTAACCGCGCGGCGTCGCAGCTTCAGTAAGCGAATGTGTTGCAGGCGTCGATGCTGCCTGTGCGCATCCCCTTCAGCAGCCATTGGGTGCGCTGCGCCGAGGAGCCGTGGGTAAAGCTGTCGGGCACGACATAGCCGCGGGTCGCGCGCTGCTGCCGGTCGTCCCCGATCGCCTGCGCCGCGGCGACCGCCTCCTCGACGTCGCCCTCGTCGAGCATGGGGCTCTGCTTGTTGGCGTTATTGGCCCAGACTCCCGCAAGGCAATCGGCCATCAGCTCCACCCGAACCGACAGCGCATTCGCTTCGGAGCGGCTGCCGGCCATCTGCTGCGCCCGCTGTATCTTCGGCAGAATGCCGAGCAGGTTCTGGATGTGATGGCCCATCTCGTGAGAGATCACATAGGCGTATGCGAAATCGCCGCCGCCGCCGAACCGCCGCTGCATGTCGCGGAAGAAGGAGGTGTCGAGATAGATGCGCTGATCGAGCGGGCAGTAGAACGGACCCATGGCCGATTGCGCCACGCCGCAGCGCGACTGCGTATAGCCGTTAAACAGAACGAGCCGAGGCGGCTGAAAACGCACCCCCTTCTGCTCCGGCAGCACCCGCGACCAGACCTGCTCGTTGGACCCCACCACTTTTGCGACGAAACGCCCCATCTGGTCCTCAGGGGCGGCTTGCTGCGGGGCCTGCTGGCGAGGGAGAGCGACTTCGCGCGGCCGGCGCATATTGTTGATCATCTCGGCGCCGCCGATGAGAATCGCCGGATTGATGCCGAGCGCCCAGCCGATCAGCCCGAGCACCACCATCGTGCCCAGGCCGATGCCGCCCGCGCCGACGCGCGGCCCGCGCGCGATCATCGGCCCGTCGCCGCGACGATCCTCGATGTTTTCCGACGACTGGAGATCTTCCCACTTCATATCGCGCGCTCCGGACCCGCGCCCGGAGGCGCCACTCGATGAGCTATTTAAGCGAGCTTATAAGGTCTTGGTAGAGTGGAACAGGCCGATCGCAGCGCGCAGGCGGCGACCGCATTCATTTCGTGGCCGAAGCAGTACAAAGATATCGCCCTCGTCTCTTTCCAGAAACGGCAGCCGCCTCATGAGCAATCCTGAAAGTAAGAGCATAGCGCAATCAGTAGCAGGCATTGTTCACCATTATTTTATTTACATCATAGGCGCTTCATATATAGCGGCGGCGCTTTGGCCCGGGCTTGGTCTGCATATTCGGAGCATCGAATTCAGCCCGCTCGAGTTCTTTGGCGCGCCATTACATATTTCGCTGCCGACGATCATGCTGGCGCTGTTGCTGTTCAACGCGGGGCTCGCGGCCAAAACCGCCGACATCGAAAACATGCTGCGCCGGCCTTCGCTCTTGGCGTCCGGCCTGGCGGCCAATGTGTTCGTCCCGCTCGGATTTATCGTCGCCGCAAGCGGCACGCTCAAGGTCTGGCACAATCCGGAGGAGGTTCAGCAGATCCTCGTCGGACTGGCCCTGATCGCCTCCATGCCGATCGCCGGCGCGTCGACGGCGTGGTCGCAGAACGCCAACGGCAATCTCGCGCTGAGTCTTGCGCTCGTGCTGCTGACGACCATTCTCAGTCCGATCCTGACGCCGATTGTTCTCCACGGCGTCGGCTATGTGACGATCGGGGATTATGCCGAAGACCTGCATGAACTCGCCTCGGGCGGCGCATTCGCCTTTCTCGGCGCATGGGTGATCCTGCCGACGCTTTTGGGGATCGCCGTCAACCGAATTGCGGGTCAGGCCCGGGTCGTTGCGGCGGGCCCCTACCTGAAGATCGCCAATATGATCGTCCTGACGCTGCTCAACTACTCCAACGCAGCGCTGTCGCTGCCCAATGCGGTGGCCCACCCCGACTTCGATTTTCTGGCGGCCATTCTCGCCATCGTCGGGAGCCTGTGCATGGTCATGTTCGCCGCAGGCTACGGCATCTCCCGCGCCCTTAAGGCCTCTCGGGCAGACACGGTTTCGATGATGTTCGGACTTGGCATGAACAACAACGGCACGGCGCTGGTGCTTGCCTCAATGGCGCTCGCCGATCACCCGCAGGTGATGCTGCCGGTCATCTTCTACAATCTCGTCCAGCATTTTGCGGCGTCGTTCGTCGATCGCGCCGTGTCCCGCTAGGCTGCTGGCGCATGAGCGCTCAGGATGCTCATGGGCGCGTGTCGGGCGGTCAGGGGGCGCCCCATGCCTCGGGCCACTCGTCCCGCAGCCGGCCGCCGAGCCGCACCGGCGCAATCATGCCCGCGAGCCCATCCGCGCCGATCTCCGCGGCCACGGCGCAGAAGGTCGCCTCGCCGTTCGCCGGCTCGTAGCGCGCGCCTGGCGTCTTGCGCAGGAAGCGGCGGAGCGGCTCCTCCTTGTCCATGCCGACGACGGAATCATAATCCCCCGTCATGCCGGCGTCGGTCTGATAGCCGGTGCCCCCCGGAAGGATCTGCGCGTCGGCGGTCGGAACATGCGTATGCGTCCCGATCACCACCGACGCGCGGCCGTCGACAAAATGCGCCATCGCCATTTTCTCGCTCGACGCCTCGGCGTGCATGTCGATGACGATCGCGTCGCATCCGACGCCGAGTGGACAGGCGCCCAGCTCGCGTTCGATCGCGGCGAAGGGATCGTCGAGCGCCTCCATGAAGACTCGGCCGATCGGATTGACGACGAGCACCTGCTGTCCCCGCGCCGCCGTATAGAGGCCGGCGCCGCGCCCCGGAGTCCCGCGCGGATAATTGACCGGGCGCAGCAGCCGGGGCTGCCGCTCGATGAAGACGAGCGCCTCGCGCTGATCGAAGGCGTGGTTGCCGAGCGTGACGCAATCGACGCCGAGGCCGAGCATTTCGTCGCAGATCGCCTCGGTGATGCCGAAGCCGCCGGCGGCGTTCTCGCCATTGACGACCACGAAGTCGAGCGCCCATTTTTCGCGCAGTCTCGGGATAAAGCGCGACAATGCCGCGCGGCCCGAACGGCCCAGCACGTCGCCAATGAAGAGAAAACGAAGCGGCGGGGATTTCGACATGGGCCGTCATAGCCCGCGCGCGCAGCGAGAGCAAAGCTGAACAAAAGTTGCGCGACGACGCAACGTTTCATAACTGGAGCCGGCTGATGTAACATCCGCCGCATTGAAAGCTCCGCCACAAATGCAAGACGCCGCCGAACGCCCTGCCGTCCTGACGCAAACAGAAGCGCCGGCGCGGCCTTACGTCGTTTTCGAAGACAGCCGCAGCGGCGGACAGGCGCTGTTGTTCGACGAACCCGAGGAGATCATCGTCGCGCGCGCGGCGGAAGACGTCGCTCCGGCGTTCGAACGGATGGAGGCGGCGACTCGGCGCGGCCTCTATCTCGCGGGCTACGCCGGCTACGAACTTGGCTATGCCCTGGAGCCGAAATTCGCCGCGCAGGCGACGCCAAACGCCCGCACGCCGCTGCTCCTGTTCGGCGCGTTTCGGGCGCCGCGGCCCTGGTCGCTGCCGCCCGCCGAGAGCGCGCCGCCGGACGTCGCGCTTGCGCCTGCATGGTCGCAGGATGAATACACGGAACGATTCAACAAGTGCCGCGAGTATATTTTCGCGGGCGACGTCTATCAGATCAATCTGACCTTCCCGCTCTTTGGGCGCTATGAGGGCGATCCGCTTGCGCTCTATCGCGGCCTGCGCAAGCGCCAGCCGGTCGCCTATGGCGGCGTCGTGGCGCTCGAGGCCGAAACCGTCGTTTCGCTGTCGCCGGAAGTGTTCTTCGAGGCGCAAGGCCGCGCCATCCGCGCGCGTCCGATGAAAGGCACGGCGCAACGCGGCGCGCTGCCGACCGAGGACATGGCGCGCGCGCAATATCTTGTCGAAGACGAAAAGTCGCGCGCCGAAAATCTGATGATCGTCGATCTTTTGAGAAACGACCTCTCGCGCCTCGCCGTCGTCGGCACCGTCAAAGTCACCGATCTCTTCACCATCCAGACCTATCCGACGTTGCATCAGATGACGTCGGGCATCGAGGCGCGGCTTCGCGACGACGTAACGTTGAAGGATCTCTTCACCGGGCTTTTTCCATGCGGCTCGGTGACCGGCGCGCCGAAAATCCGCGCGATGGAGATCATCCGCGATCTCGAATGCGCCGCGCGCGGCGTCTATTGCGGGTCGGTCGGCGTCATCGCGCCCGACGGCGACATTCGTTTCAATGTCGCGATCCGCACGCTGACGATCTTTCCGGAAGGCGATCTTGTCTGCAATGTCGGCTCCGCCGTCGTCGCCGATTCCCGCGCGCGCGAAGAGTATGAGGAATGTCTGATCAAGGCGCGCTTTCTGGCGGGCGCGACGCCGACTTCGGCCTGATCGAAACGCTGTTGTGGACGCGCGGCGAGGGGTTTCGTCTCCTGCCCGAACATCTCGCCCGGCTCGCCGCTTCGAGCGCCGCGCTCGGCTTCGCCTATGACCCGGCGCGCGTTCGCGAGGCGTTGGCGGCCGCCGTGGCGCGCGCTCCGGGCGAGCGCTTGCGCGTGCGGCTGGTTCTTGCGCGCGACGGGGCGGTCGAATCCAGCGTCACGTTGATCGAACCCGTTCCGAGCGACGCCGTCTGGCGCGTCGCCGTCGCGCCGCGACGCTTTTCCTCCGCCGATCCGCTGTTGCGGCACAAAACGACGCGGCGCGCGCTGTACGAAGATTCGCTCGCCGAGGCGGCCCAGCGCTGCGGGGCCGACGAAGTCGTCTTTCAAAACGAGCGCGACGAGCTGTGCGAAGCGGCGCGCTGCAATCTGTTCGCGCCTCGGGGCGACATCTTGCTGACCCCGCCGCTGTCTTGCGGCCTGCTGCCTGGAACGCTGCGCGCCGCGCTGATCGCGCAAGGCCGCGCGCGCGAATCGATCCTGAGGCTCGAGGATATTTCAGGGTCCGAATTTTTCCTCGGCAATTCGGTGCGCGGGCTGGTTCGGGCGCGGCTCATCGACTGACGTTCCGACGCCGCCAATTCCGATCAGCTCTGTCCCGGCTTCAACCGGTAGAAAATATGCCTGCCGATGACGTCCATCTTCCTGAGCGCGCGCGCCCAGCGCGGGTGAACGTAATTGGCGTGATAATGCGTCGCCCGGCCGACGTCGGAGATATAGGTCCGCCCGACCATGACTTCCTTTGCGACGCGCACCGCCCGCTCCCAGGAATCGCCTTCGGTGATGCGCAGCGACCTGCCCTCGCAGGCGAAGGAGAACTGGCACTGCCGGAAGCGGTGGCGATTCTGATAGACGACGCCGCAGACGCTTGACGGGTAAAGGCCGCTCTGAACGCGGTTGAGCACGACCTGCGCGACCGCCGCCTGTCCGGCCTCGGGTTCGCTGCGGGCCTCGAAATAGACGGCTTCCGCCAGGCAGCGGGTTTCGCGTCCAAGCTTCTCCGGATCGATCGACGCCACATAATCGGGACGCGACGCGCTCGGATTGGCGCCCGGCGTCGCCAGCGCCAGCGTCGCGCCCGGGAAGGACGACACGGCGATCGGCACGGCGTCCGGTTGCGCCGGCGTCGACGACCCCAGCGCCACGGCGCGCGGCGTTTGCGGCGATGCGCCGTGAAGCGCGCGCTCGGTCGCCGCTTCCTTGCCGATGTCCCGCGGCGCGTCGGCGCCGGTCGGCGTCGAAATCGACGAGCTCTGCGCCGGCGAGGCGACGGCCATCGACTTCTGGGTGGTGGCCGGCTCGGGGGCGGCGCCAGCGTCGACCTCTTCGAAGGCTTCGTCGCCGGGCGTCCTGCCGCGCGGCGCGAGCGGCGTCGGCGTCTGCCGCGTCGATTCGCCGTCCAGTCCGAAGGAAAGCGGCGGCGACTGGCTTAACCCCAAATTGGCCGGCTGAGGGCGGCGCGTCTCGAAGCCGGGCCGCATGGCGACGACCGGATCGCCCTTATGGCGCCGATCGACCTGCGGAAAATGCTTCACGTCGGGCTTGAGGTCGACATGCGGCTCGCGCTCGTCGGGAATCGCGCCAAACTCGTCGGCGCCGCCGACGATCAGCCGCGCCTTTTCGATTCGCGCGCGCGTCTCGCCATAAAAGCCATAGTCGCCGCTCGCCGCCTCGCTGAAGCCGACGGTCAGCGCGCCCGGCGCGCGCGCCGCGAGCGGAGACACTTTCCAATCCGCGACGGGATCCTGTCCTGCGGCCGCAGTGAAGGAGACCAGCATCCCGACGCCGAGCGCCCAAGGCGCCGTGACGCTGAAGACCCAGGGCGCAACCCCTCTGCGCGCATAACGCGTTCTCGACTGACGACGCATAGACTGGCCCACATGCGATGGCGCGTCTCGCGCGAGGCCCCCGACCTACGCCGCGCCGCCCCGGATGCGATCTTTCGTAAAATCTTATCGCGCATTAGCCTTGCGGAACCGTTGCCGGGGCGCCGTCGCGATCGTGCCAGAATGAAGCACTGGCCCGAATCATTCGCCGATCAGATGCAGCGCGATCTCGCGCCGGTGCGGACGCCGACGGTGCTCGAACAGATAGACTCCCTGCCAGACGCCAAGCGCCAGCTCCCCGCCGATAAGCGGAATCGAGAGCTGCGTCTGCGTCAGCGCCGCGCGGATATGCGCCGGCATGTCGTCGGGGCCTTCCGTATCATGCGCGTAATCCGCCGCTTCCGGCGCAAGCCGCGCAAAAACGGCTTCAAGATCGCGCAGCACGGAGGGATCGGCGTTTTCCTGAATGAGCAATGACGCGGAGGTATGCCGGCAGAAGACCGTCAGCAGCCCTTCCCGCACGCGGGCGGCGCGGACGAAGTCGCGGATATTTTCGGTGAAATCGTAGAATCCGCGTCCCGAAGCGTCGATCCGCAGAATTCGGCTCATTTGTCGCATAGGGCGAATGTGCGAAAGCGCATGGGAAAGTCCAGCCTCTCACGCTTTTTGAACGCTTGTGTTGATTGCGCGCAAAGGTTAAGCGCGGCGCGAGAATGGAAGCTGTGATGTCCGAACTGATCGATACGCTGACGAACTGGGCCGCATCGGATACGGGAAAGACGGTCGGCGCGGCGGCGCTAACCGCGCTCGCCTGGGCGGAGGCGTCGACCGTCGTCGGCGCGGCGTATATGAAACGCATGATCCCGCTGCGAATCACGGCGATGCTCGGCAATGTGCTCGGCGTGACCTACGGGCTCCTCACCGCCAACCCGCCGACGATCGCCAAACATGCGATCAATCTGCCGCTCAACTTCACCCGCATGCGCGAGATGCGCCGCCTGATCGCCAGCGTGCGCGAAGCCAACGACAGCGATCTGAACATCGAATGGCTGAAGCCCTTCATGCATCCGCGCGCGCTGAGACCCGGCGAAACGCTGTTTTCGAAGGGCGACGACGCCGACGAGGCCTATGTCGTCGTCGAGGGCCGCGTCGAAATCGTGGAGCGGGGCGCCGTGCTTTCGACCGGCGACATTTTCGGCGAAATGGCGCTTTTTACAACCAAGGGACGGCGCACTGCGACGGCGCGCTGCCTGAGCGACGTCCGGCTGCTCGTCATCACTTATGAGCAGTTCGAACAGCTTTATTTTCAGAATCCGGAGTTCGGCCTCTATCTCGTGCGGCTGATCGTGCGCCGCTTCGAGATGAACCATCGCGACGAGGAGCTGGAGAGCGCGTAAGGGCGCGGCGCAGATGGCCGGGACGCGCCCGGCCACGGGTCACGCCGTGCTCGCCGCCTTTTCGCCGAGCGCCGCCTGAGCCGCCGCTAGCCGGGCGATCGGCACGCGGAACGGCGAGCAGGACACATAGTCGAAGCCGATCTTGTCGAAGAAGGCGACGGACGTCGGGTCGCCGCCATGCTCGCCGCAGACGCCGAGCGTGATCGTCGGATTGGCCTGACGGGCGCGCTTGCAGCCGAGCGCGACGAGTTCGCCGACGCCTTCCTGGTCGATCGTCACGAAAGGGTCCGCCGGCAGCAGCCCCTTTTCGACATAGGCGTTGAGGAACGAGCCGGAATCGTCGCGCGAAATGCCCAGCGTCGTCTGCGTCAGGTCATTGGTGCCGAAGGAAAAGAAATCCGCCGATGGCGCGATGTCGTCGGCGCGCAGCGCCGCGCGCGGCAGTTCGATCATCGTGCCGACATGGTAGTTCGGCCTGATCCCGGTCTCATCCTCGACGAGCTTGGCCATTTCGGCGACGCGCGCCTTGACGAGATCGAGCTCGGCGCGGGTGAAGACGAGCGGCGCCATGATTTCGATGTCGACCGGCTCGCCCGTCGACAGGCTGGCTTCGATCGCCGCCTCGAAAATCGCGCGGGCCTGCATATCGACGATCTCGGGGAAGATGACGGCGAGCCGCACGCCGCGAAAGCCGAGCATCGGATTGAATTCGGACAGCTGCGCGGCCCGACGGCGCAGCTTCACCGGATCGGCGCCCATCGCCCGCGCGACGGCGGCGATCTCGGAATCCGAATGCGGCAGGAATTCATGCAGCGGGGGATCGAGCAGGCGGATCGTCACCGGCAGGCCCGACATGATTTCGAACAGCTGCTTGAAATCCTCGCGCTGCATGGGCAGCAGTTTGGCGAGCGCGAGGCGGCGGCCCTGGGCGTCGTCGGCGAGAATCATTTCGCGCACCGCGACGATTCGCTCGCCTTCGAAAAACATGTGTTCGGTGCGCGCGAGGCCGATGCCTTCAGCGCCGAAACGGCGGGCGGTGCGCGCGTCGGAAGGCGTTTCGGCGTTGGCGCGGATCTTCAGGCGCCGCTTCTGATCCGCCCATGACATCAGCACGGCGAATTCGCCGGTGAGTTCCGGCCGCTGCATCTTCACTTCGCCGGCGATGACCTGGCCGGCGGAGCCGTCGATGGTGATGCGTTCGCCCTTGCCGAAGCGCTTGCCGGCGACGGTGAAGCTCTGGTCCTCATAGTCGATGCGCAACGCGCCAGCGCCGGTGACGCAGGGCTTGCCCATGCCGCGCGCGACGACGGCGGCGTGCGAGGTCATGCCGCCGCGCGCGGTGAGAATGCCCTCCGCCGCGTGCATGCCGCCGATGTCTTCGGGGCTCGTCTCGATGCGCACGAGGATGATCTTGCGGCCGTTGGAGGCGAGCTTCGCGGCTTCTTCCGGATCGAAGACGATTTCGCCGACCGCCGCGCCCGGGGAAGCCGGCAGTCCGGTCGCGAGAATGTTTCGTTTCGCTGCGGGATCGATCGTGGGATGCAGCAATTGTTCGAGCGACTGCGGCTCGACCCGCAGGATCGCCTCATCCTTGCCGATCAGCCCTTCCCGCGCCATGTCGACGGCGAGTTTGAGCGCCGCGCGCGCCGTGCGCTTGCCGGCGCGGGTCTGCAGCATCCATAATTTGCCGCGCTCGACCGTGAACTCCATGTCCTGCATGTCGCGGAAATGGCGTTCGAGCTTGTCGGCGTATCCTTTGAATTCGGCGAAGATCGCCGGCATCGCCGCTTCGAGCGAAATCTTCTCGAAGCCGGAAGCGTGGCTCGCCGACTGGGTGATGGGTTGCGGCGTGCGAATGCCGGCGACGACGTCCTCGCCCTGCGCGTTGATCAGATATTCGCCGTAAAGCTCGCGCACGCCGGTCGACGGATTGCGCGTGAAGGCGACGCCGGTCGCGGATTGCGCCCCCATATTGCCGAACACCATCGCCTGAACATTGACCGCGGTGCCCCAGCTCTCGGGAATGTTGTGCAGGCTGCGATAGACGACCGCGCGATGGTTCATCCAGGATGAAAACACCGCCTTGATCGCGCCCCACAATTGTTCGCGCGGATCCTGCGGAAAGCTCTTGCCCGCAACCTTTTCGACGATCGCCTTGTATTGCGCGGCGACGTTGCGCCAATCGTCGGCGGAAAGCTGGGTGTCGAGCGCGAACCCCCTGCTCTCCTTCAGGCGCTCGAGTTCTTCCTCGAATTCGTGATGTTCGACGCCAAGCACGACCGCCGAATACATTTCAATGAAACGCCGGTAGCAGTCCCACGCAAAACGTTCATCGCCCGAGTTGCGCGCGAGCGCTTCGACGGTCTCGTCGTTGAGACCGAGATTGAGCACCGTGTCCATCATGCCCGGCATCGAGGCGCGGCCGCCCGAACGCACGGAGACGAGCAGCGGCCACTGCGGGTCCTCGAAAGCGTGTCCGGCGATGCGGCCGATTTCGGCCAGCGCCTCATCGACCTGCCCCGGAAGACTCGCGGGGAACGTCTTGTCGTTGGCGTAAAAATAGGCGCAGACTTCGGTGGTGATGGTGAAGCCCGGCGGCACCGGGAGACCGAGCGCGGCCATTTCTGCGAGATTGGCTCCCTTGCCGCCCAAAAGCTCTTTCATCGACGCCGATCCTTCGGACCGACCGGCGCTGAAACTGTAAACCCACTTGGTCATAGGCGTTTTCGTCCGGCGAAAAGGGGCTGGCGGCGAACGCGCGCGCCTGGCGGTCATGGCGCTTTCGGCCGGCGCTCGAACGGCCGCCGACGCCCCGCCAGCGCGGACCATCAAGCGCGCCGGAAGTTACGCTCAAATGACGCGCGTCGACAAGGTTGGCGCATGCCGCTTCGGACGCTATTTTGGCCAGCGATCAAAGAAATCCAGCCGAGGCCGCGCGACGATGAAAAGCGAAGAGGACGGCGCGACGCGACGCCCGGCGGCTTTCGAGATCGGCCAGCCGCTCGATCTTCTGTCCATCGCCGAGATCGGCGAGCGGATCGAGAGACTGCGGCAGGAGATCGCGCGGCTCGAGGCCGCCCGCGCCGCGAAGCAGGCGGCAAGCGCCGCGGCCGACGCCTTTTTCAAAAAATGAACGCTGTGTCTGCGACGCTCGGGCATCCGACGTCGCCGTTGACGGAAACCCCTACCCCCGCCGCTTGACGGCGCCCGCCGAGATCTCTTTCAGATTTTGCCGCTGGGTCCCGGCAGTTTACCGTAGCGAGGGAAAGCCTCCATCTCCCACTTTCCTCCTCCACAGCCCGATAGACTTGCGAGTAGAAGGACTGCGAGTCCTGTTCGCAGAAGCCTCATGCGTCCTCACTTCATTACTATAAGTTTTGATCTGTCTGGTATTAAAAGGGCTTACTCCACTTGACGCCGCATCCCGCGAAAGTCAAGACAGCAGCAGCAATCATGACAGCTTTGACTAACCACAAATGATAGGTATTCATCGACAAGCCCAGAGCTAAAGACATAAACGCAACGTGCCGAAGCGATGCTTTACAGTCAAGCAGATTAAGCGCCTTCGTCGACTGCGCTTCGAAGGAATCCCGCCGACGCCTCTTCATCGTCCGCTTGACAAGCTCCGCTCGCCCGTGCGCTTGTCCGCGCCAAACGCTGTGTTTCGCTCGCCGGCGCTCACCCCTCCCGAGAGATCAAATGCATCGCTACCGTTCGCATAATTGTGGCGCGCCCAATGAGGCGCTCGTCAGCGAAAAAATCCGACTCTCCGGCTGGTGCCATCGCATTCGCGACCATGGCGGCGTGCTGTTTATCGACCTGCGCGACCATTATGGCCTGACGCAATGCGTGGTCGACCCCGATTCTCCGGCCTTCGCGCAGGCGGAGAAGCTGCGCTCGGAATGGGTCGTGCGCCTCGACGGCGAGGTGCGCAAGCGTCCGGCCGGCACCGAAAATCCCGACATGCCGACGGGACTGGTCGAGGTCTACGTCAACGAGATCGAGGTTTTGGGCGCAGCCGCCGAATTGCCGCTGCCCGTCTTCGGCGACCATCCCTATCCGGAGGACACGCGCCTTAAATATCGCTTTATCGATCTGCGCCGCGAGAAGCTGCATCGAAACATCATGCTGCGCGGCCGCATCGTCGACTCGATCCGCACGCGCATGAAGCAGGCGGGCTTCTTCGAGTTCCAGACGCCGATTCTGACTGCCTCCTCGCCGGAAGGCGCGCGCGACTTTCTCGTGCCCTCGCGCCTGCATCCGGGAAAATTCTACGCGCTGCCGCAGGCGCCGCAGCAGTTCAAGCAGCTCATCATGGTCGCGGGCTTCGATCGCTATTTCCAGATCGCGCCCTGCTTTCGCGACGAAGACGCGCGCGCCGACCGCTCGCCGGGAGAGTTCTACCAGCTCGACGTCGAAATGAGCTTCGTCACGCAGGACGACGTGTTCGACGCGATGGAGCCGGTGCTGCGCGGACTCTTCGAGGAGTTCGCGAACGGCAAGGCGGTCACGCAGAACTTTCCGCGCATTTCCTTCCGCGAGGCGATGCTCAAATATGGCACAGACAAGCCGGATTTGCGCAATCCGCTGATCCTCGCCGACGTATCTGAGGAATTCGCGCGCGAAGACGTGAGCTTCAAGGCGTTCCGCGGCAAGACCGTGCGCGCAATTCCGGCCCCCGGCGCCGCCGCGCAGCCGAGGAGCTTCTTCGACAAGTTGAACGACTGGGCGCGAAGCGAGGGCGCGCCGGGCCTCGGCTATGTGATTTTCGAGGACGAAAACGGCGCGCTCGTCGGCAAGGGCCCGATCGCCAAATTCATTCCGGCCGATGTTCAGGCCACGATCGCGGCCAAAGCCGGCGTCGGCCCCGGCGACGCCGTGTTCTTTTCCGCCGGCGAAGAAACCGCCGCCGCAAAGCTCGCCGGCATGGCGCGGCTGCGCATCGGCGACGAACTCGGCCTGGCGAAGACGGATGTTTTCGAATTCTGCTGGATCGTCGATTTTCCGATGTATGAGTGGAACGAGGACGACAAGAAGGTCGACTTTTCCCACAATCCATTCTCGATGCCGCAGGGCGGCATGGAGGCGCTGGAGACTCAGGACCCGCTCACCATCCTCGCCTATCAATATGACATCGTCTGCAACGGCGTGGAGCTGTCGTCCGGCGCCATCCGCAATCATCGTCCGGACATCATGAAGAAGGCGTTCGAGATCGCCGGCTATGGCGAGGATGTGCTCATCGAGAAATTCGGCGGCATGTATCGCGCCTTCCAATATGGCGCGCCGCCGCACGGCGGGATCGCGCCGGGCGTCGACCGCATCGTCATGCTGCTCGCGGAAGAGGAAAACCTGCGCGAAGTGACGCTGTTCCCGATGAATCAACGCGCTGAGGATCTGCTGATGGGCGCGCCGTCGGAAGCGACGATGAAACATCTGCGCGAATTGCACATCCGGCTGAATCTGCCGGAAAAGGGGTGAAGCCTACTCGGCCCGACGCCTATCGCCAGGCCTGCAGCCTCGCGAGCCGGGCGAATTTCTTGGACTGGTGGCGCTCCATCCGCGTGATGACGTCCCGCAGAAAACGCACGCCCTGGGGCAGATAGTCGCCCTTGTTGAGCATCACGCAATCGGCGCGCTGCGCCATCGCGGCGTCGGTGGTCTCGGGCCGGCTCGCCACCCCCTCGCGCACGAGCTGGTCGAGCACCTGAGTCGCCCAGATGACGGGGACACGCGCCGCTTCGCACAACCACAGGATCTCTTCCTGCATTTCGGAGAGGCGCGCGAAGCCGACCTCGACCGCAAGATCGCCGCGCGCGATCATCACCGCGGTCGGATGGCGCGCCGCCGACTGGACGATCAGGCGCGGGAGGTTGCGGACGGCGAGCGGCGTTTCGATCTTCAGGACGAGCGCTTGCGCAGGCATGTCGCCGCGCCGCGCGGCAAGTTCGGCCTGCAGGAGACTCACGTCTTCGGCCCGCTGAATGAACGACAAGCCGACGATATCCGCCGAACGCGCCACCAGATCGAGATCGGCGAGATCCTTAGGGGTGAGCGGCGGGAGTTCGAGGTCGATCGAAGGAAGGTTGACGCCCTTGTCCGGCTTCAGCCGCATGCCTTTCGTCCGAGCCGCGATGATTTCGATCTCCGCGCCCGCGTCGTCCACGGCGACGATCCGGCCCGTGGCCTTGCCGTCGTCAAATGAGACATCCGCGCCGGGACGCAGTTGCGAAACGACCTGCGGAAAATTCACCGAGAAGGCGACGGGGCCGCTGCGCGCGTCGAGGCAGGCGACAAGACGCGGACGCTCCCCCGGATAAAGCCGGTATTTTTCCGGGGCGCGCACGGCCGCGATCCGTAGTTTCGGGCCCGCAATGTCCATCAGCACCCGGCATGGCCGGTCGAGACGCCGCGAGGCGGCGCGGACATTGTCGATCATCTGGCTCCATGCCGCGGCGTCGTCATGAGCGCAATTGATGCGCGCGCAATCCATGCCGGCGTCGATCAGCGCCGCGACGAGGCTCGCGTCGGTCGCGGCTTCGCTGGGCAGCGTCGCCATGATGCGCGTCTGGCGCCGGCCATCGCCGTCGCCAAAAATCTGGTCGCAGGCGCGGATCAGCGCATCCTCGCCCGCGCGCATTGCTTCATGCGCAGGATAGTCCGCGTCTTCGCCGCACAGTCTGCCCAGCGTCGCCAGCAGCGCGTCGAGGGCCGGCATGACATCCGCTTCGCTGCGGCCAAGCGAAGAGAGGCCGAAAGCGGAGAGTCGCAGTTGCAGCGCGATCAGATCATGGCTGCGGAGAGCGAGATAATCGGCGAGATTTCGTGCGCCATCGCCGGCGACGCCCCAGTCCAGGCGGCGCGCCTCGCTTTCCCGCGCCACGGCGTCGCGGAGCGCGGCGACTTCGTCTCGGATTTGGCGCAGCTCAAACGTCGCCGCGTCGGCCTTCGGCCCAGCGCCGATATCCATTACATGACTTACCATGACCCCCATCTGTCCGAAGCAAGATGACGCATTTATTACGACCGCCCTCAGTCCTTGCGTAAGGCCGGGGCGGCCGGGTCCATCAAGGACGCGCCCAGGCTCGTCTTGCCTCTCGCGCCGCGCTCCCCTATAAGCGCCCCGGCGCCTGCGTTTCCGACACCCCTGGAGGCGAAGCAGCGCCTTTTCTTTTGACTTGAAGGACACCGACATGGCCGAGACCAAGAAGCTCGCGGCCGCGGTGCGCAGCGGGACAGGCAAGGGGGCCGCCCGCAGCGTTCGCCGTGAGGGCCGTATTCCAGCAGTGCTTTATGGCGGCGGCGAAGCGCCGCAGCCGCTCTCGCTGGAAAAAAAGAGCGTGACCCAGCTCATCTTCGCAGGACATTTCCTCACGACGATTTTCGAGCTCGACATCGAGGGCAAGAAAGAGCGCGCGATCCCGCGCGATTACCAACTCGACGTCGTCAAAGACACGCCGATGCACGTCGATTTCCTGCGCCTGAAGCCCGGTTCGCGGCTGCGCGTGCAGGTGCCGGTGCATTTCGTCAATCAGGAGATCTCGCCCGGTCTGAAGCGCGGCGGCGCGCTCAACATCGTCTACCATACGGTGGAGATGTGGGTGCCGGCCGACAACATTCCTGAGGCGATCACCGCCGATCTGAGCGGCATGGACTTCAACGATTCGCTGCACATCTCGGCGATACCGCTTCCCGAGGGCTGCAAGCCCACCAATCCGGACAAGAATTTCACCGTGGCGAGCCTGTCGCCGCCGGCAGGCGGCGTCGCCGAGGAAGAAGGTCCGGCCGCGGCCGCGGCCGCCGCTCCGGCCAAGGACGAAAAGAAGAAGTAAGCCTGGAACGCTTACCGTGATAATGGCCGGGCTCGCCCGGCCATTTTTATGTCAGAGGCTCACATGCTGCTCCTTGTCGGACTCGGCAATCCCGGACGCGCCTACGCCCGAAACCGGCACAACATCGGCTTCATGGCGCTCGAAGCGATCGCCAAGCGGCACGGCTTTCCGCAGGCGCGCGCGCGCTTTCAGGGGCTCGTCACCGAGGGGATGATCGGCGGCGAACGCGCCATGCTGCTGGAGCCGCAGACCTATATGAATGAGAGCGGCCGTTCGGTCGGCGAAGCCGCGCGTTTCCACAAAATAGCGCCGGACGAGATCGTCGTGATCCACGACGAACTCGATCTCGCGCCGGCCAAATGCCGCGTCAAAACGGGCGGCGGCGTCGCGGGACATAACGGGCTGCGCTCGGTCACCGCGCATATCGGCAACGACTACAAGCGGCTGCGGCTCGGCATCGGCCATCCCGGCGACAAGGCGCTGGTCCATGCCTATGTGCTCAACGATTTCGCAAAAAGCGAAGAGCCCTGGGTGACCGCGCTCTGCGAAGCGATCGCCGACAACGCCGGACTGCTCGTCAAGGGCGACGACGCCGGACTGCAGAACCGGCTGCATCTCGCCATGGAGGCGCAGGGCTTTGGCGCGGTGAAACGCGTCGGCGCGCCCTAGCGAGACGATGGCGAAGCGATTGCGTTGGTCGAATGACGACCGAATGAACGAGCAAGCCGCCCGCCAAGCATAAGAGCAAGAAGCTTCACAAGGCCATATGGCGCAATCGGGGAGCCTCCATCTTCCCGTGACACGCGAGGCGTCGTGAGCGGAGCCATTTTCTCGACCTTCTCCCGGAGCAACCGCCGAAATTGACCGCGACGGCGAGGTTTGGGGCCGCCGCGACCTTTCCACAGCGCGTTCAGCCGCCCTTTCACAAAATCCCGTAAACGCCTATATTCAATACGCCGTCGCTTGCGGCGGCTATGGCGATAAACGAACACCGTAATAAACCATTCGGACCCGGGGGCGGTACCCGGCGCCTCCACCCAAGCCCGTCATGCGGCGGGTTTCGGCGGGGGCGAAATAGGATCGACGAGGGCGTAAAGGGTGATTTTTCGCTCGGCATGATACCGCCGTTATCGGGTCAAACCTTATAGTTGCCAACGACAACTATGCTCCGGTGGCCGTCGCTGCGTAATGCAGCGCCCATACCGGGATCAAAGCCCTAGGGGTTTGCACTTCTAGGCGGGGCTCGGAGGCGCCTGGCAACAGAAGCCTCCACTCAGATTTCGCGCGGCGCCGCCGTGACGCAGGGCGCGGCAAGCATGCGGCAAGCATAATGGTCGGAAGCGGGAGCCGGACGACCAGAGAGACAGCGGTCTGGCGCGACGCAATGGCCAAGGACATTATTCGCTACGATCTTCTCGTTCAGGACGCCATGCGCGGCGTCATGCGCAAAGTGCTGGGCGAAGTCGCGGAGAGCGGCTACCTGCCGGGGGATCATCACTTCACCATCAGCTTCCGCACCGACGCGCCGGGCGTGACGATTTCGCGCCGTCTCGCGGAACAATGGCCGCGCGAACTGACGATCATCCTGCAGCATCAATATTCGAATCTCGAAGTCGACGACGAAGGTTTCGGGGTCACGCTGTCTTTCCGATCCATTCCCGAACATCTCTATGTGCCCTTCTCCGCGGTCACGGGATTCTTCGACCCCGCGGTCGAATTCGGCCTGCGCTTCGAGAACGCCGAAGAGGAGGCCGAGGAAGCAGAGGAGGACGAGGAGGCGCCGACCGGACCGAGCCTCGTCGCCAAAACGCCGGAGTTCGAGAACGAGCGCAAACCGGCCAAAATCGATTCACTTAAGATTGAGACGGCTACGCCGGAATCCGCCAAGGCGGCGAGCGGCGAGAAGCCGCGAAAGCTCAAGCCCGTCGAATCAAAGGACGAAGGCGACGAGAAAGTCGTCTCGATCGACGCGTTCCGCAAAAAGCCCTGATGGGCGATGTCGTCAATCTGCGTCGCGCCCGCAAGCAACGCGACCGCCGCGTCAAAGAACAGGCGGCGCAAACAAGCCGCGTCGCGCATGGACGCAGCAAGTCCGAGCGCGAAGCGACCGCCACCCGGGCGGAACTGGAAAACACGAGGCTCGACGGCCATAAGCGCGAGCGCGATTCGGACGATCCGGCGTGAGCGAGGCGCCCGCCGCGCCTGAAGACGCCAGTTCCCGCCGCGTCGTGAAACATTCGGTCGTCATCGCCGGCCACCGCACCAGCGTCTCGCTTGAAGACGCCTTCTGGCGCGCTCTGAAGGCCATCGCCGCGCAGGAGAGCGTCTCGCTCGCGGCGCTCATCGCCCGCGTCGACGCCGGCCGCGGCGAAGCGAATCTGTCCTCGGCGCTGAGGGTGTTTGTGCTCGAGCGGGCGTTAGGGCGTTCTTAAGCTTCCCCTCTCCCTCCGTCGCAACCAACGCGTCGCGCGCGTCGAATGCAGCGCTCTCCGGCTCGGCTGGCGACGAGCGGGCTCTTCTTCAGCCGACTTTGCCGTACAGCAAGGCGGCGTGTGACACGCCGAGTTCTTTCGTCAGACCGAACGCATAAACGAGACCGATCGCGAGATCGCCCAAACCCAGGAGCGCCGCGATCAACCCGATATCGCCGAACAGGCCGGCCGGAATGAGAATGATCGCCGCGACATAGCGCAGCAAGGACTCCCAATAGACCAATGCGCCGCCCTGGATCAGGTTTCGAGAGGCGAAGATCAGCACGACGCTGGTGTAAGCCAAGAATCCGGCGATCAGCCATCCCCATACAGGCGAACAAATATTCAGTCCTATCGCCCGATAAAGAGGCGGGAACGCCAGAACTGAAGCCAGGACGGCGTTGTAAACGCCAGACCAGAATATAAAGGCCGACATTTTGAAGGGCATGTGCGCGCGCCTCATCGGTTGCGAACGCCCATAGGCGCGCCGCCTACAGACCGACTGTCGCGCCGCGGAACGATTGCCCTCGCCTGAGGCGATCAATCGCGATGCAACGGTTGTTTCAGCTTTTCCATAACCTGGTCGATCGAGAACGTCGCAGATTTCTGCCGGGGCGGATAGTCTTTGAACGTCGCCAGATATTGGCCGACGTAGGTCTGGGCTGGGATCAGCATGAACGCATGGTCCAGCAGCCAGTCGTAATAGGTGTTCGACGTTATGTTGGCGCGTTCATAGGGGTCCATGCGGAGGTTGAAGATCAGCGGCACGCGTAGATTGGTCAGCGGTTCGGCCCAAACGCGCAACGTGCCCGGCGCTCTTTGTTCCGAAAAGACGAACTTCCAATTGTCGTAACGAAGTCCGGTCAGATCGCCGTCATCGGAGATGTAAAAGAACTCTTTGCGCGGGCCTTTGTCTTCTTGAGCCGTGAGATATGGCAGGAGATTGTAGCCATCCAGATGGACTTTGTAGTTCGATTTTCCGATCTTGTACCCTTTCAGCAATTTTTCCGTTATATCCGGCGCGCCGGCGGCTGCGAGAAGCGTCGGCATCCAGTCGAGATGCGAGACGATCTCGTTGGAGACCGAACCCGGCTTGATCTTGCCAGGCCAACGCACCATCGCCGGCACGCGATAGGCGCCCTCCCAGTTCGAATTCTTCTCGTTGCGGAAGGGGGTCATCGCCGCATCCGGCCAGGAATTCATGTGCGGGCCGTTGTCGGTCGAATAGAAGACGATCGTCTGATCCTCAATTCCGAGATCTTTGATCTTTTGAAGAATCGTCCCGACGTTCTTGTCATGATCGATCATCACATCGGCGTATGGCCCGTTCCAGCGGCCAGATTGACCGACGCTTTTCGGCTTCGGATGGGTGCGAAAATGCATATGGGTGAAGTTCACCCACAGAAACACCGGCTTATCGCCCTTCGCCTGCCTGTCGAGGAAATCGACGACGCGCGCGGCGACGTCGTCATCGATGGTTTGCATGCGCTCCCGGGTGAGCGGCCCGGTGTCTTCGATTTTCTGTCCGCCAT
>NZ_JBFWNB010000043.1:0-28365 GCF_050251305.1 Methylocystis sp. | reverse complement strand
AGCGCGCCAAGCACGAGGGGCTTGCGAATATCGTCCCTGTTCAGGCGGCGCCTGACAACGCCAATCTGCCCGAGCCGGTCGACGTCATCCTGCTCGTCGACGCCTATCACCACGTCGGCAATCGCGTTGATTATTTCAAAAAGCTGCAGGAGTCGTTGAAGCCCGGAGGAAGGCTAGTGATCATCGACTTCCGCATGGAGAACGCCGATGGTCCGCCGAAGGAGCATCGCGTCTCGATCGAAAAAGCGACGGACGAATTGAAATCCGCCGGTTATTCGCGGGTCGAAACGCAGGACTTCCTGCCTCGGCAATATTTCGCCGTCTTCAAGAAAAACGGCGCATGAAGAGGTCTGACGCGCCACGCGTTTGATGTCGTCGACCTCGGCGAGGGAGCGTTCGCGGCCTGAGGCCTAAAGCGAACGCTCCCGCCGTAAACGCTCTCAAAACCCACAATACGCTGGCGCCGAGGCGCACAGCCGGGGAGCATTCTCCTATGAAAGTCCCTGCCAAAACGATTGTCCTGGCTCTTGGCTTCGCAACGCTCGCAGCCGCGTCGCAGGCGCAAAATGATCCGCCGCCCTGGGCGCCGGCGCGCGACTTCAAAGAGCCGGAAAAATGGTCCGCAGTGCTCGACAAGGACGACCGCGCCGCATGGCAGAAGCCCGACCAGGTCATCGATGCGCTGAAGCTGCCGAAAGACGCGCGCGTCGCCGACATCGGCGCCGGCACCGGCTATTTCAGCGTGCGTCTCGCCCGCCGTCTGCCTGACGCGAAGATATTCGCAGCGGACGCCGAACCGAAGATGGTCGACTTCCTCAGCGCGCGCGCGAAGCGTGAGAACCTGACCAACATGATCGCGACGCCGGTGACGATTTCGGATCCGAAATTCCCGGAGCCGCTCGATCTAGCGCTGTTCGTCAACGCCTATGGCCAGAACGCGGACGCCGTCGCCTATTATACGAAACTCAGAAGCCAGCTGAAGCCTGATGGCCGCGTCGCGCTGATCCTCGCCCGGCCCGACGTGCCGATGGGCCCGCCAAAAGACCGCCGCCCCACATTCGAAAAATGCGTCGAGGACATGCAAAAGGCAGGCTTCACGCTCGCCGAGGCGCCAGACTTCCTGCCGCGCCAGTTTTTCGCAATCTTCAAGAAGAGCGCGCAATGACGCATCAGGCGGCTCGGCGACGGCGGCTTCTCGACTATCGCGGCGCGATCGCGCTCGTCGTCGCCAACACGATCGGCACGGGGGTGTTCACCACCTCCGGCTTCGCCCTCGCCGACCTCGGATCGCCAGGGTTCGTGCTTCTCGCCTGGCTGGTCGGCGGGCTCTACGCCCTTTCGGGCGTCGCAATCTATGCGGATCTCGCGAAACGATTTCCCCAGTCGGGCGGCGAATACGCTTTTCTCAGACAGACGCTGCATCCCGCTCTGGGAACGGCCGCCGGCTGGATTTCGCTTGTCGCCGGCTTCACCGCTCCGATCGCCGCCGCGGCGCTCGGCGCGGAACTCTATGCCGCGCGCGTCGGGGGTTTTGAAACCGGCGCGCCCTGGTTTGCGAGCGCGCTGATCGTCCTGCTGGCCGCCTTGCACGCCGGCGCGCCGGAGACAGGCGTGCGTTTCCTGAACGTCGCGGTCGCGATCAAGATCGCCGCCATTCTCGCCTTCATCGTCCTCGGCGCGCCCCATGTCGCGCAGGCGATCGGTGGCCCGCCAACAGTCGATGGCTCCGCATTTTCGCTGCTCGCCTTCGGCGGGTCGCTCGTATGGATCTCTTACGCCTATTCGGGCTGGAATGCGGCCGTTTACGTCACCGGCGACGTCGAGGGCGGCGGCGACGCGGTGCGGCGCGCGCTTTACCTGGGAACGGCGCTCGTCATCGCGCTGTATCTCGGCGTGAGCGCCGTCATTCTCTACAGCGCGCCGCGAGAGGCGTTGGCGGGCGTCGCCGACTCTGGCGCAGTCGCCGCGCGCGCGCTCGGCGGCGTTCGCGCCGAGGAAGGCCTCAGCGCCCTGATCGCGCTTGCGCTCGCCACCTCCGCCTCTTCCATGTTGCTCAGCGGTCCACGCGTCTATGCGCAGATGGCGCGCGACGGCGCGCTCCCCGCCATTCTCGGCCGTCTGCATGGCGAGCACCCACGCATCGCCATCATCGCGCAGGCGGTGCTGTGCGTCGCCGTCGTCTGGAGCGCCAGCCTGCGCGAACTCCTGGAGTTTGTCGGCGTGACGCTCAGCGTTTCGGCAGGCGCGGTGATCGTGGGCTGGCTGCGGCAGGAATTCCTTGGCTCAACGCCGCGCATCAGGATCTTCCTGCTCGGCGCGGCAATCGTGTTTCTGGCGGCGACGACCGGAATCGTCGTCGCCGCCATCATCATGCGTCCGGGATCCGCGGTCGCCGCGACCATGCTGATCTGCTTCGGGCTCGCGGCGCACTCTGTGAGCGCGCGCCTACGCGCGAATGTCACATCCACTTCTGGCGCCACCAGCGAATAAGGCCGGTCGCGATCAGAAAGAGCGCGAGCGTCGCGAAAATATCGTTCACCCAGCGCCACTGGCTCCAGAACAGCGCCCCGGTGTGGAGGCTGCGGAGCCACATGAACATGGGGACGCCAGACGCCTCCGGCTGCGTCGCTTCGAGCATTTTGATCCGGGCGCCGTCGAGACTTGTGACGACGAGCTTCGCGCCCGTGCGCCATAGCAGACCGCCGTCAAAGGCGGTCACGTCGGTCGGCGCAAACCCGCGGCTCATCGCGCCCATCATCATGGGGCGCGCGGGACGGCCAGCTGCCTCGCCATCCCCATGCGGCGGCGGATGTCCGGGCGCAGCGCCGGCGTCTTCGCCCATTTCCTGCCGCCGCCCCATGCCGCGGCGGGGTTCCATGCCCGCGCCCGCGCCCGCGCCCATGCCCATGCCCTCCGGCGGAGCCAATGCAGCTTGGCGGAAGGCGAAGTCGTCGCCGCGGATCGTCGCGGTTGATCCCATCCCCGACATCATGACGACGCGGTCGCTAATTCGACGCATGCGATTGGCGCCGCCGATCGGCTTTCCTTCGGCATCGTCTTCGCGCGCCCAGGTCTTGCCGCCGTCGGCCGTCGTGAACAGCCCGAGGAAGTTTCCGACCGAAAACACTCCCGGCGCGCCGGGATAGCCGACAATCGCATCGATGCGCTCATCCCAGACGCTGGGCCTGAAGGCCGGCGTGTAAAGCGCCTTCGGCGTCATGGTGCTGCGCAGCAGGCTGCCGAGCTCCGTGTCATGGTCGATGACAATGCCGGTGAGCGCGAGATAGAGCAGAATAGGCGCGCACAGCAGGCCGATGGTCGCGCCGTGAATCCGGTAGAGCCAGCTTGTCGTCGCGCGCTTCGCCTCCGGCGACATGCCGCGCGCGCCGGCCTTCGCTTGCATGCGCCACCATTTGCCGAACCCCCAGTAGAGAAGCCCGGTGACGGCGAGGACGAACATCGCAAGGCCGCCAAGCTCATTGATGAGGCGCGAGGTCGCAGGCTCGAACAGGCCGCGCCCGAAATGAATCGACCGGATGAACCTGTGCAGGCGAACCGACTCGGGACGCGCTTCTTCGGGCAGCGGCGCCAGATCGAGCATCTGGATCTTTGACGGCGTATCGGGATCGAAGCGAAACACGCGGGACTTGTCGACCACGCCAAGCATTTCGGAAGGCGATGCGCCCTGCGCCAGCGCCGTGACGGATTCGCCCGACAGCGCCGCCGGCCGCGCCGTCTCGCCCTTGTCTGTCGTCACGAACAGACCGTCGTCGGTTCCGATCCACAACCTGTCCCAACCGCGCGCAGGATCCGCTTCGATCGCGAAAATCTGCGGATGCGCGGCGGCCTCGAAACGCGTCGGCGACCAGCTGGCGCCTCCGTCGGCGCTGCGCCACAATCCGCGTGGGCCACCAGCGACTCGGATCGACGCATCGGCGGGATCGATCTGGAGATAGCGGAAAACATTGCGGGCGGCGTTCTGCGCGACATGGTCGCTGGCGAGCCAGCCGGGCGCCGTGACCTGCTGGAGCCAGCGCCATTCGCCATTGTTCATGAAAAAGCCGGTTAAACCCAACACGCCGAGCCACACGGCGGCGATGAGCCCGGCCCATTTATGGATGGTGAACGACCATCGATAGAGCGGCGCGTTTCGATTGCGTTTGCGCTTCACGGCATTTGCGCCCGATGAACCCGATCTCTCTGCGGTCTTCCCGTCCGACAGCGCGCCCCGATCACGGGAAACGCCGCCCCCAATGGTTCGCTCGCTCATGTGGCCTCCAGAATCGCCACGACACATGTGCGTTCCGCCCACGCACGGATTTGTCGTCGCCTTCACCTCGTCATGCGATGAATTCTTGTAGCAACTGGCGGCGGCCTTGAACAGATTGACGCTGCGCTTCCGGGCCGAAGAACCCGACCATTTCACATGACAGCTTTCGTCGCGCCGTCGAGCCCGACGGCTGATGCGAAAGCGCGTCGTTCAGATTTGCGCAAACGCAAAACCGATCGAGGATATCAGAGAAGTGTCCCAGATCGTTGCGCTAACCCAGTTCGGACACCCGCACGACCAGCCAATAGGCGCCAAAGCAGGCGATGATCGCCGAACAGACTTGAACGAGCAGCGGACTGCGCTCGCCATGCGTGCATTCCTTATCGATCAGAAGAAGCAAAGGGAGCACGATGAGCACGACGCCGATCTGCCCGAGTTCGACGCCGATGTTGAAACTCGCCAGCGCAGGAACAATCGCGCGCTGAGGAACGCCCAGTTCAATCAGGCCGCTCGCAAAGCCGAAGCCATGGATGAAGCCAAATGCGAAGGTGTCGCGCCAGCGATTGTCGACTCTGCGGGTGAAGAAGTTCTCGACCGCCACATAGATGATCGACAGCGCGATCGCGATCTCCACCCAGCGGCTCGGCAGATTGACGAGTTCGAGCGCGGCGAGCGTCAGGGTCACCGAGTGCGAGACGGTGAACGCCGTCACGATCTTGACGACGGGCCAGATGCGCGTCGCCCACAGCATGACCGCGATCAGGAAGCACAAATGGTCGTAGCCGGTGATAATGTGCTCCACGCCTGCGGAGAGAAATTTCGGCGCGAGCTCCCACGGCGTCAGCAGCGGCTTGGAAAGGTCGATCATCTTGTCGCCGGGATAGATCATGACCTGTCCGGGCGCCGGCTCCCGGCCCTGGCGCTGCGCCTCGGAGAGATTGGATTCGTCGCCCTTCTCGCCGATGCTGACGAGATGTTTCGCCCGCGGTCCCTGCGCGTCGAGCAGTCTGAAGGGATTGTAGAAAATCTGACCCTGAACGGCGCCGCAATCCATCTGCAGCACCACGCGCGAGTCGCTTGGATTTGTGGGATCGACGCCGACCGAATCGACCGTGCTCGGACAGGTTTGACCTTCGGCGTTCTGCAGATCGACGCGCTGCTGGATGAATTTGCCGATCATCCCCTCGATGACGCCAGGCTCGGTCAGATCAACGTCGCTCTGCGGCTTGTTCTCGGCGAACATGCGTTCAATATCGGATCCAAGAAAACCGACTTCGACGCGATAATGACCCTGCCCTTCCGGCGCGATGCGGCTACTCGAAATATTCGCCGTATGGGCGCGCGCCGCCGACACGCTCGCCAGCAACGTCAAAACCACAGCGAGCGCCATCTTCCGCGACCACACCATTGGGCTCACTCCCTTGACGCGCCGCAAGGCCGCGACGTATGCACTTTGCCTAAAAGATGCATATCGAGAGGCAAGGATAAGCTCAAGTGCGGAGGCGCGTTAGAGCCGGCCGCGCTGCTGCGGCGCGAAAGCTTTTTGCGCCGCATCAAAATGGGGTCACTGGCCAAGGCCGCGACAATGTGAACAATCGGCGTCGCGCAGCCGCAACTGCAAATGCTCGGGGCGGGCCAGGAGCGCCTCACAATTGAACGAGTCGGACTTCGCGACATGACGAAGAGCGAACAACCAAGATTTTCACTTAGAAGATGCTCGTCCGCGATGTCCGTCCGTTCATATCCCCGTCTGCTCCTGCCGGCTGCTGCGATTTTTTCGATCGTCGCGACGCCTGAAGGCGCGGCGGCGTACCGACCTCCCTCGGAGTCCTCGGCGCGCGCGCCCAATCGACAGTCCAGCCCCGCGATCGAACTCACCGGCCCATCCGTCCCGCCGCGAGAGGCGCAGCGCCCCACGCTGATGCTGGCGCACGCCATCGTTGTCCGCACCTCCCCTGCGCAAGGCGGCGTCGGCGCGGAAGACATCGGGAAAGTCGAGGTGTGGTACGACGCCGGCATTCGCGACGCCTTTACCGCATTGGCGGTTGTCAGCGCCGCGGGCGAACGGGTCGACAAACGCGACGCGGCGATTGATAGCGCCGATCCGAGCCATGTATCCGTAAGCGTCAATCGGCTGACCCCGGGGAAATATACCGTGCGCTACAGAGCGCTCTCGGCCGACGGGCATCTGGTCAGCGGCGCCTGGGAGTTTGAGGTGCGCCCGTAAGACGCGCCCGCACGCGCCGCGAGATTTCGCCGACGCGTCGAGTCTACAGGAAAGGGAGAGTGATGAATCCGACTCGCCGTCTGAACTTGCTGATATTCGTCGGCATCGTTCTGCTTATCAGCGTCAACGGCGCGGCGTTTTCATATCGACTTTGGCTGCCAGCCTTCAATCAATACGTCGACGACTTTTGGAAGAAGCATACGCTAAAACCGGCTGAGAAGGCCGGCGATCGCACGATCTCGGAATGTCTCGGGGTCAGCGACTTCTATTCCGTTCACCTCACGACGTATTTCCTGCCGGATTCGGAAGAGAGCGCCGGGGGACCGACCGACGATCTGAGCAAATATGACGAATACTGCGACCGGGTGCCCGGAACCGGCAAGGTCATTTTCTCCGTCACGCTCATGGAAAAAGAGGCGCGAAACGAATCCGTCGCGCTTTCGTTCTACGAATATGATTCTCAAGGCGGGCTCAAACAGATCAACGCCTTGTCGTCTCATCCCCACTCAAGCGGCTTCGTGACTTTGGACGCGACTGTCCCACACAAAGGGAAGTATCTTCTCAAGCTCGCATTCGGCGACGCCAAGAATGCCGAAGACACGATCGAGATGCCCATCTTCGTCGGGCAATGATCCGCCGTTTGCGCGGCGAACGTCGCATGTGACGTCAGTTCGCCGGGCGCTTCCGCGCGCGGCGCTTTTGCCGCCAGCGCAAAAATCCTGTGACGAAAAGCGCAAGCGGCGTCAGTCCGACCAGCAGAACGATCGAACGGCCGACGGCGCCGAAAGCCTCGCCGCTGTGCAGCGGGAAGAGCCATTCGATGAACGTCTCGCCAGCGGTAAACGCGCTGCGATCCTGCACATAGGCGACTCGGCCGCTGTATTGATCGACGCCGACGTTTCGGAACGTCTTGGTGCGGTTGGGTTCGTCGCTCGATTGCTTGCCGACGACATAGACGCCGTTCGGCGCGCTCGGCAGAAGGATCCAGTGCAGCGCGCCATCCGGAAAAATCCTGTCGGCGACAGCGGCGGCCGCATCGAGGCCGATCGGCGTTCGGCCGGCAGCCGGCGTCGACTTTCCGAAATCGGGATCTGCGCGCACCTCGGAAAATACGCTGGCCGCCGAGCGCGTCGCAGGTTTGAAAATCATGGCGACGCCGGTGAACAGCGTCACCAAGAGAAAAACGATGAAGTAAGCGCCGACGCTTCTATGCACGTCATAGACAACTCGCTCTGGGCTCGCGCCCCATTTGATTTTCAAGCCCAGACGCCAGTCGCCGTTGCGCGGCCACCACAGATAAAAACCCAAGAGGATGGAGACGAAAACCAGGATGCCCACCGAACCGAGGAGATAGGCGTTATTGACTCCGAGCAGCAAAGTCCAATGAAAGGCCATGACGAGCGGAATGAGCGGTTGTGACAGCGTGCTGTCGCCGTGCAACAGAAGCCGCTGTCCTGTGACTTTCGCCGTGTATGGATCGACGAACATCTCGTAGGCGTCGACGTCGAAATCGTCGGTCTCGACCATAAAGACGATCGCAACGGCGGCGCCGGCATGGCGCGGCATTGTGACTCGTTCGGCTTTGCTCTCTGCTGGCATCGACGCGACAGCCGACGCCAGGATTTCATCCAGCGGGCGACGCGTGGCGGGCGTCGGCGTTTCGACGCGCATGATCGATGCGTTCAGCCATTCGTCGATATTGTCGCGAAACGCGAGAACGCTGCCGCTGAGCCCGACGAGAACAAAAATTGCGCCTGCGAAGAGGCCGATGGTTCGATGAATCTGAAGCAGGACTTTCCGCGCGTGGCCGCGCCGACGCATTGCGCGCGACGGCGATGCGCTTTGCTCTTCCCGTTTGGAGGCGACAGTCCGATCGGACATCAAAGAGCTCGGGTTATCCGCGCGACGATCACGTCAAATCCGACCGAGTTCACGCCGTCTTGTCAACTGAAGGCGGGCTCCGCCGCGTTGCGCCAAGCCGATGGCGTCGAACGCGAAAGCGGCGCGGTCCCCACTTGGGGCGGCGATCAGCGCGCTAATCCTTCTGACGTCGTCGAGCCTCAACGGCCAAATAGACCGCGCCTCCGATCACGATTACGGCCCAAGTCGCAATCGCCAGGAGCCACGTTTGTCCGCTCCACATTTCGCCCTCCCATGCATTGCATCTCGCATCGCCTCGCTGGGTCACTGACGGGCGTAAGCGGTCCGCCGGGCTCGAGCGAGTGAATTGCAGACGGCCGCTGGTCGCGCCGATCCTGTATGAGAAAAATAATGCAGCTGCATACTGTAAGCGTCAAGCTATTCCGAGCGAAGCCTGGGAATTCGGATGCGGGCGTCCATGGAGCGAAGCGCCAGCGCGGAGACATTTTTTTCTTTACGGCCCGAGCTTGGTAAACGATGGTGCAAGGGCCTTGAGGCGAAGGGTTGGAAAAAGAAGAGTCGGAGAACAATGAAAGCAGAAGGGTGCAAGGGAGCGACGCTCGCGGTCGCCGCTATTTCAATGGTCCTCGCCGGCGCGGCGCCAGTGACAAAGGCGGCGGCGACGACGAGCAAAGTGCATTGCCTCGGCGCCAACAGCTGTAAAGGCAAGGCCGACTGTCACTCGCCGAAGAATGCCTGCAAGGGCATGAATTCCTGTAAGGGCCAAGGCTGGATATTCAAGGAGTCCGCCGCCGCTTGCGAAGAGGCGGGCGGCAAAGTCCTCGATTGATCCGAACGGCCTGACTCAGCAGGAGCAGCATCGGCCGCGTCGACCAACCGCGCGGTCCGCGCGCGCGACGCGGCCGACACGCCCTGAACTGACGATTCTGGCGCAAACGGCGGGCCAGCGGGCCGGCGTTTAACGCAGTCTCATTGATCGTGCGGTTCGTCGTATCTCCCCACACGAACGACAGCTACGCGCGCATCGCTACAACATTCCTCCAGCATTGACTTCATGACTGCGCCAGCGCCATTCGCGCCGAGCGCCGCTTTTTTTGCGCGTGAATCCAGCGTCAGCCCCCAAGCGATCGCCTGAAAGGGAGCTTGGCCCTTGCGGAAATTGAGGCTGGAGCCTTCGCCGGGCGATCTTGCCGGCCGCAAACGGCCGCTAGATGACACCTTATCTTACGGGGGGATTCCAACGTGGGAGAGGAATGATGTCGATGGCGATCCCTGAGTCGTCTTTTCCCGGGCGGGCCACGCGCGGCGGACTGGTCGATGACGTCGGCGGGGTTGGCGCCGTCATTCTTGCAATTGTCGGACTTCTCGGCCTCGATCCGCCGATTCTCGCGGTGGTCGCCACGATCCTGCTGGGCGTCACCCTATTGATCCAGGGCAAGGCGATGTTGGCCGAGCACGGCCAGTTTTCCGCCCTGCTCGGCGCGAAATCTCCGATCAACGCCTTCGACGGCGCCAGTCGTTGGGCGGTCATTCTGCTTGGCGCAGGAGGCATGATCCTTGGCCTGCTCGCGCTGCTCGATTTCGAATCCGCTCTGCTGACGCCAGCCGCGTCCATCATGTTCGGCGCGGCGCTCATCGCGAGCAGCGTCTCTGCGTGGCGTCTGAGCGTCGCCAGACGCGCAATCGCCGGAGGAAAGGAGTCTTTGAGAGACATCCTTTCGAAGCAAATTCTCTTTGATGCGGTCTCCATTCAAGTCGCAGGCGGTCTGGCCGCGATCGTGCTCGGCGTTCTTGCTCTATCCGGCGCGAAGAATGACCTTACGTTCAACCTGGTGGCGTTGCTCGTGCTCGGCTCGGCGCTTGTGCTCAAGGGGGGCGCTCTCAACGCCATCTTGCTCGGCTTCATGCGCTCGGCAGCGTGGCGGAGCCCCGACGCCGCTTCAGTCAGGCGGCAATAGATTGCCGCCGCCGAGCGCGACAAAACTGCGGCATGGCGGTCGACGCGGAGAGCTTCTGCAAGCTTAAGCCGAGTCGCGTAGATTTCAGCGCCTCTATGGAAACATAGACGAATGCCAGCAGCAGTCTTGACTATGCGAATACTACTCTATCTGGAATCCCGCGCTCTCTTGCCCGCGGGGCGGCATCGCAAGTCGGGAGACACCGTCATGTCCATTGCATCTCGGGAGACGTCATTTCGCGAAACCGCAGCCTATGGCGGCATAATCGACGCAATCGGCGGAATAGCCACCGTCATCATTGCGATCGTCGCGCTGTCCGGCGTGAACGCGCCGCTTTTGGCTTCCATCGCGACGATCGTGTTTGGCGCCGCTTTGATCGTTCAAGCCGGCGCCATGCTTTCCGAATACGCCCAGATCATCTTCCCGGCGGGGTCGCGGACCGTCAATGTCGAGGGATTCGGCGGCGGCAGCCTCGCGGTCGTCTTTCTCGCCGGCGCGGCGGGCATCGTTCTTGGCGTGCTGTCGCTGCTGGGGATTGAGCCTTCCACGCTGACGCCGATCGCGGCGATCGCTTTCGGGTCCGCGTTGGTTCTGAGCAGCAACGCCGTTTGGCAACTTCACGTGCTCGGCCAGGAGTCGTTGAAGAGCCGAGGTCAAATGGGCGATGGAAACGGCGAAATGCTTGCCAGCGAAGTGGCTTTCGGATCGGCCGGCATTCAAGCGCTTTCAGGCCTGGCTGTGATCGTGCTCGGCATTCTCGCGCTGGTGGGCGTGGCGAATGATCTGACGTTGAATCTCGTCGCCCTGCTCGTCCTCGGCGCGACGGTCGTCTTCACGGGCGGGAGCCTGAACGCGACGCTGCTCAGCATCATGCGCTCCTAGCCTGGAACCGCCCAGCGACGTCAAGACGATGCGGAGTAACATTCGCATCGTCTATCCTTTGGAACAGACGCGGAAACACGCCCCTGCCGCCGCGCGCGGCGACGACCTCCCCTGCCCGCCACAAAGGGGTGCGCAGGCGATGGGTGACGCAAATCAGACGATCTTGGCGCAGCCGCGGCTTAATCGAGAGCCGGATCGATGCCCGCCAGGGACAAGGCGAAAACGACCGCGCACAACGCGAGCGCAACCGTCACTCCGACGAGCGGCGCGGCGAGGCCTGGGAGTTTTTCGAGGAAGCGCATGAACCATTTCGCCGGGGAAAGAGCGGGATGTAAATCGCGAGCCGTTAAAAGAGCGTTGGGAGACCGCTGTCAAGCCGGAAATCGACCGATCCAGCAAAAAATGGCGGCGATCCGCCTTCCCGCCACGACCTCGATCGGGTCAGGCGGTGCCTGACGACTTAATTACGACTTGGCGGCTCTTTGGACGTTTGGGACGACTTGGAACGACTTGGGACTATTTGCGGCGTCTACGACGCCAGGATTCGAACATCCAGGCGCCGGCGAGGAGCACCACGAGATAGACAATCGCGGCGCGAGCGATTTCCGGGAGTTGATCCGCCACGCCGGGCCAAAACAGAAAGGCCAAGAGGGTGATTATGCCCGCGACAAGGGCCGCCAAGAGCGCATCATGATCCATCCCAGCCAAGCCCTCCGAACGTTACAGCGGCGCCGACCCTCGCGCAGTCGATTATTTGGCGCGTTGTCCCGAATTGGAAACATCGACCGCAGGGCCATCGGCGGCCTGGTCGAACGGAACGATTACAGAAGCTAAGCGTTAGCATGGGCGCGGCCTTCATTGCATGTCATGGCCGTGTCCTTAGGAGGCTAACTTGACCCACAAACCGATCGTTCTCGCGCTGGGCGTCGCCATGGCGTCCGCGACGTCCTCGGCCATCGCCGCCGATCTCGCGGAGGTTCCGCCGCCCCCTCCCCCGCAGGAAGACGCATACGCTCCAGACCTGTTCGCCCCCGTGGGCGCGATCGTCGCCCTTCCCGGCACGGTTGCGACGACCGTCGTCGACGCATTCGCTCCGCCTCCGCCCCCTCCGCCCCCCGTCGTCGCGAGTTACTGAGCGTCGCGCGCTCTCGCGCCGACGAAGCGTCTCGCTCTCGTTCGAAGATTTCGCAGGCGACATCCAAGGTCGCTCGCTCGGCAAAGCGGGCGACCTCACGGCGGCGGCAGGTTCATCCGCCGCCGTGCGCCGATTGCATGTCGGCCGGGACTTGCGCCTTGCGATCGGGCCGAACCGTCCCAATGGCGGCGAACAGGAATGCGGTGGTGAGGCCAAATAGAATAAGGCCGTTCATCGCTTCGATGGCGCCGAGAAGTTTCCACCGATCTTCCAAGTAGATCGCCGAATGGCCGTAGCTCGTAAACGCGCTCAGCGAGTATAGCAGCGCCGCGGACTCATCGGGCAATGCGCCCAAACCCATATAGAGCACGGCCCAAACGGCGGCTTCGACGCCATGCAGCGTCGCAGCGCCGAGCGCAATCACCGCGACCGAAATGATGAAGCGGCTGAGAGTTCGGCTTCGCTGTCCGTGACTTATGCCGTGCGCAAGCGCCCTTTCCAGCACCACGAACATGGAGACGTGAAAGACCACAGTGATCACCAGGAGCGGCAGTCCCCAAAGCCAATCAGAACTCCAATACATGCGATTTCCCTTCCTGGCGCGAACAGCAGCTTGCCAATATGGCGTCCCGGCGGGGAAGGCAATCGGGAACGGTCAGGGCAGCCTGCAACGCAAGCATTTCTGGGGTGGATCGACGCTTGAACGTTCAGTTCGCGCGGTGACGTTTTTGTGTCGATCTCGGCAATATCAGCAGCGCCCAGACCCGGCGGCTCCGCCACAGCGATCCCCGTCCCTCACCCCGCCATATCATTGATGAATCAGGCGCAAGCGCCGCTTGGACCGCGATCGAACGGCCTCCGGATTTCGGTGTCCCATTTCAGAAAGAAATCAGAAATATTGTGAACTCTGCGAAAAGATGGAGAAACACCAGGCTCCTCGGCGTGTCCTATGGTGCGGCCGCACAATCAACTGGCGCCAAAATTTATCCAACCACTTAATCTGCGAGGTCCAAGGATAGCGAATGAAGAGCAAGGCTCACGCTCTTCCTGGCGGCCTGGAGGCCGCAGTTGACGCGAGCGCCTCTCAGCGCGCCGGCGCCCCGGCGCAAGACGGATGGCGCAACTTCTCCAGTGAAGAGTCCGTCGGGGAGCACGGCGTCTCCGCTCCGACGGATCCGGGCCACAGTCCGGATCAGCCGCGGAAACCGGCGACGACCCGGATCATACCGAAGACCGGAATCGCCGGACTGGCCGAAAATTGGCGCGCGGACCTTCTCTCCGGCTTCCTGGTCTTTCTCATCGCATTGCCGCTCTGCCTTGGCATTTCGATGGCCTCCGGCTTTCCGCCCCAGGCGGGCATCATCACCGCCGTGGTCGGCGGCCTCCTTGTTTCGCGCATCAACGGATCTTTCGTCACCATCACCGGTCCGGCGGCGGGCCTGATCGTCGTCATTCTGGATTCGGTGCAGGCGCTTGGCGGCGGCGACGCCAAGGCCGGCTACCATTACACGCTTGCGGCGATCGTATGCGCCAGCGTCATCCAGATGCTGATGGGCCTCATGAAGGCCGGCAAGATGAGCGCCTTCTTCCCGTCATCGGCCGTCCACGGCATGTTGGCGGCGATCGGCATCATCATCATGGCCAAGCAAATTCACGTCATGCTCGGCGTGAAGCCGGATGCGCCGACGCTGTTTGCGACGATCGGAGCCATCCCGACGAGCCTTCGCGACATGAATCCTGAGGTCGCGATTATCGGCGGCCTCGGTCTCTTGATCCTGATCGCCTGGTCGCTCGTGAAAAACCGGCGCCTGAAGATGATCCCGGCGCCGATCGTCGTCGTGATCGTTGGAATGGCGCTCGCGCAATATTTCGATCTCGACGACGAACATATCTATCTGTTCCTGCCCGAATACCCGTTTCTGCCGCATCATGAGTTCACGATCGGGCCGAAGTTTCTTGTCTCGATCCCGCAGAACTTCCTGTCAGGCTTCGCCTTCCCGGATTTTTCGCTGATCGGTTCAGGCATTTTCTGGCAGCAGGTCTTCGCCATCTGTCTCGTTGGCAGCCTCGAAAGCCTGCTGAGCGCCGCCGCGGTCGATAAGCTCGATCCCTTTAAGCGCACGTCCGATCTCAACCGCGACGTTGCGGCGGTCGGCGTCGGCAACATCATCTGCGGCTTGATCGGCGGCCTGCCGATGATCGCCGAGATCGTCCGCAGCTCCGCGAATGTGAACAATGGCGCGCGCACCGGCGGGGCGAATTTCTTCCACGGATTATTCCTGCTGATCTTCGTCGCGCTGTTCCCCAGGCTCATTCACGAGATCCCGCTCGCGTCGCTGGCCGCGCTGCTGGTGTTCACCGGCTATCGCCTCGCCGCCCCGCTCGAGTTCAAGAAGACGCTGGCGATCGGCTGGGATCAGCTTGCCGTTTTCGTGATCACCATCATCGGCGTGCTCGCGACCGATCTCTTGATCGGCGTCGCGATCGGCATCGTCGCCGAGCTCCTGTTCCATGTGTGGCGCAGCGTGAATTGGGGACAGGTCTTCAAGCTGCATCGCGAGATCACGGAGCGCGAGCCCGGCGTCTACGAGGTCAAGATCGGCGGCGCCGCCTTCTTCGCCAACTATTTGGCGCTCAAGAGCGACCTCATGAAGCTTCCGAAGGGCGCGACCATCATCTTCGACCTCTCGGAGTCCTGGTGCGTCGATCATACGGTGATGGAGAACCTCCACCACTTCTGTGAAGACTACGAAGCAAATGGCGGGCACGCTGAGATTCGCGGACTCGACCAGCACGTCGCGACGTCACAGCATCCCCTCGCGCCGCGCAAGCGCAGCGCCTAGTCCGTACAGTCGGCGCAGGAGCGCGCCCGACGTCGCGTCGATCCGAAGGTGACAACAGCATGCCGCTCTACCTGGCGTTGGCCTCTGTCAGCGCGCTGCTCGCCGTCAGCGTCTACGCCATCGTCGACAGGCAGAATCACGACATCAGTCGCAACGTCTATCGGCTTTGCATTGTTTTGTGCGGCGTCATCTTTCTCGCGGCGGTCATGCCGAGAGGCGCGCATGTCGTTTCGGCGGCGCTGCCGCTCGGACTGCCGTGGATCGGAATGCATTTTCGCATCGACGGCTTGACCGCCTTTTTTCTTGCCGTCGTGAACCTCGGCGGCGCGGCGGCAAGCGCTTATGCGGTCGGCTATGGCGCGCATGAGAAGGAGCCGATGCGCGTGCTGCCGTTCTATCCGGCTTTTCTCGCCGGCATGAATGTCGTCGTGCTTGCCGACGACGCCTTCACCTTCCTCGTCGCCTGGGAGTTCATGTCGCTTGCGTCATGGGCGCTTGTGCTGACCCATCACCATGAGGAGGAAAACAGGCGCGCCGGTTTCGTCTATCTGCTGATGGCGAGTTTCGGCGGTTTCGCGCTGCTGATGGCGTTCGGCGTGCTCGGAGGCGTGGGCGGCGCCTATGATTTCGCGACGATCCGCGAGTCGACCAAGGAGGGGTGGAAGACGGGCCTCGTCCTCGCCCTGGCGATTGCCGGGATGGGATCCAAAGCTGGACTGGCGCCTCTGCATATCTGGCTGCCGCTCGCGCACCCGGCGGCGCCGAGCCACGTTTCCGCCCTGATGAGCGGCGTCATGACCAAAGTCGCCGTCTACGGCTTCATTCGCGTCGTATTCGATTTGCTGGGACCGCCGGCGTTCTGGTGGTCGGTCGAGCCCATGAGCTTTGGCGCCGCGAGCGCGCTCATCGGTGTGCTCTTCGCGACGATACAGAGCGATTTGAAAAAACTGCTCGCCTACAGCACGATCGAAAATATCGGGGTCATCTTCATTGCGCTGGGACTCGCCCTGGCGTTCAAGGCGAACGGCCTCGCGCTGCCGGCGGCGCTCGCCTTCACCGCGGCGCTGTTTCACGTTTTCAATCACTCATTGTTCAAGAGCCTGCTGTTCTTCGGCGCCGGCGCCGTGTTGAACGGGAGCGGCGAGCGAAGCATCGAGCGGCTCGGCGGCCTCATTCACTCGATGCCGAAAACGGCGTTTCTTTTCCTCGGCGGCTGCGTCGCCATCTCCGCCTTGCCGCCGCTGAACGGCTTCGTGTCGGAATGGCTGGCGTTTCAAGCGATCCTTCTCAGCCCGTCATTGCCGCAATGGACGCTCAAACTTCTCGTGCCGGCGGTCGGCGTGGCGCTGGCGCTGAGCGCAGCGCTCGGCGCGGCCTGTTACATCCGCGCCTATGGCGTCGCTTTTCTCGGGCGGCCGCGCAGCGAAGCCGCAGGAACGGCGCAAGATCCCGATCAATGGTCGCTGGGCGCGATGGCGGTCTTGCTGACGCTCTGCCTGGTCGCCGGCCTTCTGCCGAGTCTGGTCATCGACACGATCTCTCCCATCGCGAATCTTCTTGTCGGCGGCCGCATGCCGACGCAGTCCGACGTCGCCTGGCTCTCCATCGCGCCGATCGCCGAGAGCCGCAGCACCTATAACGGGCTTATTGTCTTTGTCTTCATTCTTGTTTCCGCATATTCGGCAAGATGGGCGATACATCGATTTGGCTCGTCGCGGTCTCGACGCGGGCCAGCCTGGGACTGCGGCTACATCGAAACGAGCCCGACCACGCAATATACCGGCAGCAGCTTCGCGCAGCCGATCCGCCGCACCCTTGGCGTCATGGCCTTTTCGGTGCGGGAGCGGCTGGACATGCCGGCGCCGGGCGAGATGCGGCCGGCTCGGCTGAACGTCCAAATCACGGATCGCATTTTCGACTATCTCTATGCGCCGCTGACGCGCGCCGTTGAGACCTGCGCCTCCGGTCTGAACGTCCTCAGCATACTCTCGATACAGCAGTATCTCGCGCTGGTTTTCGCCGCGCTCGTTTTCCTGCTGGCGCTGGTGGCGATATGACGTTTCTTTTTGACCTCCTCGTGCAAGGCGCCCAAATGCTTTTGGTCCTTGCGCTTGCGCCGCTGCTCATCGGTTTCGTAAGAAAACTGAAGGCGCGCCTGTTGCGCCGAAAAGGGCCGCCGATCATTCAGCCCTGGCGGGATCTTCTTCGGCTACTGCGCAAGGACGTCGTTCTCGCCGAAAACGCGTCCTGGCTCTATCGCTCCGCGCCCTATCTGATTTTCGCCATGACCTGGGTCGCGGCGGCGCTCGTGCCGACTTTCGCCACGGGACTGATGTTCAGCTGGTCGGCCGATCTCATCGCCATTATCGCCCTGCTCGGCAGCGCTCGTTTTTTCCTTGCGCTCGCAGGCATGGACATCGGCACGAGCTTCGGCGGCATCGGTTCCAGTCGCGAAGCGATGTTCGGCTCGCTGGCGGAGCCGGCGACGATCATGATCGTCTTCACGGTTTCCTTTGTCGCCGGATCCACCCAGCTCTCCGAAATCGCGTCCTATATGGCGGGCAATCTCGAATTGCGCGCCTCGGTCGGCATGGCGCTCGTCGGACTGCTTATCGTCGCCATCGCCGAAAATGGACGGGTTCCCGTCGACAATCCCGCGACCCATCTCGAGCTGACGATGGTGCATGAGGCGATGGTCCTCGAATATTCCGGACGCTATCTCGCGCTCATCGAGCTTGCGACGGCGCTCAAGCTGCTCCTTTACGTCTCGCTGATCGCCTGCATCTTTTTCCCGGTCGGGCTGGCGTCACATGATGCGAGCCTCAAGGCGATGATGATCGGCCTTGGCGCTTACGTGCTGAAGCTCGCGATCGCCGGCGGCGTTCTTGCGCTGTTTGAGACGTCGACGGCCAAGATGCGCGTCTTTCGCGTCCCCGACTTCCTTGGCGCGGGGCTGATGCTCGGTCTTCTCGCGACGCTGCTCGTCTTCGTGACACGGAGCCTCTGATGGAGCTTCTGACAATCGACATCGCGCATATGCTTGCCGGCGCGCTCGTGCTGACAAGCTTCATGCTGCTCTATCAGGACCGGCTGTCAGGGCTCATCAATATCTACACCTTGCATGCGGTCATTCTGTCGCTTTCGGTCGCGTGGCAGGCGTATTATCAGCACGCGCCTCATCTCTATGTGACGGCCGGCATTGCGGTGGTGTTCAAGGCGCTGATCATCCCCTTCAGCCTGCGCCACATCGTCAGACGCCTCGGCATCCATCGCACCGTTGAAGTCGTCGGCGGCGTCGGCGTCACCATGCTCATCGGCATATTTCTCGTGGCGTTATCTCTCGTCGTGATGCTGCCGGCGACGGCCTCCGCCGACCCGCTGGCGCGCGAGGACATCGCCTTCGCGCTGGCGATCGTGCTGCTCGGGCTCTTGATGATGGTCACGCGGCGCAACGCCGTCAGTCAGATCATCGGCTTCATGTCGCTCGAAAACGGCCTGATTCTCGCCGCGGCGGGGGCGAACGGCATGCCGCTCGTCGTCGAGATCAGCGTCGCCTTTTCGATCCTGATCGCCTTCATCGTGATCGGGATCTTTCTGTTCCGTATTCGCGAACGCTTCGACAACGTCGATCTCTTTGAACTCGATCGCATGCGCGGAGGACGCTGGTGAGCTCCGATCTCTTCATGGTCTCGAATGCGCTGATTGGCATTCCTGCCGCGGCGGCCGTCGCCGTCGCGCTTGAACCGGATTACCGGCGTTCCGCGATCGTCAACGTCTGCGCCTCCGGCGTGACGTTTCTTTTCGCCCTTATTCTTCTGATCGTCGAGCCCGAAAGCGGCGGGTATCTCTTCGTCGACGACCTCAACATCGTCTTCATCGTGCTCTCGACCTTCATCGGCTTCACCACGAGCGTCTACAGCGCAAGCTACATCGACCATGAGATCGAAACCGGCCGATTGACCTCGGCGAACGTCCGCTTTTATCACGCGATGTATCAGGCGCTGATGTGCGCGATGAATCTGGCGCTGCTGGCGAGCAACATCGGTCTGATGTGGGTCGCCATCGAAGTCGCGACGCTGACCACCGTGCTGATGGTCGGCATCTATCGCACGCCGCACGCTCTGGAGGCGGCTTGGAAGTATTTCATCCTCGGCAGCGTCGGCATTGCGCTCGCGCTCTTCGGAACGATCCTCATTTACATGTCCGCGGAGCCGGTCTTGGGCCAGGGCTACGACGCCATGGTCTGGAAAACCCTGATGCAGCAGGCGCCGCAATTCAACGCGCGAATGCTCAACGTCGCCTTTGTGTTCTTGTTCCTCGGCTACGGCACGAAGGTCGGCCTGGCGCCGATGCACGCTTGGCTTCCCGACGCGCATGCGGAGGGGCCGACGCCGATCTCGGCGGTCCTGTCCGGCCTCCTTTTGAATGTCGCGCTTTATGCTGTGCTGCGATTTAAGATGCTGTTGACGGCCAATGCGGCGGCGATCACCCCTGGCCCGCTGATGATTACGCTCGGCCTTGCATCTCTGCTCATGGCGGCATTCATGCTCTACCGTCGCGGCGACATCAAACGGCTGTTCGCCTATTCCTCCATCGAGCACATGGGCATCATAGCCTTTGCCTTCGGCATGGGCGGGCCGCTCGCCAACTTTGCCGGTCTGCTGCATATGACGATGCACAGCCTGACGAAGTCAGCGATCTTCTTCTCGGTTGGCCACATTGCGCAGGTCAAGGGAACGCAGAAGATCGCAGATATCAGAGGACTGACGCAGAGCCAGCCGGCGCTTGGCTGGAGTCTCGTCGCGGGCGTGGCGGCGATCATCGGCCTGCCGCCTCTTGGAATCTTCATGAGCGAATTTCTCGTCGTGAGTTCGACGTTCGCGCGTCAGCCGCTTCTCGCCATACCGCTTGTGTTCGGACTCCTGCTCGCTTTTGGGGCGTTGCTGTTGCGGCTGACGGGCATGGCGTTTGGCGAACCGAGCCGGAGCGAAGGCGAGGTCAAGGCGTCGATGTTGCCCATCTACGCGCATCTGTCGCTCGTGCTGCTCGCAGGACTCTATCTGCCCTCGCATCTGGTCGCCTGGTTTCAAAACGTCGCGCGGCTCCTGGGGTGAGCTCGAAGGGTGAAACGATGAACTTCGCCAGCAATCAGACGCCGACCAAGTCGTCGCCGCCGACCTGCCTTCCCTGGCCTCGGGAAATCGTGGATGAAGCGGGCTGGCGCGCCTTTGCCGAGAGCCTTGAGAAGGGCGAACGCGAGCTCCTCAGTCTCTGGGGCGAACGTTCGAGCGTTCACATGGCGGTGCTCGAAGCGCGCGAGCCGCGCCTGCGCATCATCACGCTGGAATGCCGCGAAGGCTCCTTCCCCTCTGTCGGACGCCTGCATCCTCCCGCATTACGGCTCGAGCGCGCCATTCGCGATCTTTTCGGCTTGGAGCCGGAGGGCGCCCCTGATGATCGCGCCTGGCTCGATCATGGCCGCTGGGGTGTGCGCCACCCTTGCGGCGCATCGGAAAAGATCGAGACCGACTGTGACCGCTACGCCTTTCTTCCCGCGGAAGGCGAGCCGCTCCACCAGATCCCGGTCGGGCCCGTTCACGCCGGCATTATCGAACCAGGGCATTTCCGCTTCTCGGCGAATGGCGAGACCGTCGTGCGGCTCGAGGAGCGGCTCGGCTTCGTGCACAAGGGCGTCGATCAATTGATGTCCAATGTCTCGATCGAGCGCGCGGCGCGACTTGCGGCGCGCGTGTCCGGCGACAGCACGGTCGCCTACAGCCTCGCCTTCGCGCAGGCGGTCGAGTCGGCGTTCGACGTGACCGCGCCGCCGCGCGCCATGTATCTGCGCGCGTTGCTCGCGGAGCTCGAACGTCTCGCCAATCATTTCGGAGACGTCGGCGCCATCTGCAATGACGCCGCCTTCGCATTGATGCATGCGCAATGCGGCATCGTGCGCGAACGCATCTTGAGAGAAGCGGCAAACTGTTTCGGACACCGCCTGATGATGGATCGCATCACGCCAGGCGGCCTGACTGTCGATCTCACCGAAGCCGGCGCGGCGGCGCTTTATGCGCTGATCGAGTGGATCGAGGTCATGACACCGCAACTTATGGCGCTCTTTGGCGACACGACGTCGCTGCAGGATCGCACCGTCGGAACGGGTCTCGTCAGCGAAGCGCTCGCAAGGCAATACGCCTGCGGCGGCTATGTCGGACGCGCATCCGGCCGAGACTTCGATGCGCGCAAAGCGATTGGATACGCGCCCTATCCGCAGCTCGCCTTTGAGATCGGCGGGTCGAAGGACGGCGACGTCGACGCCCGGGTCTGGGTCCGTTTCGACGAAATCAAGGCCTCGCTGCAAATCGTCAGACAAATTCTCGACCAAGCGCCTCAAGGCCCGATCATCGCCGCCTGGACGCTTCCAGAAGACTGGACGCGCGAAGGCGCCGCGCTCGTCGAAGGATTCCGCGGCGACATTTTCGTCTGGCTGCGCATTCGCGCCGACGGCGTTGTGCAGCGCTGTCATCTGCGCGACCCGTCCTGGTTCCAGTGGCCGCTGCTCGAAATCGCGATCAAGGACAATATCGTCGCCGATTTCCCGCTCTGCAATAAATCCTTCAACTGTTCCTACTCGGGGCACGATCTCTAGGACGCCTGCGATGCGGAAATTTTTGTTTCAAGGCTTGCTTCGCCGCGCGCTCACCGAGCGGGCTCCGCTTCCGAACGCGGAGTCGGTTGCAGAACTTGGCTACACGTTGGGACGAACGGCGCGCCGGAAATTGGGACGCAGCCTGTCGATCCGGGAAGTCGACGCAGGCTCCTGCAATGGCTGCGAACTGGAAATTCAGGCCCTCAACAACGCCTATTATGATCTCGAGAGATTCGGAATGCGTTTCGTAGCGTCGCCGCGTCACGCCGACGTCTTGCTCGTCACCGGTCCGGTGACGAAGAACATGCGCGAAGCGCTTGAACGAACCTATGCCGCAACGCCCGATCCAAAATGGGTAATCGCCGTAGGAGATTGCGCCTTCGACGGCGGCGTCTTCTCGGAAAGCTACGCATGCGTCGGCGCCGTGGCGAAAGTGATTCCGGTGGATCTCCACATTCGCGGCTGCCCCCCGGATCCCACAACGCTGCTCAAAGGATTGATCGCCTTCGTTGAAAATATGGACTGAACGCGGCGAGGAGGCGTCGGCCCGAAATATGGCGCCGTGCTGTTCGGAACGTGGAACTCGCCATTTTGGTGAAATGTCCGAGCAACATTTGTGCGCAAACTGATAAATTCGGGAAAAATTTTCATACGAAAAATTGGCTGCCAGCAGCGTTAGCTTCTCGCATATGCGACTCGCGCGGTCGACGCGACGATCTTGCTGTCTTGATCCGCGGCTCCAGGCGCAGCGCCGCTCGTGCACATCGAGACGCAATCGAGGATAATCATGAAATTCTCGGGCTGGAAACGTAGCGCCGCAGCCAGCGGGCTCGTCGCAGTTCTCTCATCGACGACAGCGAACGCCGCCTCCAGCGAAGCCATCGAGGCAAGACTGCGCGCGCTGGAGGCGGAGATCGCCAAACTGCGGCGCGAAGCGCGCCAGGCCCGGGCCGAATCGCAACGCGCCGCCCAATCCGCTGAACGAAGCGCAGAGCGCGCGAAAGCGGCGGAAGCAGCCGCGACGCCGCTCATGCCGCCGGTCTTCGTCGCGTTCAAGAACGGGCTGTTCGTCGAAAGCGCAGACAAAGCGTACAGCTTCAAGATCGGCGGGCGGATGCAGTTCGACGGCGGCGGCGCGACGCAACCGCTCAACGGCTGGTCGGGCCAGGCCGGCGTTCGTCAAGTGCGCCTCGAGATCGAGGGCAAGGCGGCGAAATATTGGTTCTACAAGCTGCAATATGATTTCGCCGGCTCGCAATATGGCACGCCGTTCAATGCGCCCGTG
Source organism: Methylocystis sp. (assembly GCF_050251305.1). Lineage (GTDB taxonomy): Bacteria > Pseudomonadota > Alphaproteobacteria > Rhizobiales > Beijerinckiaceae > Methylocystis. Next base: position 5,235 of record NZ_JBFWNB010000043.1, on the reverse strand, counting down.
CAGGGCGGCATTCGCGACTTCTATATTGTCCTGCAACACCCGCTGATGACGTTGCCCTTCGCCAAGGAGCCGGCTTTCATCCATGTCGGCAGCTATTTCGAACCCTTCAGCCTTGAGTTTACCGGCTCGTCTCGCTTTCGCGACTTCATCGAACGCGCCATGGCCGTCGAGGCCATCGCGCCAAGTCGCCACCTGGGCGCGGCGATCGGCGCCTATGGCGACAATTGGACGGCGAAGGGCGGCATTTTCACGACGAGCTTCGAGGATCTGAACACAAACCCAGCCGTTGGCGTGTCCCCGCTGTTCGGGATTCCGACGAAAGCCGGCTGGTTCCCGACGGGCGGCGGCCAGTATTTCGATCTGACCGGCCGACTGACCTATGCGCCGATCATGACCGAGCACGACCTCCTGCATGTCGGCGTCTCCGGCCGCTATCACCAGCCAAACAGCGCAACGGGAACTTCCGACGATCGCGTGCTGCGGCTCGGCAACCGTATCCGCTCGGAAGCCTATATTCTCAATCAAGGGCTGCTCGGCACGCCGGATCTCTCATGCGGAACCGTCGCTCTCCCGGGATGGGCGTCCGCCGCCGCCGCGCGTTGCGTCAACAGCGTGCAGTCCTTCGGCGTGGAGCTCTCGGCGGCGCACGGCCCGTTCTCGCTGCAAGCCGAATATCTCGCTCAACAGGTCAACCGCAATTCGACGAATATCATGCTGGCGCGCCTTGCCGGCGCGTTCGCGCCGGGCGGCGCCTCGCATTATTTCAGCGGGTATTACATCTATGGGCAATGGTATCTGACCGGCGAAGAACGCGCCGCCGCATATGACGTGACGAATAAAATCGGCGCGAATTTCAACCAGATCACGATCAAGCATCCGATGAGCGCCGGCGGTTTCGGCGCCGTCGGCCTGGCGGCGCGCTACAGCGCGCTCAATCTCAACAGCGGCCCCTATAGCGGCTCAAGCCTGTACAACATGCTCGCCTATACGACGCTGATCGCGCCCAATCCGGCCGCCGCCTCCTATATCGCCAATGCGGGCGTCGTCGGCGGCCGCCAGCAGAACGTCACCTTGGGAATCAATTGGTATCCCGAAAATGGATTCCACTTCCAGTTCAACTGGACCCATGTGCTGCAGGCCTCTGCGCCACTCAATGATTATGCCCTGTTCGGCGTCGGCGTTCCGACTCGGCAGGGCCCTTACTTCAACAGCGCCCACCCCAATCTCTTCGAAGCGCGCGCTCAGGTTTACTGGTAGAACCGCGTCGAACGCCAACATCGCCTCGCGCGCGAGAAGGAGCCGCCCCTTGCGTCAGCTGCGAAGCGCGGCGGAGGCGTCCTCCACGCCTGCATGAGCGCCCAGCAACGCGTCGAAGCCGCTCACCGACATCACTTCCTTCACGTTGCCGGACAGCCCGCAAAGCGTGAGCGCGCCGCCCAGCGATTTGGCTTTTTTCGCGACGATGAGAACCGCTCTCAAGCCCGCGGAGCTGACGTAGTTCACTTTTGAGAAATCGACGACGACCCTGTTGGGACCTTCCGCAATCAGCGCCGCGCACTGTTCTTCGAAAGTCGCCGCCGAGCCGCTGTCGATGCGGCTCATCGGCCTGACCACGAGCAGCCCGTCCGAAATCTCATGCGTGAGCTCCATTTGCTTTCCCCGGTGACGGTGACGCAATCGCCGTTTATTTATTGCGAAGTCCGGAAGCCATAAACCGCTTTCCTGTCCTTCGTCCAGGCGCCGCCGCCTTAGGGAACAAAGATGACCGTAGCTCTAGATCGCCCGCAACGACGCGCGCCCGCATCGCAGATCGGCCTCGTCGAGGAATTTCTGCTTCTCACTCTGGAGGACAGCGGCGGCGAATTCGACAGCGTGCCCGAAATTTATCTCAACTGCGGAATCGCCGGGGCGGCGCTGATGGATCTCGCGCTGCGCGGCCGCATCGACTCTGACCTCGACGGCGTCTTTGCGGTCGACGCGACGCCAACGGGCGACGAGCTGCTGGATCAGGCGCTCGCCGATATCACGCGCGAGCCGCGCCGTCTCGGCGCGCAGCATTGGATCACGCATCTGTCGCGCAGCGCCCCCGCCATGCGCCAGGCCGCGCTCGCCAATCTCTGCGCGCGCGGCATTCTGCGCCAGAGCGACCGCGCCTTTCTCTGGGTGCTCAAGGAGCGTCGCTATCCGGTCGTCGAAGGGCAACAGCGGCCGGAGGCGAAAAAGCGTATCCTCGCCCTGCTCTATAATGACGATATTCCCACGCCTGCCGACGCCGCGCTGACGGCGCTCGCCGACGCCACCTTCGTCTTCGAGCGGATCCTCACCCCGAAGGATCTCGAACGAGTCAGGCCGCGTATTCGCCAAATCGCGCGCATCGATCTCATCGGAGGCGAGATCGCGCGCACCGCGCATCAGGTCAATCTGGAGACGCGCGCCGCCGAACGGCGGACGGTGCTCGCAGGCCTGGCGGGCAATGTGGTCGAATGGTACGATTTCGGCGTCTATGGCTTCTTCGCGGCGACAATCGGAGCGCAATTCTTTCCTTCTGAAGATCCTTCCCTTTCGCTGATCGCCTCTTTCGGCGTATTCGCGGTAGGCTTCATCGCGCGTCCGCTCGGCGGGCTGCTGTTCGGCCATATCGGCGACCAGCTGGGCCGGCGCGCAGCGGTCGTCAGCTCCGTGATCTTGATGATCATTCCGACTCTGCTGATGGCGCTGCTGCCGACCTATCGGCACATCGGCCTCGCGGCCCCCTTGCTCCTGATTCTGTTGCGCCTGGCGCAAGGCCTCGCCGTGGGCGGCGAATATACGACATCCATGGTTCTTCTCGTCGAAGAGGCCCAGACCCGCCGGCGAGGCTTTGTCGGCAGTTTCGCCCCCTTCGGCGCGCTGGGCGGCCTGCTTCTCGGCTCGGCGGTCGGCGCGACGCTCACCGCCTTCCTGCCGGAGACGGCCGCTGCTTCGTGGGGATGGCGCCTTGCGTTCTTCGCCGGGCTCCTCATCGGTCTCGTCGTCTTCGTCATTCGCCGCCGCCTGCCGCCAGATCCCGCGATCGTCCAGACCGAGGAAGCGCGCAAATCGCCGCTTCTCGACGCCTTCCGCACGCAGTGGCGCACGATCTTCAAGGTCGTCGGCTTCACGCTTGGCAATGGCGTCGGCTTCTATCTCTGCTTTGTCTATGTCTCGACCTGGCTGAAGGAGCAGCAGCATCTTTCCGCCTCGACAGCGCTCACGCTCAACAGCATCGCTCTTTTCTTCATGCTGATCATGACGCCGCTCGCCGGCGCGCTCTCCGACAGGATCGGGCGCAAACCCGTGCTGATCATCGGCGCGGCCGGGCTCGCCCTATCCGCATGGCCGCTGTTCTGGCTGATGAGCAGCCCGCATCTCGGCGCCATCCTGGCCGGACAATGCGCCTTCGCGCTGTTCATGTCCTGCTATGGCGCGAGTCCGGCCTTTCTTGTCGAAGCCTTCCCCAAGCATGTCAGATGTTCCGGCCTCTCCGTCGGCTACAACCTCTCGCTCTCGGTCTTCGGCGGAACCGTTCCGATGGTCGCGGTGTTCCTCATCAAGTTCACCGGAAACCCATTGTCTCCGGCCTTCTATCTTTCGCTGGCGGCGATCATCTCTCTGTCGATGGCGCTGCTCATCGGCCCCGACTCGGAAGAAGCGGCGACGCCTTGATCGGCTCCCAGGAAACGCGACGCGCGAGTCTGAACGTCGCTGGCGGCGATATTTCGAACGCCGTCGCCTGGATCGCGTCCGAGTCCGAAGCGCTCGGCGCGACTGAGCGGCAGCGTTTTGGCGCGCAACTCTGCGCCGAGGAGATCCTCATCAACGCCGTGAGTTACGGCGGACGTCCGCATCTGACCTTCACCATCACGCTGGAAGCTCTCGACGATCGACTTCGCCTCACGCTTCAGGATGACGGCGCCGCATTCGATCTTCGCGAGGCGCCTGAAAGAACGATCGACGCCACGCTCGAACAATCGCGACCGGGCGGATGGGGCGTCGCCCTGGTTCGCCGCTTCGCGGATCATGTCCAATGCCGTCGTGATGGCGACAGAAACGTCGTCGTGCTCGACTTCGTCGGCGCGCGCGAAACATGACTGCGCCTGACAAAGACCCGTCGGAGACCATGTCTCACGCGACGCGAATCGCAATTGAAAAGCTTCTGGCGACCGCGCGCAGGATTGATTTGCAAATCGGCGACACGCTCGTTCGGCAGGGCGATGCGAGCGACTCCGGCTTCTACCTCGCGGAAGGCGCTGTCCAGGTCTATGCGGAAACAGCCTATGGCGACGCGCCGCTCGCGACCCTCAAGGCGCCGCGTCTCATCGGCGAAATTGGCGCCTTCGCCGGACTGTCCAGAACGGCAAGCATCAAAGCTGCGACAGCCGCGCGCCTGTATGAGATCAGCCGCCGTGAGCTTGTCGAGCTTGGCCGACAATCGCCCGACATTCTCCTGGCTGCGCTTGAGCAACTCGGCCATCACATCGCGGCTGTCAACGAAGCCCTGGCGCTTTACGCCAACGCCCTCGCTGCGCTCGAAGCGCGCGAATTCGACAGCCGCATTCTCGTGGATCTCGACAATCCGCCGCCGGCGCTTGTGACGTTCGCGGCGGCGTTCCGTCGGTTTGCGACCGAGATTGTCGGAAAGCGACGCCGCGAGGATGAAATGGCGAGCGCGGCGCTCATCCAGCAGTCGCTCCTTCCCAAGGAAGCAACGATCAATGACCGCCGACAGGACGTTGAAATCGCCGCGCGGATGCGGCCGGCCCGCGACGTCGGCGGCGACTTCTATGATTTTTTCGTGCTGGACGACGACAGGATCGCCTTCACGATCGGCGACGTTTGCGGCAAGGGCACGCCTGCAAGCCTCTTCGCATCGATCGTCGTGACGCTTCTCAGAACGCTTGGCCGCGACCGACAGGATGTCGTGACGGTCGTCAATCGCGCCAACGTCCTGCTTTGCGACGAGAATGACGCGGCGATGTTCGCGACCGTATTTTTCGGCGTTCTCGATCTACGCGACGGCGAGATCGCCTACGCCAACTGCGGCCATGTCGCCCCGGTCCATCTCTCTGGGAGCGGACACATCACGCGCCTCAAAGCGACAGGCGCAGCGCTCGGGATCGATCCCGCGCGCGACGCCCAGGCGATGCGGATACGATTTGAACCGGGCGATAAACTCATCCAGGTCACGGACGGCGTCACGGAAGCCCTGAACGCCGC
>NZ_JBFWNB010000042.1:0-29599 GCF_050251305.1 Methylocystis sp. | reverse complement strand
TGGCAGGTCGGCAACGGCGCCGAAGGCGGCCGAGAAGGCATTCTCTACGATTACGTCGTCGTCACCTCGGGAAAAAAGCGGAGGGCGAAAATCAAGGAGCCGAAGGTCATCGATCTATATGATTCGACCTACTCCGACGTGTTCCACTGGATCCCCGAATCCGGCGGCTACATCTTCAAGACGGACGATCCCACGACCGCGCTCGCCGGCAATACGCCCGACCCGAACTCCAACAACAAAGCGTCTTTCGTCGGACGCAACGAAGTCTTGGAGGTGAAGTTCCACGGCAGCCGGCTCGGCGTGAACGCCAATCTCGTCAGGACCTCGCCGGACGCGGATGCGGCGCTGCTCAAGATCGACTCGCCCCAGACGCTGACGAAAGTCGAAATGGCGCCCAACGCGCCGGTCGAGATCGGCGAGAACATCACCGTGCTCGGCTATCCCGCCGTCTCGGTCGAAAATTTCGTGTTGCGGCAGACGGAAGAGCGCGGCCGCATTCGCAGCCAGCTTGAAAAGATCACCGAAGCGACCGTCACCGAAGGCATCGTGTCGAAAACCGCGAGCGGCGTGAAATCGACCGAAGGCGGGACCTTCGCGAGCGACATGGGCGATGTTTACCAGCTCAGCGTCGTCGCCACGGGATCGGGCAACAGCGGCGGTCCGGTGTTCAACTCATCGGGCAAGGTCATCGGCCTGTTCACGTACAGCCGTAACGTCGGCGACACCAAAGCGACCATGGCGGTGCCGATCAAATACGGCGCAGAGCTCACACAGGCGCAACGCGAATAGTAAAGGGCCGCCTTCCCCATGACGGCGAACAGGCCATCCACAGATGCGTTGCGCATCGCGGGCGCAATCCGCACCGACGTCGGCTGCGTCCGGCGGCTCAACGAAGACTCCGTCGCCTTCATCGCGAGCGCCGGCCGGAGTGATCGCGACTTTGGCGCGCTCGCGCTGGTCGCCGACGGCATGGGCGGCCACGCCGCCGGCGAAGTCGCCAGCGCGCTCGCGCTCGAAGTGGTGCGGCGCGTCTATTATTCGCTCGACAAGACGCCGTCGGAAGCGCTGCGCGCGGCGTTCGACGCGGCCAATCGGGCAATCTTCGACTACGCCGCCAAACATCCAGAATGCGCCGGCATGGGGACGACCTGCACGGCGCTCGCCGTCAGGGACAATCTTCTGTGGCTCGCGCATGTCGGCGACAGCCGCGCCTATCTGATGCGCGACGGCGAGCTCACGCAGCTTTCCGACGACCAGACGCTGCATGCGCAACTGGTGCGCGACGGCGTGATGTCGCCCGAGGACGCCGGCAAGGGCGCCGGCAGCAATGTCATTCTGCAGGCGCTCGGCACGCGTCTCGACGTGGAGCCGACGATCTGGAAGGAAGGCCTGCCGCTCCGTCTGGGCGATCTTGCGGTGATGTGCTCCGACGGGCTGACCAACCTCGTGGCCGACGGAACGATCTCCGAATTCGCCTCCAAAAATCCGCCGGCGGAGGCCTGCCGGCTGCTGATCGAGGCCGCGCGCCGCGGCGGCGGCCATGACAATATTTCCGTGGGAGTCTTCGTCGTCGAGACGGACGGCGCCAATCAGGCCGCCGACCAGGCGGCGACGAAGCGGATCCAGGTCGCCGACTCGCCGACGGGCGCGCTGACGGCGAAGATCGACGCGATTGCGGAGGGTTGAGCGATGACCGACCCGCAGATGATCGGACACTATCGAGTCGTCACGCTGCTCGGCACCGGCGCGATGGGCAAGGTGCATGCGGCGGTGGACACCTTCCTCGAGCGCGAAGTGGCGATCAAATCGCTGCGCGCGGAGCTGACTCAGGACCCCGATTTCGTCAGCCGATTCCGCGCCGAGGCGACAAGCCTCGCGAAACTCAATCACCCGAACATCACGACGCTCTACTCGCCGGTGCTGGAGGGCAACGACCTTTACATGGTCATGGAGCTGGTGCACGGCCGGCCGCTCGACGAGATTTTGCGGGAGCGCGGCAAGCCGCTCGGCGTCAAGGAAAGTCTCGCGGTCATCGCACAGGCGGCGGATGGACTCGCCTATGCGCATCAGATGGGGGTGATCCATCGCGACATTAAACCGTCCAACCTGATGGTCGCCGACGACGGCCGGATCAAGATCATGGATTTCGGCATTGCGCGCGTGCGCGGCAGCGTGCGCCTGACGCGCGCCGGCACGGCGGTCGGCACGCCGCTGTATATGTCGCCGGAGCAATGCCGCGGCGGCGAAGGCGACGAAAGAAGCGATCTCTACGCGCTGGCCGTGGTGCTTTACGAAATGCTCGCCGGCGCGCCGCCATTTTCCGGCGCGACCGAATATGATCTGACGCAGGCGCAGATCCACGCCGAGGCGCCGCCGCTCGTGCCGCGCATATCCGGCGTCACGCCGGAAATTGAATCGGCGATCATGACGGCGCTGGCGAAACGTCCGGAGCAGCGATACCCGAACATGCGCGCCTTCAGCGACGCGCTCGGCGCCACCGCGCTGCGCATCGACGCCGCGAGCATCGTGCGAAACGCGGGGCATCTCGTCCAGGATTCAACCGCCGAGCGCGACGTGCCGACGCCCGAGCGCATGTCGACGAAGCTGATCGCCATCGCGAAGAGCCGAAGCGCGACGGTCGTGCGCCGCTTCAAGCGACTGCATCCTGCGGCGCAGGGCGCGTCGCTCGGCGTCGCGGCCGCCGCCGTCGCGACGCTGGCGTTTCTCGCGTTCACCGAGCCCTCGCCGCCAGAACGACAGGAGCGCACGACGCTGAACGACTCGAGCGACGGCGATCAGCGCTCCATCCGCACAGTCAACGACGCGCCGATTCCGCGACGCGGCGACTGCAACTCGCAGTTCGCGACGCCCAACGATCCCCTGGGCTGCAACTGGCGCCAGTCGTCCTCGCCCAAGTCGACGGCGTCGATCTACGACTTGCGCGCGGCGATGAAGGACCGCAGCCGATGGGACGTCGCCTTCCCGATGGCGCAGAGACTGGCGGAAGCCGGCGACAAGGAAGCGCAATATTATCTTGGGACCCTATATGCGAAGGCGCCGGGCCATCAGAACTTCGCCGAGGCGTTCAACTGGTTCAGGAAATCCGCCGCGCAGGGCTACGCCGATGCGCAGGCGTCGCTCGGCGTCATGTACAAGGACGGGCTGACGCCCGACGGCAGGCAGGATCCGAACGAAGCGGTCCACTGGTTCGAGCTGGCGGAAGCGCAGAACAACGGCCGGGCGCAATTCTGGCTCGGTGAAGCCTATGAGAAGGGCCTCGCCGGGCTGAGCGTCAATCGCGGCAGAGCGGAAGAGCTGTATTACAAGGCGAGCCTGCAGGCCATTCCCGACGCAGCCGAAGCCTTGCAGCGGATCAAGCGGCGGCGCGGCCGACGCTAGAGTCCGCCTTTGCTGAATTGGCCGCCGCCGCCACTGCCGCCGCCTGATCCCCCGCCGCCACCCCCGCCGCCGCGATGATGGCCCGCAACATGCGAGCGCCCGCGATGATGCCGCGTGTAACGAGGACGCGCCCGATAAGAGTGGCGATGGCCGCCGTAATGGCGTCGCCCGCGATATCGGAAGCGGAATCCTCCGAGCATTGCGCCGATGAGACCGAGCTGCGCCGACGCCGGCTCGGGATCCACGACGACAAAGGGAAGCGTGAAGACGCCAAGCAAGAAAGATCGGCGCGAAAGCCGACGGTCGGCGCCGTCGTCATTGTCAGTCATGGAACTCGCCCCCGCAGACGGTATGGCTTGATTATTGTTCTCGCGGCCGCGTCCTGTCAATTTTGGACGGCGTCTGCGCTGCGCGCATGTTCTGCGAAATCTCTGCGCCGAGCGCTCTGACGATCGACGCAAGGCGCGCCTGTTTTTTCGCGCGCGAAGCCATGGAAAACCTTGAGAAGCCTTGGAGAGCGATGACATGGATGACGCCGAACAACGCCGCGCCCCTTCGCCCGTCTTCGTCGACGCGCGCGCCGACGGACCGGGCGTCGTGCGCTTTTTCGAAAATGATCCGGCGGCGCCCTTCTATCGATTGCTGTCGCAACTGCGCGTCCCCGTCGCGATGCGCGACATGATGATGGCGCCCGTGCGCGCCTGTTACAGAGGCGAAGGTGTGGCGATCGACCCAGCCGCGCTGCCGCCGAGCGCGGCGCAGCTCTATCCGCAGGTCGCTGTTACGACTCTCGCCGTTCCTTCGGAGGCCGGCCCGATCCGCTGCGCATGTTTCGCGCCGCCCGGCAAAGATCCAAAGCCGATGATGCTTTACGTCCATGGCGGCGGTTTCGTCGTCGGACGCTCCGAGGATACGGCCTTCGTGACCAGCCGCATCGCCGCCGAAAACGACCTTCTCGTCGTCAGCGTCAATTACCGCTGCGCGCCCGAATGGCCCTTTCCCGCCGGCCTCGACGACTGCATGGCGGTTCTGCGCTGGATGCGCGACAAAGGCGCCGACATCGGCGGAGACGCATCGCGCATCCTGGTCTGCGGAGATTCCGCCGGCGGCAATCTCGCCGCCGCCTTGCCGATCAGGGGCCGCGAGGACGGCATGTTTATCGCCGCGGCCGTGCTGCTCTGTCCGGTGACGGATTTTCATTTCGAAAAATTTGCGTCCTTCGAGCGGCTCGCGCCGGCGGGGGTCGTGATCGACGCGGCCTTCATGGGATTTGCGCGCGGCGCCTATCTGGCGAAATCGGCGCAGTGGCGGCATCCCTGGGCGAGCCCGGCGCTCGCCGATTTGAAGGCCTATCCGCGCACGTTGATCGTCAGCGGAACCGCCGATCCGCTGGTCGACGACAATCGCGCCTTCGCCGAAAAGTTGGCGGCGGCGGGCGCGAACGTCGAACATTTCGTCGCCGAAGCCATGCCGCACGGCTTCTATTTCTTTCCGGGCGTGTTGAAAGAGACCGACGCCGCATTCGCGGCAATCGCAAAATTTGTCGCCGATCGTTAAAATCTCAGTTAAGAACAATACACTACGGACGCATCGCCAGCTTCGTTCAAGCTTTCGCGACGCCCTTGGCCGCCACTTTACAGTCGCTAGGCCTCGCATTAGCCATTCATTATAGATTAAATAAGACATTCGCCTTAATACTGAAGGCGCTCAACCGCAGTGTTTGGAGCGGCTCATGCGCTTGCGAACGCGCTCTTGCGCCAGACTTTTTTCGACGGCCGCGATCACCGCCGCCGCGACGCTCGTCCTCGCGCGATCGCCCGCGATCGCGCAATACTATTATTTCTGGGGCGGCGAGCGCGCCCCACGCGTCGAAGCCCCGCCGGAGCCACGCCGCGTCGCGCGACCGCAACGCCAGACGCGCAAGAAAATCTCGCGTCCCGCCGCCGGGAAAGACGGCGCCGCGGCGGCGCGAACTGCCAAGGCCGAGGCCCCAAAGCTCGATCGACCCCTGTTTTTGATCGCCTCGATCGCCGATCAGCATGTGTCGATCTACAATCGCCACGGCCTAGTCGCGCGGTCCGCCATCTCGACGGGAGTCGCCGGACATCCGACGCCCAAGGGCATTTTCAGCATTATCGGCCGCGAGCGGTTTCATCGCTCGAATATCTATTCCGGCGCGCCCATGCCCTTCATGCAGCGGGTGACCTGGTCCGGCATCGCCATGCATCTCGGCGTCGTTCCGGGACACCCGGCCTCGCATGGCTGCATTCGACTTCCCGCCGCATTCGCCGCAAAGATGTGGGGAATGACCAGGATCGGCGAACGCGTCGTCATCTCTCCGCATGACGTGACGCCGACGGAATTCGAGCATCCGCTGCTGCCTGCGCCGAAAATGCGCGCGTCCGCCGAGCCCGGCGAAGACGGGCCGTCGTCGCAAGAACGCGCCGCCGCGCCGGAGAAGGCGGAGCGGCAGAGCGACCCGGGCGCTGCGCCGGCCGCCGCCAAGCCCGCGCCCGCCGCCGATCCGCAGCAGGCGTTCACCGTCGACCCCGGGCCGAGCGCCGCCCACGCCGACCCGCTTTCCGACGAATTGCAACAGAAAGCGGCTCCGCCCAAGGCCGACGCCGACGCGCCGGCCGCCAGTTCGCAACAGCCGGCGGAAGCCAAAGCCGACGCCGCGGACAAACCGTCCGAAGCCGCAAAAACGGCGAACCCGCCGGATGCGCAACAGCCCTCGCTCGACGCGGCCGACGCGGCCGCCGTCAGCCCGTCGCAAGAGCGCGCCGAGCAGACCGGGCGCGACTCGGACCGTGAGACGGCTGACGCCGACAAGAACGCGCCTGCCGCCGATTCGCAGCAGGAGTCCCACGCTGCCGCCGATTCGCCGGCCGACAAGCCATCGCCGGCCGAACCGCCGAAGGACGAAGCCAGCGCGACCCGGCTCGACACATCGGAGCCTGTCGCCACTGCGCCGCGGAACGCGATCGCCGAACGACCGAAAATCAATCCGCATCAATATGCTCTAAAGTTGAAGGCCAAGACCGCCGCTGACGTCGTCGCCGCGAAAAAGGCGGTGCAGGAATTGACCGCCGACGTCGCCGCGAAGCGGAAGGAGGCGGCGCGCGCCGCAGCGGAGCTCGGCGCCGCAGAAGCCGCCCATACGTCGGCCCTCTCGAAAGCCGATCGGGCGGCTGCGTCCTATGACGCGGCGACGGCGGCGATCGCCCGTCAGCAGGAGCCCGCCGAAGCTGCGGAGCGCAGCGCGGTCGCGGGCGACCGTCGGGCCAAGGCGAAAGCCGACAGTCTGACGCGGGCCTATGGAAAGGCGCTCCTCGCCCAAGATGCGGCGCTGCTGGCGAAAGCCAACGCGAGCGCCTCGCTTGACGAAGCGACGGCGAAGCTCGAGCCGGCGAGAACGGCCGCGGCGGCGAAGGACGCCGAGTCCGCCGCCGCCGATCGACGGCTCGAAGAGGCGCGCGCCGCCGTCGCCGTCGCCGTCGCAGCGGATCGGGACGCGCAAAAACGCGTGATGCCCGTCTCGGTGCTGATCAGCAAGAAGGACCGGCGGATCTATGTGCGCCAGGGACTCTCGCCGGTGTTCGACGCGCCGGTCGAGATCCGCGATCCCGATACGCCGCTCGGCTCGCATCTTTTTATCGCGACGGCCGCGGACGACGACGGGTCGCTCAAATGGTCGGTCGTGACGATGCCCGTGCGCGCCGACAGGCCGGTGGAGCGCAGGAAAAATCTAGCGTCGGCTGACACGAAGACGGATGTTTCCTGGAGTTGGCGCACGACGGGCGCGAGTCCGGCGGAAGCGCTGGAGCGCATCGACATCCCGAAAGACGTTCGCGACCTGATCGCAGACAGGCTGTGGACCGGGGCGTCGCTCATCGTCTCGGACCAGCCGGTCAGCGGCGAGACTGGAGCCGACGGCACCGATCTGACCATAAAATTCCGCTAGCGCGAGAGTCCCGAGCCGACTTCAGCGAAATCTCGCGGCCGACAGCGACGTCATCGCTCGGCAGGCGGGCGTTGCGCCTGTATTCTCCCGTCCCACGCCCGCGCGCGACGTCGGCGCCATGCACGACATTGAAAACGCTCCGCGGCGCATATCGAATTCGGGAGGCGAAGCATGAATCTCGACATGAACAAGCTCGACTCGCTGGTCGGCGCCGTCGTCAACGAACTTGGAGCGGCCTCCAATGCGGCTCTGGTGATCTTGGGGGACAAGCTCGGCCTGTTCCGCGCGCTGTCGCAAGGCGCGGCGACCTCCGCCGAACTCGCCGAGAAGACCGGCACGCATGAGCGCTACGTGCGCGAATGGCTCTCCGCGCAGGCGGCCTCCGGCTTTGTCGACTACGACGCCGACGCCGGCAAATTCTCGATGTCGCCGGAACAGACCGCGGTGTTTGCGGCCGAGGACAGCCCGGCCTTCATGGTCGGGGGCTTCAGCCTGCTGTCGGCGATCTTCCACGACGAACCCAAACTCGCCGACGCCTTCAAGAGCGGCAAGGGCATGCATTGGGGCGACCATTGCAACTGTCTGTTCTGCGGCGTCGAGCGCTTCTTCAGGCCGGGCTATCGGACCCATCTCGTCGCCGAATGGCTGCCGGCGCTTGACGGCGTGACGGAGAAACTCGAGCGCGGCGCCAAGGTCGCCGACGTCGGCTGCGGCCATGGCGTCTCCACCCTGCTCATGGCCGACGCCTTCCCGAATTCGCGCTTCGTCGGAATCGACTACCACGAGGGCTCCGTCGCCCATGCGCGGGAGAAAGCCAACGGCCGCGCGAATGTGCGGTTCGAAGTGGGGCGCGCGCAGGATTTCACTGGCGACGGCTATGATGTCGTGACGATGTTCGATTCGCTGCACGACATGGGCGACCCCGTCGGCGCCGTCGCGCATATTCGCGACGTCCTGGCGAAAGACGGAACTCTGATGCTGATCGAGCCGGCGGCCGGCGACAGTCTCGCGGAGAATCTGAATCCCGTCGGCCGGGTCTATTACGCCGGCTCCACCCACATCTGCGTGCCGACCTCGCTCAATCAGGAAGTCGGGCTCGCGCTCGGCGCCCAGGCCGGCGCAAAGCGCATCCGGGATGTCGTGCGCGAAGGCGGCTTCTCGCGCTTTCGCAAGGCGGCGGCGACCCCGTTCAACATGATCCTCGAGGCGCGTCCCTAGCCGGCCCGAGAACGCCCCGCCGAGATCGAAGGCGGGGCGTTCGGCGTCTTGCTGACTTGCCGCTTACCTGCCGCTTACCTGCCGCCCTTCAATTTCATCAGCCCCTGAGCGCAGCCCACGCTCATGCCTTCCTTATGCGCCTTGAGGCACTTCATAATCCGGCCGCCGCCGGGTTGGACGCCGGCGCAGAGCCGCTGAACGTCTTCCATGCAATAGGTCAAAACCTCTTTGTCGCCGGCGCGCGCGGCCGGCGCCATCGCAAGAGCGCCGAGCGCGACGACAGCAAACATCATGCGGCTGATGATCATCCGTTCCTCCTCGATGAGAGCGGGTCGGTTCTCCCGCCGGGACAGCCATCCCTTATCCCGCGCATCGCCGTCAAGCTGCGTCGGGCGAACCGACCGTCACGCGCTTTGCGGCCCGAGGCGGAAACGACAGGCGACGCGCGCCCTTACGGCTGCGAGGGCCGATTGACCGTCGTTTCGACGCCCGGCGGCGATTGATCGATGACCAGCAATTTGACCGGGACGTCGCCGACCGTGGCGCCGAAATGCCAGCGGTCGACGCTTTCAATGACGAATTCGCCCGCGCGGTACACCCGCGACCCTGAATCGGCCTGCTGGACCATCAGTTCGCCCTGAAGGACATAGGCATAGCGCTGAAACGGATGCTTGTGCTCCGGCAATCTCGCGCCCGGCGCCAGCGTGTAGATCGACGCCACGACCTCCAAAGGCCCTTGCGGAAGCGTGATCGGCCGCCCCGCGGCGGTTTTCGTCGCGCGCGCAATTTCGGTGACGATTTCGGCGGATGCGCGCTCCTCCGCAACCGACGCGCCGACCGACAAAGCCGCCGCGCCCGCAATCGCGCATAAGGCCGCCCGCATCATGTTCCGCTCCATTCGTAAAGACGCGCGCATATGCCCTGTAACGGTCGTCCGTAACCCGCGGTTCTGTCGCGCGTCAGCCCGCCATGTCGAAAATCATGCCGACGCTCGCCGTGAACGCGAGCGCCAATGCGCCCCAGAACGTCACGCGAAGCGTTGCGCGCAGAATAGGCGCGCCCCCCGCCCTCGCGCCGATGGCGCCGAGCAATGCGAGACAGCCCAAGGACGCCGCAGAGACGGCCGGGACGATGGCGTCTCGCGGCGCCGTCCACAGGACTAGCAGCGGCAGCGCGGCGCCCGCGGCGAAAGTGACGGCCGACGTCAACGCCGCCTGCGCCGGCCTGGCGGAGACGATCTCCGAGATGCCCAATTCATCGCGCGCATGCGCGGTCAGCGCGTCCTTCTGCATCAGCTGCAGCGCCACCTGCCGGGCGAGGTCGGGATCGACGCCGCGCTCGACATAGATCTGAGCAAGCTCTTCCCGTTCGAGTTCGATCTGCTCGCTCAATTCTCTGCGCTCGCGCGCAAGATCGGCCTTTTCCGTATCGGACTGGGAACTGACCGACACATATTCGCCCGCGGCCATCGACATGGCGCCGGCGACCAATCCGGCGGCGCCGGCGATCAGCACGTCGTCGCGCCCCGTTTCGGCGGCGGCGACGCCGACGATCAGGCTGGCAGTCGAGACGATGCCGTCATTGGCCCCGAGCACGGCCGCCCTCAGCCAGCCGATGCGCTGGACGAGGTGCTTCTCCCTATGCATGCGAAGGCGGGTCATGGCGTCTCATGCGGCGCCGCTGAGAAATTTCTGGCGCGCGAAACTGGATCGTACACGACCTGGGTCGACGGGCTCAATGCGCGAGTACGCCGCGACTCGGGACAGCCAGGTAAGATATCTGTATTGACATGAGATAATCGTCTCATTACCTGTTTCGTATCGCAAGATTCGGGAGGTGTGTGATGCCGCTGACTCCGCAGCAGATGGACGAGAAAATGGACGAGCACTTCGCGTACGAAGGCTCCGACGACGTCGATGGCGTGCTCGCGACGCTTGCGGACGACGTCGAGCACGACATCGTCGGTTGGCCGACCGGTCCGTCGCATGGCCGCGAAGCAGCGCGCCGATTTTATGAGGCCACCTTCCGCGACCTCTCCGACAGCAGCGTGCGCTGCGTCAGGCGTCGCTATGGCGAGAACTTCATGATCGACGAGTCGATCTGGGCAGGCCGGGCGCCCGGCAAGCCGTTCGGACTGGAGGGCCGCGACCGTCCGCTGGAATTCCGCTTGCTTCACGTCGTCGAATTCACCCAAGCCGGGACCATCAAGCGCGAAAACGTATGGATCGATTTCGCGTCGATCGTGCGCCAATTGCCTCAGGACTGACGTGTCGGACGCAGAACGTTCCGGGCGCCAGAATCAGAAGGCGCGCACGCGGAAAGACCTCCTCCAGGCCGCGTCCCGACTCGCGAAGCAGGGCCGGACCCCTACCCTTGACGAGATCGCTGAAGCGGCGCTGATCTCGCGCGCGACCGCCTATCGCTACTTTCCAAATGTCGAGTCTCTCCTGATCGAAGCGGCGGTGGACATCGCCACGCCGGAGCCCGAAGCTTTGTTCCGACACGACGGCTCGGTCGATCCCCTCGCACGTCTGCAGCGCGTCGAGACTGCGCTGCACGACATGATGCACGAGAACGAGCTGCTGCTGCGCACCATGCTCGCGAGCGCCATTCAGCGCGACATGCCGACTGACGAAAGCGGCCGGCTCCTCAAGCGGCAGAACCGGCGGACGCCGCTGATCGAAGCCGCGATCGCGCCGGCTCGCGATCAGTTCCGGCCAAACGCGCGAAAGCTGCTGCAGAATGCGCTGGCGCTGGTCATGGGGCCGGAGGCGATGATCGTCGCCAAGGATGTTCTGCAGCTCGACGACGCCGAGGCGCGCAACATGCAGCGCTGGGCCATTCGCGCGCTCGTCGAAGCGGCGAAAAGACCGGGGACGGACGAGTGAGTGAAATGATTGGGCCGCGCGTCGAATCGGCGCGCGCGAACTCGCCTGGCGGAGGGGGCGGGATTCGAACCCGCGATACGGTTTCCCGCATACACACTTTCCAGGCGTGCGCCTTCAACCACTCGGCCACCCCTCCGGCGAAGCGCGCAATATATTCACGCGCGCCTTAAACGCAACGCCGCACATGGACAGGCGCCCCTCCGACGCATATTCTTCCCGCGCTTTCCTGGCGATCGCCCGCTTCGACCCCTCCGACGAAGAGACCATGCTGCGACTCCTGACAAGACTGATCGGCCTTCTGCTGCTCGCCGGCGGCTTTATCGCCCTCATCGTCGACGGCACGCGCTCGATCGCCGCCGGACGCGTGATGGTGACAAGCGTCAACGCCGGCATGTCCGAGCTCTTCCCCGGCCTCTACCAGTCGCTGCAGTCGAGCGTCGAGAATCTGTCGGCCTTTCTCTGGGATCCAGTGCTGACGACGCTGATGCTGGCGCCGGTCAGCGTCGCCTTCGGCGGCGTCGGCGCCCTGCTCATCCTGGTCAGCCACCGGCGGCAGGCGCCGCTCTATTACGCCCGCCGCTAGTTCCTGTCGGCGCCGCGCGCTATATTGGCGCCATGGCGATCTTCGACGAACGCGCGCTCTCCAGACTACTCGGGCCGATCCCCGACCGCGAAACGCCCCTGGCGCATGGCGCGCGCCATTTCGTTAACGGGCGGCCGCTCGATCCGCCCTTTCCGCTGGGCTCGGAACAGGTCCTCTTCGGCATGGGCTGCTTCTGGGGCGCGGAGCGCAAATTCTGGCAGGCCGGCGAAGGCGTCTATGTGACGGCGGTCGGCTACGCCGGCGGCGTGACAAAAAATCCGACCTATGCGGACGTCTGCAGCGGCCGCACCGGCCATGCCGAGGTCGTTCTCGTAGTCTATCAGCCGCCCGCCATCTCGTTCGAAGCGCTGTTGCGGCTGTTCTGGGAGAGCCATGACCCGACCCAGGGCATGCGCCAGGGCAATGACTACGGCACGCAATATCGCTCGGCCATCTATGTGTCGACGCCGGAGCAGCTCGCCGCCGCGAAGCAGTCGCGCGCTACGTACCAACGCGTATTGACGGAGGCTGGCGTCGGCGCGATCACCACGGAAATCGCCGAGGGTCGGCCGTTCTATTACGCCGAAGCCGATCACCAGCAATATCTCGCCAAGAACCCCGCGGGCTATTGCGGCCTCGGCGGCACCGGCGTCGCCTGCCCGGTCGACGGCTGCAGCGGCTGAGGGCGGCTACCGCGCCCGCAACACGTCCCGGCAGGCGGCCGGCAGGCCCGCCATCGTCATCGGCGGCCAGCTTTTTCCGGATTTCCTGGGGTGCAAGATCTCGGGCCTGAACCACCCGGCGAGCGACGCGTCGCAGCCGTCGCCCGGCGGCGTCGGATCCTGGTCGCGGCAGTTCGAGCCGTTTGGGCAATACAGCCGGATGTGGAAGTGATAATTATGGCCCCACATCGGCCGCACCTTGCGCATCCAGCTTTCACCCTGCGCGGCCCGGCACAATGCGCGTTTGATCGCGGCGTTGACGAAGATGCGCTGCACGGCCGGATCCATCGCCGCGGCGCGGATCACGGCAAGATGGCTCTCGCTCCAGACATCGGGACGGATATCGAGCCTGTCGTCGCGCACGACGTCGGTCGCCATCATCTCTTCGCGTTCCTCGCGGGTCAGCTCGCGATGGGGCATCGGCGTCAGCCAGATGTCGGCGTCGAGGCCGATCTGATGCGAGGCGTGGCCGTTGAGCATCGGTCCGCCGCGCGGCTGCGACAGATCGCCGACGAGCAGGCCCGGCCAGCCGGACTCTCTCGACGCCCTGGAGGAGAAATTCTTCAAGAAGGCGATGAGGTTGGGATGTCCCCAATTGCGGTTGCGCGACAGGCGCATGACCTGCCAGTGCGGGCCATTGACCGGCAGCGGCTTGCCTCCGGCCAGACAGCCGCGCGAATAGAAGCCGATCGGATCGGGACGAAGCGACGCCGACTCCTCCGCCCGGCCGAACAATTCTCGCGCCGGCGTCTTGGGGCTCGAAGGATTGGCGAGCGGGGGCAGCGGCTTCGGGTCGAGCGTCCCCCGATCCTGCGCGAACGCGCCTATTTGCGCCGCGAGAACGGCCAAGGCGACCAGCCCCGCGCGAAACAGGCGTAACGTCGAACCTGTCGTCATGCGTCTCGCCCCCAATCTTGATGCGCGCCGCGCGCAAAGGGTTGCGATTTATCCTTGCCGGTAAAGCTTACTGCTTCATTTAAGTTGATGCAGCGCCAAGCCAGCGCAAAATGCCGGGCCAGTCGCTAGCGCGTTGCGTCAGGAGTCCCGCCATGCGTTTTTCAGTCATCCTTCCCGCGACGGCCTGTCTTTTCGCCCTCACGGGCGCGGCAAACGCCACCGCGCGCATCCATATTAATCTCTCGACGCAGACGATGCACGTCCAGTCGTCGTCCGGCAGCTATTCCTGGCCGGTGTCGACAGCCCGCGCGGGCTATTCCACGCCGCGCGGCTCCTTCGCGCCGTCGGGCATGCAGCGCATGCATTATTCGCGCAAATACCATATGTCGCCCATGCCGCACTCGATCTTCTTCCGCGGCGGCTATGCGATCCACGGCTCCTATGAGACAGGCATGCTCGGCCGTCCGGCGTCGCACGGCTGCGTGCGCCTGTCGCCCGGCCATGCGGCGATGCTGTACCAGATGGTGCAACGAGAAGGCGGCAGCATTTCGATCACCGGCGCGCCGCCGCGCGGCCATTATTACGCCAGCGCGCGGCGCAGCCGCGGCGTCGCTCACGCTCAAGCCGCGCAGCGCCGACAGGCCTATGGCGGGCGCGCCGCGCGCAGCAGCCCGTTCGCCGCGCTGTTCGACGACGGCGATTACTGATCGCGCGACCGCGCGCGGCAGAGAGAAAGGCGCGGCGCGGCAAGCGCCCGTCGCTCCTTGTTTTCGCCTTTGAGAACAGCGAAAGATTGCTGACGGGCCGAGGCGGCGCCGCAGGGCTCTTGAAGGCGACGGGAATTTTCACGTGACGACGACATTGGATCGCCGCCGCTTTCTTCGGGGAGCCGGCGGCGCGGCGCTTGCCGGCTTTTCGGCGCCGGACATGGCGCTCGGCAAATTCCAAGGCCCGCCGCCGGCGTCCGCGCATCGATGACGACGACCCGCTGGCTGGCGCTCGACGCGGCGCGCGGCCTCGCCGTCCTGGCGATGGTCGTCTTTCATCTGATCTGGGATCTCGCGCATTTGGGCTATGCGCCAGCGAATCTGCCCTGGTCGACGCCCGTCAGGCTGTTCGGCCATTCGATCGCCTTCGCCTTTCTCTTCATCGCCGGCGTCGCGCTGGTCCTGGCGCATCGCCGCCATATGCGCTGGCCGGCCTTCTGGCGCCGATTGGCGCTCGTCGTCGCGGCGGCGGCGCTGGTGTCGGCGGGCACCTATGTCGCCTTTCCGAAAGCGTTCGTGTTCTTCGGCATTCTGCATTGCATCGCCGTCGCCAGTCTGATCGCCGTTCCCTTTCTGCTCGCGCCCTGGCCCGTGGCCCTGGCCGGCGGCGCTTTCTTCCTCGCCGGCGGGGAGTTTCTTGCGTCGCCCGCCTTCAACGCCGATTGGCTGCAATGGATCGGGCTGTCGACGAGCGAGCCGATGACCCAGGACTGGCGTCCGCTGTTTCCCTGGGCCGGCGCGCTGCTGCTCGGCGTGGCGGCGGGAAAGCTTGCGCTCGCCGTTTACGGGGAAAGGGCCGAAGCGCGCGCTGATCCTGCGCCCACACGCGGCGCGAGGACGTGGCTGCCGTTTCTCGGACGCCACAGCCTTCTCATCTATCTCGCGCATCAGCCGGCGCTCTTCGCGCTGCTGCTGGGGCTCGCCATTCTCGCGCCGCCCGCCGTCGACACGACGGAATTCGTCGCCTCATGCGAAGCGCGCTGCATGGAACAGGGCGGCGAGGGAAACATCTGCCACGACGCCTGTCAGTGCACGGCGCAGGAGGCGATCCGCAGCAAGGCGCTCGCCGGGGTGACGGACGAGGCCGAACGCGGCCGCCGGCTGAACGAGATCGCGCAAAGGTGCGTGGCGCGCGGCAAATTTTAGCGATTTCGCTGCGTGTACAGCGCAAAGATGGGCGCCGCCATTTTCCTCATGCTGAAGGAGCGCCTGAAAGGCGCGTCTCGAAGCACGAGGGCGCAGCGCAATTTCCCTGCCCCTTCGAGACACGCCCTTACGGGCGCTCCTCATTCTGGAGACCTTTGCACGAATTGGGGGACGTGATTCACTCCTTCTGAAAGCGGGAGGCTGGTCATGCCGAAGCGTCGAGTTGGGCAGCTTGATTTTGTCGACGGGCTGATCGCGCAGCGTCCACAGTCCGGGCCTTCGGCTCTGATGGAGATCGCGGCGCTCGTCGATTGGGCGCCGTTCGAGAAGCTTTTGAGCGCGCTTCCCGTCGCGGCGCGCGGCGAGCCGTCCTATCCGGCGTTGGTCATGTTCAAGGCGCTGCTGTTGCAGCGCTGGCATGGCTTGTCCGATCCCGAGATGGAGACGGCGCTCTCCGATCGTCTGAGTTTCATGGCTTTTGCCGGCCTGTCGCTCGGCGATCCGACGCCGGATCATTCAACCATTTGGCGTTTTCGCGAAAAGCTTGGCGTCCACGATCTGCTCGACAAGCTGCTTGCCGAAGCCAATCGCCAGATCGCAGCGGCCGGCCTGATGGTCAGGCAAAGAACCCTGATCGACGCGACGCTGGTGACGAGCGCCGCACGGCGTCCGCGCATGGATGAAGGCAAGATGAGCGCGACAGACAGGGAGGCGCGGTTCGGCACAACCAATGAACGCGGTCGTTTCGCCTTTGGCTACAAGATGCATGTCGCCGTCGACGCCGGGTCGGGTCTCGTGCGCGACATGGCGCTGACGCCCGCCAATGTGCAGGACGTCGCGGCGGCGCCGCAGCTGCTCGACCATGCGGACGGGGTCGTCTATGCGGACCGCGGCTACGACAGCGACGGATTGCGTGCAGAGCTGGCGCGCCGCCAATTGGGCGACGGCCTCATGCGCAGAAGGCGCGGCCGGCCGCTGACCGCAGCGCAGGTCCTGCGCAATCACGAACTGTCGCTGACCCGACGCGCGGTCGAAAGCCTGTTCGGCACGATGAAGCGAACTTATCGGCTTGGCCGCATGCGCGCCTTTACGCAATTGCGCAACGCCGCCGATCTCACGCTCTTCTGCCTCGCCTTCAATCTGCGTCGATGGCGCGTCCTCGCCTCGCCATGAGCGTCTCGGCGACGCCAGAAGCGCGTCCCGCGACGAGGCGCATCCAGCCGACCGTACTCAAACTGCCCCTTCAAGCCAATCAAACCGCCCACAACAGGCTACTCGCGCAGAAATCGCTTTCCGCGCAAAGGTCTCCAGGATGAGGGAAATTGCTTGCTCTGCGTCAGCCGCTCACATCCCGCCGAGATGCTCGGCGACGGTGAAAATATCCTTGTCGCCGCGGCCGCACATATTCATCACCATCAGATGATCGCGCGGCTTCTGCGCCGCGAGCTCCAGCACCTTGGCGAGCGCGTGAGAGGGTTCCAGCGCCGGAATGATGCCCTCGAGCTTCGAGCAGAGCTGGAAGGCGTTGAGCGCCTCCTTGTCGGTGGCGTTCAGATATTTCACGCGGCCGATCTCATGCAGCCATGAATGTTCGGGACCGATGCCGGGATAATCGAGCCCGGCTGAAATCGAATGGCCTTCGAGAATCTGGCCGTCGTCGTCCATCAACAGATAGGTGCGGTTGCCGTGCAGCACGCCCGGCCGCCCGCCGGTGAGCGACGCCGCGTGGCCGTTCGGCACATTGACGCCGTGGCCCGCCGCCTCGACGCCGAAAATCTCGACGCCTGCGTCGTCGAGAAACGGATGGAACAGGCCGATGGCGTTGGAGCCGCCGCCGATGCAGGCGACGAGCGAATCCGGCAATCGCCCCTCCATTTCCTGCATCTGCGCGCGCGTTTCATTGCCGATGATCGACTGGAAGTCGCGCACCATCGCCGGATAGGGATGCGGCCCCGCCGCCGTGCCGATGCAGTAGAAAGTGTTCGCGACATTGGTCACCCAGTCGCGCAGCGCCTCGTTCATCGCGTCTTTCAGCGTGCGCGCGCCGGACTGCACGGGGATGACTTCGGCGCCGAGCATCTTCATGCGGAACACGTTCGGCTTCTGCCGCTCGACGTCGACCGCGCCCATATAGACGACGCAATCGAGCCCGAAGCGCGCGCAGGCGGTGGCGGTGGCGACGCCATGCTGGCCGGCGCCCGTCTCGGCGATGATGCGCTTCTTGCCCATGCGCCGCGCGAGCAGAATCTGCCCCAGCACATTGTTGATCTTATGCGCGCCGGTGTGGTTGAGCTCGTCGCGCTTGAAATAAACCTTGGCGCCTTTGTCCGCGCCCGCGCGCTCGCGCACATGATCCGTGATGCGCTCGGCGAAATAGAGCGGGCTTGGGCGCCCGACATAATGTTTGTGGAGACCGGCGAGCTCCGCGTGAAAGGCCGGGTCGTTCTTCGCCGTCTCATAGGCCGCTTCGAGGTCGAGCACGAGCGGCATGAGCGTTTCGGCGACGAAACGGCCGCCGAAAATGCCGAAGCGGCCGTTTTCGTCGGGGCCGGCGCGGAAGGAATTGGGAAGCGGCTTGTTCAACGGAAACGACCCTCGTCGATCGGTGGCTGTCATTCCCGGCAGGCCGAAGGCCTGACCGGGAATCCAGAGCAATTGCGCGCGCTTCGCTGGCGGATCTGGATTCCCGATCGCTTCGCCAAGGCGAAGCGTCGGGAATGACAGCCCAGCGTCTCGAAGCGCACTCTTAGACTTTCCGGCGATTCAATTCAAAGGGCGCGGGCGGCCTCAACAAAAGCTCTGATCTTCGCCGCGTCCTTGACGCCGCGTTCGCGCTCGACCCCGGAAGAGACATCCACCGCGCGGGCGCCGGTGCGGCGCATCGCTTCCGCCACGTTCTCGGGATCGAGCCCGCCCGAAAGCATCCAGTTTGCTGCGGAGATGTTGCGCAGCAAATCCCAGTCGAACGCGACGCCGGCGCCGCCGGGAACCGAAGCGTCCGGCGCTGGTTTGGCGTCAAACAGAATGACGTCGGCGACGCCCTCATAGGCGCGCGCCAATTCGACGTCGCCGGCCGTAGCGACGCCGATCGCCTTGATCACGGGCAGACCGAACCGCGCCTTCGCCGCGGCGACGCGCGCCGGCGTCTCCTGCCCGTGAAGCTGGAGATAGTCAGGTTCCAGCGCGTCGACGATGTCGCCGAGCGCAGCGTCGTCGGCGTCGACGGTGAGCGCGACCTTGCTGATGCGCCCCTGCGCGAGAAGACCGAGCGTGCGCGCGGTCTCAAGGTCGATATGGCGCGGGCTCTTTTCGAAGAAGACGAAGCCCGCCATATCCGCGCGGGCCTCGATCGCCGCGCCGAGCGTCTCCGGCGTGGAAAGACCGCAGATTTTGACGATCGTGTGCGACACGCCGGTTTCCGTCATGGCCGCGCGCGTCGCGGCCATCCACGCCGCTGCGCCGCCAGTGAATGATGCTCGCGTCTGAACGTGGACGGCCGGGCGTGACGCGGAAAGCTCCGAGGCGCTTAACCCCGATTATAGGCGTCCTCGAAACGGACGATATCGTCTTCGCCGAGATAGGAGCCCGTCTGCACTTCGATCAGCTCCAGATCGATCTTGCCGGGGTTGATCAGCCGGTGCTTGCAGCCGATCGGCAGATAGATCGACTCGTTCTCGTGAACGAGATGGGTCTCTTCGTCGCGGCCGACTTCGGCCGTGCCGCGCACGACGATCCAATGTTCGGCGCGGTGGAAGTGCTTTTGCAGCGACAGACGCTGGCCCGGCTTCACCACGATGCGCTTCACCTGATAGCGCTGGCCTTCGTCGATCGCCTGATAATAGCCCCAGGGCCGGAAGATGCGCTTGTGCTCTCCGGCTTCGCGCCGGTTTTCGCTGCGCAGCTGGTCGACGAGCTGCTTGACCTGATCGCCATGCTCGTGGCTGAGCACCAGCACCGCGTCTTGCGTCGTCACGACGATGATGTCGTCGACGCCGACGACCGTGGTCAGCGTGTCCTCCGAGCGCACATGGACGTTGCGCGCATCCATGACGACGCCATGGCCGCGCACGGAATTGCCGCACTCGTCGCGCTCCGAAAGCTCCCAGACGGCGCGCCAGGTGCCGACGTCGGACCAGCCGATGTCGGCGGGAATCAGCGCCGCCTTGTCGGTTTTCTCCATCACCGCGTAGTCGATGGATTTCTTCGGCGCATGCGCGAAGGCTTCGGCGTTCAGAATCGTGAAGCCGAGATCCTGGCGGGCCGCTTCGATCGCGGCCTCCGCGGCGGCGAAGATGCCGGGCTCGAATTGCGCGATCTCCGACTGCATCACATCGGCGCGGAAGATGAAATTGCCGCTGTTCCAGAAATAGCCCGCGTCGATGTAGTCCTGCGCGGTCTTGCGGTCCGGCTTTTCGACGAAGGCGTCGAGCTTGTAGACCTCGCAGCAGCCGGCGAGCGGCGCGCCGGGGCGCAGATAGCCGTAGCCCGTCGCCGGACCGTCGGGCTTGACGCCGAGCGTCACGATATAGCCCTCCGCCGCGGCGGCGCCCGCCCGCTTGCACAGATCGACGAGTCCCGCCGTGTTGCGCACGACATGGTCGGCGGCGAGCACCACGACGACGGTGTCGGGCGCGCGGCGCGCGGCAAGGCCAGCGGCCACGGCGACCGCCGGGCCCGAGTCGCGGCGCGACGGCTCCAGCACCACGTCGGCTTGTGCGCCGATTTCGCGCAGCTGATCGGCGACGAGGAAGCGGTAGTCGAAATTGGAGACGACGATCGGCCGTTCAAAGGCCGGGTCGTCCAGCATCGCGAGCGTCGTCTGGAAGGTCGAGCGCTCGCCGACGAGCGGAATGAACTGTTTGGGGAGAGTTTCGCGCGACTCCGGCCACACCCGGGTCCCCGACCCGCCACACATGATCACGGGCAAAATTTTCGTCATAAGCCCCTCTAGCACTCGGCCGCGCCCGCCCCGGGGCAGCAATAGTTCTCCGCCTCACTATTGGCAATACGATGGCGACGCCTGCGGTCGCGGCGCACGCGCCGCTATTTGCCCTTCTTCTCAAGCTCGGCCTTGAGCGCCGCCAGCTTGGCGAAGGGCGAATCCGGATCGGGCTGACGTTCCCGCCGCTCGGGCGCAAAGCCGCCGGGGCGACGGGAGCGCCCGTCGTCGCGCGGCGGCCGGCCTTCCGGGCGCGGCTTTCCGAAGGGACGCGCATCCTTCCCGGGCGCCTCGGCGCGCGGCCGCTGGTCGCGACGCGGCGGGCGCTTGTCGTCCGCGGCCTGATCCCGCGGCGGGCGGCGCGGGCCGCTCTCGCGACCGCGCGGGCCGGAATGGGCGTGACGCTGGGGACGCCAGATCTCGATCATCTCCGGCTCGACGGCTGGCGCAGCCTCGGCGGACGCAGCCTCCTGCGCGGCCTCTTCGCCTGGTTCGGCCGCTGCGGCGGCGTCCTGCGGCGACTCCGCCGCGGGCAGCGCGTCTTCGACCGGCTGTTCCGCCGCGAGCGGCGGCTCTTCGACGGGAGCGGAAGTCGCCTCTATTGCCGCGTCCTCGGCGGCGGACGCTTCGACGGGGGGCTCTTCGGCCGACGCCGCCGGCTGCGATTCGCCGGGCTGCGCGGCTTCGGCCACGGTCTCCGGCTCGGGTGCCGCGCTTTCGGCCTGAGCATCGCCCGACGCGTCCGCCGTGGCGGATTCGGTCTTGGGCGTCACAGGCTGCATGGAAGCCGCCGCCACTATCGGAACAGTGATGGCGGGTCCCGTGCGTTGCGCCGATCCATAGCCGAGCGATTTGAGAATTGAGGAGAAGGCTTCGCCCGAACAGCCCGTGAGCGAGGTCATCGCGACGGTGACGACGAAGCCGTCGGCGTCGGCCGCGCCGGGCGGCGGTTCGCCCGCCGTGACCCCCGGCCGATAGGCGATCGCCGGCCGGATGAGATCGGCGAGACGCTCGAGAATATCGACGCGCACGACCCGCTCTCCGCAGACCCGGAACCCGGCGGCGCGGTAAAACCCTTTCGGGATCGACGCGTCGGCGGCGAAGGACGTCCGCCCGGAGGCCGCCAGATGCGGCACTTCCTCGAGACCCTTCACATTTTCGAGACCGCCGTGATGCAGGGCCCAGAGCAGCGCCGCAAGCGCCCGGGGCGCCGGCTTGAGAAGCGCGGGCGCATAGATGTGATAGGCGCCGAAGCGGACGCCAAGCTTGCGCAGCGCGGCGCGGTCCTCCTGCGAGAAGCCCTTCACGTCCTTGGCGACGCGGGCGCGGTCCAGCACGCCCAATTCTTCGGCGAGCTGAAAGGCGACGCCGCGCGTCACGCCTTCCAGGCCCTCGCCCTTCTCGAGCTGTTCGAGCGGCCCGAGCAGTTTCCTGACGTGCTGCGCGAGCCAGAGGTCGAGCCGCTGTTTGACCTTCTCGAGCGCCGCGCCCGTCAGCTGCTCGTCGGCGAGCACGCGCGTCGTCGGCGTCAGCACGCCGGCGCCGGCGGCGATCTTGGCGACCGGTTCGCCGAGCCAGCGAATAAGCCCGTCATTGCCGAGCGCGAAAGCGTCGTCGACCGCGTCGAACACGCGCGTCGCGCGCGCCTCGAATTCTCCCGCAAGCGCCTTCTGCGCCGCCGCGTTCAACGCTTTCGCGGCTTCGCCCGCCGCGCCCGGATCCGGCGTAAAGCGAAACCCCTGTAGGCTTCCGACATGCTGGCCTTCGACCAGAACGTCGCCGGCGGCGTTGATTTCGGCTTCTAGCATCGCGTTCTCTCTTAAGCGGCGCATCAGCACGCTGGTGCGGCGATCGACAAATCGCTGCGTCAGTCGGTCGTGCAACGCGTCGGATATGCTGTCCTCTACCCGACGCGCGACGCTCTGCCAATGCTCGGAATCGTCCAGCCAACCGGAACGGTTGGCGATGAAACTCGTGGTGCGCACTTGCGCGAGGCGGTTTGACAGCGTCGCGATGTCGCCGTCCACTCTGTCGACCGTCTCGATCTGCCGCGCCATCCAGTCCTCGGGGATCTTGCCCCGCCGCGCGACGAAAGCGAATACGGCGAGCGCCAGTTCAGCGTGCGCCGCCGGCGAGGTCTTGCGGTAGTCCGGGATCTGACAGGCTTCCCAAAGCCGCGCGACGTCGGCGGGCGCCTTGGCGTTGCGCCGCGCGCCCTCGTCGCGGCTCGCCGCTTCGAGCGCTCTCTGGTCGTCCGCGACGCGGGCGCGCGCCAGATCGGGATGCGCCGGAACCCGATCGAGCGACTGCATCAGCGCGTCGATCGACGAGAAATCGAGCGCCGTGTTGCGCCATTGCAATGTCTTCACCGGATCGAAGCGGTGGTCTTCCAGAGCCTCGATCAAATCCTCGTCGAAGGGCGGGCAACGTCCCGTCGCGCCGAAAGAGCCGTCGCTCATATGTCGACCCGCTCTGCCGGCGATCTGGCCGAATTCGGCGGGCGTCAGCCGCCGATGGCGAATCCCGTCGAATTTGCGATCGGAGGCGAAGGCGACATGGTCGACGTCGAGGTTGAG
Organism: Methylocystis sp.; assembly: GCF_050251305.1. Lineage (GTDB taxonomy): Bacteria > Pseudomonadota > Alphaproteobacteria > Rhizobiales > Beijerinckiaceae > Methylocystis. The sequence continues at coordinate 6,500 of NZ_JBFWNB010000042.1, read as the reverse complement.
GCCCATGCCGATGGCGTCGGTCGCGACGATATAGTCGACGTCGCCATTCTGATAGAGCTCGACCTGAGCGTTTCGGGTCCGCGGCGACAGCGCGCCCAGCACGACGGCCGCGCCGCCGCGCTGGCGCTTGATGAGTTCGGCGATCGCGTAGACCTCTTCGGTGGAAAAGGCGACGAGGGCGGTGCGTGGCGGAAGCCGTGAGATTTTCTTGTCGCCGGCGAAGGAAAGCTCCGACAGCCTCGGGCGCGTGAAGATCGGCGCGCCGGGAAAGAGCTCGGTAATGAGGGGCGCCATCGTCGCGGCCCCGATCAGCAGAGTCTCCTGGCGTCCGCGCCAGTTCAGCAGACGGTCGGTGAAAATATGGCCGCGGTCGAGGTCGGCGGCGAGCTGGACTTCGTCGATCGCAAGGAAGTCCGCCTCGACGTCGCGCGGCATCGCTTCGACGGTCGCCACCCAATAGGCCGGCGCGCGCGGCTTGATCTTTTCCTCGCCGGTGATGAGCGCGACATTGTCGGCGCCGATGCGCGCGGCGACGCGATTATAAACCTCCCGCGCCAGCAGCCGCAGCGGCAGACCGATGACGCCGGACCCAAAGGACAGCATCCGCTCGATCGCGTAATGCGTCTTGCCCGTATTGGTGGGACCGAGCACCGCGGCCACGCTCCGATCGAGCGGCCTGGCGCGAGGGGCGGCGCGGCTCCCCGGGTCAAACGGCGCAACTGTCATCTTCTTCTTTGCTGCCTGCTTCGCGCGCGGCGCGCCTTCGTTTCATATCGACACTTAGCGCGGAATGCGACTTTACCTTCCGAACAGCCTACGAACGAATCGCGCCCGAATCGCTGACTCTTTCCGAGTCACGCTCTGTTCCAACAATATATGGACGCAGGGCCGAACCGAAACACAAGAAATTGCAAGAAGCGCGCGACTCGGGCGTGATGCGCGCCGATCGCCAAAGAACCGCCGGCGGACTCTTTTCGCCGCGTCTGTCAACGGAGAAGATTGAACGGTTTCGCGGCCTACTGTTAAGCTTTGGGATCAACCGGGAACGCAGCGGGCACGAATCGGCGCCCGCGCGCAGTTTGCGTTGCGTTCCAGCCGATTTCCGGCGCCGCCAAAGCCTCACGCGCGTCGCGCATGCCGCCCGCGCGGCGCAAATCGACGGAAAAGCTTAACGCCGGGTCCTTCTCTGGGACGGCGGACGAAGCGAACCGACGCCAATACGCGTGGCGAGCGACGTCGCGGGCGCCGTCGTCGCCGCAGCGCCGCCGCGCAATTGGTAAACGCCAGATCGATTCGGTCGTGAAAGGAACGCCGCGGCGTCCCGTCGGCGGGAGGCCGCTACCGCATCTGAACTGCGGCGGACGGAAAAATGCGGAATTGCCTGCGCCGACAAGGCTACGCGCGCCGTCGAGATCGTGTCGCACATGGGCTGGAGCGGGTGAAGGGAATCGAACCCTCGTATTCAGCTTGGAAGGCTGCTGCTCTACCATTGAGCTACACCCGCATCGCTCCGATCCTATGCCAATCTGCGCGGCGCTTGGCAATGGGCGCGCGAAGGCCACATTTCCTATTTGACAGCGACGCGCGACGCCACTAACCGGAGCGCCCACACAGTCTCTCCATCTCTCAATTTCAGGCGGGGCGCACCCACGCCGCTTCTCGAGGACCAATCGACCGTGGCAAAACCCGAACTCGGCGCCAAACGCCAATGCCAGTCCTGCGCGACGAAATTTTATGATTTGAACAAGGATCCGATCGTCTGTCCGAAATGCGGCGCAATTTATCAGGTCGTCGCGATGACGCGAACGGCGGCGCGCGCCCAGCCGGAAGAAGAAGAGACCGAAGTCGAAAAAGAAAACCCCGACACGGTGTCGCTCGAAGAGGTCGAGGAGACCGAGGCCGCAGCGGAATCACTCGACTCCGAAGACGAAGTGGAGATCGAGGGCGACGATTCCGAAGACGACACCTTCCTTGAGGAAGAGGAAGGCGACGACGACGTCTCCGGCCTGATCGACGGCGATATTGAAAGCGACGAAGAAAACTGAAACGCCCAGACGTCGGCGTGTGAAATCATCTACGCAGCCGCGAAGACGCGGCTGCCCGCTGCATTCGACTTGAGAAGGGCGGCCGCTCCGCCGCCCTTATTTGCCGCGGCGGCGGCGCTGCTGGCCGAGCCCCATCTGTTTGGCGAGATTGGAGCGCGCTTTGGCGTAATTGGGCGCGACCATCGGGTAATCGGCGGGAAGGCCCCATTTCTCCCGATAATCTTCCGGCGACAGGCCGTATTGCGTGCGCAGATGCCGCTTGAGCGACTTGAACTTCTTTCCGTCCTCGAGGCAGACGATGTAATCGTTCGTCACCGAACGCTTGACGGGGACGGCCGGCTTCGGCGGCTCGGCCGGCGCAACGACCGCGCCCGTGCCGACGCGCAACAGCGCGTTGTAGACCTCGCTGATCAGCGCCGGCAAATCCCCGGCGGGAACTGAGTTGTTGCTGACATAGGCGGAAACGATATCGGCTGCGAGTTCAATGTTATTGGTTTGGGTCATTGGATTGCTCACCACTTCCTTTTGAGATGGACGCCGCCCCAACCGCCCCTGGTCAATGCTTCGCTGCATAGAATCGCGCCCCACCGTTACTTATGCAGTGCCTAACAGAATGGCGTCATCCCATCAAGAAATATTGTGCACTATTGGCGTCGCCAGATTCTCCATAGATGATCGGAAGGCATTTCCGCGCTTAACGGCTACGGCGGCCCAATGTTTTCTTTTTTTTGACTTTTTTTGGCCGTTTAAGGGCGCCGCTCTGGGCGCGGCGACCGGGCGGGAGACGCCGAAGTGACAAATTTCAGAGCCATTCGCATCGACAAGAACGATCAAGGCCAGCGCGCCGATTACGTCGTCATGCGCGCGCAGGATTTGATGGATGGCGACGTCGACGTCGACGTCGCCTATTCGGCCATCAACTACAAGGACGGTCTCGCGGTCACCGGCAAGGGCCCGGTGGTGCGCCGGTTCCCGATGATTCCCGGCGTCGATCTCTCCGGTCGCGTGACCCGCTCGGCGCATCCCGAATTTGCGCCCGGCGACATCGTGGTTGCGACGGCGTGCGGGCTGGGGGAAGCCCATTACGGAGGCTTCGCCGAGAAGGCGCGGCTTTCGGGCGCCTGGCTGGCGAAACTGCCGCCGCCGCTCACGCCGGCGCGCGCAATGGCGGTCGGCACCGCCGGACTGACCGCCATGTTCTGCCTGCTGGCGCTCGAGCGCCATGGCGCGCGGCCCGACGACGGACTCGCCGTGGTGACAGGCGCGACGGGCGGCGTCGGCTCCTTCGCCGTCGCGCTCCTCGCGAAGGCCGGCTGGCGCGTCGCCGCGGTCACCGGACGCGCCAGCGAAGACGCATATCTGAAACGCCTCGGCGCGACCGAGATCATCGCCCGCGATGAACTCGCGGCGCCGGGAAAGCCGCTGCAGACGCAGCGTTTCGCGGTCGGCGTCGACACCGTCGGCGGCGTCGCGCTCGCCAATCTCCTCGCGCAGACGCGTTGCGACGGCGCCGTCGCCGCTTGCGGAAATGTCGGCGGCATGGAGCTGCCGGCGACCGTCGCGCCATTCATCTTGCGCGGGGTCTCCCTGCTCGGCGTCGAAAGCGTGCGGCCGCGCATCGAGCTGCGGCGAACGGCGTGGGCGCGCATCGCGCGGGACCTGGATCCGGCCGCGATCGACGCGATGAGCGAGATCATTCCTTTCGACGCCGCGCTGGATCGCGCCCGCGCGATCGTCGCCGGAAACATTCGCGGACGCGTCGTCATCGACATGGGCCTGCGCCTTTCGAATTCGGACGCAGCTTGCTAGAATCTCATTGCCGAACGACGAGGACCGCCGAAGTGTCGCGACCGCCCCTGCCGCCTTTCACGCTCGAAACCGCGACGCAGAAAGTGCGGATGGCCGAGGACGCCTGGAACACGCGCGATCCCGAACGCGTATCGCTCGCCTATACGGAGTACAGCCGCTGGCGCAACCGCGCCGAGTTTCTCGTCGGCCGCGACGAGATCGTCGCCTTTCTCACGCGCAAATGGCGCCGCGAGCTGGACTATCGGCTGATCAAGGAGATCTGGGCCTTTCGCGACAATCGGATCGCAGTGCGTTTCGCCTATGAGTTTCACGACGATTCGGGCGCGTGGTATCGCGCCTACGGCAATGAAAATTGGGAATTCGACGCGAACGGCCTGATGCGGCTTCGAATCGCCAGCATCAATGACCTGCCGATCGACGAAAGCGAGCGGAAATATCGCTGGCCGCAGGGGCCGCGGCCGGCCGATCATCCCGGCCTTTCCGAGCTTGGCCTTTGACGCTCCAGGCTAAGCTTTCGCGATCATGCGCAAATCGTCGCATTGCGGAGTCGATTTCTCGACAAGAGCGGCCGTCTCCGCTCTAATATTCGCTAACGGCCCTTTGGGCCGTTTATTTTTGTCAAAGGACGCTCGGCGCGCCGGCGCGGCGAACCAAAGGTCAGCTAGGCATGAGTTCGGCTTTTACCAAAGAACAGGACGACGACAATCCGCGCGAAGATCTGCCCGACCGGCCGGTCAGCCCGCATCGCAATCTCGTCACGCCGGAAGGCCTTCAGCAGATTGAGGACGAGCTCGCGCGGCTCCATAAGGAAATCGAACGCGCCTCGGCGAGCGAGGACAATCACGCGCTCGCGCTGGCGCAGCGCGACCAGCGCTATTGGACGGCGCGCCGGGCGAACGCCGAGGTCATCCGCCCGATCGCCGATCATTCGGTCGTTCGATTCGGGCACCGCGTCGTCGTCGAACTCGATGACGGCGAACGCCGCAGCTTCCGGCTGGTCGGCGAAGACGAGGCTGATCCCGCGAAGGGCCTCATCCCCTATGTCGCGCCGCTCGCCCAGGCGCTGATGGGCAAGTCCGTCGGCGACAAGGCGGAGGTCATCCACCACAGCGCGCGGATCGTCGAGATCAGCTAGAGCGATGCGCCCGCGCGACTCGGCGCGGCTCTCTCTTGGCGGCGCTCTCCTTGAGGATGACGCGGAGGATCACGCGGCCTTCTTTGCGGCCTTCGCAGTTTTCGCGGACGAAGCCTTGGTTGCGTCGCCCGATTTGGGTTTCTTCAGTCGGCGCTTGATCGAAGACCAAAGCTCGCGCATCTCGGCCGCCGCGACGCCGTCGGGGTTGTATTCGCTGACCCCCCATCCGAGCCGCGCCGCCTCCTGGTAGTCGACGCGCGACGAAACGAGCGGCGCCAGAAGGCCGCCCATCGCCTGCAGCGCCTTGGCGCCGAGTTCGACGCGCGCGCTCTGCTGCGCGGGCGGACATTGATTGAGCAGAAAGGCGTAGTCCTTGCCTTTCTCCTTCACGCGCAGGCGCGTGATTTCCGACGCCCACAGATCGAAGGCGTTCGGACGCGCCGGAATCACGCAGAGATCGGCCGCGCGCACGGCCGCCGCAAGATGTTCGCCCTCCTGGCCCGGCGCGTCGATAATGGCGAGCGTCACGCCTTTGGCGGCGAGCGCCGCAAGCGCCTTGCTCAACTTTGTCGGCGGCACATGTTCGACCGCAATATCGGCGGCGCCGCGCGCTTTCGACCATTTGACCAGGGTCTGCAGCGGGTCGAGATCGATGATGAACACGCGTTCTCCGGCGTGACGCGCGGCGACGGCGACGCTGCTCGCGAGCGTGCTCTTGCCGGCGCCGCCCTTCTGGGTGACGAAAGCGATTGTGCGCATGTGCGACGGTCCAGTCTTTGGTTGATGTCGACGCTCTGCACGCGAAGCTTAACGAATAAAATCCCCGGCCCGACTTCGTTCACCGAATTGTAATACTTGCGGCGGAGTTAATCGTTCGTTAACGGCTTCGCTTCAGCAGTCGACGTCCGACCGTGGACAGTCTTCGCGGCGCCTTCGACGAAGCCGCTGTCGCGCCGCCTGATTCGCCATGACCGCTCTTGCGGCGGCGCCTGAGATTCTCGCGGGCGAACATCGCCGCTATGTTATTCAGTCACGATGTCCGATCTGTTCCAAGCCGCGAAGCTCGAAGACGACGCGCCGCGTCCGCTCGCCGACCGGCTGCGCCCGACGCGGCTCGACGAGGTGGCCGGCCAGGCTCATCTGCTCGGACCCGACGGCGCCCTGACCCGCCTGATTCGCGCCGGCGCGCTTGGCTCGCTCATCTTCTGGGGACCGCCAGGCACCGGAAAGACCACGGTGGCGCGGCTGCTCGCGCATGAAACCAGCCTCGCCTTCGTGCAGATTTCGGCGATCTTCTCCGGCGTCGCCGAGTTGAAGAAGACCTTCGAGGCGGCGCGCGCGCGGCGCGCGGCCGGACAGGGGACGCTGCTCTTCGTCGACGAAATTCATCGATTCAACCGCGCGCAGCAGGATTCCTTTCTCCCGGTCATGGAGGACGGGACGATCACGCTGATCGGCGCGACGACCGAAAATCCCTCCTTCGAGCTCAACGCCGCCCTACTCTCGCGCGC
>NZ_JBFWNB010000041.1:0-29762 GCF_050251305.1 Methylocystis sp. | reverse complement strand
TCAGCCCGGCGAGCGCGGCCGCGACGTGATTCACTACGCCCATCATTCTTCTCCATTCGACAATTGTTCTTGAGATGCGTCCCGACGGCGCGCGCCGAACCCGGCCGCGCGCGACACATGCGACACAGGGCCCCGACGCGTCACAAAACGCGCGCTCTCTTTGCTTGTTCGAAGTTTGGATTTGGCCGAAGAACTAGCCGCGGGCCGGGGGCCCGGTTGACCAAGGCGAGTTCTGATCGGCGGGGCTCGAGCGGGCGGCCCGCCGTTCGGGATGGCAGCCCGGTCGCCCGTCGCAAAATGGGACTTCGAATGCGCGCCACCGGGCGAGGATTGGCTTTTGCAGGTCGAACGCCTCGTCGCTCGACGAGGAGGGAGGGCAGCAGTATTTCAGAAGGCAAAGCGTGGGCGCATGCTGGCGATTCTGATCATCAGAACTGCAGCTTCGCGAGAGCGAAACAAGCGTTTCCCCGCCAATCCTGCCGCAATCCGAGAACGTCGCCTGGCGAAGCCCGCCAAGGCTGACGCTCGTCAGAATGAGCCAAAAAAAGAGAAGCTTGACGGCGGGCCGCATCGCCTTCCTCGCGACAGTCGAGGATTCTCTTCTAATCGACTGAGCGTCACGGTATCGTAACCAAATTCCAATTGCTGCAAAACCGAAGCCTATATTAAATTACCGTTGCAGAACGGCAACACTGAACGCGTATCTGGCGCTCGACCATCGCTGACGGAGCGCAGTGACGGAGGTTGAACACGAAGCGGAATAACTCTCGTTGAGGATATTGATCGTCGAAGACCAGACGGAGCTCGCTGAGCATTTGTCTAACAGGCTCGCAGCGTCGGGGTACGCGGTCGACGTCGTGGGCACGCTTGACGACGCTGTCGAGGCGATCAGACAATTCGACTACCCGCTCGTCGTCTTGGACCGGAGGCTCCCTGACGGCGACGGATTGGCCGCTCTGCCGACGATACGTCAACTGAGGCCTGCTGCGCGCGTCCTGCTCGTTACGGCGATGCGCTCCATTGACGACAGGGTGAATGGCCTCGACGCCGGCGCGGACGATTATCTCACGAAGCCTTTTGACGACAGCGAACTGATGGCGAGGATCAGGGCGGTGCTGCGTCGGCCAAAGGCCGCGCCGACGCCTGATGTCGTTCTTGGCAACCTCGTCTTCGATTTCAATCGGCAATGTGCGTCTGTATCCGGACGACCTCTTAACTTGCCGAAGCGCGAGGCGCTTCTCCTGGAGGCGCTCGTGCGCTGCGCCGGACGCGCGGCAAAGCACGAAGCGCTGATCTCGGAAATCTACGGTCCGAACGAGGGCGTTCAGCCGGATTCGCTCAAAATGGCGATTTCACGGCTCAGGCAGCATTTGAAGGACCACGACGCCGGCGTCGAGATTCACACATTGCGCGGCATCGGCTATCTCATCGACGAACTTCGAAATTGATATTGATTGGCGCAATTGCTGTGGCGAACGAGACGTACGAACAGACAGACCAGATCGCGGATGGCGTAGCAGATGACGGGCGACACAGCTTGATGACGGTTGAGGAGGAGACTCGCGCGATTCCAGCGGTCGCAAAATGCTAGGATTCCGTCGCTCCCTTCTTTCGCGTCTTCTCCTCAGCTGGGCGTTTTTCTCCTTGATTGTATTCTTCACGTTGCCGGCGACCGTGGAAATTCCGCTGGCGGCGTTCGGAATCGGAGGAGCCCGGGGGATCATGGCCGAGGCGCCGGACCGGGCAAGCAGCATCAATTTTGGGCTGGAGGGGCTGACGGTTCGACGCGCCCGCAAAATCCTGCTCGCCTCGATCAAGAAGGACGCGGCAGGTGCTCTTCATATCGAAGACACGCCAGCGATGAAGAATTATCGTCGATTAAATCCCGAGTTCCGGTTCGCTGTTTTTTATCCTGAGACCGGCGTCTTTCTTCCGGGGTCGTCACGCGAACTTGCTGACTATTTCAAGGACCAGACCAAGCAAATTCATATCATCGGCTCGATGTTTCATATTTTGAACGATCCGAACACGCGATCTCGCGGATACGCGCGAGTAGCGGATACGCGTTTCGGGCTGCTCGGAACGATTGTCTACGGCGCTCAGTTCCATTGGTATGACATCGCCTATCAGGTCTATGCAAATTTTACGTTCATAAACATCATTTCTTATCTCCCGCTCTTGGTCGTTCTGAGCGTCGTCGCGCTGATTGTCATGAAGAATGGCTTACGACCGCTGCGATCCGCCGCCTCGATGGTTGCGGAAATTGATCTCGATACAATTTCTCGGTCCATTTCTCTCGATCATTTGCCCAGGGAGGTGGTGCCATTCGTTGAAGCGGTGAACGGGGCCTTTAAGAGAGTGACCGATGGAATCGCGCGTGAGCGGCGATTCATCGCCAATTCCGCGCATGAACTCCGAACGCCTATCGCGATATTGCGTTCGCGAATCGAGAGGATGGAGCCCGGCGAACTGAAGCGGGAGATCAAACGGGATACACAGCGCATTCAAACCATTTTGGAGCAACTTTTGGTGCTTGCTCAGATCGAAGCGCGCGGCAATAATTTTGCGCTTCAGACGATTAATCTTTCTGAACTTACAAGAAACGTCGCCGCTGATTATTCGCCGATTGCTCTTGATTCCGGTAAATGCCTCGAATTTGTTTGCCCGGATGAGCCTGTGTTTGCCGAAGGCATCCGATGGGCAATGGAAAGCGTCACGACCAACCTGATCGAAAACGGCGTCCGCGCGGAGCCGACCGGAGGAGCGGTGATTGTCAGGTTGAGTCAGGATGCTGCGATTGAGGTCGTCGATCATGGCGAGGGCGTCTCGATCGCGGATCGAGAACGGATATTCGAACCTTTTTGGCGAAAGTCGGAGAGTACGCCAGGCACAGGCCTTGGGCTGGCGATCACGAAGGAGTTGACGACGAAACTCGGCGGCTCGATCGAGCTGTTGGAGACGCCGGGTGGCGGCGCGACATTCAAGGTCACATTCAAACAATCTGAGAACGATCCCAAAAGTTTTGATTTATGAACAAGCGAACGAAAAATGACGTCAGGTTCGAAGAACCTGCTGCTGAAACGGGTCACAAGGCTGAGGCCGAAGATTTCTGCGCTGGGCGGCGTCGGATCGTTTGTCGCGCGGTCAAGGAGCGCGGCTCCTGCGACAATGCAGAAGAGCCATGACCGGGCGTTCGGGCGCAGCGCCGTTTGTTCAGACTCTTAGAGCTCGGCCTTGCCGCCGATCTCGATTCGCTCAGTCGGCGCCAGCTTGAACTGGACAGCGAAACCGAACAGGCGGGAACTGCTCACGGAGGGGAAAAACTGTCGATGATCGAAAAGTTATTTGGGGGGAATGGTGGTAGCGGAGGGGCGCTACCCCCCCGACTGAATCCATCGGCCTTTTCGATCGAGATGGCCTTTTCGACTAAACGAGCGATGGGTGAACCACCTCAGTCGCAGTAGCGGACATACGGCTTACGAAAGGACGCTAGTGCTGGAATAACGCCTCGCCGCCATTGCAGCTTTGAACGGCAAACTGCGTCGCGCCCACTCCTTCGATTACCGGCCCCAAATCGCCGTTCTTTACGGAGGCGGTGGCGCAGGGAGTTCGGCGGTCTGCGCGCGATCAGATCAAGCGGCTGAAAGAGCTTGAGGCGGAGAGCGTTCGGCTTCGCAAAGCGGTTTCGGATCTGACGCTTGATATGATGATCTTGGCCGAGGCGGAGCGGGGAAATTTCTAGGCCCTTTGTAACCGAAAACAAGACGCCCGCGCTGACCAGTCAGCGCGGACGCCTACTGGTCCGCCTGGGTGTAATCACGTACGACGGTGTGTGCGCGCTCTGCCTATTTCCCCTCCACGAGGCTAACGAGATCGAAGTGGCGGTTCACGCCGGCATGGATCAGGTTGCCGTTGAAGCGCGTCGAGCTTGATGCGCCATAGGCGTAAAAGCCGTTCGGCTGCGTCGCAATGGCGGAAGCGGTCGCGTTGCCGAGATCGTAACGAAGATAATCGATCTTGACGCTCCAATTCGGCATGAATGTCCATTCGCCGCCGCCGCCCGCCGTCCAGCCGATGAGTGCGTCAAAGTAAACGGGATTGACGAATGTCTGGTTCGTCCCAGCGATGGCCCTGGTAAAAATTGCTGTGTTCGAGGTCACGCCGCCATAGGCCATGCCGCCTGTTCCGTAAACCGCGAGCGTTGGCGTGACGAGATAGCCAAGGCGGCCGCGGATTGTGCCGAGATAATTTAGCGTGGCGTTGCGCTGCGTATACGTGACAAAACTATTGCCGCCTCCTTGCGCTATTGTGGTCTGCCATTTGCCGTCGGTGTTTCCCGAAGCGCCATGTAGATCTGCTTCCGCGCCGGCCAGGAAGCTCCCGGCGAACTTCCAATTGACGCCGATCTGAACGCCGCCGATGAAGCCCGCGAGACGATTGGACCTGTCCATTGGGGTCACACTCGCGGCGACCGCCGGACTCGCCGCGGCGGCGCCGACGGGCCAAGCCAGAATATTCGAGGTCGGACTGGACCAGGCGCCGCCGCCGTTCAAGCCGACATAGACGTCCGTCCAGCTGGGTGGCCACTCTTGGCTGGCATCGGGCGCCGTAAGAGCGAATAACTCGGAGGCCGGATTCCTTTTGATCGGCGTTCCGTCACCGAAGGCGTTGGCCGTTACTTCGATATAGAAAAAGTTGGAGGGACGCGCGGTTAGACCGTTCGTGGTGGTCGTCTGCCCGGGGAAAGACTGAGGGAAGAAAGGCTGCTGCGCGACCGTAGCCGCGAAGCTCGACGTAAATCCTCCCGGCCAAAACCGCGAATAGCTGATGCTCCAATTGATGAATTGGCTCAGCTTATGCTGGATGCGTATGTCGAATTCCGTGCCAAGGAAATCGCCTCTGTTGCCGAGCGGCGCGAATAAATTCGCGCGGTCCCAGGCGGCGGCGGTGCTCGCCAGCCAATAGGCGCTGAATGCGGTATCGACCTTAACATTCTTGAGCGGCTCAAACTCCAATCGCCCCTTGAGATTCTTGGTGTTATTCCAGGCGAAATAATCATCACGCGAGAATGGCTGATTGAAGCCATAAAAAATATCGAAGGTCTGGTTAGCGCTATCGAAGGGGCTTTTGTTGCCGGAGCCATATGCATAGACCGTGCTGATACGCGGTTTCGATGGATGGTCGGAGAAGGTGTAGCCTAGTTCGATGGCGTAGGCGATGGCGTCGTGTTGGACGGTCGTTTGAATCGCATTGCGGCGCGCGCCAAGATCGCGGAATTCGCCGACTTCGCCGAACTGCTTGTTGATGTCGAAATCATAATCGAAGTCGCCGAGCACCCCGTAGCCACGCAGGCCGGGAGCATAGGTGTCTCTGTGAACCCTCAACGCATTCGAAGTGTTGAGGACGTCCGCATATTGCTTGCGGCCCAGGAAATAAGGTTGGATCGTCGCATATTCGGACCAGCGCCGTATGCTGAGTACCCCGCCGTAAATCCAATTGCCCCATTCCGGTCGGTCCCATTGATAGGGCAAGCGCACGACCGGCCGCATAAGAAAAGCGTCGACATCCCAGTCGTTTTCTTTTTTTCCCAATTTTATGCGGAATCCTTCAAAATTATTCGTCGTGTTGCGAAACTGGTTGTTGCCGATCAGCCGCCGGTCGAGCAGCTCAAGATGAAAGCGGCCGGCGCGCAAAATAAGAGGTCGATTGTTCCCCAAATCGTCTTTACCAAGCGCGTCCTTGAAATAGAGTTCGGCATAGGCCTGGATCAGTTCGGTCTGATTGATATCCTGTCCCTGCAGCTGATAGAGGCTGTTAAAGGCGCGCGCATCTTCATATTCAATTGCGAAACGTAACGGGTCGAGCGCCTCCTTGACGCCGAAATAGGCGCGCGTGCGCGACAGCCATAATGAGTCCGGAAAATACCTACGTTGCGACGTCGGCGGATTGACGGTGGTGTTAGTCCAGGGGCGATAATCATTCTGCCGGGATTCGAAGCGGACTCGGTGATCGAGGCCGATATCAAGCCAGTCTATTCCCTCGAATTCCTTATACGTCTTGCCCAGCGTACGAACATATGCGGGCAGGTCGGGCGCAGGATCGAGCCGATAGCCGCGAGTTTTGACATAATAGCTCTTTTTCTCCGCCGGGACCGCGGATGTGGGACCTACCGCCGCCTTCGGATCTGACTTCGTTTTCAGGGTGCTCCTGTGCCGCGCGTGTTCCGCGCCGACCGACTGTTGCGTCACTTCTTCAGCGCGTGACAATTCCTGGGCGAAGGCAATGAGCATCGCTGCGACTGCAGCGCCGAGCTTCAATTTCTGCTGTGACATTTGAACTCTTCAACTCCTCTGCCAACTGTCTGCATTGACGCCGCGGGAGCCATTGAATCGGAGTCTATCTATAATGTGAGGTCGAGCTTAACCGTTGCAGCGATGTCACAGTCGATCATGTTGAACAGGATTGAAGGTTGGGATCTAACGGCGTTCCGCGAGTTGTGTCGCGTTATTTCTGCAGCGCAAAGAACAGTCGCGGGTAACCGAGAAGGACCTTGCCATTGGGCTGCCGTGGATAGGCTTGGGTCAGCCTCTCTCTGTAGCGCGCCAAAAATTCTATGCGCTCATTTCCGTCGAGTAGATCGAGAAATGGGCGAAGGCCCGATCCTTCGAACCATTCGACGACCCCGTCAGGGCCGTCGAGGGGATGAACATAGACTGTCTGCCAAATGTCGATCGTGCTGCAGAGCGGCGCGAGCAGATTGTAATATTCCTCGAGCGGGCCGAGCACCATGATCGACTTAGCGACCGGCAACAGCCGAGACGCCCACGGCCCGTCCGCCGCGACCATGCGCATCGCCGCGTGTGAAACCTCATGCGTATTGTTCGGCATCTGGACGGCGAGCCGCCCGCCGGGCCGAAGATAGCTGAGCAGCCTTGTCATCAGGCTGCGATGGTCAGGCAGAAAATGCAGCGCCGCATTGGCGAAGATGAGATCGGCGTGCTCCGAGGGACGCCAATGCGCAATGTCCTCTTTGATGAAGGTCGCTGTTGGCGTACGTGCACGAGCGACCGCCAGCATGTTGTCGGATTTATCGAGCCCAACGATTTCGGCCTCCGGAAAGCTCATGGCGAGAAGCTGCGTGCTGTTGCCAGGTCCGCATCCGAGATCGAAAACACGATGCGTGTCGCAATAGGGCACGCGCGCCAGCAAATCGCGAGCGGCGCGCGTGCGCTCCGCTTCAAATTTCAGATAGAGCGACGAATTCCAGTCGTTCGTCGCGCCACCCTCTTCGATCCTTTCGGCAAGAACAGGACTCAAATTCCGTCTCCGGCGTTGACATAATCGCCGTTCTCGTCCGCCGGAAAGATCCGCGCTTTCGTGAATGAAAGCGGCACGCGTCCGCCGAGAGCCGCCGAACGTTCGAGCGGCGAATCGATTTCGAGGGTCTGGTCATAGCCGTCAATGGCGATGGTGGCGCGAACGCCGGCAGGCGTGCGTCGCAGGCTTTCGACGCGGCCTTCGAGGTCGCCGGCTCCGTTAGCCGCGACCGCGATATCCGCCGGGCGGAAGAAGACCCTCGCCGGTCCGCTGCGCAAGCCATGGGTGTCGATGTGCAATTCGCGGCCGCCGAATTTGACGTGGCCGTCGGCGATGGTGACCGGCAACGCGACCGCTTCACCGACGAAGGAAATGACGAAAGGCGAAGCTGGCCGGTCGTAAAGCTCTTCAGGCGTGCCGATCTGCTCGATACGGCCTTCGTTGAGAACGACGACCCGATCAGCGAGCTCCATGGCCTCGTCCTGATCATGCGTGACGAAGACCGTCGTCAAAGCCGTCTGCTTATGGATGTCGCGCAGCCAGCGGCGCAAATCCTTGCGCACGCGCGCATCGAGCGCGCCAAAGGGTTCGTCCAGAAGCAGCACGCGCGGCTCGATCGCCAGCGCCCGCGCGAGCGCCACGCGTTGACGCTGGCCGCCAGAAAGCTGCGCTGGATAACGGCCGCCAAGCCCGTCGAGTTGAACGAATTGCAAGAGTTCCGCGACGCGCGCCTTGATCGCCGGCCGAGACGGACGCGTGCGTCTGGAGCGCACTCTCAGACCATAGCCGATATTGTCGGCGACGGTCATATGTTTGAAAAGCGCATAGTTCTGAAAAACCATCCCGACATGACGATCCTGCACCGGGAGATTGGTCGCGTTCTCGCCGTCGAAGAGGACGCGCCCTCGGTCGGGAGAATTGAGGCCGGCGATCACCCGCAGCAGCGTGGTCTTGCCTGAGCCTGAAGGCCCCAGTAGGGCGACAAGTTCTCCTGGTTGAATATCGAGGCTGACGTCGCGCAGCACCGGAAAGGCGTCGAAGTCCTGCTCGACTCCTTCAATACGGATGGCGGCGCCGCGCTTACGCGTTTTAGTGTCGTCGTGCGCGTCCGGAGCGTTCGTCAGCGTGACGCCATTCGAGGAAGGTCTTGAACCCGAGCGTGATGAGCGCCAACCCTGCAAGAAGAACTGCGAGAGCGAACGCGGCGACATTGTTGTATTCATTGTAAAGTATCTCCACCTGAAGCGGAATTGTGTTGGTCAGGCCGCGGATGTGGCCCGATACGACGGAAACGGCGCCGAACTCTCCCATGGCGCGGGCGTTACAGAGCAGCACGCCATAGAGCAGTCCCAACTTGATGTTGGGCAGCGTCACCGTGAGGAAAGTCTTGAAGCCGGAGGCACCCAGCGTGAGCGCCGCCTCCTCCTCGACCCTGCCCTGCTCCTGCATCAACGGAATCAGTTCACGCGCAACGAAAGGAAAGGTGACGAACATCGTCGCGAGAACGATGCCCGGAACGGCGAAGATAATCCGCACGCCATGTTCGGCGAGCCAGGGACCGAAAAGGCCCTGACCGCCGAAAACGAGCACATAGACGAGGCCCGCGACGACAGGCGACACCGAGAAAGGAAGATCGATCAGCGTGACAAGAATGCTTTTCCCGGGGAACGAAAACTTGGCGATCGACCACGACGCCGCGAGCCCAAACACGAGATTGGCCGGCACCGCGAGCGCGGCGACCAGAAGCGTCAAACGGATGGCGGCGAATGCATCTGGATCACGGAACGCTGCGAGAAACGGTTCAAGACCCCTGCTAAGGGCTTCGACGAAGACGATTGCGAGCGGCGCCAAAAGGAAGAGAGCTAAGAACAGCACCGCCGTCGCAATGAGCGCATAGCGCGCAAGCGGCGGATCCTCGGTGACCGGCCGGTATTTGGCGCGGCGACGTGCAACGGGAATCACCGCGAACTCAGACATGGCCGAACCTCCGGCGACTCCACGCCTGGATCAGATTGATAAGCAGCAGCGCGGCGAAGGAGACCGCCAGCATGATCGTCGCGACGCCGGTTGCGCCCGCGACATCATATTGTTCAAGCTTCTCAACGATGATCAGCGGCGCGATCTCTGAGACGTAAGCGATATTTCCCGCGATGAAGATCACCGAGCCGTATTCGCCGATAGCGCGGGCGAAGGCGAGCGCGAAGCCGGTCAACAACGCCGGCGTCAAGGGCGGCAACATCACATGGATCACCGTTTGCATCCGGCGCGCGCCAAGTGTGGCGGAGGCTTCCTCCAATTCGACTTCGAGCTCGGAAATAATCGGCTGCACAGTGCGCACCACGAAGGGCAGGCCAATGAAGACGAGCGCGACTAAAATGCCCCAACGGGTGAAGGCGATCTTGATGTCAAAGTCGGCAAGCGACGCGCCAAACCAACCGTTAGGAGAATAAAGCGCAGCAAGCGAAATGCCTGCGACTGCAGTCGGCAGCGCAAAGGGCAGATCAACGAACGCGTCGAGCAGTCGGCGGCCCGGAAAATCATATCGCGTGAGCGTCCAGGCCACGATGAGCCCGAAGAAAAGATCGACGACCGCGGCGGCGAAGGAGATGAAGAACGTGGTGCGCAAAGCCGCTGCGACGCGTGGCTCAGAGGCGATGGCGTAGAGACCGGAAAGTCCGAGCTCCGACGACCACCAGATAAGCGTGGCGAGCGGAGACAAGACGATCAGGCCGAGATAGACCAGCGTGTAGCCAAAGGTCAGGCCGAAGCCAGGAATGACGCTCGGCGCCGTGAAGCGCCGAGCGTTTTTGCTGACAAGGCTCGGGGAGGTCACCTTGTCATCTCTTGTTTCTGAATCTCGTCGAAGATGCCGCCGTCGGCGAAATGCTTCTTCTGCGCCGCCGCCCAGCCGCCGAAGGTTTTGTCGACGGTGATGAATTCGATCTTGGCGAATTTCTTCACGTCTTCCTTCGCTGCATATTCCGGATGAACGGGGCGATAGAAATTGCGAGCGATGACCGCCTGCGCTGGCGGCGAATAGAGGAAATCGAGATAGGCTTCGGCGAGTTGTCTGTTGCCTTTCGCGTCGGCGTTGGCGTCAACGACGGCGACCGGCGGCTCCGCCAGAATCGATTGCTTCGGCGTGACAATCTCAAACTTGTCGCTCCCGAACTCCTTAAGCGCAAGGAAGGCTTCGTTCTCCCACGCGAGGAGAACGTCGCCGATGCCGCGCCGAGCGAAGGTGATCGTCGAGCCTCGTGCGCCAGTGTCCATCACCGGCGCGTTCTTGTAGATCGCTTTGACGAAGACTTTTGTCTTCGCTTCGTCGCCATCGAATTTTTTCAGCCCGTAGCCCCAGGCGGCGAGATAATTCCAGCGGGCGCCGCCGGACGTCTTGGGATTGGGCGTAATCACCGCGACGCCGGGTTTCGCCAGATCGTCCCAATCCTTGATGGCTTTCGGATTGCCCTTGCGGACGAGAAACACGATCGTCGAGGTATAGGGCGAAGAGTTATGGGGCCGGCGCTTTTGCCAGTCGACAGCAATCTTGCCGCTCTTGCGGGCGATTGCGTCAATGTCGGCGGCAAGCGCCAGCGTCACGACGTCCGCATCCAGCCCCTCAATCACCGCGCGCGCCTGCGCCCCGGACCCGCCGTGCGACGCCTGAATTTCGATCGTTTCGCCGGTCTTGGCTTTCCAATCCGCCGCGAACGCCGGATTGATCGCTTTGTAGAGTTCACGCGTGGGGTCATAAGAAACATTCAAGAACGTCTGACCCGCTTGAGAATGCGCGCTCGCCAGCAATAGGAGCGCGAGCAAGCCGCCGAAAATCGCTACTCCAACACGCTTTTCTCCAACTCCTTGCCTCTTCATATCAACTTCCTCTCTATAAAATCTATAATATAGATAGACTAAATATTCTAAATAGGCAAGCGGAAAAACACCAAGATGGCAAGGCTTTTTTTAATGAGTCAGGGAAGCGGGTGTGAACGTAAAAGCCGAGCCTTACCCGAGAGGTTAGGCAACCGCGGGAGCCAAGAAGAACGCAGCCGTGAGCGGGTTGAACTGGCTCGACGCCGGAAAGTTGGCCGCGCGCTGGCTATGACGGGACCAAGCGAAAGCGCTGCTCCAAGCTCCATAGCGGTTGATGCTCCGGGACATTGTCTGGCCCTGCATGTGACGCCGGCGAATGTCGATGACCGCGCCGAGGTCGGCAAGCTAGCCGCCGTGCAGAAGGCGACGGGCGAGAGCGGCGAACTAATCTATGTCGATCAGGGCTATACGGGCGACAACGTCGCCGAGGCGGCCAAAGCGCAGGGCGCCGAGCTTTGCGTCCTCCAAAAGCCATGCCTCACGGAGGACCATTTTCCAGGGGGCCAGACCACTTTTGGCTTCCTATACTGAAAACATTCTTATCATGAAGAAAAGATTGTTTCCGCTTAAGCAGCGGCGCGTGAATTTGAATCCGTAAAAAGCCCTTCAATTTCAGTATCGAGCATAAGAAGGCGCCATGGTCAGGCGCTTGGCGCCTTCATTGCTGCTTCTCCAAAAAAAGACAATGGAGGTGCGCCTATGTCGCCTTTGATGCTGCGCCTGATCGAGCGGGCGCGGCTGCCGGTCGTTGACGACCTGTGTCTCGACGATTTTCTTGTCGGCGCATCGAAAGCGCGCGTCCAAGTTCTCCTGTTCTTTTCCGGCGATGGCCAGAACCGGCTCGAGACTGGCGATGTCGCGGTGGTGCTGCCGGAGCTGCTTTCGCATTTCTTTCCCCGCCTGCGCGGCGCGGTGATCGCGCCTGACGCCGAAGAAGGACTGCGTGCACGGCTTCACGCCTATGTCTCGCCAAGCCTCGTCGTCATGCGCGGGCGCGAGCCGGTCGGCGTCCTGCCGAAAATCTGGGACTGGGCTGATTACATCGCGAAGATCGAGGGTTTTCTCGACCCTTCCGCGCCAGCGCTTGCGGGACCGAAAAGGCCCCAAGTAGAGATTTCTTTCAGCGGCGGAGCCTGAGCCATGAAGGCAGGATTTTGGGTGGCGCCGGAAGGCGCGGAAGAGGCGATGACGGTCATGCCGATCGGACCCGACGACGCCCTTTCCACTGGGACGGGGCTTCGTCCCGGCAAGCTCGCGAATAGGGAATCCGAAGATCTCATCCGTCGTTGCGCCGGCGTTGGAGACCTGCTTCTCGACTTGGCGGACGCTCTCGCCCGTCAGAAGGCCGAAGAGCAGGGCCGACTCTTCGACATCACCGACCGCACCCGGGATGAGCGCGAGCTCCTCGACCAAGCGCTCGGCGCGGGCGAGGTGAGCGGGGTCGTTGCGCTGCCGGACGGCGTCACGGCGCAAATCGCGGAATCGACGATGGCCGGCCTCTGGCGCGTGCGCTTCAGCGGCGCCGACGATCGGCCGATCGGCGATTATCTCGAGATCGGCGCCATTCCCGAGGTCGTGAAGCGCGCGGCGATCGTCAATGCGCGCGATGTTTCATTTGGCGAAGCGCCGGAAGGCGCGATGAACGTCATGCCGCTGCTTGCGGAAATCCGCGCCCGCGTCGGCGCGTTTGCGCCGGGAGACAAAACGCACACCATCAATTTTTTGCTTTTTCCGATGACGCCGGAGGATATGGGCTTTCTACAGGCCTCGCTCGGAGAAGGCCCTGTGGGGCTTCTGTCGCGCGGCTATGGCAAATGCCGCGTTCATGCGACGGCGACGCGCCACGTCTGGTCCGTGCAATATTTCAACGCCATGGACGAGATCGTCCTCGATACGCTGGAAATCGGCGACGTGCCTGTCGTCGCTTTGGCGGCGACCGAGGATTTCCGCGATTCGAGCGAACGGCTTCGCGAGATCTACGAGGCCTATTTCCAATGAGCTTCGAGAATTTCGACGCGTCGCGCGACGCCGGCGCAAATGCCAAAATGGAATGCGGCGTATGCTGGCATGTCTATGATCCCGCGCTTGGCGACGACGTCTGGCAGATTCCGCCCGGCACATCCTTCGGCGCATTGCCCGCCGATTGGCGCTGTCCCAACTGCGACGCGCCGCAAGCGAAATTCATGAGGCTCGCCGATGAGCGCGACGACTGATCCCGTTCGCGACGCGGCGGCCGTCCTTGCGGGGGCGCGGCTCGCCGACCATTTCAGGCGTGTCCATGAGACGATGCGCGATCTGCCGATCTGCAATCCGCGCCTTGATATTGCGGCGATCGGCTTCCGCTCCTATGGCGAGCACGCGCTTGGCGTCATACTCACGCCCTGGTTCATGAATCTCATGATCTGTGCGGCCGGCTCCGATGAACTCGCGCCACGACCTGTCGGGGAAACCGCCTATTGGCCGTTGCCCGCTGGGCGCGTCGGCTTCATAGTCGGACGCCTCGACGGGTTCGGCCGGGTCGACAGCTGCTCGCTCTTTTCACCGATGGACGACTTTGTCGATGACGCGGCCGCTCACGCGGTCGCGGTCGCCGCGCTCGACGAATTGTTCGATTCCGCGCCGGAGGATGCGCGCGACGCCGCGGCGAGGAAGTCCCCCACGATGGATCGGCGTTCGCTCCTCTTCGGCGCGAAGCGCGGCTTGGCGAATATCGCGTCATGAGCGAGTTACGGGAGATGTCGACCAGCATCGGCGTCGAGGTGACGCGGATCGAGGAGAGGGTAGGAGAGGCGAAGGTCATGCCGAGACGACAAGTCGACGCCACGCGGCTTCTTCGTGGGAAGGCGGCGAATGACGCGCCGCGCCTGATCGGCTCCATCTTCACCCTTTGCGCCGCGTCTCAGCTCGTTGCGAGCGAGGCGGCGGTGGCGGCGGCGCAATCGCTGCACTTATCCGACGCCTTGCGCTGGCGTTGGCGACGTATGCTCTATGCTGAACGCGTCGCCGAACACTTACGCGCCAGCATGCTGGATTGGCCGGGCGAAAAAAGCGACCCGAGACGCCTCGCGCATCTGCCCGCCTTGCGTCAAGCGCTGACAATCGCGCGCGCCGCCGAGAAGGAAGAAGGTCGTTCTCTCCATATCGCCTTGAAAGAAGCCGCAAGCGAAGTGGGCGCGCCGTTAGGTGATGGAGCGCCGCGCGCGTGGCTCGGCGAATTATGGCGCGACGTCCTGCAGAATGGGCAAATCGCGCCCTGGCGGGAGCGCGCCGATTTTCTCGCGATTGGCGACGTCGAGACAGTGCATCTCGCATTGGAGGGGAGAGATGCCGATTTTCTTAGCCGCCCGCATTTGCCGGGACGCATCGTCGAAACGGGCGCTTTCGCGCGTCATTTCGCGCGCCTTAGCCGCGATATCGGGCTTCTGGCGGCAAGGCTTCAAGCGCGCTTCTACGACATCGCTTATGCCTTAGACGCGCTGGCGTATAGGGAGCCCTTGGCGGGCGAAGAAGATCTCGTCGTCGCGCGTTCGAGCCAGCCCGGCGAGGGCTTCGCCATGGTGGATTCGCCACGCGGATTTCTGTTCCATCGCGTCGAACTCGACGCATCGGGCGCCGTAAAGACATATGATATTCTTGCGCCGACGGAGTGGAACTTCCATCCCGCGGGGCCTTTCGTCGAGGCGCTGGCGGCGGCGAAACTCAATGTCGGCGACCCGCGTCGGATTGTAGCAACGCTTGCGGCGCTGTTCGATCCCTGCGCATCTTACGATATCAGACTTCTCGAGGCGCAGCATGCATGAAATGTCGCTGATGGAAGCTCTCGTCGATCTCGCCGAAGAGGAGGCGCGCAAGGCTGACGCGCGCCGCATCGCCGTCTTGCGCGTCGCCGTCGGCGCCCTGAGCCATGTCGATGCGCACGCTTTGCGCTTTTGCTTCGACGCGGTGGTTCGAGGCTCGATGTGCGAGGGCGCCGTACTGGATTTGGAGGACATCCCCGGCGCCGGCTGGTGTCTCGATTGCGGCAAGGAAGTCGCGTTGACCGAGCGTTTCGGGGCTTGTCCAGAATGCGGACGCCATCGCGTTCAAATGACGCGGGGCGATGATTTTCGCCTCATCGAACTGGAGGTCGCCTGATGTGCACAGTCTGCGGTTGCGGAACGAGCGTCGTCGAAGACAAGGACAAGGCCCAAAAGAGCGAAGCCCATTCGCATGATGACGCCGCCCATGGCCATCATCATCGCCATGAGCATGATCACGGTCATGACCATCACCATCACCATCATGACCATCATCACCATGGCGGAGAGAGCCATGGCGACGGTTCGATCCATTACGGCGCCGGACTAGCAGGCGTCCATGCGCCCGGCCTCAGTCAGGAGCGCATCGTCAAAATCGAGCGGGATATTCTGTCCAAGAACGACGCCTATGCGCGCGAGAACCGGCATCGCCTCACGGCCAACGGCAATTTCGCGCTGAATCTCGTTTCCAGTCCCGGCTCGGGAAAAACCAGCCTTTTGGTGCGCACGATCGAGGATTTGAAGGCGCGTCGCAAGATCGTCGTGATCGAAGGCGACCAGCAGACGGCGAATGACGCCGAGCGCATTCGCGCGACGGGCGCGCACGCCTTGCAGATCAACACCGGCAAGGGCTGTCATCTAGACGCGCATATGGTTGGCCATGCGATCGACACGCTCGCGCCAGAGAAGAACGCGTTGCTCTTTATCGAGAATGTCGGAAATCTCGTCTGCCCATCGGCTTTCGATCTCGGCGAGGCGCATAAGGTTGTCGTGCTGTCGGTGACGGAAGGCGAGGACAAGCCGCTCAAATATCCCGACATGTTTGCCGCCGCCGATCTGATGCTGCTCAATAAGGCCGATCTTCTGCCGCATCTTGATTTCGACGTCGGCGCTTGTATGGCGGCGGCGCTTACCGTCAACCCAGATCTGCAGACGCTTGTCGTTTCGGCGCGAAGCGGCGAAGGCATGCAGGCCTTCTATGCGTGGATCGAGGCGCGCGCCGCGCGCATGGCGGTTGCGGAGTAAAGCGCATGGCCCAAGCGCATGCCGCACGGAGAGCGCCGCAGCGTCTGCGGGTGCGCGTGCGCGGCGCCGTGCAGGGCGTCGGCTTCCGGCCTTTCGTCTATGATCTCGCAACCCGCATGCGGCTCGACGGCTTTGTCAAGAATGATGCGGCCGGCGTCCTCCTCGAAGTCCAGGGCGAGCGCGTCGACGCTTTCCTCGAGGCGTTATCGCGCCGTCCGCCGCCGCTCGCGCGCGTCGATGCGATCGATGTCGAGGAACTTGCGCCGCTCGAATCTTCGAGCTTTGTCATTCTCGACTCGGTCGATGGTCCGACCGAGACGCGCATCGTTCCCGATGCGGCCGTTTGCGAAGAATGCCTCGACGACCTCTTCGATCCGGCAAGTTGTTTTTATCTCTATCCCTTCGTCACCTGCACGCATTGCGGGCCGCGTTATACGCTGACGCGGCGGCTCCCCTATGATCGCGCGCAAACCTCCATGGCGTCCTTCGCCATGTGCCCGGCTTGCGCGCGCGACTATCGCGATCCGGCAAACCGGCGCTTCCACGCCGAGCCCATTTGCTGTTCGGCCTGCGGACCACAGCTGTCGTCTTCGCCGGGGGAGATCGTCGCGGCGCTGCGGGCCGGCAAGATTGTCGCGACAAAAGGCGTCGGCGGCTTTCATTTGATGTGCGACGCGCGAAACGGCGAAGCGGTCGAGGAATTGCGCCGTCGCAAGGCGCGGGACGCAAAGCCCTTCGCGGTTATGGTCGGCAATCTCGCTTCTGTCGCAACTATCGCGCGCACGACGGATCAGGAGCTCGCCTTGCTCCAGGATAGGACGCGGCCCATTGTGCTGATGCAGAGCAGAGGCGTTCTGGCCGCGGCCATCGCGCCGCGCCTCAATCGCATCGGCGTCATGCTGCCCTATACGCCGCTTCATCATCTCATTTTTCATGCGGCCGCGGGGGCCCCCGCGACCCGCTCATGGCGCGACGAGCCGCAAGACCTCGTCCTCGTCGCGACGAGCGCCAATCTCGGCGGCGATCCGCTGGTGAAGGACAATGAGGAGGCGCAAGAGCGCCTCGCGTCGATCGCCGATCTGATCGTGACGCATGATCGCGAGATCGTAACGCGCATCGACGATTCGGTCATAAGCGTCGTCGCCGCCGCGCCGATCTTTTTGCGCCGGGCGCGCGGCTTCGTGCCGGAGCCGATCGAACTTGGCGCTGACGGCCCCTGCGTCGTCGCCGCTGGCGCGCACTTTAAGGCGACGATCACGGTGACTCGCGGCCGCGAAGCTTTCGTCTCGCAACATATTGGCGATCTTTCAAACGCTGCGGCGGGGCGATTCTATCGCGAGACGGCGCAGCGACTCATCGAGCTTCTCGACGTGACGCCGGAGCTTGTCGCTTGCGATCTCCATCCCGATTATTATTCGACGCGTTGGGCGGAAGAGCAGGGATTGCCGCTTATCCGCGCGCAACATCACACGGCGCATCTTGCCGCCGTTCTCGCGGAGCATCGGGTCGAGGCGCCGGCGCTCGGCCTCGCGCTTGACGGGCATGGGTTTGGCGACGCCGGGCAGTCCTGGGGCGGCGAGTTGATGCGTCTCGACGGCGCCTCATGGCGTCGGCTGGGCGGGCTTGCGCCGCTGCCGGCGCCGGGCGGCGACCGTGCCGCGCGCGAGCCCTGGCGGATGGGCGTCGGCGCGCTCTTCAGGCTCGGTCGGCTCGACGCGGCGCCGCAGCTCTTTGCAACTGAGCCACGCGCGCCGGAGATGGCGCGCCTCATCGCGCAAGGATATGCGCCGCCCGTGACGAGCAGCATGGGCCGCCTTTTCGACGCCGCCGCGGCTCTCCTCGGACTTTCGACGCGGCAGCAGTATGAAGCTCAGGCGGCGATGGAGATGGAGGCGCTCGTCGTCGCGCCGCGCGTATTGGAGAAAGGCTTTCGCCTCGCTGAGGACGAACTCGATTTCTCGCCGCTCCTCGACGCTTTTGTCGAACAGCGCATGACTCCCCGCGAAGGGGCGGAGCTCTTTCACGGCACGCTCATCGAAGGTCTTGCGCAATTCGTCGCGAAGTCAGCGTCAGAGCAACGACTCGAGAGGATCGCGCTTGGCGGCGGCTGCATGATGAATCGCGTTCTTGCCGAATGCCTGATGGAGCGACTGCGAAGCGTCGGCCTGCGTCCGCTCATCGCGCGAAGATTGCCGCCGAACGACGGCGGCCTCTCGCTGGGGCAGGCGGCGATCGCGCGCGCTCTCGCGCAATCTCCCCAACCCCAGGATGCCGCCCTATGTGTCTAGCGATCCCCGCGCAAGTGATGGAGTTTCTTGGCGACGGCATGGCCCGCATCGATATGGGCGGCGTGTCCAAAGCGATCAGCGTCGCGCTGGTGGAAAACGTAGAGATCGGCGATTTCGTCGTCGTTCACGTCGGCTACGCCTTGTCGAAGATCGACGCCGAGGAGGCCGAGCGCACATTGGCGCTGCTGCGCGCCGCCGCGGCGATGGAGACGCCGTCATGAAATATGTGGATGAATATCGCGATCCCGAACTCGCGAAGGGCGTCGCGGCGACGATCGCCGCCGAGGTCGACATGGAGCGCAGCTACCGCTTCATGGAGTTCTGTGGCGGCCACACCCACGCCATTTCGCGCTATGGCGTCGAGGATATGCTGCCGTCCAATGTCATGATGATCCACGGCCCTGGATGCCCGGTCTGCGTCTTGCCGGTAGGGCGCATCGATGATGCGATCAGGCTTGCCGCCGATCCGCGCGTGACGCTCTGCACATACGCCGATCTGATGCGTGTGCCGGCGTCTCACGGCGCGAGTCTTCTGAAAGCGCGCGCGGCGGGCGCCGACATCCGTATGGTTTATTCGACGCTCGACGCTTTGCGCATCGCCAAAGCCGAGCCGGCGCGCGAAGTGGTTTTTCTTGCCATCGGCTTCGAGACCACGACGCCGCCGACGGCGCTTGCGATCAAGCAGGCGAAAGCGCAAGGGCTGCGCAATTTTTCCGTCTTCTGCAATCATGTGCTGACGCCCGTCGCCATGCGCGCCATATTGGCGGGGGAGGGCGACGAGGCGACGCCGCTGGACGGAATCGTCGGCCCCGCTCACGTCAGCACGGTGATCGGCGCACGGCCCTATGAATTCGTCGCGCGTGAATATGGGAAGCCCGTGGTCATTTCCGGCTTCGAGCCGCTAGACGTCATGCAATCGATCCTGATGCTTATCCGCCAGGTCAATGAAGGCCGTTGCGTCATCGAAAATCAATATGTCCGCGCCGTGACGCGCGACGGCAATTCCAGAGCGCAAAAGGAGATGGATGAGGTCTTCAAATTGCGCGAAAGCTTTGAATGGCGTGGTCTCGGCTTCGTGCCGCAGAGCGCGCTGCGTCTCGCCGAAGCGTTCGCCGGTTTCGACGCGGAAAAGCGCTTCGACATCCACACCGTCGCGGCTGCCGACAATCCGGCGTGCGAATGCGGGGCCATTCTGCGCGGCGCAAAGAAGCCGACGGATTGCAAGCTCTTTGGTTCTCTTTGCACGCCGGAGACGCCGATGGGATCCTGCATGGTGTCGTCGGAGGGCTCTTGCGCCGCGCATTACGCCTATGGGCGATTTCGCGACCGCAGCCGCGCGCGCATCGAAAGGGCGGCCTCATGAGCCTCGTCATGAAGCCAATTCGACGCAAGCTCGACGTGATGAACGGACGCGTCGATCTTTCGCACGGCTCCGGCGGGCGCGCCATGGCGCAGCTCATCGCCGATATTTTTCACGACGCCTTCGACAATGACTGGCTGCGTCGCAACGACGATCAGGCGACGCTCGACGCGCAGCACCGCCGTCTCGTGATGACGACCGACGGCTACGTCGTTTCGCCGCTGTTTTTCCCCGGCGGCGATATCGGCTCCTTATCCGTCCATGGGACGATCAACGATATCGCCGTGGCGGGCGCGACGCCGAAATATCTTTCCGCGAGCTTCATCATTGAGGAGGGTTTTGCGCTCGGCGATTTGAAACGCATTGCTCAAAGCATGGGTGACGCATCGCGCGCCGCCGGTGTGCCGATCGTTACGGGCGACACCAAAGTCGTGGAGCACGGCAAGGCGGACGGCGTCTTCATCTCGACCGCCGGCGTCGGCGTCTTGCCGGACGGCCTGTCGCTGTCGAGCGACCGAGCGCGCGCCGGCGACGCCGTTCTCGTCTCCGGCTCCATGGGCGATCATGGCGTCGCCATCATGTCGCGACGGGAAAATCTCGAATTCGGAGTCGAAATTCTGTCCGACTCTTCAGCGCTGCACGGACTCACCGCCGCGATGATCGGCGCGGCGGGCGGGGCCTTGCGCGTCATGCGCGATCCGACCCGCGGCGGCCTTGCCGCGGCTTTGAATGAAATCGCGCATCAGTCCAATGTCGGCTTCACGATCGACGAGGAGCTTATTCCAGTAAAATCACAGGTCGCCGCCGCTTGCGAGTTTCTGGGGCTCGATCCCCTCTATGTCGCCAATGAGGGAAAGCTGATGGCGATATGCGCGCCGGAGGCCGCCGAGACGCTGCTCGAAGCCATGCGCGCCCATCCGCTCGGACGCGATGCGGCCGTGATCGGCCATGTCGTTGAAGACGAGCGGAATTTCGTCGAGATGACGACGCGTTTTGGCGGCGGGCGTATCGTCGATTGGCTGTCAGGGGAGCAGCTTCCTCGCATATGTTAAGGCGCGGCGCGCCGCGCACCGGATGACGCGATGACTTCTTCTTCGACCGTGCTGGTGATTGATGACGAACTTCGTTCGCGCGAGGCGTTGCAACGCGTCCTTGCCGACGAATTCGACGTGATCTGCGTCTCCAAAGCGAAGGAGGCGGAAGGCGTTCTCGACGGCGAACTGGTGCAGGTCATTCTCTGCGATCACAGAATGGCGGGCGAAAGCGGAGTCGATTTCCTCAAGCGCGCCCGCGTCGCCTGGCCAGATCCGATCCGCATCATCATCTCTGGCTACACCGAGTCCGAAGATATCATCGCCGGCGTCAATGAAGCCGGCATCTATCAATATATCACCAAGCCATGGGAGCCGGAAAAGCTGATCGCCAGCGTGCGCGACGCGGCGCAGCTCTATCGCTACCAGAAAGAAGTCGGCGCCGGCCTTGACAATAAACCCGCCGCCGAGGTGCTCAATGAGCAGATCGCGACTCGTCGGAGCAAGGAGCAGCGGCTGTTCGAATTCAGCCGCATCATTCATCATCCGGAGAGCCCGGTCGCGCCCGTCGTCGCGCTGGCGCGCAAGGCGACGGAATATGACATTTCGGTGCTCATTACCGGCGCGTCGGGAACGGGCAAGGAGCTTCTCGCCCGCGCAATCCATTACGGCTCCGATCGCGCCGACAAACCCTTCGTCGTGCAGAATTGCGGCGCGTTGCCCGACGAACTGCTGGAGAGCGAACTTTTCGGCTGCAAGAAGGGCGCTTACACCGGCGCCTATCAGGATCGCGTCGGCCTGTTCGAACTCGCCAACGGAGGCTCGATCTTTCTCGACGAAATCGGCGAAACCTCAGCAGCCTTTCAAGTGCGATTGCTGCGTGTGCTGCAGGAAGGCGAAATCCGCCCGCTTGGCGCGCAGCGGCAGCGCAAGGTCAATGTGCGCCTGATTGCGGCGACGAATCGAAGTCTGGAAGATGAAGTCGCTGCCGGACGATTCCGGCGTGATCTTTATTATCGCATCGCCGCCTTTCCGATCCATTTGCCGCCGCTCTGCGAGCGGCCGCGTGACATCGAATTGATCGCGATGCGTATCCTTGTCGACGTCAATCGCAGCTTCAAGCGCGGCGTCAAAGGCTTTGCGGCGGAGACTCTGGCGCGCCTTGCGAGCTACCACTGGCCAGGAAATGTGCGCGAACTGCATAATGAAATTCAGCGCATGGTGACGCTTTCGGAAAATGACGCGCCGCTGCCGGCGAATTTGTTATCGCCGCGCATCCTCGCGCCGCGGCCGATGAATGGGCATGCGGTGGCGGATCGTATTCTCAAGACGCGGGTCGAAGCGCTGGAGCGCGAGATGATTGAAGAGGCGCTGCGCCGTTTCGACGGCAATATCAGCCGCGCGTCGGAAGATCTTGGCCTTTCCCGCGTCGGCCTGCGCAATAAGATCGAACGCTATGGCGTTGAGCGGGATCTGCGCGATGACGACGAGTAGAATCTCTCGTCCGGCGAATATGATCGATCTCCTGTCCGAAAGCGCAGGGCTTCCCGAAGACGCGCAGACGGAGAATATGTGGCTCGAAGTCATTCATAAGGTCGACGAAGTCTATTCCGATCTTATTCGTTATGAGTCCGATCTCGAAATCAAGAACGCCGAGCTTGAGGAAGCGCAGCAGTTTATTTCGAGCGTCA
Organism: Methylocystis sp.; assembly: GCF_050251305.1. Classification (GTDB taxonomy): domain Bacteria; phylum Pseudomonadota; class Alphaproteobacteria; order Rhizobiales; family Beijerinckiaceae; genus Methylocystis. The sequence continues at coordinate 7,160 of NZ_JBFWNB010000041.1, read as the reverse complement.
TCGCCTCCGTATCCGATATTCTCGTCGTCTGCGACGAGAAGGGCCGCATTCTTCAGGTCAATCCCGCCTTTCAGCGAATCACTGGGTTGAGCGAAAGCAGGCTGCTCGGCGCGAGCCTTGCCGATTTTCTGATCGAGGAAGACCGGTCCGGGGCTTTGCAGAAAATGACTGAAGGAGTCGCGGGCAAGGTCACGGAATGCGAACTGCGTTTCCTCGCGGCGGGCGGCGTATCCGATCTCATGGCGATCAATTGCTCGGCCCGTTTCGATCACACAGGGCGGCGCGTAGGTGCCGTGCTCACCGGGCGCCCCATCGGCGAGTTGAAACGCGCCTATGAGGCGTTGCACGTCGCCCATCTCGAATTACAGCAGGCGCAGCGCAAGCTGATCGAACAGGAGAAGATGGCGAGCCTCGGGCGCCTTGTCGCGGGCGTTGCGCATGAGCTCAACAATCCCATCAGCTTCATTTACGGCAATATCCATACGCTCGACAAATATCGCGGCGCGCTCGCGGAATATCTGGAGAAATCCAGCGTAAGAACGCAAGACGACGCGTTGCGGCGCCGCTACCGGATAGACGCCATTCTCGCCGATCTTCCGTCGTTGATCGAAGGCATGATGGATGGCGCCGTTCGCATCAGCGACATTGTAAGGAATTTGCGGCGCCTCTCTTTCAGTCGCCCGGCCGAAACCCAGCGCGTCGATCTTGAACGTATCGCGCGCACAGCGGCGAATTGGGCTGCGCGCAGCAAAAAGACGCTCGCCGAGGTTTCCTTCGACTGCGAAAGAGGCGTCGTGGTCGACGGGCATGAGGGACAAATTCATCAGGTGCTGGTCAATCTGATCGACAACGCCTTCGATGCGACGAAGGAGGTCGCCGCGCCCCGGATCAGCGTCGCGATCCGTAAGGCGAATGGCCGAGCGGAAATCGTCGTCGAGGACAATGGACGTGGATTGGCCGAGGTCGTGCTCGACAAGATTTTCGAGCCTTTCTTTACGACAAAGGTCGTGGGGGAAGGAACCGGCCTTGGCCTTTGGATCAGCTATTCAATCGTCAAGGAACATGGCGGCTCGATCATGGCGGCCAATCGACCGGGCGGCGGCGCGATTTTCACTGTCCAACTGCCGATCAATAGCGCGCCGCCGCGGGACGTAGCGGACGGACGCCGATGAACGTAGGCGCTTTCAACATATTGTGGCTGCAGGCGGGGAGCTGCGGCGGCTGCACCATGTCGATGCTCGAACACGGGTCGGGCGGCTGGTTTCGCGAATTGGAGACGTTTGGCGTCAATCTTCTGTGGCATCCAAGCGTGAGCGAGGAGACCGGCGACGAGGCGCGCGTTGTTCTTGAGCGGATAGAGTCAGGCGAAACGCCGCTTCATGCGCTGTGTATCGAAGGCGCGATTCTCTGCGGGCCCGATGGCACGGGCTTTTTCAATCGGCTCGCCGGAACGGGACGCGCCATGCTCGATTGGGCGCGTTCTCTTGCCGCCAAAGCGGATTATTGCGTCGCTGTCGGCTCCTGCGCGGCCTTTGGCGGCGTTCCCGTCGCGGATCCCGATCCGACCGCCGCCGCCGGTTTACAGTATCGCAAGGCTGTCGCGGGCGGCGCGCTCGGCGCCGATTATCGTTCGCGGCGCGGTTTGCCGGTCATCAATGTGGCGGGCTGTGCGCCGCATCCTGGCTGGATCATGGAGACGCTCGCGGCGTTGGCGCTCGACGCCATGACGGCCGATGACCTCGATGCGCTGGGCCGGCCGAAATTCTATGCCGATCATCTCGCGCATCATGGGTGCAGCCGCAACGAATTCTATGAGTTCAAGGCGAGCGCGGAAACGCTGTCGCAGCGCGGCTGCCTGATGGAGCATCTCGGATGCAAGGCGACGCAGGCGGCTGGCGATTGCAATCAGCGCGGCTGGAACGGTTCCGGCTCATGCACGAAAGGCGGTTTCGCCTGCATCGCCTGCACCTCGCCGAGCTTCGAGGATATTCGCGATTACCACCGCACGCCGAAGATCGGCGGCGTCCCGATCGGCCTGCCGCTCGATATGCCGAAAGCCTGGTTCATGGCGCTCGCCGCGCTGTCGAAATCCGCGACGCCGCCGCGCGTGCGCAAGAATGCGACGGCCGATCATGTTGTCGTGCCGCCGCGCGGCGCGAGAAAGCCGAAGGAATGACGCGTCTTCTTGTCGGACCTTTCAATCGAGTCGAGGGCGATCTCGAAGTAACGCTCGACATCGAGGACGACGCCGTTGCTTCGGCCCGCGTGACGACGCCGCTCTATCGCGGGTTCGAGCAAATCCTTGTCGGCCGCCCGCCGGCGGACGCCCTTGCTATCGCGCCGCGCATCTGCGGCATTTGCTCGGTCTCGCAATCCATGGCGGCGGCGGCGGCGCTGCGCGCGCTGTATGGCGTCGCGCCGGCGCATAATGGAATCGTCGCGGCCAATCTCGCGCATGCCGCCGAGAACATGGCCGATCATCTCACGCATTTCTATATTTTCTTCATGCCGGATTTCGCGCGCGCGCAATATGCCGGCCAGAGCTGGCATAAGGCCGCCTTGCGTCGCTTCAAGGCGATCGAAGGCGCGTCGGCGAATGAGGTTCTGCAGGCGCGTCGGCGTCTTCTCGAAATCATGGGGCTCCTCGCCGGCAAATGGCCGCATAGTCTCGCGTTCCAGCCGGGCGGAACGACCTGCGCGGTCGATCTTGGGCAGAAGGCGCAACTGGTTGCGATTGCGCGCGACTTTCGTCGCTTTCTTGAAACGGCGGTGTTCGCGGCGTCGCTCGATGCGCCGCTCGCGCTCAAGACGCCTGAAGAGCTGGAGCGCTTTTGCGAAGGGGAGGGCGCCGAGGGCGATTTCGCCGTCTTTTGCCGTATAGCGCGCGCGCTCGATCTCGAAAATCTCGGCCATGCCGACAATCCCTTGATGAGCTATGGCGCTTATCGCTGCGAGGCGGACGCTTTCTTAAACGCAGGCGTGTTCGATCCCGTCACGGGCGCGCTGTCGCCGCTCGACCCCCATACGATCCGCGAGGACGTGTCGCATGCCTATTTGCGCGACGGTCCCGAAGAGCCGGCGCTTGCGCGCACCGAGCCTTATGTCGACAAGCCCGGCGCCTATTCCTTCGCAAAGGCGCCGCGTCTTCAGGGCCGACCGGCGGAAGTTGGTGCGCTGGCGCGGCTTGCGGTTCACGGCCATCCGCTTGTGCGCGCCCTGCTCGCGCGGTCGCGCGGCTCCAATGTCTTCGCGCGCGTTGTCGCGCGTCTGATCGAGCTTGCACTGGTTGCGGAGGCGACGGAAGCCTGGGCGAAGTCGCTGGCGCTGAACGAGCCTTTTTGCGCCTCGGCGCCGCTGGAAGGGAATGGCGAGGGCGTCGGCCTCGTCGAAGCGGCCCGCGGCTCGCTTGGCCACTGGCTCGGCGCGCAGAAGGGAAAGATCCGCGCCTATCAGATCATCGCGCCGACGACGTGGAATTTCTCGCCGCGCGACGCGTCTGGCGCGCCGGGCCCGGTGGAGCAGGCGCTTGTCGGCGCGCCGCTTGAAGGCCATGGCGCGCGCGCCGCTTCCGTGCAGCATGTCATCCGCTCTTTCGATCCCTGCATGGTTTGCACCGCGCATTGATGAAGGCTGGCAAGCGCCTTTCCGCCGATTGAAAATTCACTAGCCGCTCTCGCGCGAAAATTCGCCGCGCGGCGGCGTTCGATCCCTCCTAGCTTATTGGAATTAAATTAATTTCAATCAACCGGCGCGTTTGGCCCGGACCTTGCTCGCCTGAAAACAAAGCGCGACGCCAGATCGCGATGAAGGGACGAAGACGCCATCAGGAGGAGCGGAATGGCCGCGATCGAGACTTTTTACGACGTCATCCGCCGACAGGGGGTGACGCGCAGAAGCTTCACGAAATTTTGCAGCCTGACCGCCGCCAGTCTCGGCATGGGCCCGATCGGCGCCGCGAAGATCGCCAACGCGCTCGAGACCAAGGAGCGCACGCCCGTCATCTGGATGCATGGACTCGAATGCACCTGTTGCTCGGAAAGCTTCATCCGTTCGGCGCATCCGCTCGTGAAGGATGTCGTCCTGTCGATGATCTCCCTCGATTACGACGACACGATCATGGCCGCCGCCGGTCATCAGGCCGAAGCGATCCTCGAAGAGACCAAAGAGAAATACAAAGGCAAATATATTCTCGCGGTCGAGGGCAATCCGCCGCTGAATGAAGGCGGCATGTTCTGCATCGACGGCGGCAAGCCTTTCGTCGAAAAACTGAAATGGATGGCGGACGACGCTATGGCGATCATCGCCTGGGGGGCCTGCGCCTCATGGGGATGCGTACAGGCGGCCAAGCCCAATCCGACGCAGGCGACGCCCATCGACAAGGTCATACACGACAAGCCGATCATCAAAGTGCCGGGATGCCCGCCCATCGCCGAAGTCATGACCGGCGTCGTCACCTATATAACGACCTTTGGCAGACTGCCCGAACTCGACCGGCAGGGCCGGCCGAATATGTTCTATTCGCAGCGCATCCACGACAAATGTTACCGCCGGCCGCATTTCGATGCAGGCCAGTTCGTCGAACAATGGGACGACGAAAGCGCCCGCAAAGGCTATTGCCTCTATAAAATGGGCTGCAAGGGGCCGACGACCTATAACGCCTGTTCGACCGTTCGCTGGAACGGCGGCGTGTCTTTCCCCATCCAGTCGGGCCATGGCTGCATTGGCTGTTCGGAAGAGGGCTTCTGGGACAAGGGCCCCTTCTATGAACGGCTGACGAACATCCATCAATTCGGCGTCGAGAAGAACGCGGACGAGATCGGCCTCGCGGCGGCGGGCCTCGTCGGCGCGGCCGTCGTCACGCATGCCGCGGCGACTGCTGTTAAGCGCATCGTCTCGAAGAACAACGATCACTCGGCTTGACGCCGCTCTCCAGGACAATCGCCATGACGCAGCAGCGCATCTCTCAAATTAGCGCCGACCAGGCGGCCCCCGCCGTCGCCGCAACGGCTTCCGCCGGCGTCGATACGCCGAACGGGTTCAGGCTCGACAACAGCGGCAAGCGCGTCGTCGTCGATCCGGTTACGCGCATCGAAGGCCATCTGCGGGTGGAGGTGAATGTCGATTCCGACAATGTCATCCGCAACGCGGTTTCGACCGGGACGATGTGGCGCGGCATCGAAGTCATTCTCAAGAACCGCGACCCGCGCGACGCCTGGGCCTTCACCGAGCGGATTTGCGGCGTTTGCACCGGCACCCATGCGCTTACTTCGGTGCGCGCCGTCGAAGACGCGCTCGGCGTCACTATCCCCGAGAACGCCAATTCGATCCGCAATCTCATGCAGCTCGCGCTGCAGGTGCACGATCACATCGTGCATTTCTATCACCTTCATGCGCTCGACTGGGTCGATGTGGTCTCGGCGCTGAGCGCCGATCCGAAGGCCACTTCCGCTCTTGCGCAGTCGATTTCGAGCTGGCCGCTGTCCTCCCCCGGCTATTACAAAGACTTGCAAACGCGCCTGAAAAAGTTTGTCGAGTCTGGCCAGCTCGGTCCCTTCAAGAACGGCTATTGGGGCAGCAAGGCCTATCGGCTGCCGCCCGAAGCCAATCTGATGGCGGTGGCGCATTATCTTGAGGCGCTCGACTTCCAAAAGGAGATCGTGAAAATCCACACGATCTTCGGCGGCAAGAATCCGCATCCCAATTGGCTCGTCGGCGGCGTTCCCTGCGCGATCAATGTCGACGGCGTCGGAGCAGTCGGCGCGATCAATATGGAGCGTCTCAACCTTGTCGACGGCATTATCGACCAACTGATCGAATTCAACGACAAGGTCTATATCCCCGACATCATGGCCATCGGCTCCTTCTATAAGGGCTGGCTCTATGGCGGCGGCCTCTCCGGCAAATCCGTGCTTGCCTATGGCGACGTTCCGGAGCACGCCAATGACTATACGGACAAGAATCTTCTTTTGCCGCGCGGCGCGATTATCAACGGCAAGCTCGACGAGATTCATCCCGTCGATCATCGCGACCCCGAGGAAATACAGGAGTTCGTGACGCACTCCTGGTACAAATACGGCGACGAAACCAAGGGGCTGCACCCCTGGGATGGCGTCACCGAGCCGCATTATGAACTGGGTCCCAACGCCAAAGGCACGAAGACCAATATCATCGAGCTCGACGAAGGCGGCAAATACTCCTGGATCAAGGCGCCGCGCTGGCGCGGCCACGCAATGGAAGTCGGTCCGCTGGCGCGCTGGGTCGTCGGCTATGCGCAGGGCAAGCCGCAATTCAAGGAGCCGGTCGAGAAAGTGCTCCATGATCTCGAATTGCCGACTTCCGCGCTCTTCTCGACGCTCGGCCGCACGGCGGCGCGCGCGTTGGAGAGCCAATGGGCCGGCTATCAGATGCGGCATTTCTTCGACAAGCTGATCGCCAATATCAAGGCCGGCGATCTTGCGACCGCCAATGTCGAGAAGTGGGAGCCGAAAAGCTGGCCCAAAGAGACGAAGGGCGTCGGTTTCACTGAGGCGCCGCGCGGCGCGCTGGCGCATTGGATCAAGATCAAAGACGGCAAGATCGATAATTACCAATGCGTCGTGCCGACCACATGGAATGGCTCGCCGCGCGATCCCGCAGGCAATATCGGCGCCTTTGAGGCTTCGCTGATGAACACGCCCATGGTCGATCCCGCGCAGCCGGTCGAAATCCTGCGCACGATCCATTCCTTCGATCCCTGCCTCGCCTGTTCGACGCATGTGATGAGCGAGGACGGGCAGGAAATGGCGAAGGTGCAGGTGCGCTGAGGAGGGTTTCATGACCGACATTTCGCGCATCGACGTCGCCGATTCTCATAGCGAAAGGGCCGTCGCGCGGCCAACCGTATATGTCTATGAGGCGCCCGTGCGCCTCTGGCATTGGATCAACGCCCTAGTCATCTTGGCTTTGATCGCCACCGGCTATCTGATCGGCTCTCCCTTGCCGACCGTCGCCGGCGAGGCGTCGCAGCATTTCGTCATGGGCTATATCCGCTTCGCCCATTTCACTGCCGGCCAGATCTTAGCGATCGGCTTTCTGTTACGCGGCTATTGGGCATTCGTCGGCAACGATCATTCCAGGCAGATCTATTACGTTCCGATCTGGCGCGCCTCCTTCTGGAAGGA
>NZ_JBFWNB010000040.1:0-29784 GCF_050251305.1 Methylocystis sp. | reverse complement strand
GCTCTAGCCGGCGATGGCGTCCCAGATCAGTTTCACGTTCAGCGCGATGATCGCCGCCGCGATGATCGCCGCGAGCGCGGTGGTGGGCCGGGGCGCCACCAGTTCGCCCATGACGCTGCGCTGCGCCGTGAAGGCGACGAGCGGCACGACGGCGAAGGGCAGCGTCACGCTCAGCGCCACCTGGCTCAGGACGAGCAATTGCGCCGTCGCGGACTCGCCGGCGTAAAGCGTGACGCCGATCGCCGGCGCGATGGCGATGCAGCGGGTGATGAACCGGCGCGTCGCCGGCCGCATCCTCAGCCGCACAAAGCCTTCCATGACGATCTGGCCGGTGAGGGTGGCCGTCACCGTCGAATTCAGTCCGCAGGCGATCAGCGCCACGGCGAACAGCGTCGCCGCGACCGGCTGTCCGAGCAGCGGCGCGATCAGCCGATAGGCCTCGCCAAGCTCGGCGACCTCGGTGTGGCCGGTCGCATGGAAGACGGCGGCGGCGAGAACGAGGATCGCGCCATTGATCAGCAAAGCCAGGAACAGCGCCAGCGTGCTGTCGATCACCGCGAAGCGGATCGCCTCGCGCTTCTTTTCAAGCGGCTCGGCGACGGCGCGCGTCTGCACGACGAAGGAGTGCAGAAAGAGATTATGCGGCATCACCGTCGCGCCGAGAATGCCCAGTCCGATGTAGAGCATCTCGGGATCGGTGAAGAAACGCCGCGTCGGAACGAGTCCTTGAGCGACCTGCGCGAAATCCGGATGCGCCATGACGAGCTGCGCGGTGAAGGAAAGCGCGATAAGCGCCAGCATCGCCACGACGAACAGCTCGATCTTGCGGAAGCCGGCGCGCTCCAGCGCAAGGACCAGAAATGTGTCGAGCACGGTGATGACGATGCCGACCGCGAGCGGCAGGCCAAACAGCAACTGCAGACCGATGGCCGTGCCGATCACTTCCGCGAGATCCGTCGCGAATATGCCGACTTCGGCCAGCAGCCAGAGCCCGACCGCGGTCGGGAAGGAATAGTGGCGCCGGCAGGCCTGCGCGAGGTCCAGCTCCGCGCCGACGCCGAGCCGCGCCGCAAGCGATTGCAGCACGATGGCCATCAGGCTCGACAGCACAGCAACGAACAGCAGAGCGGTGCCGAATTTCGAGCCGCCGGCGAGCGCCGTCGCCCAATTGCCCGGGTCCATATAGCCGGTCGCGACCAGATAGCCGGGACCGAGAAAGACGAAGAGCCGGCGAAGAAACCTGCCGCCTTCAGGCACGTGCACCGATCGGCGCATGTCGCCGCGCTGCGGAACGGGCGCATGGGCGGTCGTCGCTGGCGTCACATTGGTCTCCACGGCGGCGCCGGCGACGGCCGGACGGGGCTTTTCGCGATGTGAGGTTTGCTCGCGGCAGGGAGTTTTGGCCTTAAGGCGCTCCGTTGTCACGCATGTAAATCTTAAGCGTGAAATTTCATGCGCGGCGGAGGGCCATGGCCCTGTCGCTTGCTTGTCGCGTCAGGCGATCAAGGGCATTCTCCGAACTGAGTCGTCGCTTTGCGGACTCTGTCGATGCGCGCGAGACGCGCGGCTCATGCATGCAACGGACGGCAATCGTCTTTTGTGATCCGGGTTTAGGTAGCGGGGGCTAAGAAATGTTCTCACTGACGATTCCGATCAGCTCTGAAGGCGGACATACGAGTTTCCATAACAATGTTCCCGATCCGGCGACTTCGGGCGCCGAACTGCCGACGTTCAAGTTCGAATTGGAAAAATCCGAAGGGCGCGTCGACGGCGCGAGCTACGGCAAGGAAGCGACGGTCGCGCAGCTCCCGATCTCCAAGGACATCGCCGGCGTGTCGATGCGCATGGAGCAGGGCGTCATGCGCGAGCTGCACTGGCACGCGACGGCCGCCGAATGGGGCTTCGTCACCGAGGGACGGGTGCGCACCACCGTGATCGACCCGGCGGGCTGCTCGGAGACCAACGACTTCGAGCCGGGCGATCTTTGGTATTTCCCCCGCGGCCATGGCCATGTCATCGAGACGCTGGGGAAGGCGCAGTGCCATTTCATCCTCGTCTTCGACAATGGCTATTTCTCGGAGTTCGGCACCTTCAGCATCAGCGACTGGATCGGCCACGCGCCCAAGGATCTGCTCGCGAAGAATTTCGGCGTTCCGGCGTCGACCTTCGACAGCTTTCCTAAGGAGGAGGTCTATTTCGCCAGGGGCGACATTCCGCCCGAGACGCCGGCGCCGCCGCTGCAGGGATGGAAGCCGCCGCCGCTCACCCACAAATACGGCCTCTTGTCGCAAAAGCCGTTCGAGACGTTCCCGGGCGGAATCGAATGGCGCGTCGACGGCTCGCAATTCCCGATCTCGACGACCATGACCGGCGTCGTTCTCGAAATGGAGCCTGGCGCCCTGCGCGAACTGCATTGGCATCCCAACGCTTCCGAATGGCAATATGTGCTGAGCGGCCAGCTTTGCGTCACGCTGTTTGGATCGAAGGGGCGCTGGCGCCAGGAAACGTTCTCCAAGGGCGACGTCGGCTATATTCCGCAGGGCATGGGGCATTCGCTCGAAAACGTCGGGACGGAAAAGGTGCGCGTGCTGATCGTCTTCAACAATGCGCATTATCAGACGATCGACCTGTCGCAATGGATCGCCGGCAATCCGCTCGACATTCTCGCGACGAATTTCGGACAGGACCCTTCGGTCTTCGAGAAATTCCCGCGCAGAGACGTCTTTATGACGAAGTGAGCAGTACGAAATCCATTCGAACGGCTCGGATGTCATTCCCGACGCGCGCAAAGCGCGCGATCGGGAATCCAGAGCAAGCCCAGCGCTATTGGATTTGCTCTGGATTCCCGGTCAGGCCTTCGGCCTGCCGGGAACCCTATAATGGGCGCGCGCCAGCAAGCCTTTTCTATTTGCTGATTTTACGCAGCAGCGCCTCGAGTCCCTCGGGGAAAATCAGATCATGCGAGACGGCGATCTCGTCGGCGCTCCACCAACGCCAGCCGAGCACATGGATCTTTTCTTCCTCGGTCAGGTCGCGAGGGCGGGGCGCGAAGCGTTCGGCGCGGATGAGATAATAGCGCTCGACCGCCTGATGCCAGTCGTCGCCCATCTCCATCGGGAATTCGCGCGTGGCGACGACAGGGCCGGGATCGAGAACGGTTAAGCCCGTCTCTTCATAGACCTCCCTGCGCAGCGCCGACTCGAAGCTCTCGCCCTCCATCACGGCGCCGCCGGGCGTGGCCCAGAAGTGATGATGTCCGAGCGCGAGAAAATGCGGCGTCAATCCGCCGGCGTAGCGCATGAGCAGAACGTCATTGTCCTGATCGATGATCAGCGCGCGCGCCGCCTCGCGCCGCGGCAGTTCGCGACCGTCCCATGGCGCCGCGATCTCGGCGCGGCCTTCCGGCGTCGCCCAGTCGACGAGCGACCATTTCCCGTCCTCATAGGCGATCCAGTTCGGCGTGGCATTCATCACCGGATGTTCGCGCTTCGCATCGAGCGCCTTGCCGGCGGCGAGGCGCCAGGCGATGTCGAGCACGCCGGCATGGGCGACGACGAGCACGATCTTGCCGGCGCTCTCCTTGGCGATCTGGGTCAGGGCCTTGCGCACGCGCTCGGCGAAATGTTTGAGCGTCTCGCCTTGCGGCGCCGCGAAATCCGGCTTGCGCGTCAGATAGTTCGGATAGATGTCGGCGTGCGTCGCCTGCACTTCGGCGTGGGTGTGCCCCTGCCAGACGCCGTCGTCCTTTTCCCGCAGGGCGGGGGTTTTGGCGACGTCGATGTCGCGCGCGCTGGCGATCGGCGTCGCCGTGGCGAGCGCGCGGCGCAGGTCGCTGGAATAGACCCTGTCGAAATGCGCGCCGGCGAGCTCCTTTGCGAGCGCGGCGGCCTGCGCGCGTCCGCGCGCATTGAGCGCGATGTCGAACTGGCCCTGGAAGCGCCTTTCGATATTCCAATTGGTCTCGCCATGGCGCACGAGACACAGAAGCGTACGGGGCATATCGCTTTCGGATTTAAGGCGCAGGCGCCGCTGTGCAAACCTGCCCGGCGTCCGCGCGTGCGGCGCGGGGCGTTCTAGAGCTTCAGAGTGCAAAAGTCAGTCCGCTTTTATGGAGACGCGGCGATTCACCGCGGGACGTCTTGGAGCGCCGTAGGAAGGACAACCCGCCATTCCCGAACAGCGCGCCTAAACCTTTGATTTTGAATGTATTCTTGGCAGATGCGCTCTGACGCGGCGGGATCAGTGCCTCAGACCGGTGGTGAACTCCCCGCTCCGCAACTTGGCGGGCAGCGTTTCAGCGAAGGCGGCGACCGAGTCCTCGCCATAAGTGGCCACCAGTTCGCGCAACGCCGCGCAGAGCGCCGCGTAGGCGAAGGAATCGCTTTCGATCCCTGCAAGAATGGCCTCCGCAAAAGCCTCGGTGACATAGGCAAGGGCGGCTCGCTGCTGTTCTCCGCAGGAGTCGCTGAGCGCGGCGACGTCTAATGGGTTCATGGCGACACTCTACCGAAGCCGCCTGCGGCGCGCGAGGCGACGCTTGCCGAAAGGTTAATTTCGCGGGCCCGTCAGGGGCTTCCGTAGCGATAGGTGATGTCGCGGGTCAGCCGGGAGGCCTCCGAGAGATAGCGGGCGATCGCCGTCTTGGCGTTGGGCGTGCAGGCGCGGTAGGTCAGCTCATAGCCGTGGAATCCGCGGTTGTAGGACGCCATCAGCTTCTGGCGGCGCGATCCGCTGGGGGCGTCGGCGTCGAGCAGCGCCGCCATTTTCCCGCGCCATTCCTCGCCGTCGCCGGCGCCGCAAAGGTCGCGCAGGAAGGCGAGGGCGCCGAGAACCTCGGAGAGCCGCGTGATCTGCGGCTCATAGGGCGGCGGCGGCCGTTCGGGGCCGGTTGGCGCTTGCGTTGCCGTCGCCGCGGTCCCGCCCGCCGCCGGCGCCTGCGGCTGATTCCGCGACTTTGTCTGGCTTTGGGCGCCCCCGTCGCGTCTGCGCGGGGGCGTACGCTCGGGCCGCCTCGGTTCGGGCGCCCGCCGGTAGCGGCGGCCGCCGTCAAAGCCGCCGAAGAGGAAATCGAACGGGTCCTGCGCCGTCGCTGCGCCCGAAAAAAGCGTCGCGGTCGCCGCCATAGCAAGCGCCGCCGCGGCGCGCCTGGATTGCGCCGTCATGGGTGCCGTCATGGGTAGAGCCGCTCCTTTCGCCAATCCTCGCCCGGCGCCGCTCGGAAAAAGCGGACGCGGTCATGAAGCCGAAACGGCCGATCGGACCAGAATTCCATGGCGATCGGCGCGATGCGGAAGCCTCGCCAATAGGGCGGCCGGGGAATCGCGCCGATTGGATATTTGGCGGCGAAGGCCGCGACCGATTTCTCGAGCGCGAAACGGCTCTCCAGCGGGCGCGACTGCTGGCTCGCCCAGGCGCCGATGCGCGAGTCGCGCGGGCGGCTGGCGAAATATTCGTCCGCCTCGGCGTCGGCGACCGGGATGACGGGCCCGCGCAGCCGCACCTGACGGCGCAGCGACTTCCAATGAAAAAGCCCCGCCGCCTGCATATTGGCCTCGAGTTGCCGCCCCTTGGCGCTCTCGGCGTTGGTGTAGAATACGAAGCCGTCGGGCGTCCATTCTTTCAGAAGCACCATGCGCGCGTCGGGCAGGCGATCGGCGTCGGCCGTCGCCAGGGCCATCGCCTCAGGATCGTTGGGCTCTTTGCGTTTGGCCTCTTCGAACCACTGTCCAAACAATGCGAAAGGCTCCGCGGCGTCGACAAAGTCACCCGGCGTTAACGCGTTCAAGCGAGAATCCTTTCTCAAGCCGAGTCAAAGATCGGCGCTTCCGAAGGTGGCGCTTTGCAGTTCCCACGCGTCAGACATACCGCTGCTTGCGCCATTGCTCAAATGGCGTGCGGCGCAAAGCTCATCGTCCTGACGGCGGCGGCCGGCGGATTGGCCGGCTGCGCGATCGTCGTGCCGATGGCCTCGGAGCCCTCGATGTGGAATGCGGAGCGCGTCTCGTCCGACGTCACCGGCGCGATCGGGACGCCGCCGCCGAAATTGTCGCGCGCGCTCGATACGGAAGACCATCGGCGCGCCATCGCGGCTCTAAGCACGGCGCTCGATCCGCAGGGCAGCGGCGCGAGCGTCAATTGGGACAATCCGCAGAGCGGCGCCAAAGGCTCCTTCACGCCTGTCGGCCAGCCCTATCCGCTGGAGGGCAGGATTTGCCGCGCCTTCCATGCCGACATCGTCGTTAAAGAAACTCAGGAAAGCTTCCAGGGCGCCGCCTGTCGTGAAAAAACCGCCGAATGGGCGCTCATCGAAGTGAAGCGCTCCGGGAAAGGATGACATGTCCGCGCCGTTCGGCAGACGAATGGTTGTGACGACCATCGCCGTGATCCTCGCGATCCCGGCGTTCTTTGTGCTTTCCCGCGCGATCGCCGCGTGGCGGCAAGGCTACGACTGGGCGGAAATGGACTGGGACGACAAGGGATATACGTCGCTCAAGGATTTCCTGCGCGCCGCCGACGTCGGCAGGCGGCCGGTGAACGTCAACGAACAGTCCTGCGTCGAATATTACCTCTACCGGGAGGGCATGACGGTGAAGATCGTCTGCCCGCGCGACTAAAGCTAAAGCAGCACGCCCGGGTTGAGGATGCCGTTGGGGTCGAGCGCCGCCTTGATCGCGCGCATGGCGTCGAGCGCCACAGGATCCTTCGTCTCGCGCAGGAGATCGCGCTTCAGCCGTCCGATGCCGTGTTCGGCCGAGATCGAGCCGCCGAGTTCGCCCACGACGCCGTGCACGACGGCGTTGACATCCGCCCAGCGCGAGAGGAATTCGGCCTTGTCGCCGCCGACCGGCTGCGAGACGTTGTAGTGGATGTTGCCGTCGCCCATGTGCCCGAAGGGCACGGGCCGCGCCTGGGGGAACGCGGCGCGCAGCCGTCGTCCCGCCTCTTCGATGAAGCGCGGAATCTCGTTCACTGGAACGGCGATGTCGTGCTTGATCGAGCCGCCTTCGCGCTTTTGCGCGTCCGACATGCTTTCGCGCAGCTTCCACAAGGCCTGCGCCTGATCGAGCGATTGCGCGAGAGTCGCGTCCTGCGCCAGGCCGGCGTCATGCGCCGCGGCGAGCAGGTCGGCGGCGGCGCGCTCCGCTTCGCCTTCCGAAAAGGCCGCGAGTTCGATAAGCGCGTACCAGGCGTGCGGTTGCGCCAGCGGGTCGCGCGTCCCAGGAATATGGCGCAGCACGAGCTCCAGCCCCACGCGCGACAGCACCTCGAAGGCGTTGAGCGTCGGACCCGCGCGTCCCTTGACGAAATTCAACAGGTCTAGCGCCTGATCGGGGTCGCGCAGTCCCAAAAAGGCGACGGCGCGCGAGCGCGGCCGCGGGAACAGCTTCAGGGTCGCGGCGGTGATGACGCCGAGCGTTCCTTCCGAACCGACGAAGAGCCGCGTCAGATCATAGCCGGTGTTGTCCTTGCGCAGCGCGCCGAGGGTGGACAGCAGCCGGCCGTCGGCAAGCGCAACCTCGACGCCGAGCACAAGGTCGCGCATCGACCCATGGGCGAGGACATGCACGCCGCCGGCGTTGGTCGCGAGATTGCCGCCGATCGTGCAGCTGCCTTCCGACGCCAGCGACAGCGGAAAATAGCGTTGGGCGTCCTGCGCGGCGTCCTGCGCCTGCGCGAGCGTCACGCCGGCCTCGACCGTCATCGCGTCGGCCGCGGCGTCGACGCCGCGAATCCGGTTAAGCCTTTCGAGCGACAGCACGATGGATGCGCCGCTGGCGTCGGGGGTCTGGCCGCCAACGAGGCCGGTGTTGCCGCCCTGAGCGGTTACGGGCGCGCCGGCTTCATTGCAGAGCGCAAGGATTTCAGCGACTTGGCGCGCGCTTCCGGGCTTGAGAACGCACAGCGCGCGACCGTGATAGAGGTCGCGGGGCTCCGCCAGATAAGCCGACATCGCCGTCGCATCGGTTACGACGGCCGTCTCGCCGACAAGGGCCGAGAGACGAGAAAGCAGAAGAGGCGCGTCAGACCGATTGGCTGTCACAGTCAGTAAGATGCGCCCTTTTTGTCGCGCTGTCCTTAGCGATAACGACGGCGACGATTATCTTTGTGTCGGGCGTAGACATAAGCGCGCATGGCGACGGGCGCGCTCGCGAGGACGACGCTGCACAATGTTGCGGCGATAAGCGCATTCATCATGACGATCTCCTTCCAGATCACGGAAATCATTCAACTTCCGGCTACGCTGGACTACATCGCAAATCCTATGCCTGATTTGCCGGGCCGACAACTGGGCTTGACGAAAACGACGCCGCGGCGCGGCGTTTCTTGACTCTCCTGTGACATTCTCGGCACAGAATCGTTACGCAGGTGCCAACAAATTCAGCCGAGCAGGCGCCGTTTGGCGGATTTGCGTCGGCTTTCCTTCTCGAAAACCGCCACGATCTCGACATGCGCCGCATAGCGGAACTGATCGAGAGGCGTGATTTCCCGAATGACGTACCCGCCTTTGAGCAAAATTGCGGCGTCGCGGGCGAAACTTTGTGCATGGCAGGAGACCGCGACGACGGCCGGGACGGCCGATCGCGCGATTTCAGCCGCCTGCGCGGCGGCGCCCGCGCGAGGCGGATCAAACACGATCGCGTCGAAGTCATTGAGTTCGCTGGCGTTCAGCGGCCGTGCGAAGAGATCGCGCTCGGCGCCGTCGAGCGTCCGCAGCCCCTGCGCCGCCTGCGCGGCGGCGCGCATCGCCGCGACCGCGGCCGCGTCCAAATCATAGGCTTTGACCTGCGCCCGCCGGGCCAACCGCAGCGCGAAGGCGCCGACGCCGCAGAACAGATCGGCGATGCTTTGCGCCTTCTCCGTCGCCTTTAGGACACGCGCGGCGATTTCCTCTTCGCCGGACTGGGTCGCCTGCAGGAACGCGCCGGGCGGAAGCGTCAGCGTCGCGGGGCCGATGTCGATGTGCGGCGCCCGGCGCAGCGCGACGAGACGGGCGTGATTCGTCAGTCGCGCGAGATCATGCGCGTCCGCCGCAGCAATCAGCGCGCCGGTTTCCGAATCATCGAGCGGCCCGGCGCCGCGCAGGTCAATGTCCAGCCCGCCAAGCGTCGCCGTGACCGCGATGTCGAGCGGCTTGCCGCGCGCCGCGAGAATTACGGCGATGGCGCGGGCGGCGTTCAGCGCGCCGCCAAGCTCGGGCGCAAGCAGGGGGCAGGCGTCGATCTCGACGATTCGATGCGAGCGCGCCGCCATGAAGCCGACGTGCGCCGCGCCGGAGTCGAATCGCGCATGAAAGGCCACGCGGCGCCGTCCGCCGCCGTGCGCGTCGACGAGCGGCGCGACGCCAAGCTTCAGCCCGGCGTTCGCAAGCGCCGTTTCGACGAGGCCGCGCTTCCACGCCGCATAGGCGTCGGCGCGCAGCGTCTGCACGGCGCAGCCGCCGCAATCGCCGAAGCGGGGACAGATCGGCGCGATGCGCAGCGGCGACGCGTCGACGATGTCGATCAGTCGCGCATGGTCGCCGTCGACGTCCGCGGTCACGGTCTCGCCGACGAGCGCATAGGGGACGAAGACGCGCCGCCCGCCAAGCCAGGCGACGCCCTCGCCGCGCGCGCCGAGGCGCTCGATGACGAGACGTTCGGCGCTCATGATCGCGCGGCGTGAATCAGGAATTCGCGATTGCCGTCGCCGCCGGCGATCGGCGAGGAAATGACGCCGCAAACGCGCCAGCCGAGAGCTTCAATGTCGCGTGCGACGCGGGCGCAGACCTGCGCGTGGATCGCCTCGTCGCGCACGACGCCCTTCTTTACGGCGGCGCGGCCGGCCTCGAACTGCGGCTTGATCAGCGCGACGAGATCGGCGCCGGGCGCCGTGAGCGCAAGCGCGTGCGGCAGCAGCACGCCAAGCGAAATGAAGCTCGCGTCGATCACGATCAGGCGCGGCGGCTCGCCAAGATGTTCCGCCGTCAGCGTGCGCGCGTCCTGGCCTTCGAGCGACGTGACGCGGGCGTCTCGGCGCATTTTTTCGTGCAATTGCCCGTGACCGACGTCGACGGCGACGACATGGCGCGCGCCGCGCGCCAACAGAACGTCGGTGAATCCGCCCGTCGAGGCGCCGACGTCGAGACAGAAGCGCCCCTTGGGATCGACGCCGAAATGATCGAGCGCATGCGCAAGCTTCACGCCGCCGCGCGACACCCAGGGATAAGCGGCGCGCGCGACGATGTCGGCGTCGGCGGCGATCGGCTCGGAAGGCTTTTTGACGATCCGGCCATCGACGCTGACGAGGCCGGCTTCGATCGCCTCGCGCGCCTTGGCGCGGCTCTCGAACAGGCCTCGCGCATGGAGCGCCGTGTCGGCGCGGGTCGCGCCCATCGTCATTCTCCCGTCTGCAGCAGCGTGCCGGCGCGGCGCGCGCCCTGCAGCATCCTGCCGAATGCGATCGACGCGACCGCGAACAGCGCGATGTCGATGGCGAAGCCCTGCGCCAGCAGATCCCAGCGAACGACGCGGTCGATCAGCACACCGCGCAGCCCTTCGAACACATAGGTGGGCGGCAGCAGCCAGGACACGGGCTGAAGCCAGGCCGGCAGCGCCGACACGGGATAATAGACGGCGCCCAGCGGTTGAACGATGAAGATCACCGACCAGACGAGATTCTCGACGCCAAGGCCGAAACGCAGGAGCAGACCCGACACAAACAGGCCGACGCCCCATGCGAAGCACACAAGCACGGCGAAAAAGGCTGCGAAGGCCACCCCGAGCGAGAGCAGATCGAAGCCGAAGAACAGCGTCGCCAGAAAGATGATCGGAATCATGCCAATGCTCAGGCGCACGATGCTCATCGCCATGAGCGCGACAATGAACTCCACGGGGCGGAGCGGGCTCATCAGCAGATTGGCGAGATTGCGCGACCACAATTCTTCGAGAAAGGAGAAGGAAAATCCCTGTTGCGCGCGGATCAATATGTCCCACAGCAAGACGGCGCCGATCAGGGCGCCGGCCGCCGCCATCGGCACGCCGCCCTCCGCCGGAACGCCTGCGCGCGCGAGGAAGGTTTGCATGAAACCCCAGGTGAGCATTTGCATCAGCGGCCAGTACATCATTTCGAGCATACGCGGCAGCGACGATCGAAGGAGATAGATGTAGCGCAGCGCCATCGCGCCGATGCGCTTGAAGGAGAAACCGTGGGTCACGAAGATTCCCCCTTCGCGCGGCCGCGGGCGACGTCGAGAAACACTTCTTCGAGCGTGTCGCGGCCATAGCGCGCAAGGAGATTTGCCGGCGAATCGTCGTCGACGAGCGCGCCGTCCTTCAACATCAGCACGCGGTCGCAGAGACGCTCGACCTCGCCCATGTTGTGGGAGGCGAGCAGGATCGCGCAATTATGCGTGCGCCGATGCGTCTCCAGCCGCGCGCGCACCCAGTCCGCCGTGTCCGGATCGAGCGAGGCGGTCGGTTCGTCGAGCAGCAGAAGCTGCGGATCGTTGATCAGCGCTTTGGCGATGGCGACGCGCGTCTTCTGGCCGGCGGAAAGGCGTCCGGTCTGGCGGTCGATAAAGTCGCCAAGCGCGAGATCCGTCGCGAGCTGTTCGATCTTCGCCTCTAGGTTCTCGACGCCGTACAGCATGCCGAAGACGCGCAGATTCTGCCGGACGGTGAGCCGATGCGGCATGTCGACATAGGGGCTTTCGAAATTCATCCGGCCGAGCGCGCCGTAGCGCTCGCGCGACATGTCGCAGCCGAAGACGCGGATCGAGCCTTCCGTTGGCTCGATCAGCCCCATCACCATCCCGATCGTCGTGGTCTTGCCGGCGCCATTGCCGCCGAGCAGTCCGGTGACGGAGCCGGCGTCGAGAGAGAAATCGAGCGGGCCGACGACTCTGCGGAGATCGTAACTCTTCGAAAGGCCGGCGACGGCGAGCGTCGGCGCGACGGGAGTGGCTGACATGCGCGCACATTATCGTCGCGCTCGGGCGACGCAAGTCCATTAGCGCGACTCAATGAAAGGCGAACCGCTGTCTCTCGAGCGCATAAGGACCCGGCGGAGGCCGCAAGCGGATCGACTTGAGAATCCAAAGCGCCATGTCAACATGCGCGGGCGTCGAGCCGGAATATTCTATGACAGTGACGCGGCCGGACGGCAAAACCTTGAAGCCGACTGCGGCGTCGCCATAGCCAAGAGTGGCGGCGTGCGGCGTGTGTTCGCGAATCGTCTGGTGGACATAGGCGTTATAGGCCGCGCAGGCCGGAACATCGCTTGTTCCCGCCCAGCAGGGCGGCGCGCTGTAGCCGCGGTTTTTTGCGTGGACGACAGTTAAGCTGACGAGCAACCACATGATCGCGACGGTCAACGCCGAAGGCCGCATCTTTCCTTCTCCCAATTATTCGAGCGACGCATTCTTTTAAAAAAATTTCTCTATTTCTGGCACGCGGAACAATGGAATGTCGAGCGGCCGGACTGGACGACGCGCGCGATCGTTCCCTTGCAGCCCGGCGTCGGGCAGGCCGCGCCCTCGCGGTCGTAGACGCGGAAACTGTGCTGGAAATAGCCGAGCGAGCCGTCGGTCTGTCGATGGTCGCGCAGCGACGAGCCGCCGGCCTTCAGCGCCTCCTCCAGCACGTCCTTGATCGCCTGCGGCAGCCGCGCCAGCGCCGCCGTCGGCCGGCCGTTCTCCAGAACGAGCGACTTCGCGGCGCGTAGCGGCGAGATGCGCGCGCGGTGCAGCGCCTCGCAGACATAGATATTGCCGAGGCCGGCGATCAGACGCTGGTCGAGCAGCAGCGCCTTGATCGGCGCCGCGCGCGTGCGCAAGGCCGTCGCGAGGAAGGCGGCGTCGAGCGCGTCGCCGAGCGGCTCGACGCCGAGGCCGCGGAACAGCTTGTCCGCGTCGATCTCCTGCGTGGCGATCAGCAGCATGTAGCCGAAACGGCGCGGATCGTTGTAGACGACGCGCCGACCATGATCGAGGTGGAAGACGACATGATCATGCGCGGCGTTCTTGTCGCGCTTGCGGTGAAACGCCCCGGGCGTTTCGTCGTCGACGCGGAACGCGCCGCTCATGCCGAGATGCATGATCAGCGACTGGCCGTCGTCGAGATCGGCGATGAGATATTTGGCGCGGCGGCGCAGGTCGAGAACGCGCCTGCCCTGAAGGCGCGCGGCGAGGCGCTCGGGAAAGGGAAAGCGCAAATCCCGACGGCGGAGTTCGACGCGCGCGATCGTCGCGCCGACGAGCGCCGGGGCCAGTCCGCGCCGCACGGTTTCGACTTCAGGCAGCTCAGGCATGCAATCAGGTTGACCCCGTCGGAGGCCGGCGCGCCAAGGCGGCGCGGGCGTAGCCACCGGCCCGGCGACAGGCTATACCGTCCCCTTCCTTCCTCGTCACCCGAGCGCCTGATGATTGATCGAAGTTCCGAGCGAGATGGCTCGACCCATTTCGGCTATTCCGAGGTTCCCTTGAATGAGAAACAGGGCCTCGTCGACGACGTCTTCCATAAGGTCGCGCGGCGCTACGACATCATGAACGACCTCATGTCGGGCGGCATGCACCGGCTTTGGAAGGACACGTTCGCCGCCAAGGTCAATGCGCGCGGGCGCAAGGGCTTCCGTCATCTCGACGTCGCGGGCGGCACCGGCGACGTCGCCTTCCGCATCGCCGCCGGCGCGGCGCATGACGCGGAAATCGTCGTGCTCGACATCAACGGCGACATGCTCGAGGTCGGGCGCGATCGCGGGCGCGAACGCGGGCTTTCCGGCGTCGAATTCGTGCAGGCGAACGCCGAATCGCTGCCTTTTCCGGACGCGCATTTCGACAGCTACACGATCGCGTTCGGCATTCGCAACGTGCCGCGCATCGATGTCGCGCTGACGGAGGCCTATCGGGTGCTGAAGCCGGGCGGCCGGTTCCTGTGCCTCGAGTTTTCGCAGGTCGCCGTGCCGGGATTGGACAAGCTCTACGAAGCCTATTCGTTCAAGGTCATTCCGACGATCGGCAAATTCGTCGCTGGAGATTCCGAACCCTACCGCTATCTCGTCGAATCGATCCGCAAATTCCCAAGCGCGGAAGAATTCGAACGCATGATCCGCAGGGCGGGCTTTCGCCGCACCGGCTATGAGCGGCTGACGGGGGGCGTCGTGGCGATCCATTCCGGCTGGAAGAGCTGATCGCTAGTCTTTAGGAGTCGATCGCGTGACTGCGCCCGGGCGACGCCGCCCGATTGCAGCGTGATCTAAAGAGCGGCGGCATTCGTGATTCTCGGGGTCGGTCATTTCTATCGTCTGGCGCGCGCCGGCTACATCATGGCGCGCGAAGGCGTTTTTGCGCTCCTTGATCCGGCGCTTCTGCCGCCGGGCGCGGCCCCCCTCGTGCGCTTCGCCAATCTCTTCGCCGGCGGCAAGCGCGACGGCGCGGGCAAGGCGCTCGTGCGCGCGCTGGCGCAGATCGGCCCGTCCTATGTGAAGCTCGGACAGTTTCTCGCGACGCGTCCGGATATCGTCGGCGGCGAGATCGCCGACGCGCTCACCGCGCTGCAGGACCGGATGGAGCCGTTCGGCCGCGACAAGGCGGTCGCCATTGTCGAACGAGCGCTCGGTCGAAGCGTCGACGAGCTCTTCGTGTCGTTCGGCGAGCCTGTCGCCGCGGCGTCCGTCGCGCAGGTGCATGTCGCGTATGCGCAATATCGCGAGGGCGTGCGCAAGGTCGCGGTGAAGGTGCTGCGCCCGGGGATCGAGAGCCGTTTCGCGCTGGATCTGCGCGACATGTATCGGGTCGCCCGGCTCGCCGAGCGCTATTCCTCCGAAGCGCGCCGGCTGCGCATGATCGAAGTCGTCGACACGCTGGCGCGCACGGTAAAGCTCGAAACGGACTTCCGTCTCGAGGCCGCCGCAGCGTCCGAATTCGCCGACAATGTCGCCAACGACCCGGAGATTCACGTGCCGGCGGTCGATTGGAGCCGCACCGACCGCGAAGTGCTGACGCTCGAATGGATCGACGGCATTCCGCTGTCGGACATCGAGCGGGTCGTCGCCGAAGGCTATGATCTGAAGGCGATCGGCCGCAATGTGCTGCAGTCCTTCCTGCGCCATGCGATGCGCGACGGCTTTTTCCACGCCGACATGCACCAGGGCAATCTCTTCGTCGACAAGAAGGGACGCCTCGTCGCCATCGACTTCGGCATCATGGGCCGGCTGGGCCTGAAAGAGCGCCGTTTCCTCGCCGAGATCCTCTACGGCTTCATTCTTCGCGACTATAAGCGCGTGGCGGAAGTGCATTTCGAAGCGGGCTATGTCCCGGCGAACCATTCCATCGAAGAGTTCGCGCAGGCGCTGCGCGCGATCGGCGAACCGATGCATACGATCAACGCAGCCGATATTTCGATGGCGCGGCTGTTGACCCTGCTGTTCGAAGTGACGGCGCTCTTCGACATGCGCACCCGCACCGAGCTGGTGCTGCTGCAAAAGACCATGGTCGTCGCCGAAGGCGTCGCCCGCGCCTATGATCCCAAGCTCGACATCTGGAAGACCTGCGATCCGGTGGTGCGCTCATGGATCGAGGAAAATCTCGGCGTCAAGGCGAAGATCGAGGATGCGAGCCGAAGCGTCACGGAGCTGGCGAAGCTGGCGACACATCTGCCGCGGACTCTGGCGGAGGCGGAACTCGCGATCCACCGCGTGTCGAAGATGGCGGACGAAGGCGTCGAATTGTCGGACCGCTCGCTTGGCGCGCTTGAGGAAATGCGACGCCGGTCCGACCGCTGGTTCGTGCTCGCGGTGATCACGCTGATCCTGCTGGCCGTGTGGATTTTTTAGCGCAGACCATCTCTATGAAATAAAAAGGCCGCCCGCATGGAAGATGGCGGGCGGCGCTTCGATTGGTCGATCTGCGGCGAAACGCTACTTCACCCCGACGAGCTCCACGTCGAAGATCAGCCACGCGTTCGGCGGAATGACGCCGCCGGCGCCGCGCGCGCCGTAGCCGAGCTCCGGCGGAATGACCAGCGTGCGCTTGCCGCCGACCTTCATGGTCTCGACGCCTTCGTCCCAGCCCTTGATGACCTGGCCCTGCCCCAGCGGGAAGGCGAACGGCTGGCCGCGATCCCGCGACGAGTCGAATTTCTTGCCCTTTTCGCCATTGTTGTAGAGCCAGCCGGTGTAGTGCACCACCGCGGTTTGACCGACCTTCGGCGTCGCGCCGGTTCCGACTTTCGTGTCCTTATATTCGAGACCGGTGAGGCTTTTCTTCATGTCCGCTTCGGCGCGGACGTCAACCGTGAGCGCGAGACTCGCGAATGCGGCGAAGGCGGCCAGCATTGTTTTGAAGACAAGGCGCATCTTTCGTTCCTCCAGCTTGGTTCAATCGCCGCTCGAGCCGCTCGGAATGAGAAGCCCGAACCCTTATCCCAGCACGCCATTGTCGCGCGCGAGCTGCAGCAAATCCTTTTGCGGGCGCGCGCCGACATGAGAGATGATCTCGGCCGCGGCGAGCGCGCCCAGCATCGCGCTGCGCTCATGCGGCAGGTCCTGCGTATAGCCTGCGAGAAAGCCGGCGGCGAAAAGATCGCCGGCCCCGGTCGTGTCGACGACCGCGTCGACGGGGAAGGCCGGCGCGGCGACGGCGCTCGCGCCATTGGCGACGACGCAGCCTTTTTCGGACCGCGTGACGACGCCGAGAAGTCCGTCTTCGGCGCGCAGCGCGTCGAGCGCCGTGGCGAAATCGCCCGTCTCATAAAGCGCGTGCAATTCGCTTTCATTGGCGAAAACGATGTCGACCACCCGATCGCGGATGAGGGCGAGAAATTCGCCGCGATAGCGATCGACGCAGAAACTGTCCGAAAGCGTGAGCGCCACTTTGCGCCCGTTGGCGCGCGAGATTTTCGCCGCCTTGAGAAAGGCTTCCTTGGCGCGCGGCGGGTCCCAAAGATAGCCCTCCATATAGAGGACTTTCGCGCGCGCCACGGCTTCTTCGTTGATGTCGGCGGGCGCCAGCGCCTGACAGGCGCCGAGATAGGTGTTCATCGTGCGCTGGCCGTCCGGCGTCACGAAAATCAGGCAGCGCGCCGTCGCGGCGCCGTCGGCCGCGGCGGGCGTGTCGAAGGCGACGCCGGCCTTGCGGATGTCATGCGCGAATTCGCGCCCGGCGTCGTCCTCTTTCACCTTGCCGACGAATCCGGCGGCGCGTCCAAGGCTCGCCAGACCCGCCATGGTGTTGGCGGCCGAGCCGCCGGAGATGACCGTCGTCGGGCCCATCGCCGCATAAAGCTCGCTCGCGCGCGATTCGTCGACGAGCGTCATCGAGCCCTTGTGCAGTCCGGCCTGCAGCAAATCGTCGTCCTCGGCGCGCGCGATCGTGTCGACGATCGCGTTGCCGATGCCCAGCACGTCAAATGATGAGGTCATGAGGAGCGTCAATCCATTTAGGGAGAGCAATCGCGCGCCTGCGCCGCGCAGGCGCGCTGTTTAGCACGAAAAACCCGAGCAAAGCCCGCGACCGCCGTTTCGGATCGGCGGCTATCTGCAAATCGGCGACAGAAAAACCTCGATCACGAGGACGAACAGCGACGACGTCACGAAGGCGGGCACCGGACGCATCGATACGTGCCGGAACAGGAAGGCGTACATGAACACCATCCAGATCAGGATCGGAAACAGCAGGAAGCGCAGCAGCTTCTCGGTCGGCAGCGGCGGCGGCAGCGCAATGCTGAAGACCAGATGCAGGATGATGTAGGCGAGCGCCGCAAATCCGCCCATGATGGCGAGCGCCGTCGCGGTGCGCTGAAACTTCGCGTCCTCTTTCATCAGGCGCAGCACGCCGAGAGTCGCGCCATAGAGAAAGCCGGCGCTCAGCACGCCGTAGATCAGGCTGCCGAGCAGCGAGTGATTGAACGCCTGCGCGATCGTCTGCAGCACGCCATAGGCGCCGAAGGCGGCCCACATCAATTCGCGCGAATCCGGTAGCGAGAGCTGTGACGCTTCGAGATTGATCATCTTGAAGACGGTCTGTGGCGTCTGCTCGTTGATAAACGGGATATTGATCGGCATCGCGAGCCTTTCCGTGGTGGCGCGGCAGGAGCCGAACGCCCTGCCCGAATTAGAAGCGAAAAGCCGTGCGGCCCAGCGCGCCGCAAAGGCGCTGGCCGGGCCGCACGACCAATTGGCGCCTCTCTACCACGCTTTGGCGGAGCGCGGAAATGCGGCGATTGTCATGCTGCGCCGCAACGCGCGTTACGACAGACGTCGGCTCCAGTCCTCGCGCGCGACCGCCTCGACGATCCGGCGCGCTGCGTCGCGCCAGGCGACGCGCAAGATCTGGCCCGGGTCGGCGACGCGGCGGCCATCGAGAAAATCGCCGATCGTCTCGGCCAGCGCATTTGCGTCGTTGACGCGAAAATAGAGCGCGCCATCCCGCCCCACCTCGCGGAAGACCGGAATGTCGCTGCAGATCACTGGACGGCCGCGCCGGGCCGCCTCGACGATCGGCAGGCCGAAGCCCTCGGCGTAGGACGGGAAGATCAGCGCCCCCGCGTGGTCGTAGAGAAAGGACAGCTCGTCATCGTCCACGTCGTCGAACCAGAAGAGCCGCCGGCCGAATTCTTTATGTTCCACGATCTCGCCGACGACCGCTTCTTCAAACCAGCCGCGCCGGCCCACGACGATGAGCCGAACGTCGCGTCCCTTCGCCCAGAGGTCTTCGAATGCGCGCAGGGCGACGCGCTGCCCCTTACGCGGCTCGATCGTGCCGACGGCAAGAAAGACCGGCGCGTCGACCTCGACCGCCGTTCGGATCTTCTCGCGCGACGCGGCTTCGGCGCGCAACGGCAGATCGGAGCCGCAATGAAACCAGCCGATCTTCAGGCCGGGACGGTGGGCGAGGCGGTTGGCGGCCACATAGTCGGCGAGTTCGTCGGCGACGGTTCGCGAAATCGCCAGGAAACTGTCGCTCTCGAGGAGCGCCTTGCGCAGCCAGGCGCGATAGCGCGGCACGGTCACTTCGTGGCAGGCGTGCGGATAAAGCTCCGGAATGAGATCGAAGATGCAGGTGACGACTTCGCCGCCGGCGTCGCGAATCTTCGCGAAAACCGGCGCCAGCTCCTCGAAGGCGTTCCAGCTGTCGGAGAGCATCAGAAAGCGGTCGCCGCCGGCGATCGCGATCTCTGAATCGGGCGCCGCCTCTCCGCCGACAAGTTCGGCGACAAATCCGTTGGCGGTCAGAAGCCGACCGTTCTCGCAGCGCGCCGCCACGGCGGGGATGTCGAAGCTCTCGCCGCAATAGAGGCCGCGCGTCACTTCCTTGACGACGCGCTGAATGCCGGTGCCGGCGTCCCGCTTGATGGTTCCCGTCACATCGACCAGCAGACGCCGCGCCGGCAGGGTCGCGCCCCGAACCGGAAGGACCATTTCATCGCCGGCCGTCGGCGCCGTCTCGCGGGGCGGCGGCGGTCGAAAAATTGTGGCGACGGCGTTGGCGCGGTCGGCGAGGAAGGCTTCGATCGGCCGAAGGAAGCGGTAGATGTGGCCGGAAACCGAATAGACCAGCCGATAGCGCTCATGCGTCAGGCGCAGGAGTTCGGCGCGCAGATGATCGAGCTGGAATTCGAGCAGGCGCATGCGTTCACGATCCTGCTCCCGCTCGCGATCCTGCCGCTCGCTCATGGCGTCTTTGCGGTCTGCGCTTCGGCCGCGCGGGCGTCGTCAAGCAGGGCCTGCAGCATGTCGTCGATGTCGTGGCGCGGACGCCAGCCCGTCGCGTCGGTCAGCCGGGTCGCGTCGCAGGCGACGCTGGCGATATCGCTCTCGGGACGCAGCAGCGACGGATCGATCTCGATCGCGAATTGGGCTTTGGCCTTTCCGCGCAGACGCTCGAGCAGCGCTTCCATGCGATGCGCGGCGCCGGAAGCGACGTTGAACGTCGAAACCGGCCGGGGCAGATCCCCCGCCTTTTCGATCAGCCGCATATAGGCGTCGATCACGTCGCGCACGTCGAGGAAATCGCGCGCCTTGGAGAGATCGCCGACCTTGAGGCGGGGCTCGGCGCGCCCGGCCTCAATCGCGGCGATCTGCGCGGCGAAGGAAGCGAGGGCGAAATTGCGGTTGCGCTGGCCGGGGCCGGAGTGATTGACCGGGCGCACGACGATGAGTCGCCCTTTGGGCGCAAGCAGATCGGCGAGCGCGCTCTCGGCGGCGAGCTTCGTGCGGCTGTAGACGTCGACCGGCCGCAACAGCGCGTCTTCGGTCAAAACGCCCTCGCGAAAGCTCGCGCCATAGGCGGCCGCCGTCGAGGCGAAGAGGAAGACCGCCGTGGGG
Source organism: Methylocystis sp. (assembly GCF_050251305.1). Taxonomy (GTDB): domain Bacteria; phylum Pseudomonadota; class Alphaproteobacteria; order Rhizobiales; family Beijerinckiaceae; genus Methylocystis. Next base: position 9,483 of record NZ_JBFWNB010000040.1, on the reverse strand, counting down.
CAGTGACGCGCGACCGCCGCTCCGAGCGCGAAGGAGCCATGGAAATTGACCCGCCAGGTCATTTCGGCGGCGTGCAGCGCCTGGCCGATCGAGGATTGACCGGCGAGATGAATGATGAGGTCCGGACGCAGCCGCGCAATCAGCGCGTCGATCGCGGCCTCGTCGACAAGGTCGGCGACTGTCGCCGCGAATGTCGCGTCGCCGCCGCGCTCGCCGGGACGCAGCAGCAGCGCGCGCGTCGCCTGCGGATAGGCCTTGGCCAGCGCGCGGCAGAGGTGGCCGCCGACAAATCCGGCGCCGCCCGTCACCAAGATGCGCTCGAAGGCGGCCATCGCGCGCGCCCTTTTTCAGGTTAGGCCGACTCGCGCCGCAGCCGCTCGAGATCGGCGTCGACCATCTCGCAAATCATCTGGCGGAGATCGATCTCCGGCTTCCAGCCGAGAACCCGCCGCGCCTTGCTGGAATCGCCCAGCAGCACGTCCACTTCGGCCGGACGATAGAACGCCGGGTCGATGACGACAAATTTTTCCATGTCGAGGCCGGCGTGCTGGAACGCGATGCGGCACATGTCGCGCACCGTTGTGGTGACGCCGGTCGCGACGACATAGTCGTCGGGCGTCTCCTGCTGGAGCATCAGCCACATGGCGCGCACATAATCCTTGGCGTGGCCCCAGTCGCGCTTCGCGTCGATGTTGCCGAGCCGCAATTCCTTGGCGAGGCCGAGCTTGATCGCGGCGACGCCGCTCGTCACCTTGCGGGTGACGAATTCGACGCCGCGCAGCGGGCTTTCATGATTGAAGAGAATGCCTGAAGAGGCGTGCAGGCCGAAGCTCTCCCGATAATTCACCGTGATCCAGTGGCCGTAGAGCTTGGCCACCGCATAGGGGCTGCGCGGATAGAAGGGCGTCTTCTCGCTCTGCATCGGCTCCTGGATGAGGCCGTACATTTCGGAGGACGACGCCTGATAGAAGCGGGCCTTCGGCGCGCCGAGCCGCATCGCCTCAAGCATGTTGGTCACGCCGACGCCGGTGACGTTCGCCGTGAGGACCGGCTGGCGCCATGAGGAGGCGACATAGGACTGCGCCGCGAGATTGTAGATCTCGTCGGGCTGGATGTCCTGCACCGTGCGCAGCAGGCTCGAGAGATCGGCGAGATCGGCGTCGTGCAGGGTCAGCTTGCCGCTGATGCCGAGCCAGCGCAGGCGATGGTCCTCGACGCCCCGGTGCGACGAGCGCCGCACCACGCCATGCACTTCATAGCCCTTGTCGAGCAGGAATTGTGAGAGGTAGGCGCCGTCCTGTCCTGTAACGCCGGTCACCAGCGCGCGCTTGGTCATCAATCGTCCTATTCGAAATGGCCGGCGGCCTGTGGCGAGGGCGAGGCCTCCGCGGCGACGCGGCCTTAGGGCGGCGATCGCCCAAGCTGCGGGCGGCTGCAAAAGGGCGCGCGCGAGGGAATTACAGAATCAAGGCGCCTGAAGCAAGAGCGTGACGAGACGAAGACGCCGGCGACGAGGCGCCGCCGGCAGATTCAGGAAGCGGCCTTCGGGTTCACCCCTCTTTGTCGGGCGGCGGCAGCTTGCCTTCCGGCGTCGCCTTGTCGATCGCCTCGGGCAGATACTGGGCCAGAATCGACTTCGCCTTTTCGAGGTCGACGCCCGCGTCCTTGGCGATTTCCTTCAGCTTATCGGCGTTGATCACCTTGCCGATGTCGATCTCGCTGATCTTTTCATTGGGGCCGAGGCCGATCCAGGAGTGGATCTGCTTGCCCAGTCCGGAATTCTCGAAATTCTTAACGACGCCGTCGAGGCCGCCCTGTTTCTCCACATAATCTTTAACGAGGGTCAAGGCTTCAGCGCCGATCACGCCGCCAGCGATCGCTTTGAGCCAACTCATGGTCATTCTCCCTTTCAAAAAAGCGTGCGCCTTGCGCCGCGTTAGGTCAGATAGAGGCGGGGCATGGGCTTTACAATGGCGGCCCCCGCAGGGTCGGCTTAAGCTCTTCATTCAAAGAGCAGATCCTCCTTCCGGTCGCCCCAGCGGAGAATTTCTTCCCATATGTCCGGCGCGGTTTCCGCATAGCGGAAGAGGCGGCGGTCTTCGGGGTCGATGACCCCCTCGTCGACAAGGAAATCGACGTCGAAGGCGCGCCGCCAATAATCTTCGCCAACGAGGATGATCGGGATCGGCTTGACCTTGCCGGTCTGCACCAGCGTGAGCGTCTCGAACAATTCGTCGAAGGTGCCGAACCCTCCCGGAAAAGCGACCAGCGCCCGCGCGCGCAGCATGAAATGCATCTTGCGAAGCGCGAAATATCGGAAGCGCAAGCAAAGCGACGGCGTGACGTAAGTGTTGGGCAACTGCTCGTGCGGCAGCGTGATGTTGAGCCCCACGGTTTCCGCGCCGACTTCGAAGGCGCCGCGGTTGGCCGCCTCCATGACGCCCGGCCCGCCGCCGGTGACGATGGCGAGTCGCGTCGCGTCGCTCCGGCAGGCCGCGCCGACGAGCGCGCCGAATTCGCGCGCAATCTCGTAGTAGCGGGAATTTTCGCAGATGCGTTTGGCGATCGCGAGCCGTTTGGCGAGCGTCGCGTCGCCGGGGCTGGCGCTGGCGCGCGACTGCGCGTCGGCGCGCCGCCGTTCCGCGAGCGCCGGTTCAACGATGCGGGTCGAGCCGAAAACCACGATCGTGTTGGCGATCCCATGGCGTCGCAGCAGCAGTTCGGCCTTGAAATATTCGAGTTCGAGGCGCGGCCCCCGCGCTTCGGCGGAGGCGAGGAAGTCCATGTCCTCGTCGGCCTTGCGATAGGAGGGGCTGGCAAGGATCGCCTGCAGCCGCTTCGCCGCGGCAAGGTCGGGGATATGGGGAGCGGGTGGTTCGGGCGGCGCCCGATCCTCGGTCTCAAGTCGGGAATTCCGCTCGTCGTCGCCTGCGCTCAATCGTCCGCTCCTCGCATCCGCGTCTCGCCCCGTTCCTCACCCCCGTTCCTTCCCCTGTTCCTTGGCCCTTTTCTTTATTTCCGTATGCGTCTGGCGTATATCAGCCGCCGGACGCTGTAAGGCGAAGGTTGACCCAGGAGCAGACGAGAACGCATGGCCGGGCATAGTCAATTCAAGAATATCATGCACAAGAAGGGCAAGCAGGACGCGATCCGCTCCAAGCTGTTTTCGAAACTTGCCCGCGAAATTACGGTGGCCGCCAAGATGGGCCTGCCTGACCCGAATATGAACGCGCGTCTGCGCGCGGCCGTTCTCGCCGCCAGGGCGGAGAACATGCCCAAGGACAATATCGAGCGCGCGATCAAGAAGGCCTCGGGGGCCGATGCGGAGAACTATGACGAAGTGCGCTACGAGGGCTATGCACCCGGCGGCGTCGCGGTCATCGTCGAGGCTCTGACCGACAATCGCAACCGCACGGCCGGCGAAGTGCGCTCCTATTTCACCAAGGCGGGCGGTTCGCTCGCCGAGACCGGCGCCGTCTCCTTCATGTTCGACCGGGTCGGCCTCGTCGAATTCGATAAGAAGGCCGCCACGGAAGACGCGATGATGGAGGCGGCGATCGACGCCGGCGCCGACGACGTCTCCTCGACCGAGGAGACTCACGAGGTGATCACCTCCGTCGAATCGTTGCGCGACGTCGCCAAGGCGCTCGAAGAGAAATTCGGCGAACCGCGCAAGGCGGCGCTTGTCTGGCGTCCGCAGAACACGATCAAGGTCGATGACGATTCGGGCGAAAAGATCCTCAAGCTCGTCGGCACGCTCGAGGATAATGACGACGTCCAGAACGTCTACGCCAATTTCGAGGTCTCCGACGCGCTCGTCGCCAAGCTCACGGGCTGACTCCCGCAGCGGGCGCTGACGCCGGCCGCGCCGCGCCGCCGGGCCTGAACGCGCGCGCGGCCGGGAGACGTTTCGCGCAAGTCGTTCGACAGGCGCAAGGCGCCGTGGAGAAAGTCGCGTCGCGGCGGCGCGTCAAAGCGACCAAGACTTAATCGTTAGCAAAACGTCATCCGGCGCCAAATTACGCGCGCGCTTTAATCCTTCATTAACGTTAACGCCCTCAAATAAAGCAAATCTTAATTGCGAGAGGGCTCTCGTGCCGCAGGCGTCTTCCCGACACATCCGCTTCAAGGGTCGGTCCTTTCCCGTTCTGACCCTCGAACCCGAGCAGCCGCTCGAAGACTGGTTCGCGCAGCTCGATGGCCTGCTCGAACAGTCGCCTGCGTTTTTCGCCCGGAAGTCGATCGTCATCGAACTCGCCAAACTGACGGTCGAGCGTCCGCAGCTGATCGAGCTTCTGGAAAAACTCACCGGGCGCGGCATCCGCGTCATGGGACTGTCGGGCGCCGATCCGTCATGGGCGGCCGACGATTTGCCGCCGATTCTGGTTGGCGGCCGCGCCACCCCGCAACCGCCGACCGACGCCGGCGCAACGCGCGACAAAGACGCAAATCCTGGAACGCTGTCCCCAAGCGAAGAAGCGGCGTTCGAGGGCATTGCGACCGCGCTTGGCGCTGACGGGGCGCAGGCCGCCGACGGCAAGTCGGCGGCCGCGTCGCCAGCCCCTCCGACCGCGCCGCTGATCCTGCTGGAGCCGGTGCGCTCCGGCCAGTCGATTTATTACCCCGACGGCGACGTGACCGTCGTCGGTTCGGTCGCGTCGGGCGCGGAAATCATGGCAGGCGGCTCCGTCCATATCTACGGAACGCTGCGCGGCCGCGCGATGGCCGGCGCCTATGGCGAAAAACGCGCTCGAATTTTCTGTCGCAAACTCGAGGCCGAACTGCTCTCGGTGTGCGGCGTATATCTCACAGCCGACGAGATCTCAGCGAATGTGCAAAGCCAGGCCGTTCAGGCCTGGCTCGAAAACGAGACGGTCAAGATCGCGCGGCTCGATTAAGAGAGGACGAACAATGGCCAAGACTTTGGTGGTGACCTCCGGCAAAGGGGGTGTCGGAAAGACAACGTCGACCGCGGCTCTCGGCGCCGCGCTGGCGCAGCAGGGTCATAAGGTCGCGGTCGTCGACTTTGACGTCGGCCTGCGCAACCTCGATCTCGTCATGGGCGCCGAGCGACGCGTGGTTTTCGATCTCATCAACGTCGCCCAGGGCGACGCCAAGTTGCATCAGGCGCTCATTCGCGACAAGCGCTTGAGCAATCTCTATCTGCTTCCCGCCTCGCAGACGCGCGACAAGGACGCCCTGACCGAAGAAGGCGTGCAGCGCGTCATCGGCGAGTTGCGCGAGAAGTTCGACTGGATCGTCTGCGACAGTCCGGCCGGCATCGAACGCGGCGCGACGCTCGCGATGCGCTTCGCCGATGTGGCGGTGGTCGTCGCCAATCCGGAAGTCTCCTCGGTGCGCGATTCGGACCGCATCATCGGCCTGCTCGACGCCAAGACCGAGCGGGCCGAAAAAGGCGACCGCGTCGAAAAGCATCTGCTGCTGACACGCTACGACGCGCAGCGCGCCAGCCGCGGCGAGATGCTCGGCGTCGACGACGTGCTTGAAATTCTCTCGATACCGCTTCTGGGAATCGTGCCGGAGAGCGAAGAAGTTCTGCGCGCCTCGAACGTCGGCGCGCCGATCATTCTTCACAACGCGATGAGCGCGGCGGCGCGGGCCTATTCGGAAGCGGCGAAACGGCTGTGCGGCGAGAAGCTGCCGGTCAACATTCCTACGGACAAGAGAGGACTTCTCGTTCGGCTCTTTGGTCGGAGGGCGGCATGAATATATTCGGTTTGTTCGGGCGCCGCGGCGCCACCGCGCCGGTTGCGCGGGAGCGCCTGCAGATTCTTCTCGCACATGAACGCAAGTCGTCGCGCGATTCCAATCTGATCGCCGTCTTGCACAAGGAAGTCCTCGCCGCGATTTCCAAGCACATCGCCGTCGATCCCGACAAGGTGGCGGTGAAGATGCATCGCAAAGAGGACATGTCGCTGCTCGAAATCGACATCGAAATCGAGTCTGACACGACGCTCGAGGATGATGCGGCGTTCGCGGACGACGACGCGCTTGACGAAGATCTGAGCGGCAAGGCGGCCTGAGGATCGCGCGCCGTTCTTGCGGCGCGAACGCGGAAGCGGACCTCAACTCACTCTATCTCCGCCGTCGGAGCCTCGCGGCCCCGGCGGCGCGTTCGACGCGCAGCGCGCGTCGTCGCGCGCGCATGATGTGCCAGCGCCGTCGCACCCGCTGTCCGCACGCGCGACGGCGGATTTCCTTCCGATAAGCCGATCGTCGATGCGTCCGGCGCCGCCCGATGCGACTCTCGGATCGCGCACAAGCTCTTGATTAATACATCGGCGCTTGCTTTATCGCGGCGCAATATCGTTCACGGGAGCTGCGCCTCATGTCGACCTGGCCTCATTACGGCAAAATCACCGGTCCAATCGTGCTGATCGGCTTCGGCTCCATCGGCCGAGGCATTTTGCCGCTGATCGAACGCCATTTCGACTTCGACAAGTCGCGCTTCACCGTCGTCGACCCCGTCGACACGCATCGCCGGCTGCTCGATGAGCGCGGCATCGCCTTTGTGAAAGCGCGCCTCACGCCGGAGAATTACCGCGAGATCTTGACGCCGCTGCTGACGAAGGGCGAGGGCCAGGCGTTTGTCGTCAATCTCTCGGTCGATGTGTCGTCGCTTGCGATCATGAAACTCGCGCGCGAGCTGAAGGCGCTTTACGTCGACACGGTCGTGGAGCCCTGGCCGGGCTTCTATTTCGATAAGAACATGGGCAATGAGGCGCGCACCAATTACGCCCTGCGCGAGACGGTGCTCGAAGAGCGTCGCAAGACTCCCGGCGGATCGACGGCCGTGTCCTGCGTCGGCGCCAATCCGGGCATGGTGTCCTGGTTCGTCAAGCAGGCGCTGGTGAATATCGCGCGCGATACGGGCGCGCTGCAGAAGGAGCCGGAAACGCGCGCCGAATGGGGCGCGCTCGCGCAGAAGCTCGGCGTCAAGGGCATCCATATCGCTGAACGCGACACGCAGCGCGCGCGCGATCCGAAACCGCGCGACGTCTTCGTCAACACCTGGTCGGTCGAGGGCTTCGTGTCCGAGGGGATGCAACCCGCCGAACTCGGCTGGGGCACGCATGAGAAGGCGTTGCCCGACATCGGCCGCACGCATCCGGCCGGCGGCTGCGGCGCGGCGATCTATCTGCTGTCGCCGGGGGCCAACACGCGCGTGCGCTCATGGTGCCCGACGCCCGGCGCGCAATATGGCTTTCTCGTCACGCATAATGAGTCGATTTCGATCGCCGATTATCTGACGCTGCGCGACAATTCAGGCGCGGCGATCTATCGTCCGACCTGCCATTACGCCTATCATCCCGCCGACGACGCCGTGCTCTCGCTGCATGAGATGTTCGGCGCCGCCGGCAAGATGCAGGAGAGCTGGAAGATTCTCGACGAGCACGAGATCGTCGACGGTATCGACGAGCTCGGCGTGCTGCTCTATGGGCATGCGAAAAACGCCTATTGGTACGGCTCGCAGCTTTCGATCGAAGAGACGCGCGATCTCGCGCCCTATCAGAACGCCACCGGGCTTCAGGTCTCCTCCGCCGCGCTCGCCGGCATGGTCTGGGCGCTGGAAAATCCAGAGGCCGGAATCGTCGAGGCGGACGAGGTCGACTACAAGCGCTGCCTCGAGGTGCAGCTGCCGTATCTCGGCCCGGTGAAGGGCTATTACACGGATTGGACGCCGCTCGACGGACGTCCGGGACTGTTCCCGGAAGACATCGACGAGAGCGACCCCTGGCAGTTCAAGAATATTCTTGTGCGCTGAGCGCGCATCAGCCCCAGGATATCGGAAACGCGCCGAACGGAATCGGCGCGTTTTTCATTTTCGGCGCCCCTTGTCGCGCTCGTTTGTTCTCTATATGTTCGGATCTGTGGTCCAGACCGCGAGCGACGCTGGCGGCGGGCGACAGAGGTTGCAGACATGGGGCGCGCGGCCCACACCATAGTGGATACGAGAAATGCGCCGCGGATCGACCCCGCGGCGATCGTCGAGGCTGAACGCCGGCGCGGGCGCGGGGCGCTGTCGAAACGCAGCGGACGCTTCGAAAAGGAGACGCGCGAAGAGACGGACGACGGCTGGGGGTCGCTCGAGGGCCTCGCGGCGCTCAAGACCCATATCCATGTCGAGAAGCCGCGCACGATCATCACCAGAAACGATTCGCCGGACATTTCCTTCGATCGCTCGATCAATCCCTATCGCGGCTGCGAACATGGCTGCGTCTATTGTTTCGCGCGGCCGACGCACGCCTATATGGGTTTTTCGCCCGGCCTCGATTTCGAGACCGAGATTTTCGTCAAGGATGGCGCGGCGCAGCTTCTCGAACGCGAATTGTCGGCGCCGGGCTACGTCCCGAAGGCCATCGCCATCGGCGCCAACACCGATCCCTATCAGCCCGCCGAGAAAAGCCATCGCGTGATGCGCTCGATCCTCGAAGTGCTGGCGCGCGCCAATCATCCGGTGGGCGTCGTCACGAAGTCGGCGCTGGTGCTGCGCGACCTCGATCTCCTCGCGCCAATGGCGGCAAAAGGCCTGGCGAAGGTCGCGATCTCGATGACGACGCTCGATCGCAAGCTCGCGCGCCTCATGGAGCCGCGCGCCGCCACGCCCGAACTGCGGCTCGAGACGATCGAAGCGCTCAGCGCCGCCGGCGTGCCGACGGCGGTGATGACGGCGCCGATCATTCCCGCCATCAATGACGACGAGATCGAGCGGATTTTGACGCGGGCGCACGCCGCCGGCGCGAAGGAGGCGGGCTATGTGATGCTGCGCCTGCCGCTCGAATTGCGCGATCTCTTCGCCGAATGGCTCGTCGCGCATTTTCCCGACAGGGCGCGCCGGGCGCTGGCGCTCATCCGCTCGACTCGCGACGGCAAGCTCAACGAGTCCGCCTTCGGAACCCGCATGAAGGGCGAGGGGCCTTACGCGTGGATGATCGGCCGGCGTTTCGAAGTCGCCGCCGCGCGCCTCGGCTTCGCGCAAAAGGCGAGGCTGCGGACGGATCTGTTCGAGCCGCCGCGCCGCGCGCCGCAGCAGCTGAGCCTGTTTTAGGCCGATTTTTTCGGGCGCATCTTCGGCTCTTCGGCGCGGCCGTCCGAGAATTCTCTGGACGACGGCGCGAGCGGGGGTTGTTCCGAGTTGCGGCGGCCCCCAGGCCGCGCTTAATTCGCTGCGCGATCGCCGCCTCGACGAATGCGGCAGCGCGGGACCGCGCGCGATCGCCGAGGGGAGCGATCGTGGCGGCAAAGGGGCCTAGTTTTCGGCTGGAGGCGCAGCTGCGCCGAAAGGGCGTTTGGCCGATCGCCGGCGTCGACGAAGTCGGTCGCGGGCCGCTCGCCGGGCCGGTCGCCGCCGCGGCGGTGATTCTCGATCCCGAACGCCGGCCGCGCTGCCTCGATGATTCGAAGGCGCTGAACCAGGCGCAGCGCGAAGAAGCCTTCGAGCGGATCATGGCCAGCGCGCTC
>NZ_JBFWNB010000039.1:0-30301 GCF_050251305.1 Methylocystis sp. | reverse complement strand
CCCGAAAGGGCAGATCGCAGACCCAGCTCAGCGTGCCGCAACAATTCCAACAACACTCCCCTAACCACAATACCCCTTGGTATAGAGCAATACAATCTATCGAATAGCCAATGCAACCCTAGTGGATGTTGTCATAACAACCCTTAGGGGTAGGTATCGTCTCGAATCCGCAAAACGCCTTGTCAATAATTTATCATTTTAACAATGAGTTGAATTACATGTGGCCGCCTGGCGCAATTTTTTGACCTAATCATGGCCGTTTGAGGAGTCTCCCCGCCTGACGGACAGACGAGGATTCCCCGACGTCGCCAGAGGCCATGTCGAAGGTCATGTCGAAGGTCAGGGCGAAGCTCATGGCGCGATCAGCGCATTGCGCAGATCCGTCGCTCCCGCATCGCGCTCCGAGAGCGGCGCAACGCCGAAGCGAAGCTCGATCGTGCGCAGGATGGACAGCGTGTCATAGACCGTCTTGTCGACGAAGCCCTTCCTGGCGAAGGGAGAAATGATGAGCGTCGGCACACGCGCGCCCGGGCCATAAGAATCTCTTTTCGGGGGCGCGACGTGATCCCAGAACCCGCCGTTCTCGTCGGCCGTGACGATGATCAGCATGTCGGCCCAATTCGGGCTCTTGCGCAATCGTGCGACAACCTCTCCCAGATGAGCGTCCCCGGCGGCGAGATCGGAATAATTCGGGTGCCCGTTGAACACGCCGAGCGGCTTGTAGAAGCTCACCGGCGGCAGTTTCCCCGCATCGACGTCCCGAAAGAAGTCGTCAGCGTCCTTGAGATGGGCGCGGCCTTCGCGGCCTTCGGCGTAATTGGCGAAATAGACAAACGGCTGATGGTGCGTCTGAAAGGCGTCCGGCTTGCCTTCGTACGGCTTGAGTCGGCCCTCGACGACATCCCGCCAGCCGCCGGCGTACCAGGCCCAGGCGACCCCCTTCTCCGTCAACCGGTCGCCGATCGTCGGCGCGTGCAAAGGCGGAAGGCGCTCCTGCGCTTCGGTCTTGTCATGCTTGGAGATCGGATTCGCCGGCTGAAGCGTGCCGATCGCCTCCAGCTCGATCGTCAGGGGGCCAAATTTCTTATGGCGCGGCGGACCGTCGAGCACGCTTTTCGGCGAGTCCTCTTCCCGCGCGCGGGTCGTGAGTTCAGCGCCTTGCGCATCCCTGATCGTGGCGAGTTTCGGCAGAAATTTCTTCCTGGTCGACTCCGCCGGATTGTCGAAGACCGGCGCACAGCCGCAGATCAGAAAGAAATGGTTGAGCATCGAGCCGCCGAAGGCGGCATGGAAGAAATGGTCCGCGAGCGTGAATTCCTTGGCCAGCGCCCACTGCTTCAGCTCGGAGCCGTCGTAATAGCCCATGACGAGCGCGCCGGCGTTGGAGGCTTCGACAAAGCGGTCCATCGCCCCGCCGTCGATCTGCTCCTGCTCGAGATAAAAGTCGTGCACCGGGTCCATCGTGTGGCCCTCGATGTCGACATATGGCTCGAGGCGAAACGGCGCGTTGGGCAGCCGCCTCGGAAAGCGATCGTCCCATCGCGGCCGCGGCAGCGCCGAGAGCGGCGTCCCGTCAAAATCAACCTGCGGCGGCGGATGCTGAGCCGAATTGAGGCCCTCGGCGCCCGGAAACAGCCCGAACACATGATCGAAGCTGCGGTTCTCGGTGAAGATGACGACGATATGGCCAATTCGCGCGAAGGGATCCGGCCGGTCTTGAGCGGCGACGGGAGCGCCGGCCGCCGTCGCGACGAGCGCCAGCGCTAATTTGAAGCGTGTCGAGAGTTTCATCGTGGCAAGCGGTCTTTCTCGCTGTTTCTCGGCGCAGAAATTTAGCGAACCGCCGCCCCAAAATTGTGACATGTGAAAACGGGCGCCGACGAAGAACGTCGGCGCCCGCTTCGATGATCACGATCGTCCCGCGTCACCGCTCACTGCGGCAGCGGCGTGTCCTTGGAGCGCGGCGGCAGCGCCGGATAGGTCACGCTCGGCTGATCGCCGTTCAGAGTCTCCAGGAACGCCACGATCGCCTTGACGTCCTGAGCGGAGAGCGTTTCTCCCAGCTGATCTTTCGCCATCAGGTCGACCGCCTCTTCCAGAGTCCACACGGAGCCGGTGTGGAAGTAAGGCGCGCGGAGCGCGACGTTGCGCAGCGGCGCCGAGCGGAAGACGAATTCATCGGCCGGATTATTCGTCACCTTGGCGCGGCCCTTGTCGGCGACGGGCATGATCTCGACGCTGGGCTTTTGAGCGACGCCGAACGGGAAATAGCCGTCGCCGCCGACATTGACCCCGCCGTGACAACCGGCGCAGCCCTTGTCGATAAAAAGACGCAGCCCTTTCTTCTCGACGTCGTTGAGGGCGCTGACGTCGCCCTTGAGGAATTTGTCGAAACGCGCATTCGGCGTCGTCAGCGTGGCCTCGAAAGCCTCGATGGCTTTCGCCATATTGTCGAAGCTCACCGGATTGGGGTCTGAGGGAAAAGCTCCCTTGAACTCAGCCACATAGGCCGGCATACTGTTGAGCGTCTTCTCGACCTGCGCCGGCGTGTTGTTCATTTCCACATCGGCCTGCACCGGACCCTTGGCTTGCGCCTTGAGGTCGACGGCGCGCCCGTCCCAGAACTGCGCTACGTTGAACACCGCGTTGAGGACGGTCGGCGCGCGGCGCGGCCCCTTCGCCCAGCCATGGCCGATCGACGTCGGACCGGCGTCGACGCCGCCTGTTCCGAGATTGTGGCAGCTGTTGCAGCTGATGATCTGGCTTTTCGACAGCCGCGGCTCGAAAAACAGTTTGCGCCCGAGCTCGATCTTCGCCGGCGTGATCTCGTTGTTTTTGACGACGGACGCGACGCTCGCGGCGTCGATCGGCTTGAAAACGGCGTTGGCGTCCGCGCGCAGATCGCCCGCCGCGGCCATGGCCGGCGCCAGGAAGATCGCGGCGAGCGCGACGAACCGGGTCAGATGCATCCCTTACTCCTGCAGTTGATTTGCTGAGGCGCTGTTTCGCAGTGCGACGAAGGCCTCTTGGGGCCGTCAGCTAGCACAACCGCGGTTGCGGCGGAAGGCCGACTGAGAGCGACGCTCTTTAAAAACAATCTTATGTAGCATGAACATGACCAATAGGCCGACGCTGGCCAACTGCAATTCACGCACTATAATAGTTATTCCACCGCGTAGCGGCAATGCAATGCACAACAGAGGCGCGACAGTCGGAGTATTCGCACAGCGAGTTCTTTAAAATCCACGCCGGCTGTCACAGCGACGACTTGCCCTGCCATTAAAAGCAGAGCAAACTTAACGTGAAAACAAGAGCCGGCGAAAAGCCGAGCGGCAGCGGAGGAAGCTCATGGCGCGCATTCCCAATGTCCGAAAATCCGTTGAGACGACGCTCGTCGCGCTGCCGCTCGCGGCGCTGCTCGCCGGCGGATGGGTCGTGGCCAGGGCGGAGCCGCTTGGCCTGCCGAGCGTCCCCATTCCCGCCGACAATCCGCAGTCGCCCGACAAGATCGCGCTGGGCGACAAGCTGTTCCACGACGCGCGCTTCTCAATCGACGGCACGGTGAGCTGTTCGACCTGTCACAATGACAAGAAAGCCTTCACCGACAGTCCGCTGCGCGTTTCGGAAGGCCATCACAAACTCAACGGCACCCGCAACGCGCCCACGGTGATCAACGCCGCGTTCTACACCTCGCAATTCTGGGACGGGCGCTCGCCGTCGCTGGAGGAGCAGTCACAGCATCCGATGGTCAATCCGGTGGAGATGGGACTGCCCAATCACGAGCCGGTGCTTAAAATCGTTCGCGAAGACCCGGCCTATGTCGAGGGCTTCAAGAAGGCGTTTGGCAAAAGCGGCCGCGACGTGACGATGGACGACGTGATGAAGGCGATCGCCAGCTTCGAGCGCACGGTCGTCTCCGGCGATTCGCCTTTCGACAAATGGTATTTCGGCGGCGACCGCAACGCGATCAGCGATCAAGCCAAGCGCGGCTTCGACATCTACGTCAATCAGGGACGCTGCGTCTCCTGCCATGTCATCGAACAGACGCAGGCGCTGTTCACCGACAACAGGTTTCACAACATCGGCGTCGGCATCAACCGCATCCAAAACGACGTGCCGCGCCTCGCCGCCGAATTTCTCAAGGCGAAGGCGGCGGGCGCCTCCGTCGACAAGGCGGTGCTTGCCGATCCGAAGGTTTCGGATCTCGGCCGCTTCGCCGTGACGAACTCCTTCGATGAAATCGGCGCCTTCAAGACGACGACGCTGCGCAATATCGCGATGACCGCGCCTTACATGCACGACGGCTCGCTCAAAACGCTCAAGGACGTCGTCAAGCATTACAATGAGGGCGGCAAGAGTCCCGGCGATCCGTGGCCGGTCAACCCTTATCTCTCGGGCGGCATCAGGCCGTTGAATCTGACGGATCAGCAGATCGACGATCTAGTCGCTTTCCTGGAAACGTTGACGAGCCCCGCCTATCTGACGGCGCAGACGAAATAAGAATCGACGCACGGACAAAACGAGCGGCGTCGCCTCGGACGCGCGAAGCCGCCAGGGAGGGTAGGAAATGACCAAGCTCATCACCCGGCGCAGCGTGATCGCCGCCGGCGCGGCGGCCGGAACGCTGACGACTCTGCCGATCTCAATGGTGCGCCTCGCCTTCGGCGGAACGCGCGAGGATTTCAGCTTCACCTATATTTCCGACTCGCACATTCAGCAGATCAAAGGCGCGAGCTTCGTGCGCAATTGGGACATGGGCCTGAAGCGCGCCGTCGCCGAAGCCAATCTCATCACGCCGGAAGCCGATTTCGTCATGTTCGGCGGCGATCTCGCGCAGCTCGGCAAAAAGGACGAACTCGACCACGGCGCCGAGATGCTTTCGCATCTGAAAGGCAAGCTGCACTGCGTGATGGGCGAGCACGACTATTATCTCGATCTCGGCGAGTACTGGTCGAAGCTCTACGGTCCGCAGTGGTACAGCTTCGATCACAAGGGCGTGCATTTCGTCGTGCTGAACTCGATTCTCACGACGGACGAATGGACGTTCCATCGCTGGCCCACGGCCGAGCAGCGCATGCTCGAAATGGCCGGGCTCGACAATCCCAACGGCTCGCCCTTCATGGTCGGCGACAAGCAGCGCGCCTGGCTCAAGAGCGATCTCGACAAAGTGTCGAAGGATACGCCGGTCATCGTCTTCTCACATTCGCCGCTGCAGAAGATCTACAAGGGCTGGAATTTCTGGACGGATGACGCCGAGCAGGTGCAGGCGCTCCTGCAGCCGTTTAAGAACGTCAGCGTCATTTACGGCCATGTGCATCAGATCCAGTACAATCAGATCGGCAATATCTCGTTCAATGCGGTGATGGCGACGGCCTGGCCCTGGCCGTATCCCGACACCTATGCGCAGGCGGGCGCGCATGTGCCGGTGCTGACGGTTCCGATGAATCGCGCCGACCCCTTCTTCGAGCGCGACGCTACAGGCTGGCAGATGGTCGACGTCAACTCCGGCCGCGTCACGGCGCGCTACCAGCTGTGGGACAATCAGGAGCGCGTCGTCGGCTACGATCCGCGGCTCGGAAAGCCCGTCGACAAGAAATATCAAGAGGCGATCGTCCGCAAGGCGCCGCAACTGCACTATTAGTCGAGGAGAATGACGATGCGCCGCTATACGATTGCGCTTGTTTTGAGCGCTGCGCTGCTTTCGCCGGCAGCGCTCGCGGACGAATTCACGGCGACGGACGTCGACCGCTGGAAGACCGAATTCGATTCCGTCGCCAAGAAAGGCCGCGAGCTGTGGACCAGCGGCGCGGTCGGCACGAATGGCGTGGCCTGCGCGCAGTGCCATCCCAACGCCGCCAACACCCATCCCGAAACCTATCCGAAATTCCAAAAGCAGCTCGGAAAGGTCGCGCAGCTCTTTGAAATGGTGAATTGGTGCATTAAAAACCCGCTGCAGGGCACGGCGCTTCCGGCCGACGATCCCAAGATGACGGCGTTCGTCGCCTATATCCATAAGGAGCGCAAGGGAGTTCCGCTCGACGCCGGCAAGCACTGACCCGATCGACGGCGCCTGACCAAATTCACAGCACGCGGGAACGATCTCGCCGGCCGCACGTTTGCATACGGTTTATACGTGCGCTCGCGCCTTTAGCGCGACCGCCAGCAAGAGATATTGAGAATGGTTCAGGAACTCATTGATCGCATTTATGAATGCTCCTTCGCGCCGGACATGTGGCCGGATGTTCTCGACGAGCTTTCGCATCTGGCGGAAGCGCAAGGCGGCGTCCTCTTCGCGGCGCGCGAAAAAGTCTCCCGCTGGACGGCTTCGCCGGCGCTTTGCGAGCACGTCGAGAATTTCATGCGCGGCGACTGGCTCAGCAACTGCACGCGCGGCGGCAGGCTATTCAGCCGGCGCCATCCGGGCTTTCTCACTGACGACGACGTCTATACGGCGGAGGAGCTCGAGCGCGATCCCAACTATTGCGATTTCCTGCGTCCGCGCGGGCTCGGCTTCAGCGCGGCGACGGCGATCTCGCTGCCGACCGGCGACACGGGCATCATCTGTCTTGAACGCGCGCATAACCGGGGCCCGGTCGAGCCCTCGATCATTCGCCAGCTCGACGAACTGCGGCCGCATCTTGCCCGCGCCGCGTTCCTCGCCACGCGGCTGCAGCTCGAGCGCGCGCGGGTGGCGGGCGAAACCTTTGGCCTGATCGGGCTTCCGGCGCTCGTCCTCGACGACGACGGGCGTGTGATCTCCGCGAACGACCCGAGCAATGAGCTGAACAAATATGTCCGTTGGCGGGCCCATGATCGCGTGTCGCTCGTCGACGCATCCGCCGACGGGCTGCTGCGTCTGGCGATGGACGCCCTCGACGACGATCTCGTCGGCGCGCCGCGGTCCTTCGCCGCGCGCGCGAACGAGGGCGAAACCCCGATGATCGCCAACCTCGTGCCGATCCGCGGCGCGGCGCGGGATATTTTCGTGCGCTGCGCGGCGGTTCTGGTGATGACTCCGGTCGGCTCGCCTCAGGCTCCGGCGATCGAGCTGGTTCAGTCGCTCTACGACCTCACGCCGGCCGAGGCGCGGGTCGCGCGCGGACTCGTCTCCGGCAAGACGGTCGAGGAAATCGCGACCGAACAGTCCGTATCGCGCAACACCGTGCGCACGCATTTGCGCGGCGTGATGGAAAAGACCGGATGCAATCGCCAGGCGGAAGTCGTCGCGCTTCTTGGCGGACTCTCCTCGCTGAACGGGGCGAGAGGCGAGTAAGCGTATACATTTGATTTCAAGGAATTGGGGCCGGCCTCATCCGTTTGGATGATGTCGGCTCTTTTCGTTCGTCCTAACGTCGCCAGCGAACGTCGGGGGGGGCGGACGAAATTGCCGCGGACGCTTCAGTAACTCGGGGTTCGATATTTCGCGCTCAATTTTCAAGCCGCCTTTTCAGCGATTCTACGACCAGAACTTTCCCACACAAATTTGGAGGGTCTTCGCGAGGCCCTCTGCCCTTTTGCTCGACCATGCGCGTCGCCAGAACGACGCCAACGACGAGCTTTCGAAAAACAGGTTTTCAAAAATCGCCGTCGTCATCAATTCGCATGACGCGGAAAACCGATTTTCGTCATAGCATTGGGACGAATGGTGAGAGGCGCAAGACATTAGGCGAGCGCCATTTACTCTCATCATTCGTATATTTGGCGCTCAATTCTCAGGCTCTACTATTGACCAGGACATTTCCTCCTTCACTTTTCTCCCATCTCTTAGGGGCCGTTGCGCGGCCCCTTTTTTCCGCCGCGCGTTTCAGACGCCCGTCGGATAGTTCGGGCTCTCGCGGGTGATGGCGACGTCATGCACATGGCTCTCGCGCAGACCGGCGTTGGTGATCCGCACGAATTGCGCGCGTTCCTGGAACTCCTTGACCGTCGGCGCGCCGACATAGCCCATCGCGGCGCGCAGTCCGCCCGCAAGCTGATAGAGGATCGGCGCGATCGGCCCGCGATACGGCACCTGTCCTTCGATGCCCTCGGGGACAAGTTTGAGCTGCTCCTTCACGTCGCCCTGGAAATAGCGCGTCGCGGAACCGGCCGTCATCGCGCCCACCGATCCCATGCCGCGATAGGCCTTGAAGGAGCGTCCCTGATATAAAAACACTTCGCCGGGCGACTCCTCGGCGCCGGCGAAAAGAGAGCCGATCATGACGACGTCGGCGCCCGCCGCGATCGCCTTCGCGAGGTCGCCGGAATATTTGACGCCGCCGTCGCCGATCACCGGCACGTCGGCCTTGCGCGCTTCCTCCGCCGCTTCCATGATCGCGGTGAGCTGCGGCACGCCGACGCCGGCGACGATGCGCGTCGTGCAGATCGAGCCGGGTCCGATGCCCACCTTGATGGCGTCCGCGCCGGCGCCGATCAGCGCCTTGGCCGCTTCGGCCGTCGCGATGTTGCCGGCGATGATCGAGACCTTGTTCGACGCCTTCTTGACCCGCGTCACCTGATCGATCACCGCCTGCGAATGGCCATGCGCGGTGTCGATCACCACGCAGTCGACGCCCGCGTCGATCAGCTGAAGCGCGCGCTCGAAACCATGGTCGCCGACGGTCGAGGCGGCGGCGACGCGCAGCCGGCCTTCGTGATCCTTGCAGGCGTAGGGGTGGAGCGTCGCCTTCTCGATGTCCTTGACCGTGACGAGGCCGACGCAGCGGTAGTCCTCGTCGACGACCAGCAGCTTCTCGATGCGATGTTCATGCAGCAGACGCTGCGCCTCCCCCTGCCCGACGCCCTCGCGAACCGTGACGAGCTTTTTCGTCATCAGCTCAGCCACCGGCTGGCTGCGATCCTGCGCAAAACGCACGTCGCGGTTGGTCAGAATGCCGACGAGCTTACCCTTGCCGCCGTCGCCGCCGCGCTCCACGACCGGAATCCCGGAAATGCCGTGGCCGGCCATCAGCGCAAGCGCGTCGGCGAGCGTCTCGTCGGGGAAAATGGTGATCGGATCGATCACCATGCCGCTTTCATAGCGCTTGACCTTGCGCACCTCGGCGGCCTGCGCGGCCGGCGACAGATTCTGATGGATGACGCCGATGCCGCCCGCCTGGGCCATGGCGATCGCAAGGCGCGCCTCGGTGACCGTGTCCATGGCGGCCGACACGATCGGCAGATTGAGCGAGATCTCGCGGGTCAGCCGGCTCGTGACGTCGACGCTGGAGGGCATCACGCGCGAATGGCCCGGCCGCAACAACACGTCGTCGAAGGTCAA
Source organism: Methylocystis sp. (assembly GCF_050251305.1). GTDB lineage: Bacteria > Pseudomonadota > Alphaproteobacteria > Rhizobiales > Beijerinckiaceae > Methylocystis. The sequence goes on along the minus strand of NZ_JBFWNB010000039.1, from coordinate 21,042 downwards.
TGCTTCGGTCAACGTGACGGGCGATATGGCCATTGGCGCCAACTCCTTTGAGCGGCGAGACAAGCGCGTCAGCCGCAGGATGGGAACTTGACGGCCTGCGCCGTCAGGGGTTGGCGGGTGCTCATAGCATTATTCAGGGCGAAGGCAAATGACAGGCGCGACGGTCCGCCGGAAGGCGCCAGACGGCTGGCGGACGAAAGTTTGCTATGCTTTTCAAAGGCAACGACTGCAATGCGAGCGACGAATGCGCCTCCCTCAACTTAGCTTTGCTTCCCGTCTGGTTGCATTGGTCGCAGCGCTGAGCGTCGGCGCGACGCTGATATCGTCGACTCTGCTGTCCTGGTCCAACTACCGCGCGATGCTGGCCGAAGCCGAGGTCGAAGGCGAAAGCGTCGCCCGGCTTCTGGCGCGCAGCGCGAGCCTCGCGCGCGAACTTCCGGTGGAAGTCGAGCAAATGCTGTCTCAGCATATGATCGTCTCCGCCAGGCTTCTGGCTCTGTTCGTCGACGCGGCCGAGAAAGCAGGCATGACGTCGACCGACATCAAGAACCGGCTGAACGCGATCACCGAGAAAACGGTGCTCGACGAATTCTGGGTCACCGACGAGAAGGGTTACGCCTATATCCACGGCGACAAGAACGCCGACTTTCAGTTCAGCCCATCCGCCGAGCAGCAGCCTCAGGCGCATGCGTTCTGGGCGCTGCTGATGGGCGAAAAAGAGACGGTCGTGCAGGAGGCCAGAAAGCGCGAGATCGACAATGAGCGCTTCAAATATGTCGGCGTGCGCGGCGTCGATAAGCCCCGAATCGTGCAGGTCGGCTACAACGCCCGCATCCTTGAGGAGGTCGACGAGCAGATCGGACTCCCGCGCGCCATCGACAACCTCCTGGGCAGCGGCGAAATCGACGCGATCTTCGTCTTCAACAAGGATTCGAGCCTGATCGCCAGTCCGAAGGCGACGCGGCTCAATCATGGCCGCGATCGGCTGACCGAGCGGGAGCTCGCGCCCCTTCGCACGGTGATAGCAAGCGGGCGGTCGCAGGCGATCTACAGCGTCGGCACGCTGAGCGTCATCTCCCCGATCAGCGCCGAAAATGGCGCCGGCGTGATCGGAGCCGCTTTGATCAGAATGCCGACGACGCGATTGAACAGCGCCCTTGCTTCGCAGATCGAAACGGCGCTCGGGATCGCTTTGGCGGTCACCCTGCTCGGCGGCGGCTTGGCGGCCTGGCTCGCGCGAAAGCAGACGGCGCCGGTGGTGGCGATCACCAGGGCGGCGCGCGATGTCGAGCGTCGAGCGTTTTCGGCCGACGAATTGTCGGACGTCGAAGAGCGCAGCGACGAAGTCGGGCAACTGGCGCGCGTCTTCAAGAAGATGGCGCTGGATTTTCTCGATCGCGAGCGGACCCTCGACGCGCTGGTGACGCAACGAACGCAGGCGCTTGAAGAACGAAACGCGGAACTCGAACGACTCTCGGCGCGGCTGTCGAAATATCTTTCGCCGCAGCTCTACGGCACGCTCTTCAAGCAGAACGCCGTCGCGTCCATTCCGGCGAAGCGCAAGAAGCTGACGATCTTTTTTTCCGACGTGGTCAGCTTCAGCGAAATGACGGAGCGTCTGGAGGCGGAAGACCTCACCCGCATGCTCAATGATTTTCTCAATGAAATGGCCGGTCTCGCGCTCGCCTACGGCGCAACGATCGACAAATATATCGGCGACGCAGTGATGATCTTTTTTGGCGACCCGGAGACGCGCGGCGTCAAAGAGGATGCGCTGGCGTGCATCCTGATGGCGCTCGACATGCAGGCGATGACTCGTCGGCTGGAGCGCCGGTGGCGCGAACATGGCTTGGATCAGCGGTTTCAGATCCGCGTCGGCGTCAACACGGGCTATTGCACCGTCGGAGATTTCGGCAGCCAGGAGCGGATGGATTACACCATCGTCGGCCATCAGGTGAATGTCGCAGCGCGGCTCGAGGGTTCGGCCGCGCCGGGCTCGATCCTGATCTCGCATGAGACGATGACGCTGGTGAGCGAAATGATCGAGGTCGAGGAACAGTCTCCGCTGCATGTGAAGGGCGTCAGCGGGCCGATCCGCACCTATAAGGCGCTCGGCAAGAAGGCTCCGGCCGCGACAGAAACCATTCACGAGGAGCGCGAGGGCCTGCGCGTCGACGTTGATCTCTTGAAAGCGGACAGGGATGAGGCGATCAGCCTGCTGCAAGAGACGATCGAGCGACTCCGCTCAAACGGAGGCGACGGTTCGACCGGCTGAACGCATCGCCGCCCGCCTCAGGCCGGGCCTACGGGCGCGCGCCTTCAATCACCGCAGCCGTATCGTAATATTCAAAAAACTCGACCACCCGTCCGTCCGCATCGAACCGCCAGACGTCCGCCTTGGGCGTGTCGACGCGCTTGCCCGTCGTCTTATGCCGCCACGCGCAGCGGCCAATGGCGACGACGCGGTCAAGCTCCGCCACAAAAACATCCATCCTGTAGTCGTCCATCGCCCAGTCACGCGTCAGCTCGCGGAGATAATCCGCCACTCCCTCGCGGCTCTCCCGGGTCTGGGTGAATGACAGCGCATCCGGACGCCCCTGCGCCAGTGAACCGAAATTGATTTTCGGCGCGAGGAGGCTTAGCCAATGATCGACGCTGCCGCCCTTCGTGTCATTCCATCGACGATAGGCTTCCTTCAAAATCTCGGTATTGCGCGCTGCATGCGACATGACGAACGCTCCAGCTGAAACAGCTGCGACGCTACGGTCTTTCAGCGGCGCCAGCAAGCGCCGTCATGCGGCGGCGCCGGCGCGGTCGGTGTCGAACTGCAATTTCGCAAGCCGCGCATAAAGGCCGCCCGCGGCGCTCAGGCTCGCATGCGTGCCCTGCTCGACGATGCGGCCTTCGTCGACGACGACGATCCGGTCGGCTTCGAGGACGGTCGCAAGGCGATGGGCGATGACGAGGCTCGTGCGCCCCTGCATGACGTCATGCAGCGCCGCCTGCACCAGCGCCTCATTCTCGGCGTCGAGCGCCGAGGTCGCTTCGTCCAGGAGCAGCACGGGCGCGTCGGCGAGGATCGCGCGCGCGATGGCGAGGCGCTGGCGCTGGCCGCCCGAGAGCGTAATGCCGCGCTCGCCGAGCAGCGTGTCATAGCCCTTCGGCAGCGCCATGATGAAGTCATGCGCCTGCGCGCGCTTCGCGGCGGCGACGATCGCCTCGCTTGAGGCGTCCTCCCGGCCATAGGCGATGTTTTCGGAGACGGACAGTCCGAAGATCACCGGATCTTGCGGCGCAAGCGCGATCGCCCTGCGCAACGCCGTAGGATCGAGGTCGCGCAGGTCGACGCCGTCGAGCGCAATGGAGCCCGAATCCACGTCATAGAAGCGAAGAAGCAACGCAAAGGTGGTGGACTTGCCCGCGCCGGAAGGCCCGACGAGCGCGACGCGCTCGCCGGGCGCGACGACGAGCGTGAAATCCTGCAAGGCCGGCTGATCGGGCGCGGTCGGATAGGCGAACCGCACATGGTCGAAGGCGATCCGCCCCTGCCAACGGGCGGGCGCAGGCGTCGGGCGCGGCGGCGCCACAATGCGCGGCTTGATGGCGAGAATGTCGGCGATGCGGCCGGCGGCGCCCGCCGCCGCGGAGAGTTCGCTCCACGTCTGAGAGAGTTCGCCAAGCGAACTGGCGCCAAGCACGGCGTAGAGGACGAATTGCGACAGGACGCCGGACGTCATCCGTCCCTCGAGCACGTCCTGCGCGCCGAGCCAGAGCACGCCGACGACGCTCGTGAAGACGACCAGAATGGCGCCGAAGGTCATGAATGCGCGAAGCTGCGTCGCCGCTTGCGCCGCGTCATAGGCGGATTCCACCGCGCGCGTGAAGCGCGCCGCCGTGGACGCCTGCGCGCCATTCGCCTGCATCGCGCGCACCGCGGAGAGATTTTCTCCCGCATAGGCGGACGCCACCGCCAGCATGTCCTGCGCGTGACGCGAGCGTCGGCGCACCGCGCGCCCCGACGCGATCAGCGGGAGAACGATGACCGGAATGGCGGCGAGCGCCAGTCCGGCGAGCTTGGGGCTCGTCGCGACCATCATCACGATCGCCCCGAAGAACATGAAAAGATTGCGCAGCGCGACCGACGCCGACGAGCCGAACGCCGACTTCAGCTGCGTCGTGTCCGCCGTCAGCCGCGAGAGGAGTTCGCCCGTCTTCGCCGTGTCGTAGAACGCGGCGTCGAGCGCGGTGAGATGCCTGAAGAGATCGGCGCGCAGGTCGGCGACCACCCGCTCGCCGAGCGTCATGACGAAATAGAAGCGCGTGGCCGAAGCCAGCGCGAGCGTCGCGGCGACGGCGATCATCGCCCCGAAATAGGCGTTCACCGCGCCGGCGCTGTCGGCGGAAAAGCCGTGATCGATCATGCCGCGCACGGCGAGCGGCAAGGTGAGCGTCGCGCCCGCCGCCATCAGCAGCGCGACAAAGGCGAATACGATCGTTCGCTTGTAGCGCAGCGCATAGGGCAGCAGGGGCCGAAGCGGCGTGAAGATGGCTTTCAGACCGCGATCCGCCTTGCGGGCGACAGGATCGAGGGAATCGACGTCGGAGGGCTTTTTTGTCATCGGCAGCGGGTATAGCGTCCGTGTTCGACGAAAACGAATTCGAAGAGTCGCTCCGCGACCCAATGCGGTCACGAAAGCGTGGCGAAACCGAAATTTCTTTTTCTCAATTGTGCGACTAAAATCTTGGCAAGCATTGAAATTTATTATTAATCAAATAGTTATATCCGCGACATCCTGTCGCAGGCACGTTTGACTCACCGTCCACATGTGCTAACCTCCCGCTGCGTCGAAATGACGCGCCCTCATGGGGATGAGAATGCGCCGGCACATAAGGCGCGACTCAGGGAACGAAATAAGAGGAGTGAAGAACGATGGCTGAGAAAGAATTCGAAATCACCACGAACACCTACATCTTCGCCGGCATCGGCGCGGTCATCCTCGGCGGTCTCGCCTCTGTCGCGCTTGGCGGCATTCCCAACACGATCGCGGCGGCCGTTGTCGGCGGTCTCGCCGGCGGCTGCCTCGGCATCTTCTTCTAATTCACAGCGAATAGCGGGGCGCGGAACGTTTCGGCCTTCCGCCCTCGACGCGAAGCCGGCAGTCGCGAAGACTGCTGGCTTCTCTGTTTTTGGCGCGTCTTTATCCGCTAGAGAGACGCGATCCGCTAAAGAGACGCCGTCGTCGCGTTCGTCGGCCACATCTCGCGCGCGCGTTCGCGCAGCACGTATTTGCGGATCTTTCCCGTCGACGTCTTCGGCAGTTCGCAAAAAATGACGTGGCGCGGGCATTTGAAATGCGCCAGGTGCTGGCGCGTCCAGTCGATCAGCTCCTCCGCGGTCGCCTCCTCGCCATCCTTGAGCTCGACGAAGGCGCAGGGCGTTTCGCCCCATTTGTCGTCGGGCGCCGCGACGACCGCCGCCGCGCGAACTTTGGAATGACGGAACAGCGCATCTTCGACCTCGATCGACGAGATGTTCTCGCCGCCCGAAATGATGATGTCCTTCGAACGATCCTTCAGCTGGATATATCCGTCGGGATGGCGCACGCCCAAGTCGCCCGAGTGAAACCAGCCGCCGTGAAAGGCTTTCTCCGAGGCGGTCTTGTTCTTCAGATAGCCTTTCATGACGACGTTTCCGCGGAACATCACCTCGCCCATGGTCGCGCCGTCGCGCGGCACGGGCTGCATCGTGTCCGGATCGATCACGTCGAGATCTTCGAGAACGAGATAACGCACGCCCTGCCGCGCCTTCATCTGCGCCTGCGCAGCGCCTTCGAGCGAATCCCAGTCGTCCTGCCATTCGTTGACCGCGGCAGGGCCGTAGGTTTCGGTCAACCCATAAAGATGCGTGACCTCGAAGCCCGCGGCCTTCATGCCGGCGAGCACCGCCTGCGGCGGCGGGGCGGCGGCGGTGAAGAAGCGCGCAGCGCGCTTCAGCGGCTTCTTTTCCGATTCGCTGGCGTTGAGAAGCGTCGACATGACGATGGGCGCGCCGCACAGATGCGTGACGCCATGGTCGGCCATCAGCTCATAAATATGGCCGGCCCGAACCTGCCGCAGACAGACATGCGTGCCGGCGTTGACGGAGATCGACCAGGGGAAGCACCAGCCGTTGCAATGGAACATCGGCAGCGTCCACAGATAGACCGGGTGACGGCCCATGTCGCCGGTGAGCACATTGCCGAGCGCCGTAAGATAGGCGCCGCGATGATGATAGACGACGCCTTTCGGATCGCCTGTCGTGCCGGACGTATAATTGAGCGAGATCGCGTCCCATTCGTCCTGCGGCGGCGACCATTGATAATCGGCGTCGCCCGAGCGCAGGAAATCTTCATAGTCGATAGAGCCGAGCGGCGCGCCAGGCCCGTCATATTCCGGATCGCTGTAGTCGATGATCAGCGGCTTCACTTTCGCAAGCGACAGCGCCTCGCGGATCACGTCTGAAAACTCCCGATCGACGATCAGCGCCTTCGTCTCCGCGTGATCGAGCGTGAAGGCGAGAATTGCGGCGTCGAGGCGCGTATTCAGCGTATTGAGCACCCCGCGCATCATCGGCACGCCATAGTGGCATTCGAGCAAGGCGGGCGTATTGGCCAGCATGACGGAAATCGTGTCGCCGCGACCGAGGCCGGCTTTTTCGAGCGCGCTCGCAAGCCGCCGGCTGCGCGCATAAAAATCCCGATAGTTGAGCCGCAGCGGCCCGTGCACGACCGCCACGCGATCGGGAAAGACGGCGGCGGCGCGCTCAAGAAAGGTGATCGGAGTCAGCGGCTGAAAATTTGCGGGATTTCGTTCGAGGTCGCGATCGTAAGGCGAGTCTGTCATTAGGGAGAGTCCAAAGGTTCGCCTCGCGAGAATCGATCGCGGCGAAAGCGACGCTCGCCGACGCGGGCGTGCGCGCGCCGGCCCAGGTTCTCAAGGGAGGATACGCGCGAGCTTCCGCTCGATCAATCGGAGTCGCGCAGCGGCCGTCACTCGCCGAAATCGACGTCCTTCAGCCGGCCGAACACCCGATCGGCGTCGAAATTGTCTTCTTCTTCCTGGCGCGGCGCCGGCGTGGACTTGCCGAAGACCTCCTCTGTCGTCGCGGGCTCGGCGCGCGGGCTTGTGGTGACGCTCGCGGGAACCAGCGTCTGGCCCTGATCCTCGACCACCGCCGGCTTGTCCTTCGCCGCGCGATTGACCTCGAAATCCAGATCGATTTGCGAGCAAAGTCCGAGAGTCACAGGATCCATGGGCGTCAGCGCGGCGGAATTCCAATGGGTCCGCTCGCGGATCGCCTTCAGCGTCGTCTTCGTCGTGCCGACGAGACGCATGATCTGGGCGTCCTTCAGCTCGGGGTGATTGCGCACGAGCCACAAAATCGCGTTCGGACGATCCTGGCGGCGCGACAGCGGCGTATAGCGCGGACCGCGCGCCTTCTTGACCTCGGGCACGACGACTTTGGAGACCGAAAGGCGGAGTCGGTGCTCGGAGTTCTTCTCGCCCTTTTCGATCTCCTCGCGGGTCAGCTGTCCCGAGGTGATCGGATCATGGCCGCGAATGCCGGCCGCGACCTCGCCGTCGGCGATGCCCTTCACTTCAAGCGGATGCAATTTGCAGAAATCGGCGATCTGATCGAATGTCAGCGACGTATTTTCGACGAGCCAAACGGCCGTGGCCTTCGGCATCAACGGGGCGTTGCTCATCTCAAAAACTCCTCGACTCGAGAAAATAGCGAGCGAGACACGGCGGAGACGTCCGGCGCCGCGCCCAGCGGCGCAAGCGACCCACAGAACAGCCGTCCATGTCGGGATGCCGCCTGTATAATCCGCATCCGCCCAAAGCGCAATCAATCCGCGCGGAGCCGCCGCAGGGCGGCCCCGCAAGCCTGGCGGATCGGCCCTATTCCGATTCGCGCGCGTGGGCCGGGCGCAGCCCGCGCAGATGCGCTGGAAGCAACTCCCCGATCGCCTCGCCGATGGCGGCGCCGTAGCGGTGGAACAAGAGGCCGAAGACGATCAGCAGGACGCCGATTCCCGAAAGCGCGAAGGGGAAAAGGATCGAATCCTTGAACACGCTGCTGGCGAGATAGCCGAGATAGGTCGTGACGCCGATCGCGCCGAAGACCGCATAGGCGCGACGCATCAGGAAGAGCGACAGAAGGATCAGCGCGACATTGATCGCGCAGTAGAGCGCCTTGCCCAGTTCGTCCCCGCTGTGCTGCGCGGTCAGACCGCCCCAGAACGCCATCAGCCCGAAAAGATGCAGCCAGAAGGCGAAATCGCCGTCCCGCCAACGCTTGAGGTCGACAAGCCAGGCGGCGGCGAGAATGGCGAGGCCGAAATACATGCTCACCGTCGCGCGCTGATCCCATGAAAATTCTTCGACGCCCATCAGCCAGGGCGTCAGATCCATCGACATGAACCAGAGCGAAAAGGCGATGATCATGACGAGGAACGGAAACGGAAAGGCGATGAGCGCGATCGAAGCCGCGGCGATCGTTCCGAGCTCCATCGGCAGCCAGCTCGACTTGATCCATATGTAGAAGTCGCGGTAGGGGCGCGCCTCGCCGGCCGGGCTGACGTCGAACATGGATTGCACCGCGAAGATGGCGAGCGGCGCCATGCCGACCGCACACGCGATGAGCAGTCCTCCCGGCGTCCGATCGCGCTTGCGCCAAAGATAAGCGCCTGCGGACGCAAACATGACGGCGTAAACGATCGCGGTGAGGAGCAACGCCTTGTCGCCCCAGAGGCCGAATGCGGTCGTCGAGAACATGCCCATGGCGCCAAGCACGATCAGCGCGCCCGCGTACCAGAGCAGATTGACGAAATCGTAGCGCGGCGCCTGTGAGGGCGCCGCCGCAGCCGCCTGCTGCGACGCAAGAAATTGCGACAAACGCTCGAACGCCGCGGCGTCAATCGCGCCAGCGTCGCGGGCCGCCGCGATGTCATCAATCGTGAACCGAGACCTCATGACGCCTCTCCTTTTGGGGCGACGCTTAATATGCCGCGCCACGAAAAAATTTGTGCAAACGCACAACAGCGTAGCTTTTCCTTGCGAATTTGACAGCAGCCGCCGCTTGCGCCCATCTAACCGCGGTCGCACCCCACGCGAAGGATGAAATGCAACAGAGAGTCTCGGGCCTTACCTACGCCGAAGCGGGCGTCGACATCGACGCGGGCGCTCGGCTCGTCGACATGATCCGTCCCGCCGTGCGTTCGACGCGGCGCTCCGGCGCCGATGGCGAGATTGGCGGCTTCGGCGGCGTGTTCGACCTCAAGGCCGCGGGATTTTCCGACCCTGTGCTCGTCGCAGCCAATGACGGCGTCGGCACCAAGGTGAAGATCGCGACCGAATCCGGCCTGCACGACACGATCGGAATCGATCTTGTCGCCATGTGCGTCAACGATCTGGTCGTTCAGGGCGCCGAGCCGCTCTTCTTCCTTGACTATTACGCGACCGGCAAACTCGACCCGGACGTCGCAGCCGCTGTGGTGAAAGGCGTCGCCGCCGGCTGCATCGAGGCGGGCTGCGCCTTGCTTGGCGGCGAGACCGCGGAAATGCCCGGCCTGTATTCGCGCGGCGACTATGATCTCGCCGGATTCGCCGTCGGCGCCGCGGAGCGCAATCGCCTTCTGCCGCGCGACGTCCATGCCGGCGACGTCGTCTTCGGCCTTCCCTCCTCCGGCGTCCATTCCAACGGCTATTCGCTCGTTCGGCGCGTGATCAAACAATCTGGACTTGCATGGAGCGCAACCGCGCCTTTCGCGCGCGACCTCAATCTGGCGAAGGCGCTGCTGACGCCGACGCGCATCTATGTGAAACCGCTTCTCGCCGCCTTGAAGGCGACGCCGCATATCGTCGCCCTCGCGCATATCACCGGCGGCGGCTTTCCAGAAAATCTGCCGCGAGTCCTGCCGGACGGGCTCGGCGTCGCGCTCGATCTGTCGGCGTTCCGTCCTCCGCCGGTGTTCCGCTGGCTCGCGGAAACGGGAGAGATCGCGCCGAGCGAGATGCTGCGCACATTCAACTGCGGAATCGGCATGACGGTGGTGGCGTCCGAGCCCCACGCCGACGACGTCGAAGCCGCCTTGCGCGCCGCGGGCGAGAAGCCGCTACGCATCGGCGAAATCATCGAGACGGACGGCGCGGAACGGGTCGTGACGCGCGGGACCCTGGAGTTGTGACGCGGTTGCGCACCGCGATTCTCATCTCCGGGCGCGGCTCAAATATGGATGCTCTGATCGCCGCGGCCAAAGATCCCAGCTTCCCTGCCGAAATTGCGCTCGTCGTCTCCAATCGCCCCGACGCCCCTGGCCTTGCGAAGGCGAAGGCCGCCGGCGTCGCGGCCGCCGCGGTCGATCACAAGATTTATGCAGGACGCGAGGAGTTCGAGCGTTCACTGCAGATCGTTCTGGAAACCTATCGCATCGAATTCATTTGCCTGGCCGGCTTCATGCGCATGTTCACGCCGTGGTTCGTGAGCCTTTGGCGCGGGCGCATACTGAACATTCACCCTGCCCTGCTGCCGTCCTATCGAGGGCTCGACACGCATGAACGCGCGCTCGCCGACGGCGTGAAGATTCACGGCTGCACGGCGCATTTTGTCGTGCCGGAAATGGATGAAGGACCCATCGTCGCGCAGGCCGCCGTGCCTGTGCTCGACGACGACACGCCGCAGACGCTGGCGGCGCGCGTCCTCGCGCAGGAGCATGTCATCTATCCGATGGCGCTGCGTCTGGTCGCAAGCGGCGCGGTGAGGGTCGACGGCAATCGGGTGCTTGGCGCGCCGACGCCGCACGACGCCGCCCTGATCGTTCCCGCGGCCTCTGCGGAGCCTGGACGGATCGCATGACCATCACGCTCTATTGTTTTCGGCCCGCGGCCGGGCTGCCGGACGCATCGCCTTTCGTGACGAAGACAATGGTTCTCTTGAAGATGGCGGGGCTCGATTACGTCGAAGACCGCCGCGGCTTCGCGAAGGCGCCGAAAGGCAAGCAGCCCTACATCAATGACGACGGGGACATTGTCGCGGACTCGACGTTCATCCGCTTCCATCTCGAAAAGAAATACGGCGCGGATTTCGACGCCCATCTCAGCGACGAACAAAAAGCCGTCGGCTGGTGCGTCGAGAAAACCTGTGAAGAGCATTTCTACTGGATCATCGTTCATATGCGCTGGATGGACGACGCCAATTTCGCGCGCGGTCCGGCGCGCTTTTTCGAGAGCGTGCCGATCCCCGTGCGGGCGCTGGCGAAATGGTTCATTCGCGGCAGGATCGCCAAGTCTCTCTGGGCGCAGGGCATGGGACGGCACAGTCCGACAGAGATCGACGCGCTCGGCGTGCGCGACGTCGAAGCGCTGGCGACGCTGATCGGCGACAAGCCCTATCTTTTCGGAGACGCGCCCTGCGGCGCGGACGCGACGGTCTTCGCCTTCGTAGCGTCGGTCTTATCGCCAATGTCGGAAAGCGCCGTTCGCGATGCGGCGCTCGCCAAGCCCAGTCTCATCGCCTATCGCGACAGGATGATGCGGACATATTTTCCGGACTACGCATAGGCCGCGCCGGCCGGTCCGGCCCAAACGCCTGCGGACAGGCATGCCTCCGAACCAACCGCGAGACGGCGACGATAGATGCGGCTTTGGACTGCCCGCGACGCGCGCGGGCAGGATTGAAAAGCTCAGCCGACGATCTCGTTGCCGGAAAAGAACTGGGCGATTTCCATCGCCGCGGTTTCCGGCGCGTCGGAGCCGTGCACCGAATTCTCGCCAACGCTCAGCGCATGTTCCTTGCGAATTGTCCCCGGCGCGGCGTTCGCCGGATTCGTCGCGCCCATGACTTCGCGATAGCGCGCGATGGCGTTCTCGCCTTCGAGCGCCTGCACGACGACCGGCTCGGAAATCATGAAATCGACCAGTTCGCCGAAAAAGGGGCGCTCCTTATGCACGGCGTAAAAGGTCTCCGCCTGTTCGCGCGTCATGCGGATCCGCTTCTGGGCGACGATGCGCAGGCCCGCGTCCTCGATCAGCGCATTGATTTTGCCGGTGAGATTGCGCTTCGTCGCGTCGGGCTTGATGATGGAAAAAGTGCGTTCGATCGCCATAGGAGCGCATCGCCTCGTCGTTGGAGTTTGGTCAGGCGCCGCGCTTATATCGGTCGGTCAGCGAAGCGGCAAGCCTACCGCTTGCGCCTTGTCCGCCTCGCCCCCCTTTGGCGCCGGCCGGAAGGTCGTCGCCGGATCGTTGCGATCAATGCGCCAATTCGGATGGTGGAAATGCAAGACGCGATCGCCGTTGTAGGAGACGACGGCGTTGTCGAACGTCAGCGTCCCGATCCGTCGCCAGTTCCGGAACGCCCCTTTCTTGAATCCGGTGCGGCCGGTCACTTCGCCGTCGTCGGTGACTTCAATCGTGAAGGCGATGTTGCGCTTGGGCGCGGGATCGCCCTTGTCGAACATCATCGCCAGCAATTCGTCGCGTGAATCGAGGCCCTCTCCTTCAATGCGGGGATGGCCGGGCGCGAGCTTCAGGCGCATGAAGCGCGGCGCGCGCGTCGAAACGTCGCCGGGCTTGCCGAGTTCGGCGATTTCGTGGAGCTGGCGCTCTGTCGGGTCCTTGTCGGCACGCGCGAATGCGATGCCCGCCGCCATGACGATCGGCGCCGTTCTCCAGTCATTCGAAAGCGTGACATTGGGCGCGTTTACGAATTCGACGTCATTGATGTGGCGCGTCGACGCGCCGACGATGTCGTCGATGGTGAAGAAGTTCGCCGTCTGCAGCAGCTCTTCATGGTTCGGGGCGGTCGTCGGGAAAAGCTTGCCGGCGACGCCCTGCCCGCGCGGCTTGCCCCGATGCACCGCGCCGCCGTTGGAGTAGCGGGCGACGACGAGCGCCTTGGCGCCCTTCTGAAAATAGCCGGTGTAGCCGCTGTCTTCGGTGATTTCCCACAGTCCCGTCAGAACGACGCCCCAGGGATGCACGATGCGCCTGAATCCTTGTTTGTCGGGCCCCCACCTCAAGTCGCTGCGCGCGTCGACCGATCGCTCGGCGGCCTGCGTCAGAAAGTGCCTGCCCTTCCATAGCGCGCGCAACATGTCGAGGAAGGTCGGCATCACGAAGGGAAGCGGCGGCTCTCCCGGCGCGCCCCAAACCTTCTGATAGGGATTGGCGAATACTGCGTCGCGCACTTCGCTGAACCGCGAACCGGAATAGACGCGGTCTTCTTTGACAAATTGAATGACGCCGAAATTGTTCGGGCTCATCGCATGCCCCCCCTGATCCAATGACTTTAGAGAAACCCCGCCTTCTCCAACCGGAGGAATTTATCGGCCGCGATCCGATTGTCCACCAATTCGCTCAGCGATAGGCGCTGGCGACGCCGATAAAATCGGTCGCCGTCAAGCTCGCGCCGCCGACAAGCGCGCCGTCGACATTGGCGACATGCATCAATTCGCGGGCGTTCGACGGCTTCACCGAGCCCCCGTAGAGAATACGAATGCGGAGACTCTTGCCGCCGCCGAGCCGGGCCTCGATCCGCTCGCGCGCAAAGGCGTGCATTTCGGCGACGTCCCCGACCGTCGGCGTCAGGCCCGTGCCGATCGCCCACACCGGCTCATAGGCGACGACGATATGCGCGGGGGCGCTGGAAGGGAGAGAACTCTCGATCTGCGCGCCGACGACTCTCAACGCATCGCCCGCATCGCGCTCCGCGCGCGTTTCGCCGACGCAAATGATCGGCGTCAGGCCGGCGCGCAGAGCGGCGGCCGCCTTCGCGTGCACGTCGGCGTCGGTCTCGCGGTGATCCGCACGCCGTTCGCTATGTCCGACGATGACATAGGATGCGCCGACGTCCTTGAGCATTTCCGCGGAAATATCGCCTGTGTGGGCCCCCCGCGGGGCGACGGCGCAATCCTGCGCGCCGAGGCCCAAGCCGCCCCGCGTCGTCACCTCGCAGGCGAGCGCAAGCAGCGTGGCCGGCGGGCAGACGATCAGCTCGGCTCTGTCGCGCAACGCGTCGTCATAGGCGGCGCCCATCGCCTCGATCTCAGGGAGCGCGGCGCATAGCCCGTTCATTTTCCAATTTCCGGCGACGAGCGGGCGGCGGGTCATGTGAAATGCTCCCTGACAATGAGCTTGGGTAGCAGAGACGACGCCTTGCAACAATGCGCCGACATCTTAGCGCGGATTTGTCATTGGCTCGTCATTTAATTCGATATATCTAGAATTATGGAAATAGTTGCGGCCCTCGCCTGTCTTTCAGCGCTATCTCAGCCGACTCGACTCGAGGCGTTCCGGCTGCTCGTCCGGCATGAGCCTAAAGGACTCGCCGCCGGCGATGTCGCGCGCGCGTTGTGCGTTCCGCAGAACACGCTTTCAGCCCATCTCAATGTCCTGTCTCGGGCCAAGCTCGTGATGAGCGCCCGCTCCGGCCGCAGCATCGTCTATCGAGCCGATCTGTCCCAGCTCAATGCGCTGGCGCGCTTTCTTGCCGAAGATTGTTGCGGCGGCGCGCCCTGCGCGCCCGCCGAAACGCTGTCACGCCTCAAATGTGAGTCTCACGAATGACCGACAGGATATACAACGTGCTGTTCCTGTGCACCGGAAACAGCGCCCGATCGATCATGGCCGAAGCGTTGTTGCGCGCGCGCGGCGCCGGCCGCTTCAACGCCTTTTCCGCAGGCAGCCATCCGAAGGGCGCGGTCAATCCTTACGCGCTCAAAACGCTGGAGACGATGGGCCTGCCGACCGAGGGCTATAGCTCAAAGAGCTGGGACGCCTTTGCCGGACCGGACGCGCCCCGCATGGATTTCGTCTTCACCGTCTGCGACAGCGCAGCTGGCGAAATCTGCCCCGCCTGGCCCGGTCAGCCGATGACGGCGCATTGGGGCATCGAAGATCCGGCCGCCGTGGACGGCGGCGACATCGACAAGCAGCGGGCCTTCGCCACCGCCTTTCGCTATCTGCGCAATCGCGTCGATCAGTTCTGCGCAATTCCGCTGCATCGCCTCGACCGCCTCGCCATCAGCCGCCGCCTGAGCGAGATCGGCGAGATGGAAGGCGCAACCTCCCCAAACGCCGTCGCGGAGTAAGCATTGACCATCTTCGAACGTTATCTTTCGCTTTGGGTGGCGCTTTGCATCGTCACCGGCGTCGCCCTGGGCCATTTTCTGCCTGGCGTCTTTCATGCAATTGGCGCGATCGAGATCGCCAAGGTGAATTTGCCCGTCGCGGCGCTGATCTGGCTGATGATCACGCCGATGCTGATGCGGATCGACTTCGCCGCCCTTGCCGAAGTCGGCCGTCACTGGCGCGGGATCGGCGTCACGCTCGCCGTGAATTGGGCGGTGAAGCCCTTTTCGATGGCGCTGCTCGGATGGATTTTCATTGGCTATCTGTTTCGACCCTATCTGCCAGCTGACCAGATCGACTCTTATATCGCCGGGCTGATCCTGCTCGCCGCGGCGCCCTGCACCGCCATGGTGTTCGTGTGGTCGAATCTCACCAAGGGCGAGCCGCATTTCACGCTGAGCCAGGTGGCGCTCAATGACGCCATCATGATCGTCGCTTTCGCGCCGATCGTCGGGCTGCTGCTTGGGCTGTCGTCGATCGTCGTGCCGTGGAACACGCTGTTTCTTTCTGTCGTGCTCTATATCGTCGTTCCGGTGATCGTCGCTCAGATCGCGCGCAAAAGGCTGCTGGCGGCGGGCGGCGAGAATCGTCTGGCGCAGACGCTCGCGCGGATCGGCCCCGCTTCGCTCGTCGCGCTGCTCGCGACGCTGGTTCTGCTGTTCGGGTTTCAGGGAGAACAGATCATCCGCCAGCCGGCGATCATCGCCATGCTCGCGGCGCCCATCCTCATTCAGGTCTATTTCAACGCCGGGCTCGCCTATCTGCTCAATCGCGCGGCGGGCGAGGCGCATTGCGTCGCCGGCCCTTCGGCGTTGATCGGGGCGAGCAATTTCTTCGAACTGGCGGTGGCCGCGGCGATCAGCCTCTTCGGCTTCGAGTCCGGCGCGGCGCTCGCCACGGTGGTCGGCGTCCTGATTGAAGTTCCAGTGATGCTGAGCGTCGTCTGGATCGTCAATCGGAGCAAGGGCTGGTACGAGCGCGGCGCGCTGCGATCGGCCGATCGAGTCTCCGCGCCCAATTGAGCCGCTTTGCGCTTAGCAGAGGCGGTAGCCGTATGCCGCGAGCTGCCGGCCGGTAATGCGCAGCATCGGCCCGGGCGCATGATGGCCGTGGCGGCGGACATGCGCCATGAAGATGCGCCGCAAGCCGGGCTTATAATGCGATGCGAAGACGGCGGTCATGCGAGGATCGACGACGCCCCCGTCGGGCCCGCCGAACCAGGGCGCATGGAAGCCGAAGACCGCGCTTTCGGACACGCATGAATGAGGATTGGCCAGATAGAGCGTGCATGAGGAATCGCATTCCGTCGGGCCGATCCGGATAGGCTCGCCCCGCGCCTGCGCCCGCGCCAGTCTGGCTTCATATTTTTCGACGCGTCCGCCGTAATCCGGCTCCATGACGTCGAAAGCTTTGGCTTGGCCCGTCAAAAGTACAGCCGTCATCATTCCTGCAAGACCGAGAGATCGCAGCATAGGACTTCCTTTTTGGGGCGCTCGATGAGGGGCGGCCGCGCCGCCAAATGGCTGTCAGGGCTCAGTCGACCGAGCGCATGTCTCGGGCCCTTCGGGAAGGGGAAGGGCTACGAATCGCGCCTCTTCCAGCTTCAGCGTTCCATTTTTAAAACAAGCGTTATCTACAGTGCAAGCCGAGCCTTAACTTTGTGGTTAAATTTTTTTGAAGATAACGCTTGTCGGATACAGATTGAGCCCTAACAGCGTGAGCTCAACCCAACACTCAGAACAGACCGTCACAGCCACGACTGATCCACTCCCGAAGTCTGCTAAGTTCGACTCCACTCTCGCAGAGGAGCCAACTTGAGACTCCTGCCGTTCCGCATAGCGCTTTTCCTTCTCCTTGGCCTAGCCTATGCGTGGCTGCATTTCGCACAGCAGCACGAACCAACGCCTACGCAAACCGAATGGCGAGAAGATGGCCGGATGCATGTGTTTTTCTCGCCGGATTGTCCGCATTGCCATGAGGCCATCGCGTTTTTGAAACAGCAGCGCGGAACGGCTTATGTGCTGCACGACATTTCGAAGCCGTCGAGCGAGGCGCTCTTTCAAAAAGTCGTAAAGCGCTACGGCATAGAAGATCCCGCCGTGCCGCTCATCGTGCGCGGCTCGCGTTATGTCATCGGCTTCGATTCAGCGGATAAGACGGGGCGCGAAATTCTTGCGATGCTTTCCGAGCAGGATGCTGTCGCGCAACGCGCCGCCCAGTCGAAAATCGTCGTCCCGTTCGTCGGCGAGATCGATCCGACGCATCATTCTCTTCTCGCGCTGACAGCGTTGATGGGCCTGTCAGATGGGTTCAATCCATGCGCGATGTGGGTGCTGATCTATCTGATCTCTCTCATCGTGAGCATTCAGGACCGGCGAAAAATCTGGTGGCTTGTCGGCACGTTCGTGCTCTCTTCAGGGATCCTGTATTTCCTGTTCATGACCGCGTGGCTGAACACTTTTCTGTTCATTGGATACATCCGCCCGCTCACGCGGCTCATCGCGCTAACAGCGATCGGTTTCGGCCTCGATCATCTCGTCGGCCTCGCTGCGACGCGCGGCGAGGCGGTCTGCGACGTCGGCGATCTCGCGCAACGCCAGCGCACCATGCGATGGGGGCGCGAGATCGTCGCCGCCCCCGTGGGAATCGCAAGCCTGCTCATGGTGATCGCGCTCGCCTTTGCGGTGAACGCGATCGAATTCATCTGCTCAGCGGCGCTGCCGGCGATCTACACGCACTTGCTCGCTTTGACCGATCTGCCGATCGCTCTGCACTATGCCTACATCGGCCTCTATGTCGTGTTCTTCATGCTTGACGATCTGATCATCTTCGGGCTGGCGGCCTTCGCCGTGCAGAAAATCGTCAATACCCGCTACGCCGCGATCAGCCGCGCGATCGGCGGAATCGTTCTCATTGCGCTTGGCGGCTGGATGCTTGCGCGCTGAGAAAAAAGCGACGCGCTCTTCGAAAATCTCAGCTCAGCACGCGCGGCCAGATCTGCGCTCCGCGCAGCGCCGGAACGCCGGAAGGTGGCGCTGTTGCGAAGCCTCCTGCAGGCGCATCAACACGCCGCGCACGCGCGCGTCGCTGACTTGCGCCAGCAGCCGCTCGTACATGGCGGCGTTCTCGATCTCGGCGTCGACGCCCGCCTGGCACGCCGCTGCGAGACTGGATGGCGCTGAAACCCGTCCAGCCCATCTGTCCTTCGGCGGCTCAACGCCGTAGCGTTCGAAAAGGTGGAGAAGCGCGCTTGCGTGACGCTCCTCGGCTTCGATGATGTTTACGAAAGGTCTGACCGGCCCGAACCGGTCGATGACGCTCTGGTAGGTCGCGCGCGCCTTATATTCATCGTCCAGCGCCTCGCGTAGCGCTTCGATTGTCTTGTCTTCGACGTCCATGTCGCATGCTCCTTTCTCAGCGACGTTTCTACTTAGATGGGCGGCGATGCGCTCGAGGCCAAGTAGGCGTCGTATTCGGTACAGCGAAAGGTTCGACCGAAAATGCGAAGGCGAGAGCGTCGATTCGTCACGGCGCGGCTTGCGGCGATCGACGCGCCGCGCGCTTGAATTTCGTAAGCGTGGCCCATATCCCTCAAGGGAGCGTGCAGCGCGCGCTGAACGATAGTTTGTTTCAAGGAGACGCGGCGATGACGACCGATGAGGAACGCGAAGTCGTGGGCGTGTTCAAAGACGCCGATTCGCTTCAGGCCGCCATCGACGAGTTGATGACGTCGGGCTTTGATCGCGCGGAGATCAGCCTGCTCGCAAGCGAGGACGCCGTCGACGAGAAACTCGGACATAAATACAAGAAGGTCACGGAACTCGAAGACGAGAGCGCCGCGCCGCGCACGCATTACGTTTCCACGGAATCGATCGGCGACGCGGAAGGCGGCGTGATCGGGGGCCTGGTGTATGTCGGCGCCGGCGCGGCCATCAGCGCCATTTTCGCCTCGGGCGGCTCATTGGCGACGGTGATTGCGGGCGCGCTGATCGCGGGCGGAAGCGCTGGCGTGCTCGGCGCGGCGCTGGCCAAGCTCATCGGCGAACATCACGCAAAACATCTGGAGGAACAGCTTCGCCACGGCGGTCTGCTGCTCTGGGTACTGACGCGGGACGCTGAGCGCGAACGGAAGGCCAAGCAGATTTTGACGCGGCACTCCGGGCGGGACGTGCATGCGCATGTCGTGGCCGCCTGAAGGGTCGGCGTCGCGCGCTAGCGCTTGCGCTTCTTCTCGATATCCATTGCGAGCGACTTGCCTAAAATGTGCTCGTCGCGGCCGATGACATGCGCGCTGGACCCGACAATAAGCGGGTCCGGCCCGTGCACGACGCTGTGCTCCTTGTTCGGATAATCCAGGCTCGACAAAAAGTGCTGCATGCAATTCAGGCGCGCGCGCTTCTTGTCGTCCGACTTGATCACGACCCAGGGGGCGTCCGCGGTGTCGGTGAAGAAGAACATCGCCTCCTTCGCCTCGGTGTAGTCGTCCCACTTGTCCATTGACGCGCGATCGATCAGCGACAGTTTCCACTGCTTGAGCGGATCGTTCATCCGCGAATGAAATCTGCGCTGCTGCTCCTCGCGCGTCACCGAAAACCAGTATTTGTAAAGGCGAACGCCCGAGCTGACGAACATGCGCTCGAGGTCGGGACATTGGCGCATGAAGTCGAGATATTCGTTCGGCGTGCAGAAATTCATGACGCGTTCGACGCCGGCGCGATTGTACCAGGATCGATCGAAGAAGACGATTTCTCCCGCCGCCGGCAGGTGCTGAACGTAGCGCTGGAAATACCATTGCGTGCGCTCGCGCTCGGAAGGCTTCTCCAGCGCGACGACCCGCGCGCCGCGCGGATTAAGATGCTCCATGAAGCGCTTGATGGTGCCGCCCTTGCCCGCGGCGTCCCGCCCTTCAAACAGCAGCACGATCCGTTGGCCCGTCTCCTTGACCCAGCTTTGCGCCTTCAGCAGCTCGACCTGGAGCGGCTGCATGTGCCGCAGATAGATCTTCTCGCTCAGGCGGGTCTTGTAGGGAAACTCCCCGGATTCGAACGCCCTTCGGATCGCTTCGGAATCCGTGCGCAGCCGCCGGACGTCCTGCTGCTGGCCATGGGGCTGCACACGCGGCTCCACATGGGGCTGCGGCGCGCGGCTGACGGTCCGGGCGTGCGGAACGACGACGGCCTCGGCCTCGACCCTTGGCTCCGCCGCGGCTTTGGCGACTGCTTCGGCGGTTTCGTCCATGTCGAAGTTCCTTTAGGATAGCGCCCGACCGCTTCCGAAAGCCGAAGCGGCCGCGCAGCGCTCAAAAGTGCTGGCTTTCAAGAATCAAGGCAAGAACTCATTTCGACGCGGAGCCGACCCCATCGGCCGGCGCATTGCCACATGCCCGCCCCCTCCCTATAGTCCGCCGCCAAGACCGGGAAGCCGGCTCAAAACGCACCCAAGGAAGCAATACTCATGTTAGAAGGCCTGCGCGTCGCCTCGCAGAACTGGATCGGCCGCGCCATCATGGCGCTGGTGATGGGCGTCATTGTGATCAGTTTTGCGATCTGGGGCGTCGGAGACGTGTTTCGCGGCATGACGAGCCAGCGGCTGGCCCGAGTCGGCGGCGGCGAAGTCTCCATCGACGCCTACCGCAACGCCTATCAGAACGAGCTTCGCCGAATTCAACAGCGCATGCGGCGCGCGATCACCAATGAGGAAGCGCATCAGTCGGGATTGGACCTGCAGATCCTCGAGCGCCTGATCACCGAAGTCGCACTCGATCAGGAGGCGGGGCAGCTCGGATTGGCGATGAGCGACGAGACTGTTCAGCGTCTGCTGGCGTCGGAAAAAGTGTTTCAGGGCGCCGACGGCAAATTCGACAGATCGGAA
>NZ_JBFWNB010000038.1:0-30817 GCF_050251305.1 Methylocystis sp. | reverse complement strand
CGTAGAGCTGCGTCGCCGCGGCGCCGAGCGGCGCGGCCGCGCCGGCATGGGCAGCCGCCTCTTGCGCAAGCCTTAAATCCTACAGCATCAGCGCGGTCATGAAGCCCGGCCTGTAGTCATGATTCGCCGGCGACGTCGGGACCAGCTCAGGCGCCGGGCAGTAGCTGGTGAGCGACCAGGACTGTCCAGAGGACATCGACGCCGCGTCAAACAAGGCCCGATGCGAAAGTCCGAGCCTTTCGGCGAGAACGAACGCCTCGGCCGTCGCGATCATCGTGACGCCGAGCATCAGATTGTTGCAGATTTTCGCCGCCTGCCCCATGCCGGCGCCGCCGCAATGGAGCACATGCGCGCCCATATGTTCGAGGATGGGCTGCGCCGCCGCAAACGCCTCCGCTTCGCCGCCGCACATGAAGGTCAAAGTCGCCGCTTTCGCGCCGGCGACGCCGCCCGACACCGGCGCATCCACCGAGAGCGCGCCGCTCTCTTGCGCGAGGCGATGCGCGGCGCGCGCGCTTTCGACGTCGATCGTGGAGCAGTCGATGAGCAGCTTGCCGCGCGCTTGCGCCGCAATTTCACGCCAGACCGCAAGAGTCTGGTCGCCGCTCTGCAGCATCGTGATCACAACGTCCGCGCCGTCGATCGCCTCGCGCAACGACCCTGTGGCGACGACGCCGTCCGGAGCGGCGGAGTCGATCAGCGTCGCGTTCAGATCGAAGCCGCGCGTCTCGATGCCGGCGCGCGCCAGCGCCGCCGCCATGGGCCGGCCCATATTGCCCAGACCGATGAAGGCCGCGCGCGCCATGGCTACGAAAAGGTCGGCATGACGAAACTTGCGCCGGTCCTGACGCCGCCCGGCCAGCGCGACGCCACGGTCTTCGTCCTCGTATAGAAGCGAATGGCGTCGGGTCCATGCTGATTGAGATCGCCGAACATCGATCGTTTCCAGCCGCCGAACGTATAATAGGCCAAAGGCGTCGGGATCGGCACATTGACGCCGACCATGCCCACTTCGACCCGGGACGCGAATTCGCGCGCCGCATCTCCGTCCCGCGTGAAGATCGCGACTCCATTGCCATATTCGTGATGATTGGCGAGCGACAGCGCCTCGTCGAAGCTCCGCGCGCGCACGACGCAGAGCACCGGGCCGAAGATTTCCTCCTTGTAGATCCGCATGTCCGGCGTCACCTCGTCGAACAGGCATCCGCCCATGTAGAAACCGTTCTCATAGCCTTGCATTCTGAAATCGCGGCCATCGACGCGCAGTTTCGCGCCCTCCTCGACTCCGAGAGCGACATAGTCTTTGACCCGTTCCAGATGCGCGTGCGAGACCAGCGGACCGAAATCGGCTGAAGGATCGGTCGACGGACCGACGCGCAGGCTTTCGACCCGCGGCTCCAGCCGTGCGATCAGAGCGTCGGCCGTCTTTTCGCCCACCGGCACGGCGACCGAAATCGCCATGCATCGCTCGCCGCCCGACCCATAGGCGGCGCCGATCAAAGCGTCGACGGCCTGATCCATATCGGCGTCGGGCATGATCACCATGTGGTTCTTGGCGCCGCCGAAACACTGTACGCGCTTTCCGTGCGCGGCGCCGCGCGAATAAACATATTCGGCGACCGCCGTCGAACCCACGAAGCCGATGGCCTTGACCTCGGGCGCCTCCAGCAGCGCGTCGACCGCCTCCTTGTCGCCGTTGACGACGTTGAACACGCCCGCCGGAACGCCGGCTTCGAGCATCAGTTCGGCAAGAAGCAGAGGCGCGCCTGGGTCTCTTTCAGAAGGCTTCAGAATGAAGGCGTTGCCGCAGGCGATCGCCGGCGCGAATTTCCACATCGGAATCATCACCGGAAAATTGAAGGGCGTGACGCCCGCGACGATCCCGAGCGGCTGGCGCATCGAATAGACGTCGAGACCCGCCGCCGCCGAATCCGAAAATTCGCCCTTCATCAGATGCGGAACGCCGATGCAAAATTCTGCGACCTCGACGCCACGTTGAATTTCGCCCTGCGCGTCCGCAAGCGTCTTGCCGTGCTCGCGCGCCAGAATCGCCGCAAGTCGGCCCTTCTCGCGCCCGACGATGTCGACAAATTTCATCAGCACGCGGGCTCTGCGCTGCGCATTGACCGCCGCCCATTCTCGTTGCGCCGCAGCAGCGTCAGCAATCGCCTTGCGAACCTCGTCGCGCCCGGCGAGCGGCACGCGCGAGATCGTCGCTCCCGTCATCGGCTCATAGGCGTCGCAAAAGCGGCCGGACATTCCCTTGACCCGGCGTCCGCCGATAAAATGCCAAAGCTCTTCCATGTTCGCTATCTAAGGCGCGTCTGGCCGATGTCATCTCGCAGGGCCGGACCGCGCATCCTATATATTCCGGAGAGACCGCTTCCGCGGACGGATAACGGCCATGGGACTGCAACTCACGAGCGAAGGCAAAAATCGATACGCGCAGGCGCCGCGACAGGCGGACTGGACGATCGACCAAAATTGGGCCTCCTACAGCGACGAGGAGCACGATCGCTGGAACAGGCTCTTCGCCCGGCAGGCGAAGCTCTTGCCGGGGCGCGCCTGCGACGCGTTTCTAGAGGCGAAGCAAAGGCTCGAACTGTCGCGCTCCGGCATTCCGGATTTCGCCGATCTGAGCCGTCGCTTGCGGGCGATGACCGGCTGGAGCGTGGTCCCGGTGGCGGGGCTCATTCCGGACGACGCCTTCTTCGATCATCTCGCCAATCGGCGCTTTCCCGCCGGCGCGTTCATCCGCCCGGAGTCGGAGCTCGAATATCTGCAGGAGCCCGACGTCTTCCATGATGTTTTCGGGCATGTGCCGCTGCTCGCCAATCCGACCTATGCGCGATTTCTGGAAGCCTATGGCAAGGGCGGACGACGGGCGCTCGCGCGCGGACAGCTCCATAATCTGGCGCGGCTTTACTGGTACACGATTGAATTCGGCCTGATCGAGACGCCCGCGGGGCTCCGAATCTTCGGCGCCGGAATCATGTCCTCGCCTTCGGAGACGATCTTTTCGCTGGAAGACTCCTCGCCCCATCGCGTCGCCTTCGACCTCGAACGGGTGATGCGCACGAATTACATCATCAGTGATTTCCAGCAGACCTATTTCGTCATCGAAAGCTTCGAAAAGCTGCTTGCCGACGGCTATCAGGACTTCGATCCGATCTATGACCGGTTGCGCGGCGCTTCGGACTTCGCGCCGCATGAGCTGGCGCCGGGGGACCGCATCATCTCGCGCGGCGATTTTCATTATTTCCGCGCGAAGCGAAGCGCCTAACTCTGCATCGGAACTGGGGAAGAGTTGGTTTCTTCACCCTCATCCGATCGCCCGGTTAATCCTAGGGCTCCCAATTGACGACCCTTTGCTCGATGGCGCCAAAGATCGAACGCCCGTCGGCGGCGCGCATCTCGATGCGAACCACATCGCCGACTTTCAAGAATGGCGTTCGCGGCGCGCCTTCGACGAGTTTCTCGACGACGCGTTGCTCGGCGATGCAGGAGTAGCCGTCTCCGCCCTGCGCGATCGGCCTGCCGGGACCGCCATCGGCGTCCAGGTTGGACACCGTGCCGGAGCCGACGATCGCGCCGGCGCCAAGCGCGCGCGTGCGCGCCGCGTGAGCGATGAGACGCGCAAAGTCGAAGGTCATGTCCTTTCCCGCGTCAGGCCGGCCGAAGGGCGCGCCATTGAGGAAGGACAGCAGCGGCAGCGACAGGCGTCCGCCGTCCCATGCGTCGCCCAGTTCTTCAGGCGTAACCGCGACCGGCGAAAAGGCTGACGAAGGCTTTGACTGGAAGAAGCCGAAGCCTTTCGCCAGTTCCGCCGCCACCAGTCCGCGCAAGGTCACGTCATTGGCCAGCATCAGGAGCTTGATGTGGTCGCGCGCCGCCTCCGGCGTGACGCCCATCGGAACGTCGTCCGTGACGACGGCGATCTCGGCTTCGAGATCGAGCTCATGCTGTTCGTCGAGCAGGGGAATCTCTTCGCGCGGCCCGAGGAAGGCGTCGGAGCCCCCCTGATACATCAGCGGGTCGCTCCAGAAGCTCTCCGGCATTTCGGCGCCGCGCGCCTTGCGCACGAGCGCGACGTGATTGACATAGGCCGAGCCGTCCGCCCACTGATAGGCGCGCGGCAGCGGCGAGGCGCAGTCCTGCTCGCGAAAGGGAAAGCTCTCGCGAAGTCCGCATTCGAGGCGCGCCGCCAGACTCCGCAACTCGGGCGCGACGGCTTCCCAGTCTTCGATCGCCGCCTGCAGAGTGGGCGCGACGAAGCCCGCCGCGACAGCCCGCGTGAGATCGCGCGAGACGAGGATGAGCGCGCCGTCGCGCCGGCTCTTCAAGGATGCGAGCTTCACGGCGCATCGCCGGTGAAATAGCGGCGCAGGCCCGACCAGCAGTCCGCATAGTCTTTCTGCAGGGTTTCCAGCGATAGAGCGAAAGACGTGGGATAGAGCGGCAGACGGGACTCAAACATGAAGGCGAGCGCGCCGTCGATCTTGTCGGGGGACAGCTCCGCCCGAAAGGCCTGCTGAAAAGCTTCGGCGTCCGGCCCGTGCGGCAGCATCGCGTTGTGAAGCGACATGCCGCCTGGTTCGAAGCCGGACGGCTTCGCGTCGTAGCGTCCGTAAATCAAGCCCATGAACTCGCTCATGACATTCAAATGGAACCACGGCGGGCGGAACGTATGTTCCGCGACTTGCCAGCGCGGCGGAAAAATCGCGAAATCGACATTGCCGACCCCGCTTTCGTCCGAAGGAGACGTCAGGACCGTAAATATTGATGGATCAGGATGATCGAAGAGCAAGGCGCCGACAGGACAGAATTTTCGCAAATCATATTTGTAAGGCGCGTAATCGCCGTGCCAGGCCACGACGTCGAGCGGCGAATGGCCGATCTCGCAGCGATAGAAGCGTCCGCCCCATTTGACGGTGAGCCGGCAGGGCTGCGCCGTATCTTCGAACGCCGCGGTCGGCGTATGGAAGTCGCGCGGATTGGCGAGCCCGTTGGCGCCGATCACGCCCCGAGAGGGCAAAGTGAAGGGCGCGCCGTAGTTTTCGCAGACATAGCCGCGCGCCCGGCCCTCTGGAAGCTCGACGCGAAATTTGACCCCACGTGGAATGACGCAGATTTCGCCGGGCGCGCATTCGATCAGGCCGAATTCCGTAAGGATGCGCAGATCGCCGAGCTGCGGAACGATCAACAGCTCGCCGTCGGCGTTGTAAAAATAATCGTCGCGCATCGACTGCGCGGCGAGATAGAGATGCGCCGCCATGCCGACTCTCAGGCCGCAGTCGCCGGCGGTTGCGATGGTGCGCATTCCATCAACGAAAGAGCCTGCTTCGCCAGCGACCTCGCTGGCGCTCCAGCGCAGCTGCCCGAGCGGCGCGTCGACGTCGCGGCAGGGCGCGGTCTTCCAGCGGCTCTGCCCGACGTCCTTGGGATCACGGACGTGGAGAACCGAAGGGCGAATGCGGTAGAGCCATGAGCGCCGGTTGAGATGGTTCGGCGCGGTGAAGGCGGAGCCCGACAACTGCTCGGCGTAAAGCCCGTATGGACATCGTTGCGGCGAATTCTGGCCGATCGGCAACGCGTTCGGCAAGGCTTCGCTCTCGAACTCATTGCCGAAGCCGTGCAAATAGCGCGTCGGCGTCATGGACTAGCCCGCCGCCCGGTTCAACACGCCGCGGCGGATCTGATCCTCTTCGATGGATTCAAACAGCGCACGGAAATTGCCTTCGCCAAAGCCTTCGTCGCCCTTCCGCTGAATGAATTCGAAAAAGATGGGGCCGATGACCGTTTTCGAGAAAATCTGCAGCAGCAAGCGGCGGGCGTCCGTCGTGAGGCCGTCGATCAGAATGCCCAATTCCTTGAGACGCTCGGTCGGCTCTCCATGGCCCGGCAGCCTGTGCGCCAAAGCGTCATAATAGGCATCTGGCGGCGCCGGCATGAAGTCGAGCCCATTCCGCCGCATCGCGACGACGGCATCGTAAATGTCATGGCATGCGCAGGCGATGTGCTGAATGCCTTCGCCCTTATAGGCGTCCAGAAATTCCTCGATCTGGCTTTTTTCGTCCGAGCTTTCATTGATCGGGATACGAATCTTGCCGCACGGACTCGTCATGGCGCGCGAACGCAGCCCCGTCATTTTGCCTTCGATGTCGAAATAGCGAATCTCGCGAAAATTGAAGATCCGCTCATACCATTGCGCGAGCGCGTCCATGCGGCCGCGCCGCACGTTATGAGTCAGGTGATCGATATTCGTCAGACCCACGCCGAAAGGTTTGGGATCGCGTTCGCCGATCCATTTGAAGTCGATGTCCCAGATCGAGCCTTGATCGCCATATCGGTCGACAAAATAGATCAGCGACCCGCCGACGCCTTCGATCGCGGGAATGTTCAGCTCCATTGGCCCCACCCCGAAGGCGACGGGCTTCGCGCCGAGCGAGACGGCCCGGCGCATCGCCTTGGCCGCATCCACGACCCGGAAACCGATGCAGCACACCGACGGCCCGTGCGCCTTCTGGAATTCGGCGGCGAAACTCTGAGGCTCCGCGTTCAGGACATAATTCACGTCCCCCTGCCGGTACAGCGTGACGTCCTTCGAGCGGTGGCGCGCGACGGCGGAGAATCCCATCTTCGCGAAGAGCGACGCCAGTTGCGCGGGATCCGGATGGGCGAATTCGACAAATTCGAATCCGTCTGTTCCCATCGGGTTTTCGGCGGCCGTTCCGGCGCCGCCAGGAGTCGAGTTCATGACGAGGCCCTATACAGCTTTGGCGGACATACTATTTAGATATTGCGTCGCCCGTCCGGTTAAAGTCCCATGATCCTCTACGACTACTACCGCTCGTCGGCCGCCTATCGGGTGCGCATCGCCATCGCGCTCAAAGGCCTCGCCGTCGAACGCAAGCCTGTCCATCTCCTTCGGGGCGAACAGCGTGACCCGAGCTACCGTGCGAAAAGTCCGCTGGCCATCGTGCCGACGCTGGAGCTCAACGATGGGACGCTGATTACCCAGTCGTTAGCCATCATCGACTATCTCGACGCGTTGAAGCCTGCGCCGCCGCTGCTGCCCGGCGACGCCGTTTTGGCGGCTCAGGCGCGCGCGGCGGCGTTGACGGTCGCCTGCGAGATTCATCCGCTCGCGAATTTGCGGGTGATAGAGGCCCTGCAAAGGGAATTCGACGCGAATGACGATCAGATCACCGGCTGGCGCAGGCGCTGGATCGCCGAGGGCCTTAACGCGGTCGAAGCGCTGATCGCGCCGGCGCCCTTCGCTTTTGGCGCAGAGCCGTCGCTTGCCGACATTTGCCTCATTCCGCAAGTCTATAACGCGCGTCGCTTCGACGTTTCGCTCGACGCCTGCCCGCGCATCCTCGCCGTCGATGCGGCCTGCGCCGCGCATCCCGCCTTTATCGCTGCGCATCCACAGGCGCAGCCGGACGCCGAATAGGGCTCTAAGAGGCGAGCGTCAGATCGGCGATGACGGCGGCCAGGAAGCGCCCGGCTTCTCCGCCCGTCACCACGCGATGATCGAAGGTGAGACTGAGCGGCGCGATGCGATGCACCGCCGGCGCGCCATCGACGGCGATAACCTCGTCGCGGATCCGGCCGGCGCCGAGGATCGCCACCGTCGGCGGCAGCACGATCGGCGCGGCGTAGCGCCCGGCGATCATGCCGAAATTGGACAGCGTGATGGTTGCGCCGCGCAGCTCCTCCGGCGGGATGCGGCGCGCCGCCGCGTCCTGCCGCATACGGTCCAGCCCCTTGCGCAAATCCTGCGCGTCGCGATTGCCGACGTCCCGCAGGACAGGAACAAAGAGCCCCTCCTCCGACAGGTCGACGGCGACGCCGAGGTCGATCTTCTTCATCACCCGCCGCGCGAAGGCGTGAGGCTCGAACCAGGCGTTGAGCGCCGGCTCCGCCCTGCACGCGCGCACAAGCGCGCGGATCAGCCGGATGGTCGTATCGGTTTTGGGAGCCCAGGCGTTGATGTCGGCGTCGTCGACGATCGTCGCCGCCGCCACCTCGGCCTGCGCCTGCGCCATATTGTGCGCCATGGCGCGCCTTACGCCGCGCAGCGGCTCGGCCGCTTCCGTCTCGCTGAGGATGCGCGCGACGCGTTCGATGTCCTGCGTCGTGATCAGGCCGTCGGCGCCTGAAGGCGTCACCATGCCGAGATCGACGTTGAGCTTGCGCGCCAGCGCCCTTACCGCGGGCGTGGCTTTCACCGCGCCGCCGACGTGACCGACCGAGATCGGCTGGTCGCGAACAACCGCGGAGCCATGCTCGACGGCGCCGACCACCGATCCCGTGTCTTCTCCGGCGCCCTCGAACCCCACCAAGGGCGCGCCGATACGGATGACGTCTCCGGCGGCGCCGAACAGCCGCTCGACGCGGCCGGTCTGAGGCGACGGGATTTCGACGACGGCCTTGGCGGTCTCGACCGCCACGAGCGGCTGGTCGACTTTCACCTCCTCGCCGGCGGCCACGCGCCATTCCACGAGTTCGGCCTCCTGCAACCCCTCTCCGAGATCGGGAAGACGAAAGATGTTCATGACGCCTCCATCACTTGCCGGACGCCGTCGATGATGCGGTCGACGCTCGGGATATATTGTTTCTCCAGTTTTGCGAGCGGCACGACGACGTCATAGCCGGTGACCCGCTTGATGGGAGCCAGCAGCGAATACAGCGCGCGCTCGGCGACTTCCGCGGCGATCTCGGCGCCAAACCCCGCCGTGCGCGGCGCTTCATGCACGATGACGCAGCGTCCGGTCTTTTCGACCGAGCGCAGAATCGTTTCGACGTCGAGAGGCTTCAGAGTCGCGACGTCGATCACTTCGATCGTTACGCCTTCCAGCTCCAACTTTTCAGCGGCCGCGAGCGCCTCCGGCGCCATGGCGCCCCAGGTGACGACCGTCGCGTCGACGCCTTCCCGCAGCACGAAACAGGCGTCGAGCGGCAGTTCCGCGCCGTCGTCCTCAACCTCTTCGCGAAACAGGCGATAGAGCCGCGTCGGCTCGAGGAAGATGACCGGGTCGGGATCGCGCACCGACGCGAGAAGCAGCCCATAGGCGCGGGCCGGGGAAGACGGCGCGACGACGCGAAGCCCCGGCATGTGGGCGAACATCGCCTCGGGACTTTCCGAGTGATGCTCGGGCGCGTGGATGCCGGCGCCGCAAGGCGAGCGCAGCACCATCGGACAGGTCAGCCGTCCCCGCGTGCGATTGCGCAGGCGAGACGCGTGATTGATGATTTGATCGATAGTCGGATAGATGAAGCCGGAAAACTGGATTTCAGCGACCGGCTTCAAGCCCATCGCCGCCATGCCGACCGCGACGCCCGCGATGCCGCCTTCGGCCAGGGGCGTGTCGACGACGCGCTCGCGGCCGAAGCGCGCCTGCAGGCCGTTGGTGGCGCGGAACACGCCGCCGTTGACGCCGATGTCCTCGCCGAGCAGGAGAACGTCCTTGTCTTCGCTCATCGCCCGCGCGAGCGCGAGATTGATCGCTTCGACAAGCGTAATTTCAGCCATGGCCGTTCCCCCGGGGTTGAGCGAAACGGCGCGCCTCTTCGCGTTGCCATTGCATCGACTCGGGGAGCTTGGCGTAAAGATGCTCGAACATCGCGTCCGGGCTCAGCGGCGAGGCGTTCAGATAGGCCGCGACTTCCCTGTCGACCTCTTCCGCACATTCCTTGTGAAGCGCCGCCTCCTGCTCTTTCGACCATGCGCCTTCGCTGACGAGATAGGTGCGGAGCCGAGCAATGGGCTCGCGCGTCCATTGCTCCCGCACGATTTCCGGATCACGATAGCGCGACGCGTCGTCGGCGGTGGTATGGTCGCCGAGACGGTAGGTCAGCGCTTCGATCAGCGTCGGTCCGCCGCCCGATCTCGCTTTTTCGATCGCCCGGCGCACGACTTCATAGACCGCAATGACGTCATTGCCGTCAACCTGACGGCCTTCGACGCCGGCGGCGACGCCTTTCTGCGCGAGCGTCTCCGCCGCGCTTTCGAGTTCGCGCGGCGTCGAGATCGCCCAGCCGTTATTGTTGATGATGATGACGACCGGCGTTTTCCAAACGCCCGCCATGTTCAAAGCTTCGTAGAACGCGCCATTCGAGGTGCCGCCGTCGCCAATGAAGGTGACGACGACGCGCGCCTCCTTTTTGATCATCAACGCATAGGCCGCGCCGACCGCCTGAGGAACCTGAGTGGCGACCGGGACGCAATTGGGAAAGTCGCCGCGCGCATGCTTGAAATCGCTGCCGCGCTCATCGCCGCCCCAGTAGAGCAGACATTCCGACATCGACATGCCGCGATAGAATTGCGCGGCATGGTCTCGATAGGACGGCGTCAGAACGTCGCGTTCTTCCATCGCCGCCGCCGCGCCAACGCCGATCGCCTCCTGTCCGAGCGCCGAAGCGAATGTGCCGAGTTGACCCGTGCGCTGAAGGCTGATCGCTTTGTTGTCGAAAATCCTGGTTCGCGTCATCGCGCGGTAGAATTGGGTCAGCCGCTCAATGTCCTTCGCCGATGTGCTGGCCGCCTTGCTCATCTCCCCGCTCAGCGACAACAGCTGGACGAAATCCACATGGAGATCGAAACCCATTTCGATGCTTCCCATCGCCCCGCTCCTGATGAGCGAAGTAGCGCGGCGCTGCGGGACGTCACGGCTCCGCGACAACTTTTTTGACATGTGGGGGGCGCTGCAGCGCAAGAAAAGGGGTTTCGCGTCCGGACTTGACTGTATCGTCGGTCGTCCAATTTACCGATCATGCCCGCCAAATCGGACGTTGATCCCTTCTCATTTCGAGACGAATTCGGTCCCGCGAAGATCGTTCACATCTGGTCGCCTTCGGTCGAACTGCGCGCCGTCGTCGTCATCGACAATGTCGCGGCAGGTCCCGCCATCGGCGGCGCGCGCATGGCGCCCGACGTCAGCCTCACGGAGTGTGTCCGACTCGCCCGGGCGATGACATTGAAGAACGCCGCCTGCGGACTGCCGCATGGCGGCGCGAAATCGGTGATCTTCGGCGATCCCGACATGGCGCCGACCGACAAGGAACGGCTGATTCGCGTGTTCGCCAAATCGATCGAGCAGCTCGTCGACTATATTCCGGGACCCGACATGGGCACCGACGAGACGGCGATGGCCTGGGTCCATGACGAAATCGGCCGCGCCGTCGGCCTTCCGGCCGAGATCGGCGGGATTCCTCTCGACGAAATTGGCGCCACCGGTTTCGGCGTCATGATCGCCGCCAGCGCGGCGGCGCCTTTCGCCGATCTTTCGCTCAGCGGCGCGCGCATCGTCGTGCAGGGGTTCGGCGCCGTTGGCATACATGCGGCGCGGTTTCTCGCCGGGAAAGGCGCGCGCATGGTCGGCGTCTCCGACAGTCGCGGCGCGGTGGCGGATGGGGATGGCCTCGATATCGAGGCGCTCGCCGCGTTGAAGCGTGATGGCAAAAGCGTGCGCGATCTTAAGGGCGCGCGCGCCATCGATCCTGAGGCGCTTATCGCCCTGCCCTGCGACATCTTCATTCCGGCGGCGCGTCCTGACGTGCTGCGCGCTGACAATGTCGGGACGCTCAATTGCAAATTGGTGGTGCAGGGCGCGAATATTCCGGCCACCGCCGCGGCGGAACGCCTGATGTTCGAACGCGGAATCGTCAGCGTGCCCGATTTCATCGCCAACGCCGGCGGCGTGATCTGCGCGAGCATCGAATATGCCGGCGGCGGCGAGCGAGCGGCCTTCGCGGCGATAGAGGAAAAAATCGGTCGCAATACGCGGCTCACGCTGGAGCGATCGCGCGCGCTGAACATGTCCGCTGTCGACGCCGCGATGAACCTATCAACCGACCGGCTGCGCAAGATCATGCAACTGAGGCGCTGGCGCTAGACCCGCTCGATCGCGATCGCGGTCGCCTCGCCGCCGCCGATGCAGAGCGTCGCGACGCCCCTTTTCAAATCCTGCGCCTCCATTGCGGCAAGAAGCGTGACGATGATCCGCGCGCCCGACGCGCCGATCGGATGGCCGAGCGCGCAGGCGCCGCCGCGGATATTGACCTTGTCATGCGGCAAATCGAGTTCGCGCATGGCCGCCATGACGACGACGGCGAACGCTTCATTGATCTCGAACAGATCCACGTCGCCTGTCGTCCAACCGACTTTCGTCAGGAGCTTCCGGATCGCTTCGACCGGCATGACGGAAAACCGGCTCGGCGCGCCCGCGACAGTGACGTAGCCGCGGATGATCGCCAGCGGCCTTGCGCCGTCGCGCTCGGCCTCGTCGGCGCGCATGAGAGCGAGCGCCGCCGCGCCATCCGAGATGGCGCTGGCGTTGGCCGCGGTGATCGTTCCGTCTTCCCTGAACGCCGGCTTGAGGCGCGAAATATCCTCCGCCTTGGCTTTTTGGGGAAGTTCGTCGGCGGCGATGGTTCGCGCATTGGCGCCTTTGCCGAGCGTTATCGCCGCGATCTCCTGAGCAAAGGACTGGTCGCGCATGGCGCGTTGCGCGCGCGCCAGCGAAGTCGCCGCATAGCGATCCTGCATCTCGCGCGTGAATTGATATTCGGTCGCGCAATCCTCAGCGAAAGAGCCCATCAGCCGGCCCTTTTCATACGCGTCCTCGAGCCCGTCGAGAAACATGTGGTCGAGCGCCTTGCGATGCCCCATCCGATATCCCGTTCGGGCGCGGTCGAGCAGATAAGGCGCATTGCTCATGCTCTCCATGCCGCCCGCGACCACGACGCGCGCGCCCGCCGCCGCGAGCTGGTCGCTCGCGAGCATCACCGCCTTCATTCCGGAGCCGCACATTTTGTTGACGGTGGCCGCTCCCGTCGCCTCCGGCAAGCCGGCGCCGAGCGCCGCCTGCCGCGCCGGCGCCTGACCGAGGCCCGCGGACAGGACACAACCCATGACGACTTCATCGACGTCGTTCGGCGCAAGCCCGGCGCGGTTCACGGCGGCCTCAATGGCGCGCGCGCCAAGCTGCGGCGCGGCGATGTCTTTCAACTCGCCAAGAAATCCGCCGATCGGCGTGCGCGCGGCGCCGACGATGGCGACCGGTGCGGTAGCGCTCATGACACCTCCTCGTCGGCCGATTGTTAGTTTCCCCAACGGGAATATGGCGAGGAATCCCAGCTTTTAAATATCGGACGCGGCGCGTCATCGCCGGCGAGAATGCTTTGGACGCTTTCGTCGCTCACCGCGTCGAGCCTGTCCGGCGACCATTTCGGGCGCCGATCCTTGTCGATGATCGCGGCGCGAACGCCTTCATAGAGATCATGCGTGTCCAGCATGCGGCACGCCGCCCTGAATTCATTCGTGAGACAGGTCTCGAGATCGGGAGCGGCCGCGGCGCGCAGCAGCAAGGCGCGCGTAACCTTCAGAGCCGTCGGCGACTTGGCGCCGATTTCCTTGGCGGCGAGCGTGGAGAATTCTGATCCTTCGCGCTCGAAAGCCGCAAGGATATCCTCGACCTTCTCATGCGCGGTCGTTTCCGACAGCAATCGCCTGTGCAGCGCGAGCCGGCCGCTGCCTGGCGGACGCGCGAAACGCCGCAACCCCGCATCGACATCTTCGGCGGTTGCGATCGTCGCGAGACTGCCGATGAGCGGCTTAACGTCCTCCGCGTGAATCAGAACATCCGCAAGGCCGGCCTCTATCGCGTCGGCGGCGGCCGCCGACGTCGCGGAAAGCGCCAGATAGGCGCCGATCTCGCGCGCGCGCGACAGAAGCCAGGTCGCGCCGACATCAGGAAAAAATCCGATGCCGACTTCGGGCATGGCGATGCGGCTTCGCTCCGTGACGATCCTGCGGTTGCCATGCGCGGAAATCCCCACGCCGCCGCCCATGACGATGCCATCCATGATGACGACATAGGGTTTGGGAAAGGAGGCGATGCGCGCGTTGAGCTCATATTCCTCCCGCCAGAAGTCCGCGAAACGCCGCTTCTGCGACGCTTCCAGCTCATACAGTATCCTCACGTCGCCGCCGGCGCAGAGACCACGGTCGCCGGCGCCGGTCACGAGCACGGCGCAAATGCTCTCGTCGCTCCCGAATGCGTCGAGCGCGCGGCGAAACTCCCGCACCATCGTCAGCGTCAGCGTGTTGAGCGCCTGTGGCCTGTTGAGGATGACGCGCCCGAGACGTCCTTCCCGCGAAGCGATGAGATCCATCGGACTACGTCAACAGCGCGCGCGCAATGATGACGCGCATAATTTCATTGGTTCCTTCGAGAATTTGATGAACGCGCAGGTCGCGAACGATCTTTTCGACTCCATACTCGCTCAGATATCCATAGCCGCCGTGCAACTGCAGCGCCTCATTGGCGACAGAGAATCCGGCGTCGGTCACGACGCGCTTCGCCATCGCGCACAGCGTCGTCGCGCCGGGCGCCTTGGCGTCAAGCGCCGCCGCGGCGCGCCAAAGGAACGTGCGGGAGACTTCAAGCTGCGTGGCCATGTCCGCCAGGCGGAACTGCAGCGCCTGGAATTCGTCGAGCGCGCGTCCGAACGCCTTCCGGCTATTCATGTAGCGCAGCGCATGATCGAAGGCCGACTGACCGCCGCCGAGCGAACAGGCGGCGACATTCAGGCGACCGCCGTCGAGCGCCGTCATGGCGATCTTGAATCCATCGCCCTCGCGTCCAATAAGATTTTCCGCCGGCACATGGCAGTCATCGAAGATGACGGCCCGCGTCGGCTGCGCGTTCCATCCCATCTTTCGCTCGAGCGCGCCGAAACTCAAACCCGGCGCGCCGCCCTCGACGACGAACGCCGATATGCCCTGCGGCCCCGCTTCGCCCGTGCGCGCCATGACGATATAGAGATGGTCGGCGCCGCCTGCGCCGGCGCCCGAGATGAACTGCTTTGCACCATTCAGCACGTAATCGTCGCCGCTACGCCTTGCCTGCGTGCGCAGCGCTGCGGCGTCTGAGCCGCTGCCGGGCTCCGTCAGGCAGTAGCTCGATAAGACGTCCATCGTCGTCAGCTTCGGCAGCCATCGATCGATCTGGCGCTCGCTTCCAAATCGGTCGATCAGCGCCGCGCACATGTTGTGAATCGAAAGATAGGCGGCGATCGTCGGACAGCCAATCGCAAGCGCCTCGAAGATCAGCACGCCGTCAAACCGCGTCAGTCCCGCGCCGCCGGAAGCTTCCCGCACGTTGATCGCGGCCATGCCCAGCTGCGCGGCGTCGCGCAGCGTTTCCACGGGAAAGACATGCTCGCGGTCCCAGTCCAGCGCAAAGGGCGCCAGGCGATCGCGGCCAAAGTCCCGCGCCATCTCACGAATGGCTTCCTGTTCAGCGCTCAATTCAGAATAGGACGACATGCCATAATTCACCGCGATTGCTGTCGTTAATGTGTCGCGGCGAAGCTCTTTGGCAAGTCAGCGCCGCAGCGGCGCATCGCAGCCGCCGCGCCTCGCGGCATGGGCCAGCGCCACTCGGCTCGCCGGCGCGCGATTGAGCTGTCGGCAGACGAAAGCCCCGGCCTCCAAGAGACGGTCGAGCGACACGCCGGTTTCGACATCCATTCGGTCAAGCATATAGACGACGTCCTCGGTGGCGACATTCCCGGCGGCGCCCGGCGCAAAAGGACATCCGCCAAGCCCGGCGACCGAACTGTCGACAGTCGAAACGCCCACTTCGAGACAAGCGAAGATATTTGCGAGCGCCTGTCCATAGGTGTCATGAAAGTGCGCGGCGAGTTTCTCGAGCGGAACGACGCGCGCCACGCGTTCGACCATGCGCCGCGCGGGGAGCGGCGCGCCGACGCCAATGGTGTCGCCCAGCGAAACCTCAAAGCAACCCATCTCGAGGAGCGCGCCGGCGACCGACGCGACCCGGCCGCTGTCGACGTCGCCTTCGTACGGACAGCCCAGAACGCAGGAGACATAGCCGCGCGTTATGACGCCGTGACGCCGCGCCTCTGCGACGACCTCGGCGTATCGCGTCAAACTTTCCTCGATCGAGCAGTTGATGTTGCGTTTCGAGAACGTCTCGGACGCGGCGGCGAATACGGCGATCTCCTTGGCTCCAGCGGCGAGAGCGGCGGAGACTCCGCGCAGATTGGGAACCAGCGCGCTCAGCCGCAGATTCGGATTTGACGCCAGCGCAAGAACCTCATCCGTATGCGCCATCTGCGGCACGACCGCAGACGAGACGAAACTGCCGGCTTCGATGCGCGTCAGGCCGGCGGCCGCGAGGCGGTCGATGAGTTCGGCGCGAATCTGCGGCGACAGCGTCCGCTGCTCGTTCTGCAGGCCGTCGCGCGGCCCGACCTCGACAATGCTGACGCGTTGCGGAACGCTCATGCGGTGTCCGTTCGCACGATGTTGACAAGTTCAACGCCTTCCTTCGCCATGTCGCCCGCCGCGCAGGCGACGCTCTTGACGACGCCGTCATGCGGCGCGGCCATGGCGATCTCCATTTTCATCGCCTCCAGCACCAGAAGGGCGTCGCCTTTGCGCACGGCGTCTCCCGGCG
Source organism: Methylocystis sp. (assembly GCF_050251305.1). GTDB lineage: Bacteria > Pseudomonadota > Alphaproteobacteria > Rhizobiales > Beijerinckiaceae > Methylocystis. The sequence goes on along the minus strand of NZ_JBFWNB010000038.1, from coordinate 14,324 downwards.
CGACGCAGACGCGCGTGATCGTTCCAGGCATTGGAGCCAGCACGCTCTCATTCGTTGGTCCTTCGCCCTGCGATGACGTTCCCGCGCGCGCCCAATGGAGGACATAGTTTTTGCCGCCCAGTATGACGACCACGCCGTCATCGAGAGTGACGATCGAGGCCTCATATTTGATCCCGTCCACAAGCAATTGGCGATCGCCGACTCGTTGAACGTCGACCGACATCGCGGAGTCGCCGATGTTCAGCGAAAAGCCGCCGTCCTGCGGCCGCAGGATTTCCGCCGCCAGCATGCGACCCGCCTGCGTCACCTCAAATTCGCAGCCTGCACGGTCATACAGACGCCAGGCGTCCGTTGCGGCCCAGGGCGACCATTCGTCGCCAACGGCTTTGCTCGCCTCGAGCGCCATGCGGTGGGCATCGGCCAGGACGACTACGCTTGCCGCCGCAAGCAGCACGCGATCCAAATCGGCGCAGGGAGGCGCGTCGCGCGTCAACATGTCGATATTGCCCGCGACGAATTCGGTGTCGTAATCGCCCCGCGCCATCCGGTCGCTCTTTGAAATCGCGCGCAGCAGGTCGAGATTTGTGGCGACGCCGACGATCTCGACGTCATCCAGCGCCGCCTGCAGCCGACGCAGCGCCTGCTCGCGGCTTTCGCCGGACACGATCAGTTTCGCCAGGAGCGAGTCGTAATAGGGCGTCACGCTATCGCCGACGCGAACGCCTGAGTCGACGCGCAAGAAAGGCGTTTCCTGCGGCGCACGAAAGTGGACGATCTTTCCGACCGACGGCATGAAGCCGCGCCCGGGATCTTCCGCGCAAATCCGCGCCTCGATCGCGCAACCGCGCATCTTCAGATCATTCTGCGTCAAAGGCAGCGGCGAGCCACAGGCGACGCGCAACTGCCATTCGACGAGATCCTGATTCGAAACCATCTCCGTGACGGGATGTTCGACCTGCAGCCTTGTGTTCATCTCAAGGAAATAGAAATGATCGTCGCCGACCAGAAATTCGATCGTGCCCGCGCCGACATATTCCGCCGCCCGCGCGGCGCGCACCGCCGCATCGCTCATCTGCTCGCGCAACGGCGACGCCAGCCCGGGCGCCGGCGTTTCTTCAATGATCTTTTGGTGGCGGCGCTGAAGGGAACAGTCGCGCTCGAAAAAGGAAATGACGCCGCCGTGAGAGTCGGCAAAAATCTGAACTTCGACGTGCTTGTAGCCGGAGAAATATTTCTCGATGAAAAGGGCGTCGTCGCCAAAGGCGGCGCGCGCTTCGCGCCGGGCGCTTTCGATCGCCGACAACAGTTCTTCGGGCGCGCGCACGATGCGCATGCCTCTGCCGCCGCCGCCGGCCGACGCCTTCACGAGCAATGGAAAGCCGATCGCGCGCGCGGCTTCAACCAGTTCCGCGTCGTCGCCGCCAGACGAACCGGGCGCCACGGGCACCCCTGCTCCGACCATCGCCGCCTTGGCTTCGCTCTTTGAGCCAAGGAGCCGCATGGCGTGCGGCGGCGGACCAACGAAGATCAGTCCATTGGCCGCGCAGGCCTCGGCGAAGTCTGCGTTCTCCGAAAGAAATCCATAGCCTGGATGTATGGCGTCCGCCCCGGAGCGCCGTGCGACGTCAATGATCTTCTCGATCGACAGATAACTATCGCGCGCAGGCGCCGGCCCGAGCCGATAGGCTTCGTCGGCGCGTTCGACATGAAGCGCATGCGCGTCGGCGTCGGAATAGACGGCGACCGTCGCGACGCCAAGCTGTTTTGCTGTTCGCATGATCCGGCAAGCGATCTCGCCGCGGTTCGCGATGAGGAGCTTGCGCATCATCTCAATCGGCCGCCATCCAAGCTGCCGCCCGTTTTTCGAGGAAGGCGCGAAGCCCTTCCTGCGCCTCGGCGCTCGATCGCCGCGCGGCGAGTCGATGCGCCGCCTCCCGCAGGAGCTCCGCGTCGACGCCGTGGCCGTAGCATTCAGCGAAGAAGGCTTTTGCGTCCGCCTGCGCCCCCGGCGCGCCGCGCAGCAATTCAGCAACGATGGCCGCATGCGCCAGACCGATTTCGAGCTTCGGCGCGACGCGGTGCACGAGACCAACCCTCTGCGCCTCGGCGGCCGAAAATCGCTCGGCGGTCAAAGCGTATCTGCGGAGACGCCGTGGACCGATCGCGCGAAGGAGAAAGGGCGCGACGATCGCCGGAAGCAGACCGAGCCGCACCTCGCTGAGCGCGAACGACGAGTCCTCGGCGGCGATGACGATATCGCAGCATGCCAGAAGGCCGACGCCGCCGCCGACGACCACGCCCTTCGCCAAGGCGATCGTCGGTTTCGAAACCGTGTCGAGAGCGTGGAGCATCCGCGCCAGCGCCAAAGCGTCCTGCTCATTTGCGCCCCTCGAATGCTGCGCGGCCTCGAGCATCGAACCGATATCGCCGCCGGCGCAAAAATAGTCTCCGGCGCCCTCGATCGTGATGAGGCGAACGTCGGCGCGCGCATCCAAAGCTTCAAGCGCTTCCTTCAAAAGGCCAATGAGTTCCGCGTCGAGCGCATTGCGCTTGTCCGGACGGTTCAGCGTCAAGGTCGCGACGCCCTTCGCGTCGATCGATTGCAGCAGCACCATCATAAAAGATCGCTCACATTCGAAAGAGGCCGAAGCGCGTTTCTTCAATCGGCGCCCTCAACGCGAAAGATAGCGCCAAAGCGACAATTCGTCTCGTATCGAGCGGATCGATGACGCCGTCGTCCCAAAGTCGCGCGCTGGAATAGAGCGGCAGGCTTTGGCGCTCATATTGTTCACGAATGGGCCGCCCGAATTCTTCTTCCTCGGCCTCCGAAAAGGACTGCCGCTGCTTCTCCATGGCTTCACGTTTGACGCGCGTCAGCACGCTTGCGGCCTGCTCGCCGCCCATGACGCCGATGCGCGCGCCAGGCCACATCCACAGGAAACGCGGCCCGTAGGCTCTTCCGCACATCGCGTAATTTCCGGCGCCGAAACTGCCGCCCACGATGATCGAGAGCTTCGGCACCGCGGCGGTCGCGACCGCCGTCACCATCTTCGCGCCTTCCTTGGCGACTCCTGCGCTTTCATATTTCGCGCCGACAATGAAGCCGGTCGTATTGTGCAAGAACAGAAGCGGCGTCTTGCGTCGCGCGCAAAGCTCGATGAAATGCGCGCCCTTCTGCGCGCTCTCGGGGAACAGCACGCCATTGTTGGCGACGATTCCGACGGGATAGCCATGGATGTGAGCGAACCCCGTGACGAGCGTCACGCCGTAGAGCTCTCGGAATTCATCGAATTCGCTTGCGTCCACGAGACGTGCGATCACCTCCCTGATGTCGAATTGCTTTCGCGAATCCTGCGGCAGGATTCCGTAGATCTCGGTGGGATCGTAAAAAGGCTCAGCGGGCCGTTTCACCGGAACCGCGATTTCAGGCGCAGGTCCGAGATTGCCGACAATGTTCCGCGCGATCTGCAAGGCGTGCGCGTCATTCTCGGCGCAGTGGTCGGCCACGCCGGATCGGCGACAGTGCACCTCGGCGCCGCCGAGCTCCTCCGCGCTCACGACCTCGCCGGTCGCGGCTTTGACGAGAGGCGGCCCGGCCAGAAATATCGCGCCTTCATTGCGGACGATGATCGTTTCGTCGCACATCGCCGGCACATAGGCGCCGCCGGCGGTGCATGACCCCATCACTACGGCGATCTGCGCAATGCCCCCCGCCGACATGGTCGCCTGATTGTAGAAAATGCGGCCGAAATGATCGCGGTCGGGAAACACCTCCTCCTGACTCGTCAGATTGGCGCCGCCGGAATCGACAAGATAAAGACACGGCAGTTTGTTTTGCGCCGCGATTTCCTGCGCGCGAAGGTGCTTCTTCACGGTCAAAGGGAAATAGACGCCGCCTTTGACGGTCGCGTCATTGGCCACGATCATGCATTCGCGGCCGCGCACCCGTCCTACGCCTGCGACGACTCCGGCTGCCGCCACGCGCCCGTCGTACATCCCATGCGCGGCGAAGGGCGCGACTTCGAGAAAGGGCGAAAGAGGATCGATGAGCGCGTCGATGCGCTGCCGCGCCAGCATTTTTCCGCGCGCCAGATGCCGCTCGCGCGCGAGCTCGCCCCCGCCCATACGAAGATCGGCCGCAATCCGCTTCAGCTCGGCGACGCGATCGGCCGTACCATGAAAATTCTTCGCGTAATCGGCGTCTTTTGTATTAACCAGGCTATCCAGACGGGGCATGGTCTCGATCCAAAGTCAGGCAGTCTCCTGAAAGAGCTCGCGACCGATCAGCATGCGCCGAATCTCGCTCGTCCCAGCGCCAATCTCGTAGAGCTTAGCGTCGCGCAGGAGTCTGCCGGTCGGATAGTCATTCATATAGCCGTTGCCGCCGAGACACTGGATGGCCTCCAGCGCCATCCATGTCGCGCGTTCGGCGGCGAACAGGATCGCGCTTGCCGCATCCTTGCGCGCGACGCAGCCGCGATCGCAGGCCTTGGCCACCGCATAGACATATGCGCGCGTCGCCATGACCGCCGTATACATGTCGGCGAGCTTGCCTTGCATGAGCTCGAACTCGCCGATCGGCTGACCAAACTGCTTGCGTTCGTGAACGTAGGGCAAAACGACGTCCATGCAGGCCTGCATGATTCCGAGCGGTCCGCCGGCAAGCACCGCGCGCTCGTAATCCAGGCCGCTCATCAGAACATTGACGCCCCGCTCGGGGAGACCGAGCACGTTTTCTTCGGGAACCTCGCAGTTCTCAAACACGAGCTCGCATGTGTTGGAGCCGCGCATGCCGAGCTTGTCGAGCTTCGCGCTCGAGGAAAATCCGGGAAAGACGCGTTCGACGATGAAGGCGGTGATGCCATGCGGTCCGGCGACGGGATCCGTCTTGGCGTAGACGATCACCACATCGGCGTCGGGACCGTTCGTCACCCACATCTTGCTGCCGTTCAGACCGTAACGGTCGCCGCGCTTGACCGCGCGAAGCTTCATGTCGGTGACGTCGGACCCGGCTCCAGGCTCGGACATGGCGAGCGCCCCGACATGCCGCCCAGCGACGAGGTTCGGCAGATAGCGCCGCTTCTGTTCATCCGAGCCATTACGATGGATCTGATTGACGCAGAGATTGGAATGAGCGCCATAGGACAGGCCGACCGACGCCGAGGCGCGGCTGATCTCCTCCATCGCGAGCACATGCTCGAGATAGCCCATTCCCGCGCCGCCATATTGCTCCTGCACGGTCAGCCCGAGCGCGCCGAGCGCGCCGAGCTTGGGCCAAAGATCGGGAGGAAAGGCGTTTTGCGCATCGATCTGCTTCGCCAGCGGCGCGATCTCCGCCGTCGCGAAGGCTTCGGTCGCGCTGCGCACGCGATCGGCGACTTCTCCGAGATCGAAATCGAAAGTCGGCGTCCAATGGCGCATGCGCATCCTCCGAAGGCGCACGGTGATAGAGCCTATATTTCTCGAATCAGCGAAGTTTCAAGCTTCCGCTCCGGGACGATCAGCGGCTGGAATGCGCCTGCGTTAACGGACGCGGCCAGGATGCGCGTCGAGACCCTGCCGATCGACGAGAGGCGCCATCCGGCGAAAGTTCTCTTCGAACATTCCGATCAGCCTCGTCGCCATCCTGTCAAACTCTTCGGATGACGACCATGTCTGAACGGGATCAAGCATCATTGAGTCGACGCCGGGCGCGGACGCCGGCACGGACAGACCGAATGTTCGGTCCGTCCGAAAATCGCCTTGCGCAAGAGATCCGTCGAGAGCGCCTTGAAGCAAGGCGCGCGTCGCCGCGATCGGCATGCGGCGTCCGACCCCATAGGGTCCGCCGGACCAGCCGGTGTTCACCAGCCAGCAATCCGCTGCGCTCGAACAAATGAAGTCGCGCAGGAGGTTGGCGTATTCGGTCGGCCGCCGGGGCATGAAGGGCGCGCCGAAGCAGGCGGAAAACGTCGCCTGTGGTTCTTCGACGCCGCGCTCGGTGCCGGCGACCTTCGCCGTGTATCCCGAGAGGAAATGATACATCGCCTGCGCCGGCGTGAGTCGGGCGATGGGCGGCAGCACGCCGAAGGCGTCGCAGGTCAGCATCACGACGTTTCGGGGATGACCCGCCCGGCGGGTCGCCGAGGCGTTGGGAATGAAATCGAGCGGATAGGCGATCCGGGTGTTCTCGGTTCTGGAGTCGTCATCGAAGTCGAACCGGCCTGCATCAGGATCGTAAGACACATTCTCGAGAATCGCGCCGCGACGATGAGATGCGGCGAAGATGTCCGGCTCGGACTGTTGCGAGAGCCGGATCGCCTTGGCGTAACAGCCTCCTTCAAAGTTGAAGAGGCCGTTCTCGTCCCATCCGTGCTCGTCGTCGCCGATCAGGTTTCGCGCCGGATCGGCGGAAAGAGTCGTTTTGCCCGTTCCCGAGAGCCCAAAGAACACGGCCGAACCGCCTTCGCCGTCGTTGACGGCGCAATGCATCGGCAACACGCCCTTCGCAGGCAGAACATAGTTGAGATAGGTGAAGATCGCCTTCTTGATCTCCCCCGCATATTGGGTGCCGCCGATCAGCACGACGCCGCTCGAAAAATCAATCGCAATGACCGTGCTGGAGCGACAGCCGTGGCGCGAGGGATCAGCCCGGAAGGACGGCAGATCGAGAACCGTCAGTTGCGGCTGAAAGCCGGAAGGCGATACGCCTTCGGCGGGGGTGAACAGGTGCCGCGCAAAGAGCGAGTGCCACGCATATTCGGTGTGAACGCGAACATTGAGCCGATGCGTCGGCGCCGCGCACGCATAGAGATCCTGGGAAAAGAGATTCGCGCCGCGCGCATGCGCCATCATGTCGTGATGGAGCCGAACGAAATGCTCGGGCCGCATCGAAAGATTGTTGTCCCACCAGATCGTCGAATCGGTCAGCGAATCGCGAACGATGAACTTGTCGTTCGGCGAGCGGCCCGTATGAGCGCCGGTTTCAACGACAAGTCCGCCGGTCGAAGCCGCGACTCCTTCGCCGCGCCTTACCGCCTCGGGGTAAAGCGTCTCAGTCCCCCAATTCCGCCGAGCTTGTGTAGAGGGGTCTAAAGCGTCAATCGCCGCGTCTTCGACGTCGTCCGTCCGCCACATCGCCGTGTTCGCCATCGCCAAGATTTCCAAGCCGGTCCGCCGCCTGCGACGACCGCCAGCTAAGGGCAAGCAATTTCCGGAAGTAAGGCGCGCTCCCGCCGAAATCAAGGCGCAGCGGCGCTCTGGACGATCGGCCGGCGAAGGCGACGCGCGGTCCTACGCACAGATCGAACGGCAATACTCAGGCTTGGCGATTGGAACAACGATGGCGACAGGGGGTTAAGGCGAGACACGAAGCGATTTTCGAGAATGGAGGCAGGAATGGCGACGCGGGAAATGGAGCGTATCCGGCAGTCGGACCGTCCGGTCAGCGAAGCTGCCGCGATTTTAGGCGACAAGGCTCTGTCGGCGGCCGACCGCGTCGGGCAGCGCATCAACCAGACGATGGAACAGGCCGGATCGGCGATATCAACGGCGCAGGAGAAAGGCGCCGAAGTCGCGGACCGAACGGGGGACGTGATCGGCAATTTCCGGCAGGCGATCGAGAAGTCGGCGCGGACGCAGCCGACCACAACTGTGCTCATGGCGGTTGCGGCGGGTTTCCTTTTAGGCGCGATGTGGAAGGCGGGCGGAAACTATCCGCGGGACTAGCTCACGCGGCGGCGCGCGCGCCGGACGCGCGGGCCGCTCTTCGCGACCATTCAGCGTCGATCGTCTGTCCGCCGCTGGGGCAGAGCGCTTGGCCACGCGTCCGCCTTGAGCGGCGGCAGAGCGTCCAATTCTTTCTCGGTGATGTCGCTGCGCGCGTGATTTTCTCCGAATTCGATGCGCCTCGGATCGAGCGCGCGAAGCGTTTCAGCCATTCCGCCGAGTTCTTGTTGCGCGATCACCACATAGGCGAGGCTGCGTTGATCTCGTTGCAGCATGAGATCGACGACGGCGCCGAGCTTTTCGCCGCGAGCGTCGACGACGTCTGCGCCGATCGCCGCCGAGGCCGAAAATAGCGTTGGCGCGCTGCTGGCGCGGCTTTGGCGCACGGCCGTCATGCTTCCGTCTTCATGCGTGGCCTCTCGGCCCAACCACCGCCAGACGCCAATGAGATTCACGATTGTGAGGAAAAGATTGGTAAGCAACAGATTGCGCTGGTGGCCGTAATAGGCGGAAACGCTCCAGGCGACCGAGCCGACCGAAAAGACGGCGAATCCCCAGCCCGTGACGCGGGCGCCGGCGTTGGCCGCCGTCATCATGGCGGCGATCATTGTGGCGGCCGGCGCAATCCAGCCTAACGCCCATTCCCACATATTCGTTCACAGATGCGCGACGCCGCCTGCCGCCAGGCGGCCATTCAAACCTAAACGCGCCATTGGACGCGCTGTTCCGGCCGCCGGCGCGCCGCGTCGATGTCGGCTGGAGTTGGCGCGTAGCCCAAAAAAAAGCGCACGGCCGTTGCGGCCGCGCGCTTCCGTCCGGTCAGTGGACGCTTTTCTGGATCGCCTCCATCAGGAACGCCTTTGGCTTCTTCTTGCAATAGTGCAGGACTTTGTCGGTGTTACGCTTCACATTGCGTGAATCGATCACGGTCATGTTGTTCTTGGCGCTGAAATAGCCCCTCATCCAATTGGCGACGAAGTCCTGAGAGTCGGCGTCATATTCGCCGAACTGCTTGCAGGTGATTTCCGACATTTCAATCATGACCTGCGCATTGGCCGGAACGGCGAATGCGCTCGCGGCAAGCGCGCCAGCGACGATAAGTTTGCGAATCATGTGCTTCCCCCTTGTCATCATTTTTGGTCAAAGGCGCGTTGCAGACCGGCCATCACGGATTCATTCGGGTTGGAAGCGCACCAGTCCTTTACGCTGGCGGAGTTTTTCAGAAATTTGCTCAGGTCGATAAAGGTGCGGCCGCTTTTCTGCGCGAACCATCCGGCCATGAAGGCTGCGAAATCGGCCTGGTCGCCGGCCGGCATCGCCAGCATTTCGCCGCAGGTGATGCGCGTCATGTCAATTTTAACCTGAGCATTGGACAGCGAAGGCGCGATTGCGCCCGCCGCGACGAGCGCGAATATCAGCTTTCTCATCAGATTCCTCCGAAACCATTTGTGGAGGGCCGCGTCATCGATCATGGCGCGGCTCTCGCCGGCCGGACGTCCCGGCACGCTGGCGCTCTTAGTGTTTGGAAAGCCCCGCCATCGTCTTGGAAACCCAGCCCGCTCGTGAACTAGACATTAAACATAGAGAAAGTCCAATCGGACGTTTGGCCCCCAACGCGCACGCCGGGCGCCTTCCCTTAACTGTCAGGACACCCCGCCTGCCGGCGGCGAGACGACGAACTCACACATGAAGTCAAACTGTTGCAAAACGTCGTCGACAAAAGGCGCCGGACGACGCAGCGGGCGTCGCTCCTGAAGCCCAGGCGATTGGCCAGGCGCCCCCCCCCCGAGCCGCCTATCATTTGCGGCGCAGCAGCGAATTGATTATCCCGAGCCCGGGAAATATAGTTAATTTCCGTCGAGGAGCTGAGCGCCGAACAAGTCGGGCCAAGCAAACCTAGCGTTCCGGTCATCAATGGCGAAACAGAAACTTCCGCCTCTCGCATTCGGCGAGGTCGGCGCGGCGCATGCCATCAGCCCGAAAGACGCCACGGAACAGTCGGTCGCGACGCTGTCTTCGCTAAAGAGATATGAAGCAAAGTCGGCTGACTTCAAAAGCAAAATCGCAAATTTGACTATAAACGGACTCGCGCTCCACGCGAATTCTTCGGGTCCCGTCAAATGTGAGATGACGCCCACAGACGGCCTTTTCTTTATAATGACGCTTCACGGGGTCTGTAATACGGAAATCGAAGGAAAAAAATATCACGTCACGCCCAATCAGAAGGCTCTGCTGCTTTATGAGCGCGGCGTTCGCTACGGCGAGTCGGACACGCGGTCGGTCTTTGTGGCGCGGCTCGATTCGGCGCGGCTGAACGAGACGGCCCGTGCGATGTCTGGCGAGAATGGGTTGCGCGCGCCCCGATTGGACGATGCGCCGGCTCGTTCAATCGACTCCAGGATCGGCGGCATAAATCTCGCCACGTCGCTGCGATCGGTCTTTGGCTTGATCGACTCGCATTTCGGCAATCCGGCCATTCTCGCAAATCTGGGCGTTGACGATCTATTCTATCGGCAGATCGCTTTGATGACCTGGCCAGGCGATTTCCTGGACGAGAACATGTCGCCGAGCGGCCGGTCGTCATCGGCTATAGAAGCGCTCTGCGAAGCGGTGAGAACCCGTCTGGAGCGCCCGCTCACAATGACGGAAATGGAGAAGATTTCGGGGTTGTCGGGGAGAGCGCTTCAATATGCGTTCAATCGGCGCTTCGGCTGCACGCCGATGGAGTGGCAACGGCGGGAACGACTGCATATCGCGCACAAATGGCTTGCCCGGGCTGACGGGCCGATCAACATCGCCGGCTTGTCGGCCCAACTGGGATTTTCGTCTCCCTCCCGATTTGCCCGGTACTATCGGCAGATGTTCGGCGTGCTGCCTTCGGAACGGCAGCGTTGACGCGCGCAGGTCATACGCGCCTTCCGTCCCATTGATGTGTCATTCATACAACAGGCGCAAGTTTTCATACTGAATTTCGGAATTCGTATCTAGGCTTTCGCAAGGCGTGTTGACGCTTTTGTCGTCGGCTCTTTACCTAGCCGGCATGACGCTTGTCCCATCAATACAAGCTTGGCGAGCAATGCGCGCGATCGTCTTCATGACGATCGCCTGCCTGCTTGCGCTCCAGACGGTCTCAAGCGTCGGCGGCGAAAAAATGGGCGACGCGGAAGCGGCTGTCTCGTTGGCGGACTGCAATAAGGAATCCGGAGAGCATCCGGGAAATCACAAGAATCACGCTTTGGATTGCTGCCTCGCGTGCAATCACAGCGCGGCAAGCAAATCCTTTTTTCCGTTTCTCGTCGCATTCGCGCGGGTCGTCGCGGATCTGTCTCCGCGCGTTGAAGAGTTCTTCGCCTATTTTCCGGCGGACGAGAATTCGCAGCCGCCCTGCGGTTGGGCGACCAGTTGGGCGTCACGCGCGCCGCCGACCCTCTCCTGAACGACCTGCGCGCTCGAAGGCGCGCGAACATCGTCAGCATGCGCAGCTCATCGCCGCGCCAGGAGAAAATCATGTTCCGCCCAACTCTCATGCGCGGCGTTTGCCTCGCGGCAATCGCCTTTAGTTCTTCGCACGCTCTCGCTCAGCAGGCGCTGCCCACCATCGATGTCGGCGGCGCGCGGGCGCGGTCAACGTCCGTTCCCAGCCGCGGCCCCTCGCCGTCCGCCGGCCATGCGAGCCAATCAGATCGCAGTCCGGGCGAAGCGGCGCAGGGAGCGATCGCTCCTCGCCAGTCGGTTTTCGATCGGCCGCCAGGCCAGGCCGTGACGACCTTCGACAGAAACTTTGTCAGATACATCGAGCAATCGCCGCAAGCGAACCTCGGAGACCTTCTTCGCTTCTCGCCAGGCGTCACGGTGACTCCCTTGGGGCAAGGCGGCGAATCGATCATTTCGATACGCGGCTCGGGGAACAACCCCAACGCTCGCGCCATCGGCCGTAACTTCCAGCTGCGCGACATCGTCGTCCTGTCGGACGGATTTCCGGTGACGATCGCTGACGGCTTTACCCGCACGGCCATTCTCGATCCCCACGCTTTCGCCGGCGTTGAGGTCTATCGCGGCGCGTCGTCGGCGCTTCTGGGCAATTATGCGCTGTTTGGCGGAATCGATTTCAAATCCTTCACCGGAGAACAACTCGACGGCCTCGAGATCGGCTCCGAAGGCGGCAGCTTCGGATATGTGAACAATTTCGTTCGAGGCGGAAAGCGCATCGTCGATCCGGCGTTCGGCGAGTTCGATGTTTCGATCTTTGGCTCTGACAACCGCAACAGCGGCTATGTCCAGCATCAGAACAGCGAAGCGCAGACACTCAATCTGCTCGCGAGATGGGCGCCGAACGCAGCGCAGCGCTTCACCCTGAAATATATGTTCAACAACACGTTCGGGGATCAGAACGGACCATTTTCGCTTCTGCAATATTTCACGAACCCCTATCAATATGGTTATGGCTGTCCCGTTGGAGCGCTGATCAGCAGTCCGTTCTGCGTGGCGCGCACAGCGCCGCGAAACGGCATTTGGGGCATCCCGAACCAGCCGCTGTCGAATCCCAACGCGGTGCGGCCGCAGAGCTATGAGTCGCTCGGCATTCACGGCCATACGCAGCAACATCTCGCCGGCGGCAGATACGAACATGACTTCGGTCAGGGAACGACGCTTCGGGTGCAGGGAACCTTCAATCTCCGTGAAATCCTCGCGGGCGCGCAGCCGCCGCCAACCGGCCCCTTCGGCGCTCCTGTCGACCTCCTGGGTTCGACCGGCAACTGGGACGCGCGCGTCGATCTGACCCATATTGGCGCGATCTACGGAATGCCGACGCTCAGCTATCTCGGCTTCATCTATAACGAGAGCAAGCAGTCCGACATGCAGTCGGCGCGCATCCCCTACTACTACAATGACGGCGCGCGAGGCGCTTGGGCCGGCCAAGTGGCGGCGCATAGCCGCAATTGGACTCTACGCGCGCGCCAGGAGATCAACTTCACAGACAGTCTCATCGGCGTCGTCGGCTTCAGCACGAACTGGAACAATGTTTGGGGCGATTACCGCGTCAACCGCTATACGACGGCGGGCGCTTGGCAGCCGCCGACCATATTTTCGATCTCCAACGCCTATTGGAACACCGCGCCTGAAGCCTCGCTCACCTGGCGATACAATCCGGAATGGCAATTCCGTACGCGCTATGCCGTTGGCTACAGCACGCCGCCGTTCGACAGTCTGACCAACACCCCCTCCGGCGCGGGCCCGAACAACGATCTCAAGGCTCAGACCAATATGAGCGCCGAAGTCGGCGCGCAATGGACCCCGAACGAAACCTTCACGGCCAACGTCGCCGTCTACAATGACTGGTACCGCAACGAGAATTATGCGCAGACTGGCCCCGCGCCGCTGCTTCAGAGCTATGTCACGAACATCCCCGCCTCGATCCACCGCGGCGTCGAGACTCAGCTCGACTGGCGGCCGTTCGAGGGGTGGCGCCTCTATGCCGCGCACACCTACGCCAGCAACTTCTTCACGAACTTCCAGGATTCTCTCACAGGCGGTTATGTCTACGATCGATCGGGAAAGCGCATTCCCAACGTGCCGGCGCACACGCTGACGCTGCGCGGCGGATATGACTTCCCTCGCGGCCGGCTCAAGGGGCTCGGCGCCTATATCGACTATGTGTTCAGATCGGCGAGCGCCCTCGACGCCTATAATATCATCTGGGCGCCGGGATATGGCGTCGTGAACTTCAACCTGCATTACAACAGCGACTGGGGTTACGGCTGGGCGAAAACCTTCAGCGCTTATGTGGAAGTGCGAAACATCTTCGACCGCACTTATATGGCGGCGTCGTACCCGATCCCTGACACAGTGACCAATGGCTTGATCACGCCGGCGCCCTTGCAGTGGGCTGCAGGCAATGTGTTTCCAGGTCAACCTCGCGCAATCGTCGCGGGAATGAAGATAAAATTCTGACAATCACCACAGGAGGACATCCGAATGAACAAACCAACCGCCGGCATCGCCGTCGCCCTGCTCCTGGGCGTCGCCTCGGCCTATGCGCAGGCGCCTGCCGAGGCGCCCGCGCAGAAGATGGACCATGAGAATATGGATCATGGCAAGATGGACCATGGCGACATGCATGGCGCCAAAGGCGGCCATCACATGGGCGGCCATCAGATGGGCGATGGCGGCTACCATCACCGGTTCGAAGACGCCGAGAAATGGGCGAAGCAGTTTGACAAGCCGGAACGCGACGCCTGGCAGAAGCCCGATCAGGCGATCGACGCGATGAAGCTCGCGCCCAATGCGACGGTCGCCGACATCGGCGCCGGCACGGGCTATTTCAGCACCCGCATCGCCAAGCGCGTTCCTCAGGGCAAGGTCTACGCGGCGGACATCGAAAAGGACATGGTGCGCTATCTCGGCGAGCGCGCCAAGCACGAGGGGCTTGCGAATATCGTCCCTGTTCAGGCGGCGCCTGACAACGCCAATCTGCCCGAGCCGGTCGACGTCATCCTGCTCGTCGACGCCTATCACCACGTCGGCAATCGCGGTGATTATTTCAAAAAGCTGCAGGAGTCGTTGAAGCCCGGAGGAAGGCTAGTGATCATCGACTTCCGCATGGAGAACGCCGATGG
>NZ_JBFWNB010000037.1:0-33744 GCF_050251305.1 Methylocystis sp. | reverse complement strand
ATACTCAACGTCACGATCGATCGGCACGCCTATGCGTTCATCTCTGCGCGAGATGACGGGCAGACAAGCTTTTCGGCGCTTGATCTGGGCAAGGAAGAGTCGTGTGAGGCCGCCGCGGCGATGACCGAAGATTCGGCGCTTGTGCTGCATCAGGGCGTTTACCGCCGCATCGTTCGCGATTTCCTGGGCGGCGATGCGCCGCCTCTGTCGATTCAAACGACCGTCGATGCGCCCGCGGGGTCGGGGCTCGGCTCGTCCTCGGCGCTCGTCGTGGCTCTCGTTGAAGCCTTTCGCGCGCGATATGCGCTTCCGCTTGGCCGCTACGAAATCGCCCATCTGGCGTGGGAAATCGAAAGAATCGATCTCGGCCTCGCCGGCGGACGTCAGGACCAATATGCGGCCGCTTTCGGGGGCGTGAATTTCATAGAATTTCTCTCGGATGACCGGGTCATCGTCAATCCTTTGCGGCTCGTGCCAGGCGCCATGGAGGAAATCGAATCCTCCATCGTCGTTTGCTTCACTGGCCAGTCGCGCAGCTCCCACGACATTATCGTCCAGCAGACGAGCGGCGTCTCCACGGCGGACGCCCGGGCCATCGAGGCCATGCATCAGTTAAAAACAGATGCGCATGAGATGAAGCTGGCCTTCGTTCACGGCGACGTGCGCGGGATGGCGGAAGTGCTTCAACGCTCCTGGATCGCGAAGCGGCAGACGGCGAGCGGCGTTTCCACCGGCATGATTGAGAAATTTCAGGAACTCGCCGCGCAGAACGGCGCGCTCGCAGGCAAGATTTCGGGCGCCGGCGGCGGCGGCTTCATGATGTTCATCGTGAAGCCCGAAGACAGGCAGCGATTGATTGGCGCATTGCGCGCAGCCGGCGGCGACGCCGACGCTGTCGCCTTTACACACACAGGGAGCGTGACGTGGACCGCGACGACATAAACTATATCGACGCCTATTTCGAAGAATCTTTGGCGACCTTACAGGCGACCGCCGCGGACGCGGCCTTCAAGGAAACGCTTGTCGCGATCGCGGCGCGAATCGTCGATTCGTTACAGAATGGCGGCAAGGCGCTGTTTGCAGGCAATGGCGGCAGCGCCGGCGACGCGCAGCATATTGCGGGCGAATTCGTCTCGCGACTGAATTTCGATCGCGCGCCGCTTGCCGGCCTCGCCTTGACGACAGATACTTCGGTGCTGACGGCGATCGGCAACGACTATGGATATGCTGACGTTTTCTCTCGCCAGGTTCGCGGCCTCGGCCGCAGGGGCGACGTATTTGTCGCGATCACGACTTCAGGCAATTCGCCGAACATTCTGAAGGCGGTCCAAGCCGCGCGCGAAATGGGCGTTGTGACAATCGGCTTCACCGGGAGGAGCGGCGGAAAGCTGGCGTCGGCCTGCGACATCTGTCTCCATGTTCCGTCCGATTCGACTCCATTGATCCAACAGGCGCACATCGTCGCGGCGCATCTGATCTGCGGGCTCGTCGAAAACGCCATGTTCGCAGATGGCGCGACAACGCAGCAAAGCGCCTTCGCGTGATCCGGCAGGCGGTCATACTCTGCGGCGGGCTGGGAACCCGTCTCGGCGAACTGACGGCGCGCACGCCGAAACCCCTGCTGCCGGTGGCCGGCGCGCCATTTCTCGACGTGCTCGTCGAAGAAGCCGCGAGGCAAGGGTTCAACGACATTCTTCTGCTCGCCGGTCACCTCGCGGAAGAAATCGAGTCCTATGCGCGCTCATCGTCGGCTGCGAGGCGTTTTGGCGCAACCGTCAACGTCGCGGTCGAACCGTGCCCTGCGGGAACTGCGGGCGCGTTGCGTTACGCGTGCGCGCGTCTCGACGACGAATTCATTCTCCTGAACGGCGATTCATGGTTCGACGTCAATTTGCGCGCGCTTGCCGCGCTTGCGCCGCATCGACCGGACGCTGCGATGATCCTCGCGCTGCGCGAAATGCCCGATATATCGCGCTACGGCTCCGTGACGCTCGCGCAAGGGCGCGTGACAGGCTTCTTCGAAAAGGCGCAGAAAACTGGCGGGGGACTGGTCAACGGCGGCGTCTATATCTGCCGGAAGGCGCCGCTGTTCGCGGCGATGGCGGCGTTCGAGGGACGCGCCGTGTCGCTCGAGACCGAGGTCATGCCGACGCTTGCGCGAGACGGCCGGCTCTTCGGCGAGAGCTGCGAAGGTCACTTCATCGATATTGGCGTTCCGGAATCCTATGTCGCCGCCCAGAATGAAATTCCGGCGCTGTTGCGCCGGCCGGCGGTCTTCTTTGACCGCGACGGGGTGCTCAATGTCGATCTCGTTCATGTCGGCACGATCGAGCGCTTTCACTGGATCGACGGCGCCATTTGCGCCATTCGCGAGTTGAACGATCGCGGCTATCTCGTTTTCGTCGTCACCAATCAGGCCGGGGTCGCCAAAGGCCTCTATGAAGAGAAGGACGTCTTGGCGCTGCATGCGCATATGCAGGAAGAGCTCGCGGCGCAGGGCGCGCATATCGACGATTTCCGCTATTGCCCCTATCACATCGAGGCGACGATTCCGGCCTATCGACGTGACTCTCCCATGCGCAAACCGTCGCCCGGCATGCTGCTCGATCTTCTCGACAATTGGCGCGTGGATCAATCGAGCAGTTTCTTGATCGGCGACAAGGAAAGCGACATCGCCGCGGCCGAAGCTGCCGGCGTTCCCGGCTATCTCTATAAAGGCGGGAACCTCAACAAATTCTTGCGCGATATCCCCCATTTCCTGAAGGCGGCCTGAACCGGCCATGACGGACGGTCTTCCCGCCGATCGCGGCAAGTTCAGTTGGTCAGCGCCGGGCTTTCGCGATAGAGCGACGGGAAAAGCCGCTTGAGATTTTCGACCTTCGGCAAATCATTGTAGACGATGTAAGGCTGCGCCGGATGGCGGAGGAGATAATCCTGATGATAGGATTCCGCCGGATAGAACGCCTCTAGCGG
Source organism: Methylocystis sp. (assembly GCF_050251305.1). Taxonomy (GTDB): domain Bacteria; phylum Pseudomonadota; class Alphaproteobacteria; order Rhizobiales; family Beijerinckiaceae; genus Methylocystis. The sequence goes on along the minus strand of NZ_JBFWNB010000037.1, from coordinate 30,771 downwards.
TTCGAGCGTCGTGACGATCGGCGCGGCGAACGCCTTCGCCCCGGAAAGCTGAGCGATGTAGTCGCGCGCGACCTTCTGCTGTTCATTATCGGCGACGAAGATCGCGGAGCGATATTGCCTGCCGTCATCGGGGCCCTGGCGGTTCAGCTGGGTCGGATCATGCGCGACGGAGAAATAGACGCGCAGCAAGTCTCCAAGGCTCACGACTTTCGGATCATAGGTGATCTCGACCGATTCCGCGTGGCCGGTGTCGCCCTGCGAAACCTTGCCGTAGCGCGCCGTTTCCTTGGCGCCGCCGGCATAGCCGGACACGGCGCGCGAGACGCCTTTCACGCGCTGAAACACGCCCTGTATGCCCCAAAAGCAGCCGCCGGCGACGACGAGCTTCTGTTCGCCGGCGCGTGCGGCCGGCGGATCGTAAGCGGGCGGCGGCAGAACGACGGCGTTCTCCGCGGCGCTGGCGCGCAGTGGAGCGAGAAGGGTCAGCGCCGCGACGAGAACAGGAACGAATCTCATGGCGAGATCTCTTACGCTTGTCCGCGCCCGACGAAACGCAGCGCGACGCCGTTCATGCAGTAGCGCAGCCCCGTCGGTTTCGGACCGTCTGTGAACACATGGCCAAGATGCGCGTCGCAGCGCGTGCAGGAGACGGCGACGCGCCTCATGCCGAATGACGAATCGGCGCTCTCAAGGACATTCGCCTTTGAGATCGGCGCGAAGAAGCTCGGCCAGCCGGTGCCGGAGTCATATTTGGTGTTCGAGTCGAACAGCGCCGTGTCGCAGCAGACACATCGATAGAGTCCGTCGGCGTGGTTGTCCCAATAGGGGCCTGTGAAGGCGCGTTCCGTGCCGTCCTTACGCGTGACGTCGAAGGCGAGCGGGGAGAGTTGCGCGCGCCATTCCGCCTCGGTCTTGACGATTTTCTCGACGCGCGCACGGCCAAGGCTTCCGCCGTTCGCGTCGAATGTTTCGATCTCGACGTTTTCGGCGGCGGCGTGCGCGTTGCGCGCAAAGGCAAGAAGGGCGACGCCAGACAAAAAAAGACTGCGACGGTTCACGATCGGCTCCCGCGTTCTGGCGTGTATTCGGCCGCGGACCGGAAAATGTTACGCCGACCCGGAGAATTTCCCGGTCACTTGCGTCCGAAGAGCTTTTCGATGTCGGCGAGCTTCAGCTCTATATAAGTCGGCCGGCCGTGATTGCATTGGCCGGCGCCCGGCGTCGCCTCCATCTCGCGCAGCAGCGCATTCATCTCCGGCGGCGAAAGCCGCCGTCCCGCCCGCACCGAATGATGACAGGCGCAGGTGGCGAGCACGTGATCGAGCCGGCGCGACAACCCGCGCGCGTCGCCTTCTTCGGCGAGGAGATCGGCGATGTCTTCGACGAGCCGTCCGCAGTCGACTTCGCCGAGCAGCGCCGGGGTCTCGCGCACGAGCACCGCGCCCGGCCCGAACGGCTCAAGCGACAAACCGAGCCCGGCGAGTTCGTCCAGCGCCGGCGCGAGGGCGTTCATGCGCGACTCGTCGAGTTCGACGACGGCGGGAATCAGCAGCATCTGTCGCGCGACCCCGGTTTCCGCGCGCTGGCGTTTGAGCTTCTCGTAAACGATGCGCTCATGCGCGGCGTGCTGGTCGACGATGACGAGCCCGTCCTGCGTCTGGGCGATGATATAGGTTTCGTGCAGCTGCGCGCGCGCCGCGCCAAGTGGCGAATCGGCCTCCTGCGCGGGCGCGTCATGCGCGCGGGCGTCGGCCGCCGGCGCACCGGCGTCGAAGGCCGCTTGCGGCGAATCTTCGAAGCCGGCGGGCGCATAGGGCGAGCGCGACAGGCTCCAGTTGGCCGGCGGCGGCGCGCGACGCTGCGCGACATTGGCGCGCGCCAGGGCGTCGATCGCCACACGTGCGCCGGCGTCGGCGCTGCGGCCGCTCTTCTCGGCAAGCGCCTGTTTGAGCGCGCCGACGACGAGCCCGCACACCAGCCCCGGATCGGCGAAACGCACCTCCGCTTTCGCCGGATGCACATTGACGTCGACGATGCGCGGATCGCATGTGACGAACAGCGCGGCGACGGGATGTCGGTCCGAACTCAAATAATCGAGATAGGCGGCGCGGATGGCGCCGGCGAAGAGCTTGTCGCGCACCGGCCGGCCATTGACATAGACATATTGCATCTGGGCGTTGCCGCGACTGTATGTCGGCAGACCGGCGAGGCCCGAGAGGCGCACGCCTTCGCGCGCGGCGTCGAGTTCAAAGGCGTTGGCGGCGAATTCTTCGCCAAGGATTTGAGCGATGCGCCGCGCAAGGTCGTCGCCGCATGCGCCATAGTCGAACAGCGCGCCGCTATCGGCGGAAAGCAGGAATCTCACCTGCGGATGCGCCATGGCGAGACGTTTGACGACATCGACGATCGCCGCCGTCTCGGTGCGCTCGGTCTTCAGAAATTTCAGCCGCGCCGGCGTCGCCGCAAACAGCGCGCGCGCTTCGATCCTGGCGCCGCGCGGCCAGTTGGACGCGGAGAGGCCGCGCTTTTCGCCAGCTTCGACCCGGATCGAATAGCCATGCGGGGCGCCTGCAGCTCGGGTCTCGATGGTCAGGTCCGCGACCGCCGCGATCGAGGGCAGCGCCTCGCCGCGAAAGCCAAGCGTGGCGATCGCGGTCAGATCCCCGTCTGGTATTTTCGAGGTCGCATGGCGTTCGACGGCGAGCGCGAGATCATGCTCGTCCATGCCGCATCCGTCATCGATGACGCGAATGAGTCTTTTGCCGCCTTGCTCGATCGCGACGTCAATGCGCGTCGCGCCGGCGTCGAGCGCATTTTCGACCAGCTCCTTGACGGCTGACGCCGGGCGCTCGACCACTTCGCCGGCGGCGATGCGATCGACGAGTATGGGATCGAGGCGGCGAACGGGCATGGGCGAATCCTGACCTTCGCCATTATACACGCCTGGCGCCCTAACGCCGTCTCGATTGAAATCGGGCTAGATGTCGAACGTCTGTGAATCGTCCGCCCATTTGACGACGACGCCCTTCGCGCCGCGCACGCCGTCGAGGGGCAGAGTCTCGTGATAGTCGCCAATGGCGGTCAGGCAGATGCCCGGCACGCTGCCAGTCACCTGAATTTCCCAATACTCAGGCTGACGCACATATGTCGCTGGCGCGAGACGCACGGTCATGTTCAAGCAGGGTTTCTTTCCCGAGACGATCAGAATGTAAGTGTCGGGCACGAAACCCGGCCGCACTTCGGCCTTGGCCTTCACGCCGCCGACGGTCCGGGAAAGAAGCTTCCAACTGGTGGCGGGCGGCGCCTTTTCAAAATCATATGCAGCAGACATGAATTCACTCCCTGAAATGAGGAATAGTTTAAGAAGCCTACGGAAACGCTCGCGAAGCGATTTCGTTCCTCATCTCAGCTTTGGCGTGAGCACCAGCGCCAGATTCTCCACCGCCGCGACGCGCGCTCGGGCGCCGGGCGGAAGGCTTTCGATATCGGACTCCGCGGCAAGCCGCGCCTGCCATTCGACGCCCGACCAGAAGATGACGCCGCGCGTTTTCGTCACCTCATGCGTCGTCGTCACCTCGCGGCCGATCAGATCGCTGCTCTTATCCTCCTCGATGTCGGCGTTCTGAAACCGCTGCAGCGGCGTTCTGCCGACGATGGCGATCAGCAGGCTGGCGCCGGCGACGATCGCCGCCGTCTCGACGAGCGGCGGCCGCCAGCCCGTCGCGTAGAGAACCGCGCTCGTCAGCAGCGCGCCGACCGCGACGAACATCACCGGCGAGAGGCCGATCACCACAATGTCGAGTCCCAGCAGGATGAGGCCGGCGATCAGGCTCGCATTGGCGGGGTCGTAGAGAAACGCGGCCTCCATCACTCCGCTTCCCGCCAGGGCTGCGTGCGGCGCTGCTGCGGCTCATTGGCCGCGCCGCTTCCGTTGACCATTTTGAGCACCGCCATCGCCTTCGCGAGCCAGCCGGCGGGATCGGCGCCGTCACCCATCAGCACCAGCGAATTGCCGGCCTTGGCGAGGCGCCCATATTGCTCGATGGCGCTTTTGGCCACTTCGAGCTGCACGGCCTGATCGCCGCCGATCTCGGTGATTTGCGCGCGCACCAGTTCGATCGCCTTCGCCTGGCCTTCGGCGCGCAGAATCGCCGCCTGTTTCTCGCCTTCGGCGCGGTTGATCTCGGACTGTTTCACGCCCTCCGATTCGAGCACCGCAGCGCGCTTGTCGCGCTCGGCCTTCATCTGCCGCTCCATCGACTGGCGCAGCGATTCCGGCATGGCGATGTCCTTGATCTCATAGCGCGTCACATGCGCGCCCCAGAGCTGCGCTGCGTCGGAGACGGCGCGCACCACCCGCTCGTTGATCTCGCTTCGGTTCTCGAAGGTCTTGTCGAGTTCCATCGAGCCGATGGCCGAACGCATCGAGGTCTGCGCCAGATTGACGATGGCGCGGCGGATGTCCTGCGCGCCATAGGCGGCGTCCTTGGCGTTGACGATCTTGTAATAGAGAATGCCGTCGATGGTGACGGTGGCGTTGTCCTTGGTGATCGCGTCCTGCTCGGGCACGTCGATCACCTGTTCGCGCAGATCGAAGGTGTAAGCGACGCGCTCGACGATCGGCCAGACGAAATTGACGCCGGCGGTCAGCGTTCTGTTGTAGCGCCCGAGCCGCTCGATGACGAGCACGGTCTGCTGGCGCACGAAGCGCACCATCGTCGACAGCGCGAGCAGCGCGACATAGGCGAACCAGAACAGCGGATTTTGGAAGAAGCCGATCGGCAGTCCGAGACTGAAGGACCGATCGAGCATCAAAAGGCCGATGGCGACGGCGCCGACAATAAAAAGCGCGAAACCCATGGATGGAACTCCCGAGGAGAGACGTGTTGAGCGAATGTCATCGAACGACAGGGGCGCGAGGGCTCCTAACATTGCGAGCGCGCCGATGGTTTCGTGCGACGGCTGTCGACGATCGGCCATGAGCGCCGCTCAGGCCTTAGCGCGCGCGACGCGGCGAAGGCGTGCGCGGGCGCAAGTCGCGGCCGGGGCTCAGCGCGCCCTCCACCAGCTTTCCAGCGTCGGGCCGAACATCGGCGACGCATAGCGCGGCAATCGTACCGGCCGCGCGATGTCGGTCGAATGCGCGATCCATTGCTCCGAGGCGTGAAACAGCGGCACGACGTAGAAACCCGAGAGCAGCACGCGGTCATAGGCGCGCACCGCGGTGACGAAATCGTCGTGGCTCGTCGCCGAAAGCAGATCGGCGATCAGCGCGTCGATCGCCGGCGACGACGCGCCGGCCAGATTGAACGAGGCTTCCTGATTTGCGCTCGCCGAGCTCCAGCGCATGCGCTGCTCATTGCCCGGCGACGCGGAGGCGATCCACTGGCCGAGCATCATGTCGAAGTCGAATTTCTGTCGCCGGCGCTGATATTGCACCTCGTCGACGAGACGCACGCGGACGTCGACGCCGATACGCTGCAGCGACGAGGCGTAGTTGAGCGCGAGCCGCTCCTGATTGCGGTCCTTGACCATGATCTCGAAGGAGACGGGCGCGCCGTCCTTGCGCAATGCGCCGTTTTCGATGCGGTAGCCGGCGCTCTCGAGGAGATCGAGCGCGCGCTTCGCCATCTCGCGGTCGCGGCCGGATCCGTCATTGACGGGCGGGCGCCAGCGGCCTTCCAGAATGTCTTCGCGCACGGCGTCCGGAAACGGCGCGAGCAGCGCGCGCTCGGCGGCGGACGCCGGGCGGCCCGTGGAGGACAATTCCGATTCGTCGAAGAAGCTCTTCGTGCGCGTGTAGAGGCCGGCGTAGAGGTTGGCGTTGATCCATTCGAAGTCGAACATCATGCCGAGCGCTTCGCGCAGGCGAATGTCCTTGAACAGCGGGCGTCGCGTATTGAAGACGAATCCCTCCATGCCCTTGGGATTTTCGTTCTTCAGCGTCTCCTTCGCCACCCGGCCATCGGCGAGCGCCGGGAAATCATAGCCGCTCGCCCAGCGCGTGGTGCTGGTTTCGTCGCGATAGTCGAGAAGGCCCGCCTTGAAGGCCTCGAACAGCGAATTGCCGTCGCGAAAATACTGAATGTCGATCTCGCCGAAATTGTAGAATCCGCGCTGGCTCGGCAGATCGGCGCCCCAATAGTCGCCGTTGCGGCGCAGCAGGAGCCGCGCGCCGACTTGCGAATCCGCCACCACATAGGGGCCGGAGCCAACGGGTTTGGCGAGCGTCGCTTCGGAAAAATGTTCGACGTCGGTCGCATGTTTGGGAAGAACCGGCATGATCGCGAGAATGAGCGGCAATTCCCGGTCGCCGATGCCTGTGAGGTCATAATGCACGGTGTGCGCGTCGGGCGCGTCGATCGACTTCACCAGCCCATAGGCGATCCGCTGCTGCGGCCGGCCCTTGGTTTTCAAAAGATTGAAGGAGAACAGCACGTCTTCGGCCGTGATCGGCTTGCCGTCGGAAAAGCGGGCGCGCGGGTCGAGATGGAACGTCACCTGCGAGCGCGCCGGATCGATGTCGATCGACTGCGCGATCAGGCCATAGAGCGTGAAAGGCTCGTCCTGTGAGCGGGCCATCAGGCTTTGGAAGACATTTCCGACAAGCCCCTGCGCCGCGGTCCCCGACTTGAGATTGAAGGGATTGAGGCTATCGAACGTGCCGGCGAGGCCGACGCGAAGCTTGCCGCCCGTCTTCGCGCCCGGCTCAGCGTAAGGGAAGTGGTCGAAATCGCTCGGCAAAGCGGGCGCGCCATGCATGGCGATCCCATGCGTCGGGCACGGCGGCTCCGCCGCCCGCGGGGGCGCGGCCGCGCCCGCGCAGGGAACGGAAATGAGGAGCGACAGGGCGAAGCTGAGCACGCGGCGCCCCGGCGCTCGCAGTTCGGCGCCGCCTTGGGCTGGGCGCCTAGCGGGAATCGGGCGAATCTTCATCGGCGGTCCATATTCCACCGTCCTGACGTCAGAAGCGAGTCGCGCTCAAGTTTTCGGCCATTTTTTTGCGATAGTTTTGCGCAAAAAGGGTCCGCTTCAAGCATTGAGCGCTCCGTCCGGCTGGAATTTACTGCCGCGACAATGTAAGAGCGATGCCGTCGCCTCGTCGGCGTCTCGCGATCGCGCTGGAACACAGGCTGGTTACGGTTCCACGGCGCTGCGGCGCGAAGGCGGCCTCCCGTCATGACGCGATCCTCAAAGAGCAATCCGGAGCCGGAGGGCGCCGGCCAGCAGGACAATCGAAAGGAACTTCCGAATGTCGACCCATTTTTCGCGTTTTTGCGCGATGGCTTTTGCGGGAGCGATGCTGTTCGCCGGCGGCGGCGCATTGGCTCAGCAAGCCCCCGCAGCGGGCGCCGCGCAACAGCAGCAGCCTCAGGGGCCGATCGCCGCCGAACTCGTCGCCGTTCAGCCGGATTGGACCAAGGTTTGCGGCTCTGATCCGCAGACGAAGAAGGAAATGTGCTACACCACGCGCGACTTCGGCGTTTCCGCCAAGGAAGGCGAGGCGCCCCAGCCGCTGCTTGCGCTGGCCGTCTACGATCCGAAAGGCGAAGACCAGAAAATCATCCGTCTGCTGCTGCCGCCGGGCCTGATGCTGAAACCCGGCTTCCGTTTCGCCATCGACAAGGGCGCGATGGAGAGCGGCGCGTTCGAAATCTGCTTCCCGAACGGGTGCTTCGCCGAAGCCAAGGTCAAAAAGGCGGCCATCGACGGCATGAAGAAGGCCGAAAAGATGACGGTGATCGTCAAGAATCAGGCGAACGCCGAGGTCACCTTCTATCTGCCGCTGGCCAATTTCGGCAAAGCCTTCGACGGGCCCGCGGTCGATCCGAAGGTGCTCGAAGAAAAGCAAAAGCAGCTCCAGGAACAGCTGCAGAAAAAGGCTGAGGAGGAGCGTAAGAAACTCGAGGCCCAGAAGGCCCCCGCCGCGCCCGCCGCGAAGCCGGCCACTTCGAAAAAGTAACCTCCAGGCGAAATTCGGTTTGAAGACCGCGCGGAACATGTTCCGCGCGGTTTTTTGCGCGTCTACGGGGCGGCGCGCCTGCCGCTCCACGAGCCGGCGCGGCCGCCCGATCTCTGTCTCGAAAGGGGATCGCCGAGCCCTTTGCCCGCCCTCGATGGGCGCAGAGGCGCGTCACTTTGACGCAAAGCGCGCGGCGGGTTAATAAAAGGGCCTCGGCCAGATCACAGCCAACGGCGAGGTCCGGAGAACACATGTACGTCGCCATCGCTATGGTCCTTGTCGTGGCCGGCTCCATCCTGTTCCACATTCTCAGTCCCTGGCGGGCGACGCCGATCGCATCGAACTGGGGCTTCATCGACGACACGATGGCGCTCACCTTTCTGGTGACGGGCGCAGGCTTCGTCGCCGTCATTCTGTTCATGGCCTATTGCCTCTATCGCTTTCGCCATGAGCCGGGCCGGCGCGCCGCTTACGAGCCAGAAAACCAGAAGCTCGAAGCCTGGCTCGGAATCGTCACGACGATCGCCGTCATTATTCTCCTCGCGCCCGGCCTGCTCGTCTGGGGCCAGTTCATCACCGTGCCCAAAGACGCGCTGGAGATCGAGGCCGTCGGGGTCCAGTGGAACTGGAGCTTCCGACTGCCGGGCGCCGATAATCAGCTGGGCTCGAGCGACGTCCGCTACATCGACACCACCAATGCGCTGGGCCTGAGCCCGGCCGATCCGAAGGGGAAGGACGATCTGCTGGTCACAAGCGGCGAATTGCATCTGCCGCTCGGCAAACCGGTCAAGGTCCTGCTGCGCTCGGTCGATGTCCTACATGATTTCTATGTTCCCGAGATCAGGGCGAAAATGGACCTCGTGCCGGGCATCGTCACATATTTCTGGTTCACGCCGACGAGCGCCGGCGAATATGAAATTCTCTGCGCCGCCTATTGCGGCACGGGGCATCCGCAGATGCGCGGCAAGATGATCATCGAGTCGGAGGCCGACTTCGAGGCTTGGCGCGCGGCGCAGCAGACCTTCGAGCAGTCGCGCAAGAGCGACGCCAACCAAGACAAGCGGGCCTCTGCGCAATGACGTTCACCGACGCGAGGCGCGCCGCTTTCACATTTATCGCCGTCCACGAAGCGCCGCCGAGGCGGCGCTAGAGGTCAGTCGCCGGCAGCGCGACGGAGGCGAAGGGAGGATCGTTTGATGACCGACGCCAGCGTACCACAGAACGTCGCGCCGCCGCCGGCGGAGGTGGAAGACGTCGAGCTGTATCACGCTCACAGCTGGATCACGAAATATGTGTTCAGCCAGGACGCCAAGGTCATCGCCATCCAATACGCCGGCACGGCCATCACCATCGGCATTCTGGCCCTGGTGCTTTCATGGGTGATCCGGCTGCAGCTTGCGTTCCCCGGCGCGATCCCGTTCATCGACGCGGAAGTCTATTATCAGTCCGTGACCATGCATGGCATGATCATGGTCGTTTACATGCTGACCGCGATCTTCCTCGGCGGCTTCGGCAATTATCTCATTCCCTTGATGGTCGGCGCGCGGGACATGGTGTTCCCTTACGTCAATATGCTCAGCTATTGGGTCTATCTGATCGCGACCCTCGTTCTCGTGTCGAGCTATTTCTTCCCCGGCGGACCGACCGGCGCCGGCTGGACGCTCTATCCGCCGCAATCGATCCTGACCGGCACGCCGGGGCATGAATGGGGCATCATTCTGATGCTCGTCTCTTTGATCCTGTTCATCGTCGGCTTTACGATGGGCGGATTGAATTATGTCGTGACGGTGCTGCAGGCGCGCACGCGCGGCATGACGCTGATGCGCATGCCGCTGACGGTTTGGGGCATTTTCGCCGCCGCCGTGATGGCGCTTCTCGCCTTTCCCGGTCTCTTCGTCGCCTGCGTCATGCTGCTGTTCGACCGCACGCTCGGCACGAGCTTCTTCGTGCCGTCGATCGTCGAACTCGGCGAGCACAGGGACCATGTCGGCGGCAGCCCGATCCTGTTCCAGCACCTGTTCTGGTTTTTCGGCCATCCCGAAGTCTATATCGTCGCGCTGCCGGCCTTCGGGATCGTCTCCGATCTCATCAGCGTGCATGCGCGCAAGAACATCTTCGGCTACCGGATGATGGTCTGGGCGATCATCGCCATCGGCGTGCTCAGCATGGTGGTCTGGGGTCACCACATGTACATCAGCGGCATGGACCCGTGGTTCGGGTTCTTCTTCGCGGTGACGACGCTGGCGATCGCGGTGCCGACGGCGCTGAAAGTGTACAATTGGGTGCTGACGCTCTGGCACGCCGACATCCACTTCACGACGCCGATGCTGTTCGCGCTCGGCTTCCTCGTCACCTTCGTCAATGGCGGCATTACCGGCCTCTATCTCGGCAACGTCATCGTCGACGTGCCGCTGTCGGCGACGCTGTTCGTCGTGGCGCATTTCCACATGGTGATGGGCATCGCGCCGGTGCTCGTCATCTTTGGCGCCATCTATCACTGGTATCCGAAAATCACTGGCCGGATGATGGATGAGCGGCTCGGCAAGATTCACTTCTGGATCACCTTCCTCGGCGCTTATGCGATCTTCTTTCCGATGCACTATCTCGGCGTGCTCGGCATGCCGCGGCGCTTCTACGAAATGGGTGAAACCGCCTTCGTTCCGGCGTCGGCGGCGACGCTCAACATTGTCATCACCATCGTGGCCCTGGTGGTCGGCTTCGCGCAGTCGATCTTCTTCTACAATCTGTTCAGGAGCCTGAAATATGGCGCGCCGGCGGGCGGCAATCCGTGGCGCGCGGCCTCGCTCGAATGGCAGACGCCGGAGACGCCGCCGGGCCACGGCAATTGGGGTCCGCATCTCCCGATCGTTTATCGCTGGCCGTACGCCTACAGCGTGCCCGGCGCGCCTGACGACTACCTGCCGCAGAATGCGCCGCCTTTGACGGGGGAGCATGCGACATGAGCGTCATGGGGCTCTTCTTCATCCTCATCTTCTCTCTTGCGATCCTGTGGCTGGCGCGTCAGGGCGTCATGGAGTCGCCCTGGCTTGAGGAAGGCGAGATCACGACCTATCGGCGCTCCGCCGGGACCGAGCCGCCGCCCGCCACGAAAGTGGCGCTGGCGATCTTTCTCGCCGTCGCCGGATGCCTGTTCTCGCTGCTCGCGGCGGCCTTCTTCATGCGCGGCGATTCGCCCGACTGGCAGATGCCGCCGATTCCCCGCGTCCTCTGGTTCAACACGTTTCTTCTCGCGGCGAGCAGCGTCGCGCTGCAGTTTGCGCTCGTCGCCGCGCGGCGCGCCGACATTGAGCGGGTCAAGACGGCGCTGCTCATTGGCGCCGCGACCGCGGGGTTTTTCCTCATCGGCCAGATCTGGGCGTGGCGCGAACTTCTCGATCTGCGATTCTTCGCTTCGAGCAACGCCGCCAACGCGTTCTTCTATCTGCTGACCGGCGCGCATGCGCTGCATCTCATCGGCGGTCTGGTGGCGCTCGCGCGAACGACCGACCGGGCGCGCGGCGCGACGCGCGTCACCAAAGCGTTGACGACGAGCGTCGAGCTCTGCGCCATCTATTGGCATTTTCTGCTGTTCGTCTGGTTGCTGATGTTCGCCATGCTGATCGGCTGGGCCGACGGATTTGGCGTCATCTGCCGGCGGCTGCTTTCGTAGGGGAGTCACCATGACGGCGGAGCTGGAGGGAGTCACCGTGACCGCGGAGCATGTCCCGACCGATCAAACGCTGCGGAGCAAGCTGCTCGGCGTTGTCGCCGACTGGTCTTCGGACCAGCGCTCCTTCAAGACCGCCTCCTGGGGCAAGGCGATGATGTGGATCTTCCTCGTCAGCGACACCTTCGTCTTCAGTTGCTTTCTGATTTCCTACATGACGGTGCGCATGTCCACGACGGTGGAATGGCCGCATCCGAGCGAAATCTTCGCGCTCGACATCGGCGGCAAGAAGATTCCCCTGATCCTGATCGCCATCATGACCTTCGATCTCATTACGAGTTCGGGCACCATGGCGATGGCCGTCAACTACGCCTATGCGCGCGAGCGCAAGAAGGCGGCGATCCTGATGCTGGTGACGGCTTTCTTCGGCGCGGCCTTCGTCGGCATGCAGGCGTTCGAATGGACCAAGCTCATTCACGAAGGCGTGCGGCCCTGGGGCAATCCTTTCGGCGCCGCGCAGTTCGGCTCGAGCTTTTTCATGATCACCGGCTTTCACGGCTTCCACGTGTCGGTCGGCGTGATTTTCCTGCTCATCATCGCCCGCGTCGTCTGGCGCGGCGACTATGACGTCGGGCGGCGCGGGTTCTTCACGAGCCGCAGGGGCCGATATGAGAACGTCGAGATCATGGGCCTGTATTGGCACTTCGTGGATCTCGTCTGGGTCTTCATCTTCGCATTCTTCTATCTGTGGTGACGTCTCCGACCGGGGGAAAAGAATGACGGCGACGACGGAAAATACGACGCATGGCCATGCCCATGTCGCGCAAGCGGCGCAACCCGCGGCGCACGTGCATGGCCAGCAGCATCCCATCAAGCTCTACCTCACGGTCTGGGTGCTGCTCTTTGTGCTGAGCGCCTGCTCCTATCTCGTCGATTATTTCGACGTTCAGGGCTATCTGCGCTGGTTCCTGATCATTGTGTTCATGATGCTCAAGGCGGGGCTCATCGTCGCCGTCTTCATGCACATGGCCTGGGAGCGGCTGGCGCTGGTCGTGGCGATTCTGGCGCCGCCGATGGCGGTTCTCGTGCTGATGGCGATGATGGCGTGGGAAGGCGACTACACCAGATTCCTGCGCGAATTCTTCTTCGGATAACGCGCGCGCCGCTTCCGCTGGAAGGCATGTCACAGGCGCGCTTCGTCGGAGTGCAGCGAAATGAGAGGAAACGATCAGCGCGTCGCCAACAAAGCGATTCTCATCGTGCTCTCGGCGCTTTGCCTGGTGATGATGATTTTCCTTGGCGCCTGGACGCTGGTCACACACTTCCAATAGGCGCGTTCGCCTATTCCTCGAGCGCGCCTTCCTCATTGACCGCATGCGCGAGGCCGGCCGTCGTCATCAGTCCGGCGACGCTGACGGCGATCATCACGGAGACGACGCCGACGAGCCCCCAGGCGTCCTGCAGCTGCGGCACGACGAAGGTGCCGAATGCGGCGCCGACCTTGGCGCTCGCCGCTGCGAAGCCGCTCGCCGAGGCGCGGATCGCCGTCGGAAAAAGCGTCGGCGCGAGGGTGAACGTGGTGGCGTTCGGTCCGGCGTTCATCGCGAAGTTGAAGAGCATGAAGCCCACGATGACGAAGGCGATATGGGCGTTTGCGCCATTAACCGCCATTGCGGCGAACAGCAGCAGCATCATGCCGAGGGCCATGCCGCTGAAGCCCGCGACCTGCATGGTGATCCGCCCGTAGCGCGGAACCGCCCAGAGGCTCGCCACGAAGCCGATGACGAGAAAAGCGTCGACGACGGCGCTGCCTTCCGCATCGGTGAAATCGGCGGCGAGCGGACCCGATTGGCCGCCGCTGAGATGCATGGCGCCGAGGATCACGGGCGTGAACAGGCCGACGCCATATGTCGCGACGTCCATCAGCATCCACGGCAGCGAGACGAGCATGGTGCGCGCGCGATAGGATGCGGTGAACAGGGTCGAGTAGCCGACGTCCTGGTCGTGCGGCGTCGCCTTCGGTTTCGACGCGACGATATGGGCCGTTGCGGCGCTGATCCTCACAGGGCCTTCGCCGAACTCTTTGGTCAAGGTCTTGAGCAGCGCCATCGCCTCGCCGATTCGCCCCTTCGTCGCCAGCCAGCGCACGCTTTCCGGCGTCCATAGGCGTGCGGCCAGAAAGAGCAGGGCGATGACGCCGCCGGCGCCGATCAGCAGCCGCCAGTCTTCGGTCGATGGGCGCAGCTTCAATATGGCGAGTCCGGCGACCGCCGCAGCGGCCATGCCCACCGACTGCAAGGCGATCGTCGCGACCGTCATTCTGCTGCGCGCCGCGCGCGGCATCAGCTCCGACACATAGGAGCCGCTCGTCGGAAAATCGATGCCGACGCCCAGGCCGAGCAGAAACTGCGACAGCAGAATGACGCGGGCGTTAGGCGCCGCGGCGCCGATGAAGCACGCCAGCGCAATGATCGCCATGTCGGCGATGAATACGCGTTTGCGGCCGAATTTGTCGGCGCCGACGCCGCCGAGCGCCGATCCTGCGACGGCGCCGAGAACCAGCGCCGAACCGATGAGGCCGACGAAAAGCGGACTGATCGGAAAGTCGCGCTTGAGCAGCGGCAGCGCGACGCCCAGCCCCGACACCGAGAAGCCGTCGAGAAACGCGCCGCCGCTGGCCGCGAGCCAATAGGCGTAATGACGCCATGTCATCGGCGCTTCGTCGAGCGCCGAAAACACCGAGGCGGCGTGCGGCGACGCCGCCGTCACTTCGTCTTGCCCTTTTCCTCTTTGGCTTGATGATAGAGTTTGCGAATCTCTTCGATGTCCACGGTCGGCTTCGGCATCTTCAGATCAAGATCGTCGAGCGTGTCGGCAAGAATGCTGGAGACCGCGAGGTTGCGGAACCATTTGTGGTTCGACGGGATGACGAACCAGGGCGCATGTTCGGTCGAGCAGCGCGACAGCGCCGCCTCGAAGGCCTTGATGTAGTCGTCCCATTTCTCGCGCTCGGAATAGTCGCTCGCGCTGATCTTCCATTGGTGCGCCGGATCGTCGAGCCGCTCCTTGAAGCGCTTGAGCTGCTCCTCTTTGGAGATGTACAGGAAGAACTTCAGAATCGTCGTCTTGTTCTCGACCGTGAGCAGCTTTTCCCATTCATTGATGAAATCATAGCGCGGCTTCCAGATGTCCTTTGGCGCGAGCTTATGCACGCGCACGACGAGCACGTCTTCGTAATGCGAGCGGTTGAAGATCGATACGAAGCCGCGTCGCGGCGCATGCGGATGGATGCGCCACAAAAAATCATGTTCTTGCTCTTCGGGCGTCGGCTGCTTGAATCCCGTCACTTGAACGCCCTGCGGGTCCATGGCGCTGATCACATGCCAGCACGTGCCGTCCTTTCCGGCGCTGTCGATGCCCTGCAGGACGATCAGCAGAGAATGCGTGCGGTCGGCGTAAAGTTTCCGCTGCAGTTCGGTGATGCGCGTCAAATTGCTCTGCAATTCCTGAGCCGCTTCGGCGCCATTCGCATGGTCGCCATGAAAGCCCGGATCGATCGATCCGAGATCGACGTCCGAGCCAGGTTCGATTCGAAACTTCTTGGCGAATTTCATTGGCGCAGCTCCCTTCGTCCGGCGCCCGCATTCAACCTGCGAGAGCGGCGCGGCCGGCCGCCAAATGCTTCTCGCGTCGGCCCGCCACGCGCCAGTAAATGATCTTCACAATCTCGGCGACAATGACCCAGAGCAGGCAATAAACCCACACGCCGACGATCGCGACGCCAGGAACGGCTTCGACGCCGACGCCATAGAGGCAGAGCAGCACGGCGACGACCTGCGTCGCCACGATCGCCCAGAACAGCCTGGCGCTCGGATAGGGCGGCGCGAAAATCGCGCGTTTCGTCCGCACGCTGAAAAGCAGCAGGTGGCCGCCGACGGCGAGCTGCAAGAACAGCAGCGTTTGAAGTTGCCTCGGGTCGATCGGGATCATCGACTGCAGCCCGTCGTCGAGCGCCCAGCGCATGCCGATCAGCAAAAATCCGAATGTCTCGGCGACCGCGATCAGTCCCATCAGCGACGCGAATATGAAGATGCGGTGCATGTCCCATTTCACCGGCTGCGGCGCGACGGGCACATTGTCGTATGCGATGGTCATGATCGGAATATCGTCGAGGAGCGCGAGCGCGACGATCATGATCGCGGTCAGCGGCTGATATTCGAAGAACACGATCGACGCGACGACGACGATCATGATGTCGAGCGTCATGGCGATCCGGTAATAGATGTAGCTTTCGATGCGCTGAAAAATCTGTCGCGAGACGCGGATCGCGTTGACGATGGTCGAAAGCCCCGGGGCCGTCAGAATCAGCGCAGCGGCGCTACGCGCCGCGTCGGTCGCGCCGCTGACGGCGATGCCGCAATCCGCCTGTTTCAGCGCGGGCGCGTCGTTCACGCCGTCGCCCGTCATCGCGACGATATGGCCGGCGGACTGGAGCGCTTTGACGATCTC
Organism: Methylocystis sp.; assembly: GCF_050251305.1. Taxonomy (GTDB): domain Bacteria; phylum Pseudomonadota; class Alphaproteobacteria; order Rhizobiales; family Beijerinckiaceae; genus Methylocystis. The sequence goes on along the minus strand of NZ_JBFWNB010000037.1, from coordinate 14,632 downwards.
ATATTTGTGCTCGGGGAACACCCGGCCGAACCCGTCGGCGCGCTCCACCGCGTCGACGACGCCGCCCGACAGAGAGCCTCCCTTCGCCGCGTCCTTGAACACGTCGCTCGCGACGAGAAGATGCGAGCCCATGCCGAGCTGCGCGGCGATCTCGTCGCCGATGGCGACGTCGTCGCCTGTCACCATCTTGACCGAGAGTCCGAGCGCGCGCGCTTCGGCGATCGTCGCCTTGGCGTCGGGCCGCGGCGGATCCATGAGCGAAATCAGTCCGACGAGCGACCATTTCGCGCCGTCTTCCGACATGGCGACGCCCAGCGCCCGCTGGCCTTTCGCGGCGAGCGCGGCCACGTCGTTCTGATAGCGCTGCAGCGTCTGCGAGTCGGGTCGCACGAGCGCGGAAATCGCCTGCGGCGCGCCCTTTGCGTAATGGCGGATGCCGCCGGCGCTGTCGGCGACGGTCGAGATCGTGCGTTTGCTGACCGGATCGAACGGCGTGAACGCCTTTTGCTTGTAGCCGTCGAGCGCATCATGCGCCGGCAGCGCCGCCATCACCGCGAGGTCGATCGCGTCTTCGCTGCTTTTTTGCGTCGCAAGCGCGGCGAAGAGCAGCGCATCGTCGCTCTTGAACGTTCCATAGGGAATGGCGCTCTGCACGGTGAGCTTGTTCATCGTCAGCGTGCCGGTCTTGTCGCTGCACAGCACGTCGACGCCGGCGAGTTCTTCGATCGCGCTCAGGCGCGAAACGATCGCCTTCTGTAGGGAGAGCGCATAGGCGCCGATCGCCATGGTCACCGACATGACCGCCGGCAGCGCGACCGGAATCGATGCGATCAGCAGCACCAGAACATATTGGGCGATCGAGCCGACCCGATTCCAGTTCCATTCATCCGGCGCGATGACTTCACGATAGAGCTGCGCGCCGACAAGGACCAGCGCGAGCAGGAACGCCAGCAACAGGAGAAAATCGCCGACCTGGGTCACGGCGCGCTGCGAATGCGAAACGGCGCCGGCGGCCCCGACGAGCTTCGCGGTGCGTCCGAAAAAGGTGCGATCGCCCGTCGCCGTGACGACGCCGGTCATCGCGCCCTGCTTGGCGATTGCGCCGGAATAGGCGTCGTCGCCGATCTTCTTCGAGACGGGCAGCGATTCGCCGGTCAGCGCCGCCTGATCGCAGCTCAAATAGTCGCCTTCGATCAGCAGGAGATCCGCCGGCACGATCTGGCCGGCGGCGACGCTGACGATATCCCCCTGCGTGAGTTCGGCGGCGGGAATTGTCGTCCATGCGCCGTCGCGCAGGACGCGGGCGCGGGGCGCGAGGTTCTTCTTGAGCGCCGCCAGCGCATTCGCCGCCTTGTTGTCCTGCCAAAAGCCGACGACGGCGTTGTAGAGGAGCAGTCCGGTCACGACGCCGAAATCCGGCCAGTCGCGCCGAACAGCGGAGATGACGGCCGCGGCTTCGATCAGAAAGGGGAGAGGCCCCCAAAAATAGCTGAGCAGCCGGCGCCATTTGCTTTCCGTCGTGTCCTCTATCGCGTTGGGGCCATATTCGGCGAGGCGGCTCGACGCTTCGGCTGTCGTCAGGCCGTCCTCGCTCGTTTTCAGCGTCTCAAGCCGCTGCGCGATTTTGACCTGAGTGGGATCGAGAGAAAGGTTCAACGAAGATTGGCCCGCCGGAGATTTGGCGCTGACGTCCGGCATTTTCGGTCTCCCCGCTCAGATACTTATAAAAATCGGGACGGGATGTTACGGCCTGATTCTGGCCTCGCCAATAGAGACGCCAAAAAAGGCGTGTGGGAATTGAAATTAACCTTGCGCGCTATTCGGCCGCGGCGCAGGCGCCGCCGTCATCCGCAGCGCCGGCGGCGTTGTCCTTTACGATCCGATCTGCGCGCGCCTTCGCCTCAGCGAGATCCTTGTCGTAAACGTTCGTCAGATATTCGTTGGTCGTCGTCTTCACGATGGAGCGATTCGGCGATTGCAGCGGGCCGGAGACGTCGATCGATGCGACCGCCGACAGACCGGGACGCAAGGGCTGCTTCTCGAGTTCGTCGGCGCGCAGGGCGATGCGCACCGGAACGCGCTGGACGATTCGGATGAAATTGCCCGTCGCATTATCCGGCGGCAGCGTCGCGAACACCGCGCCGGAGCCAGGCACGAGCCCCACCACTTCGCCGGTGTAGATCTGGTCCGATCCATAGAGATCGACCTTGATGATCGCCGGCTGCCCGGGGCGGACTCTGGCCATTCTGTTCTCCCAGAGATTCGCTTCGACCCAGAGATGATCGAGCGGCACGATGTTGAGAATCGAATCTCCAGGGCGCACCCGGTCGCCGACCTGGACGCGGCGCTTTGCGACATAGCCGGCGGCTGGCGCGCGAATATTCTGGCGCGCGAACTCGATATAGGCGTCGTTGTATTTGGCTTTCGCGGCTTCGACGTCGGGATGGTTCATCCGCGTCACGCCGACCACGCGCGCTTCGATCGCCTGATATTCGGCCTGCGCCTCGCGCAGATCGGCTTCGAGCGCGGCGAGCTGGTCCTCGGTGTTCTGCAGCAGCTGCCGGGAGGCGGCGCCGCTTTGCGTCGCCTGCTTGTATCTCGCGAGATCATGGCGCGTTTTGTCACGCAGCGCCGCCCGCGAGACGGTCTTCTGGCAGACCTGGCGGCGTTGGGCGTAAAGCGCGCCGACGGATCGAACGGCGCGGCCGATGTCGGCCTCGGCTTGCGCGAGCGCCGCTTTTGCGCGTTGGCCGTCGAGGCGGACAAGCACGTCGCCCTTCTTTACGAACTGCGTTTCTTCGGCGAGCACGGCGGCGACGACTCCCGTGGCGTCGGCCTTGACCGGAATGATGTTGCCGGTGACGAAGGCGTTGTCCGTCGTCACCCAGCCGCGATCATAAAAAAACCATCGCGAGAGCGCGATCAGCGCGCCGACGACGACCGCCGCAATGACGATCTTGAGCAGAAACTCTCTGCGGGAGCGGATGCTTTTGCGGGACAGCGCCATCGATGGGTTCGCGTTCTTCTATGCTTTTCAGCCGCCGCCAAGCGACTGAATCAGATCGACGGCTGGCGTCAGCGAATCGTTTTCCGGCTCCGGCTTCGGCGCCATCGGCGGCGGACCCTGGGCATAACCGCCGCCGAGGGCCTGATAAAGATCCACGGCGGCGACGAGCCTGTCGCCTTCGAGCGCGCGCTGCGCGAAGCCGGATTCGAGCAGATCGGCGCGCTGGGCGACGATCTCGCGGCGATCCTTCATCCCGTCGCGCAGGCGCGTTTGCGCCAGATCATATTGCACGCGCGCGACGCGCGAATAGCGGCTCTGCGCTTCATATTCAGCGCGCGCGCGCTTGAGATTGGCGATGGCGTCGGCGACCTGCTGCGCCGCCTGCAGCAGCGTCTCATTGTAGGAGTCGACCGCCTGATCGTAGTCGGCGCGCTGGGCCTCGAGGTTTCCGCTCAGCCTCCCTCCCTGAAAAACGGGCAGGCGCAATCCAGGCGAGACCGCATAGCCGATCGCCGAAGGGGCGAAGAGATAGCCCGCAAGCTTGTTGATCTTCGTCGACGTCACCGATCCCTCGAAGCCGCCGGTGATCGCAAGGTCCATCGAGGGAAGAAAAAGCGTCTTGGCGACGTGCACGCGGGACGCGGCCGCCTCGGCGCGGCGCAGCGCGGCGGCGAGATCGGGGCGATGGGCGAGCAGTTCGATCGGCAGGCTTTTCGGCAGCGGCGGCGTGGCCGGCGCGACCCCTCTTCGGCCGCCATAAAGATCATGCGCGGCGTCGGGTCCCTCGCCCATCAGTCGGGCGAGCGCATCCTTCTGCAGGGTCAGAAGCGCCTGCGCGGCCGCTTCCCGCCGCACGGCGTTCTCGTAATCGGCCCGGGCGGTCTGCACGACGTCCAATGAATCGAGCCCGGTGCGATAGCGGGCGTCAGCGAGCGAAACCAGATCGCGGCGCAGGCGCGTCAGGGCTTTCGCGACCTCGAGCTGGCGCGCCGCCGCGTAGCCGCGCAGATAGGCGCGCGAGACCGAAGTCGTGAGCAGCAGCCGCGCCTGCTCGAGTTCGGCCTCCTGCGCCGCCGACTCGCCGATCGCCGCGTCGAGCAGCGCGCGGTTCTTCTGCCAGAAATCCAGCTCATAGGTCAGGGCGAGCGGGTTGATGAAGGCCATGGTCTTCTCCAATCCGCCCTGCGCCGGATTGTAGGAGGCGACCACGCCATGCAGCGGATTGCGCGACTGCCGCATGCCGAAGGTCGCTTGAACCTCCGGCAGCAGCCGGGCGCCGGCGACTTGCACGAGCGCGTCCGCGCCGCGCAGCGCGTCTTCCGCCTTTCGCAGGCTCTGATTGTCGCGCAGCGCCTTGTCGACGATGGCGTCGAGCTCGGCGCTGCGGAAGGCGCGCCACCACTCTTCGCGCGGCCAGGCGGTCGCGTCGGCGACTCTCAACCCGGATCGGGCCAGCGTGCGCTCCATGGCCGGCGCGCCGAGAAACTGCGCGCGTTCCTGCTGTGCGGTCGGCGCGCAGCCGGCGAGAATCAGCGCGATCGGGGCTGCGCAGAGGACCCGGCGACGCGCGCGGAGCCGCGTCGCACTGGCGCGCCACGCGGCGATCATCCCGCTGCCGGGGCGCAGGCCGGACGGCGCACGACGGGCTGCGGGCTCTCGATGCAAGAGGACACTCCTACCCTGCGCCAGCGATCGGGGGAGCGTGGCGGCGAGTTCGTAGGAGTCATCAGCCATTTGGGCGGTTATCGGGGAACTCCATCCCCATCTGTTGAAATTTAGTTTACGACCGCGCGGGCGGTCAATAAGTCCAGTTTGCGGCCGGCGCGCTATCCCCAGAGCTCAGGCGCCGGCGGCAGCAGAATCGAACCTTCGTAGATCAGTCCGGGAGCGCGGTCGCGGGCCAGGAGCAGAGGGCCGTCGAGGTCGACGAAGACCGCCATTTGCCCGACGAGAACGGCCGGCGCCATCGCGAGCGACGTGCCCACCATGCAGCCCGCCATGATCGAGAATCCCATCTCTTGCGCGGCGCGCGCAAGGGCGAGCGCCTCGGTGAGCCCGCCGGTCTTGTCGAGTTTGACGTTGATCGCGTCATAGCGGCCTTTCAGCGACGCGAGCGACGCCCGGTCATGCACGCTTTCGTCGGCGCAAACCGGCACGCGGCGGGGGATAGCCGCCAGCGCTTCGTCGCGGCCCGCGGCCAGAGGCTGCTCCACCAGCGCGACGCCGCAGTCGGCGCAGGCGGCGAGGCGGCTGGACAGGGTTTCCGGCTCCCAGGATTCGTTCGCGTCGACGATGAGGGTCGAATCGGGCGCTCCCGCGCGCACGGCGGCGAGGCGCGCCTCGTCGCCTTCGCCGGCAAGCTTGATCTTCAGGAGTGGCCGATCGGCGGCCTTTTCCGCGGCGGCGCGCATCTCGGCGGGCGTTCCGACCGAGATCGTATAGGCGGTCATCAGCGGCGCGAGCGCCTCAAAGCCCGCCACGACGCTGGCCGGGGTTCCCGATCGCTTGGCCTCGAGGTCCCAGAGCGCGCAATCGAGCGCGTTGCGCGCCGCCCCCGCCGGCAGCAGGCGCTCCAGAGCGGCGCGGTCGGCCCCGGCTTCGAGCGCCTCCCGGGCGCTTTCGATCGTCGCGACGACGCTGTCCACGCTCTCGCCATAGCGGGCGTAGGGCACGCATTCGCCACGGCCGACGCCGCCGCTCTCGGTCAAAGTCGCGGTCACGACGACGGCTTCGGTCTTGGCGCCGCGCGAGATCACAAAGCGGCCTGCAATCGGATAAGTCTCGACAGTTATAGTCAAATTTCGTGTCACGGCTTCCCTCACGCCACGCGCTTGCGCGCCGCGCGGCGGCGCGGCGATGTGCGCAGACGCGCTTGCTGAGGCCAATTCACGAAGTTATGACGTTTTTGCAAGCGGCCTCTTTGCAAGCGGCCTCTTTAGCAAGCGGCCTCGCGCCGGCCGGCGTCGGCGACGCGCCACAATCGGCGGATAGGATGACGCCATCAATGAGCCGATTATCGACGCCAGTGCGGAGCGACGCCCGATGACGGTCGCGGCGATGCAGCATCCGCCCGCAGTTTCGCGCCAGTCGTCCGCGGATGGCGTTCGTCTTGCGTTGTCTGGCGATTGGACTCTCGTCGCCTCGTCGCGTCTCGAGGCGGAAGGGCGCCGCATCGTCGAGGAGGCGCGGCGCGACCGCTCGGTCGCCGTGGATCTCTCCCAGGTGTCGCAACTCGACACGGCTGGCGCTTGGCTGATCAATCGCGCGCGGCACGAACTCGCGCGGCGCAATACCGCCGTGGCGCTGGAACATGTGCGTCCGGAATATTCGACCCTGCTCGAAGAGACGCATTATCGCGATTTCATTGAGCCTTCGCCGCCGCGATTCAACTTGATTTTCTCGCTGCTCTCGGACATCGGCGAGTCGGTCGTCGACGGGCTGCACGAATTTTATCGCGGCGTGGCGTTTCTCGGCGAATTCGTCGCGTCGATGATTTATGTGGCCGCCAATCCGCGTCGCTTCAGGCTCACATCGCTCGTCGCGCAGATCGAGCTGGTCGGCTTCCGCAGCGTGCCGATCATCGTTCTGATCAATGTGCTGGTCGGCGGCATCGTCGCCCAGCAGGGCATTTTCCAGCTTCTGAAGTTCGGCGCCTCCAGCTATTCGGTCAGCCTGATCGGCATTCTGGTTCTGCGCGAACTCGGCGTGCTGCTGACTTCGATCATGATCGCCGGCCGTTCGGGCTCGGCGATCACCGCCGAACTCGGCTCGATGAAGATGCGCGAGGAGATCGACGCGCTGCTGGTGATGGGACTGTCTCCCACCGAAGTGCTGATCGCGCCGCGCGTGCTCGGTCTGGTGATCTCGCTGCCGCTCCTCACATTCATCGCGGACATCGCGGCGCTCTTCGGCGGCATGATGGTGTCTTGGTGGTATGGGGGGATAAGCCCGGTGGCGTTCGCCTCGCTGCTCAAGGAAGCGATCGCGCTGCATACGTTTCTCGTGGGCATCATCAAAGCGCCCTTCATGGCGCTGGTGATCGGGCTCATCGCCTCAATGGACGGGCTTGCGACGCAGGGCTCCGCCGAGTCGCTGGGACGCCAGGTCACGTCCTCCGTGGTGAAATCCATCTTCATGGTGATCGTGATGGATGGATTGTTCGCCGTATTTTTCGCGGCGATCGACTATTGAGCGGGGCGATGACCAGCACCTCGACTTTCGCAAAGGACGCCGCTCAGCCGTGGCCGAACCGCGACGCCATCATCAGCGTGCGCGACCTCGTCGTCGGCTTTGGCGACAAAACCATCATGAAAGGGCTCAACCTCGACGTTTACCGGGGTGAGGTGCTCGGCTTCGTCGGAGGGTCCGGGCAGGGCAAATCGGTGCTGACCCGCGCCATCCTCGGACTCGTGCCGACGCGGAGCGGCGCGATCCGGGTTTTTGGGCAGGATCGCGCCGCGCTCCCGCCGCTCGAGCGGCGGGCGCTCGAACAGCGGTGGGGCGTGCTGTTTCAAAATGGAGCGCTGTTTTCCGGACTCACGGTGAAGCAGAACATCCAGATGCCGATGCGCGAAACGCGCGAGCTGTCGGAACGGCTGATGGACGAGCTGGCGATGCTCAAGATTGAGCTCGTCGGGCTCAGTCCTGACGCCGCGGACAAATTTCCGTCAGAATTATCGGGCGGCATGGTGAAGCGCGCGGCCCTGGCGCGCGCCCTGGCGCTGGATCCCGAGCTTCTGTTCCTGGACGAGCCGACATCTGGGCTCGATCCAATCAGCGCCGCCGAATTTGACGAGCTGATCGGCACGCTACAGCAGACTCTCGGGCTGACCGTGTTCATGGTGACGCATGACCTCGATAGCCTATATTCCATCTGCGACAGGGTGGCGGCGCTCGCCGAAGGTCGGGTCATCGCCGCAGGGCCGCTGGAAACCTTGCTCGCGTCCGACCATCCGTGGCTGAGAGCCTACTTCCACGGCGTGCGCGGCGGCCGACTGTCGGCGGCGCGCCTTGAGCAGAAGGACACATAGACGAAGCATGGAAACGCGCGCCAACTACGCCTTGATCGGCGCTTTCACGCTGGCGGTCGCCGTCGCCGCCTTTCTTTTCGTCTACTGGTTTTCCGGACCGAGTCAGCTTGGCCGGCAGGACACGTATCAGATTGTCTTCACCGGGTCGGTCTCCGGGCTGTCCCGCGGCTCCTCGGTGCTGTTCAACGGCGTGAAGGTCGGCGAAGTCACGCATCTTGGAATTTCCGAACAGGATCCGAGCAAGGTCGACGTGCTGGTCAGGATCGACAGCCGAACGCCGGTCAAGGCCGACACCCGCGCGCGCCTCGAGACTCGCGGCTTCACCGGCGTCTCCGACGTGCTTCTGGTCGGCGGCACGCCGGGGGCGGAGCCGCTGACGGCGCAGAATGGCCAGAGGTATCCGCAAATTCAGGCCGAGCGCTCTGAAATCCAGAACTTGCTTGGCAATGTTCAAAATCTGTCGACGAAAGCCGCCGAAGTGCTCACGAAACTCGACAAGCTCATCGACGACAATGGCGCGACCATCACGGCGACCCTCAAGAACGCTGAAGCGTTCAGCAAGACGCTCGCCGACAATTCCGACTCGATCTCTACTTTCATCCGCGACGCTTCGGACGTCGCGCAATCGTTGAAGCCGGCGGCGGCCCGGCTCGACAAGCTGCTGGCGGCCGGCGAGAAGACGATCAAGGCGATCGATCCCAAGCAGATCAAGGCGATCACCAGCAACATCGCCGGGGCGTCGGAACGCATCAACCGATTCGCCGCGACGGGGCTTCGTCAGTATGAACAGCTTGCCGATGACGGCCGGAAGGCGATCGGCACATTCGACCGCACGCTGCGCTCGGTCGAGAAAAACCCATCGCAGTTCATCTTCGGACCGTCCCAGTCCGTGCCGGAGTATCAAGGCAACTAGAACGATCCAAGCGTGGCTTTAAGGCGATGCGCGGATCGGTTAGAAGGACGACGAGCCCGGGTCGACGCGCGGGCGAAATGGGGCGACGGGTCGGCATGAAACTTAAGGCGTCCACGGCGACGCAGCGTAGAGCCGCGCGGGCGGCGGCGAGCGTGTCGCTCGCGCTCTTCGTCGCGGCTTGCGCCCAGGCGCCGCGCGAGACCTTCGATCTGACGACCGGGGCGGGCGCCTTGCGCGGCGTCGCCCTGCGCAGCGGCCCGGCGATCTTCGTGCCCGAGCCTTCGGCGCTCGCGCCCACCGGTTCGGATCGCATCGTCGTGCGCGCCGCCGATGAGAGCGTCGCCGTGCTCCCCGGCGTCCAGTGGTCGGAGTCGCTGCCGCGTCTTTTTCAGCGCCGCTTGATCGACGCGCTCCAGCGCAGCGGTCTTTCGGCGTCGTCCGACATGGGCGCGCCAATGAAACTGCAGACCGACGTGCAGCGCTTCGAGATCGACATCGCCCGCAATCTGGCGGTCATCAAGGTTTCCGTGCAGCTCGTCGATCAGAGCAGCGGCCGGGCGAAGGCGTCGCGCATCTTTGTGGAAGAAGCGCCGGCGCCCTATCACGTCGGCTCGCCGGCGGTGCAGACGCTCAGCGACGCCGCCGCGCGCATCGCGCTCCATATCGGACAATGGACGCGCGCCCGAATGTAGGCGCTCATCGCGGGATTGAGCCATCCCACAGCATGATGTTCAGACACGCGAGAAACGCGCCGTTTCGTGCGGCCGTTTTGGCGGCGGCCCGCCAGTCCTCCGCCTCGTCGAGGGCCAAGACATTCGCCTCGACGCAGTTTTCGGTCACGCGCGTCAGGTCGAAGATGACATTTGCCGCCTCGAGGCTGCTGACGGCGAGCGCATGCGCGCTGCAGCGAAGGCTCTCGACGCCGCATGCCTGAAGCAAAGCGCCGATTTCTCTGCCGATATAGGGATTGGCGAAGGACTGTTCCCAAAGTCCGGCGATCTTGGCGCCCGCCGCCAGATTGCCGTTATAGACGAAGAACGTTCCCCAGTCGGGCTCGGCGACGACGATTCGGCCGCCCTTGCGCGTCACGCGGACCATTTCGCGCAGCGCCTGGAGAGGCGCGCTGATGTGCTGCAGGGATCGGTCGATCCGGACGCCGTCGAACTGTCCGTCGGCGAAGGGCAGATGGCGGGAATCGCCGCCGATGAAGCGCGCATTCGGAAGTCCCAGCGCCCGCTCGCGCGCAAGGCCGAGAAAACCTTGCGAGGGATCGAGCCCATAGACGTCGGCGTGCGGGAAGCGTCGCGCGAGCGCGATGACGTCGAAGCCGACCCCGCAGGCGACGTCCAATATCCGGCTGTTTCCCGATATCCGGAGCGCGTCCCAGGTCTCCTGCTTGTAGCGCTTGAAAAACGGCGTCCCGTTCATGAAATCGAGACAATGCGTAAGGTCGGCCCGCATCGCGCCGTCGGCGTTGCGGAAGCTCAATGCGATGTCCGTCATAAGCGCGCCTCTCGCGGCTTTCGCCGTTTGCTCATTTTGAATGTGGCCTAGCGTCGCGAGCGACCGGAGGGACTAGCGTCGTAAACGGTCGGGTGCTAACTGGACGGCGACAATTTAGGCAGCCTCCGGCGGCGCGCCCGCGGCGGTTCGGAAGCGCCGCGAACGTTGGACATGGATGAGGAAGAGACCGCGTCATGGCGAAGATGAGCTTTGAGGATGCTGCGACCCGCTATGGCGCCGAGCCGGGGGGCGGCGCGCCGACAAAGGTCAAGATCACCTTCGTCGACTCGCAGGGTCAAGCCCGCACCGTGGAGGCGGAAGTCGGCTCCACGGTGATGGAGACGGCGCGCCGCAACGACATTCCCGAGATCGCCGCCGAATGCGGCGGCGCCTGCGCCTGCGCCACCTGCCACGTCTATGTCGATGAAAACTGGGCCGAAAAGACCGGCAAGGCGTCGCAGATGGAGGAGGACATGCTCGACTTCGCCTTCGACGTGAAGCCGAATTCGCGGCTCTGCTGCCAGATCACGGTGCGACCGGAGCTCGACGGGCTGGTTGTCGTGACCCCCGCCCAGCAGGGCTGACGCGCAATTCTTCCAGACAGCCCCCGCGCGGGTTTGAATCTTTCGACAAATGCGATAGACGAACCGGAAAGGCTGCGAAATTGCGGGGCCCGCGGGTCGCGCAAAGCGCTTCCGGGGGCGCGGCTTATGGCGCAAGCGCCGCGCAGGGCCTCTTTCGATCGCCAAGCCTTTGATCATGTCGTCGGGAATTGACTATGAACCAGCTTAAAGAAGCCGCGATCGAAACCGATGTCGTCATCGTCGGCGCGGGTCCGGCGGGGCTTTTCTCGGTCTTTGAACTCGGTCTGCTGGACATCAAGGCGCATGTCATCGACATCCTGCCGCGCGCCGGCGGCCAGTGTTCGGAACTCTATCCCGAAAAGCCGATCTACGACATTCCCGGCCTGCCGGTCTGCACCGGCCAGGAGCTGACCGACAATCTGCTCAAGCAGATCGAACCGTTTCATCCGACCTTCCATTTCAATGAAATGGTCGAGACGCTGACGCCGCTCGGCACGGCGGAAAAACCCGAATTTCGTCTCAGCACCGATTCGGGAAAGATTTTCCACGCCAAGGTCGTCTTCGTCGCCGCCGGCGGCGGATCCTTCCAGCCCAAAAAGCCGCCAATCCCGAAGATCGAATCCTTTGAAGGCAAGTCGGTGTTTTACGCCGTGCGCCGCATGGAGGACTTCCGCGACAAGAATGTCGTGATCGTTGGCGGCGGCGACTCGGCGCTCGACTGGACGCTCAATCTGCAGCCGGTGGCGAAAAAGCTCACGCTCGTGCATCGTCGCGACCAGTTCCGCGCCGCGCCGCATTCGGTCTCAGCGATGCAGGAGCTGGTGGCGGCGGGCAAGATCGACTTCCGACTCGGTCAGATCACCACCGTCGAAGGCGAAGACGGGGAGATGATGAGCGCCACGCTCAAGGGCAATGACGGCGTCGAAGAGAAACTCGACTGCGAGCGCTTGATGCCGTTCTTCGGCCTCACCATGAAACTTGGTCCGGTCGCCGACTGGGGTCTTCAGCTCAATGAAAACCTCATTCCTGTCGACACGGAGAAATTCGAGACGAGCCATTCCGGGATTTTCGCCGTCGGCGACATCAATAACTATCCCGGCAAATTGAAGCTCATTCTTTCGGGCTTCCACGAGGCCGCGCTCGCTGCGCAGAAGGCGCATCGTTACGTCCACCCCGACAAGAAGCTTCTGTTCCAATACACGACGTCCTCGACCAACCTTCAAAAGAAGCTCGGAGTCTCCTGACGCCGGCCGCGGCCGCGCAAGCGACGTCCGCCTGCGTTGACGTGTTCTACGTCGACGTGGCGGCGATCGACGCCGACGCATGGCCGACGCTCGTTGCGCTGCTGGACGACGCCGAAGCGGCGCGGGCGGCGCGTTTCGCCTTCGACGCCGACCGCCGCGCCTATGTCGCCGCGCATGCGCTGCTGCGCGCGCGACTCTGCGCTCGCGCGACCGGGATCGCGCCGGCGGATTGGCGTTTTGGCGCGACGACGCACGGCAAGCCGTTCCTGCTTTCGCCGTTGACGGACGTCGACGTCAGCCTCTCGCATACGCGCGGCATGGCCGCCGTGGCGATCGCGTCAGGACGCGACATTGGCGTCGACGTCGAGTGCTATTCGAAACCGCGCAACGCCTTGAAGGTCGCCGAACGCTACTTTGCGCCCGAAGAGGCGGAGGTTGTGCGCCGACAGCGCGACCCGGTTTTGCAGAACGAGGCGTTTTTTGCGATCTGGACGCTCAAGGAGTCCGTGCTGAAGGCCGACGGGCGCGGGTTGGCGGGCGGTCTCGACAGCTTTGTCGTCAACCTGTCGCCGCTCGCCGTTAGCAGCGGGTCCGGCGAGAGCTACAGCGTCGCGCAGTGGCGGCGCGGCGGCTTTTTCATCTCCGCGGCGGCGCGTGGCGGCGACGCGAATTTCCGAATTGAGGAAATGCGCGCGGGCGCGTTGCTTGAGGCGGCCCGCATCGTTTGAAGCCTGAGCCCTGCGCGCTAGTTCTGTCGCGAGCTGTCGTCGCCCACACATTGGAGGGATTCATGACCGGATTGTTGTTTGTCGTCATTGGCTGCGCCGTGGCTTTGCTCGCGTTGGTCGTCTACCTTCAGCCGGATCACTTCGTGGTTCGGCGCGAGGCGGTCATTGACGCGTCGCCGCGCAAGGTTTTCGCCGCGATCAACAATCTGCATGAATGGGAATCCTGGTCGCCTTGGGCGAAGCTCGATCCGAACGCTGAAATCCGTTACGAAGGGCCCGCATCCGGCCCCGGCGCGACTTTCGAATGGTCCGGCGACAAGAACGTCGGCGCCGGGCGCATGACGATCGTGGACAGCCGGCCAGGCGAACGCGTCGATCTCAAGCTCGACATGCGCAAACCCATTGCGGCGATCCATGACGTGAGCTTCGTTCTCGCGCCGGAGGGCGAGGCCGCGACGGAAGGACACTGGCTGGCGCGCGCCTTGGGTTTTGGCGGCGGCTCGGTAGCGCGCAAGACTCATGTCGTATGGAGCATGTCCGGCAAGGCCGGTCTGGCGAGCAAGGCGATGTGCCTCGTCCTGAACCGCGACAAGATGGTCGGCCAACGATTCGAGCAGGGCCTCGAAAATCTCGGCGCGCGCCTGAGCAAATAGCGCCGGCCGCCGGAGACGGGCGTCGCTTGCGCCGCGCGATGCAAGGCGCCATGTGCATGAGACGAGCGTGCACGGCGCGCGCCGCGCGTCGCGCCCTCTCTCCGCAAATCCACTCGCGATGATTGACGCCCAATGACCGAAATGTTCGACGCCGCCCTGGCGGCGCTGCGCCAGATCGTGACGCCGCCGTTCCGCGCGGTGCTTCTCAAAAGTCTGGGGATGACCTTTCTGCTGCTCGCGCTGGCCTGGGTCGGCCTCGACAAGCTCGCAATGTCCTTCGTGATGGTCGACCATCCCTGGCTGCAGACGGCGCTGGCCTATGCGACGGGCGCCGGACTGTTCTTTCTGATGGCGTTTCTCATCGCGCCGCTCTCCGTCCTCGTCTCGGGTCTCTTTCTTGACGACCTCGCCGATCACGTCGAAGCGGATCTTTACCCGCCGGGACAGCGCGGCCGCGCCATACCGGCGACCCAGGCGATCATCATGGGATTGCGCTTCGCCGGCGTCTCGGCGATCGTCAACTTCTTCGCGCTGCTGCTGCTCTTCGTGCCGGGAATCAACGCGGCGGCGTTTCTTCTCGCCAACGCCTATCTGTTCGGCCGTGAATATTTTCTGTTCGCGGCGACGCGCTTTCGTTCGCTGCAACAATCGGAGGAATTGCGTCGTCGTCACGCGCCACGGCTTTTCGTCGCCGGACTGTTCATCGCCGTTTTCGTGGCGACGCCGGGACTGAACGTGCTGACGCCGCTGTTCGCGGTCGCCTTCATGACCCGGGTCCACCGGATGCTGTCGCCAAGGGTCCCGTTGGAGACGGCGCAGGCCGGCGATCGGCGAGGCCCGTAACGCTAGAGTATCCGTTATGCGCAAGGAGCGTCTTCGGCCCAGGGACGGTTTTTTCGTAGGAGGGCGTTGGCAAGGACGACGAGCTTGCGCATTACGGCGGTGATGGCGACTTTGGCGGGCTTTCCGG
>NZ_JBFWNB010000036.1:0-34485 GCF_050251305.1 Methylocystis sp. | reverse complement strand
CTAGCTCGACCCGTCAAACGGTCCGCGGTTTCCCGATCCGTCCCTCGCCGCTGACGAGAGGGCGGCAACCCTCTCCCAGCGGTTCCTTCTCACCGAAGCGGCGCGGAAAGTCATAAGACAAGCGCTTCCCGATCACATGGAATCATGTGATCGATAAGGAATCGCTCAAAACAAAAACGTTGGAGCAGGTTCTCATCGAAAAGGTCTGTCAATTTTTTCGGAACCTGCTCTAGCCGACGCGCGTTCAGCGCCGCCGAGGCGAATCGACAAGAGCCCCGACGCATGCGCCGGGGCCTTCCGTCAGACGCACACGCGCGCCGGCCTACTTCACCACCGGCACTGTATAGGACAGAGCGCCGATATTGCCCTTGTCGCCCTTGAAATGGGCGTGGCACATGACGCAGTTCTCGGAAACGACGGGAATCCCGGTCGCCATGCGCAGATAGCGTTTGCCGTCCTTCTCCAGGACCTCTTCATAGACCTTGTCGCCGCCGGCGCGCAGTTTCTTCGCCGCCGTCTTTTCGAAAGCGTCCTTGGGCTCGTCATCCGGATCGCCGACCTTATCGGTCAGTCCGATGAGCCTGACGTCATACCAGCCGTTCTTCTTCATCGCGGCGAAGAGCGCCTTGGCCGCCGAGGCGGCGGACGGATCCGACGGCTTCTTCACATAGGTTTCATCGATCAGCACCACGGCCGTCTTGAACACGTCGTCGAGCATTTTGATCTGCTGACGCGTGCGCTCGACCTCCTGATCGTTGGCCGGGACGGCGTTTTCGCCGGATGCGGCAAGCGTCCCGGCGGCCAGTCCCCCGACCAGCGCAACCGCCATAACAATCTTTCCCTTGATCTTGATGCTCATCTTTTCCTCCCGCCCCCGAGCGACCCGCGGCGCGCGCAGCGCGCCAACGTCGCTCACGACTGCTGCGTGACGGTCATTGGATGAGCGCGGCGGAAAAAGGTTCCCGAATTTTGTTGGACGACGACAGGCGCGCCAAGACGGCGCGCACGCTTTGCGCGCAGCGCGCGCCGCCGAAGGGAAACGCCTCCATGACGAAGGGGCCGATGTCCTTCTCGAGCCGCTCGCGAATGAGACGGCGCGCGCGATGCAGGCGGGTCTTCACGGTCTCCGGCCGGAGTTCGAGGATTTGCGCGGTCTCCGCCACGCCGAGGCCCTCGATGACGCGCAGGACGAACACGACGCGAAAATCCTCCGGAAGGCTGTCGGTCGCTTGCTCGACCAGGCGGAGAATTTCGCGTTGCGCCAGAGATTTCTCCGGATCGTCGCAATCTTTCGCGCGCGCCGAAAAGATCCCGTCCGACTCTTTCCTTTGCGCGCCAAAGACATGAATCAGCTTCGCCCGGCGGCGCACCCGCAGCCGCGCGGCGGCTTCGTTGATCGTGATCCGCGCGAGCCAGGTGGCGAGGCCGGCCTCGCCGCGAAATCCGTCGAGATGGGTGAAGGCCTTCAAATAGGCGTCCTGGACGACGTCCTCGGCCTCATGACTGTCGAGCACGATGCTGCGCGCGATGCGATAGAGACGGCGGTTGTTGCGCGCCATGATCAGGCGCAGCGCCTCTTCTTCGCCCGCCAAGGCGCGCTGCGCGAGCAGACGTTCGTCTCGCCGTTCCATCTCGGGCGTTATCTGCACGGCGCGGGCGCCTTCCATCTGACCGGACCTTTCAGGCCGACCGAGAATAAGCCTTCCAAGGCGCGCCCATAGATCCAGTGGCGGCGCATTTCCGCAAAGACAAGGGACCGCGCGGCGCTAAGCGCCGGCGTCCGCGGCCAGCTCCAGCCACTGTTCTTCAGCCGCCGCCAGCGCCCGCGCCAACTCCTCGCGCTGCGACGCGAGTCGCGCCGCCTCCTGCGGATTGCGCGCGAAGGCGTCGGGCGCGGCGAGCGCCTCGTCGACGCGGGCGAGAAGCTGCGTGAATTTCTCGACGCGCTCCTCGGCGGCGGCGAGCTTGCGCCGCGCCTGCCCGGCGTCGCGGCGCTTGGGCGCATCTTGCTTCGACCGTTCCGGCAACGCGGCGGACGCGCCTTTCGGCTCTTCGTCGCGCGACTTGGAGAGCACCAGCCGCGCATAGTCGTCCATATCGCCGTCGAAGGCGCGCACCGTTCCATCGTCGACCAGCCACAGCCGATCGGCGCAGGCCTCCAGCAGATAACGGTCGTGCGAGACCAGAATGACGGCGCCTTCATAATCGTTGATCGCCTCGATCAGCGCGGCGCGGCTGTCGATGTCGAGATGGTTGGTCGGCTCGTCGAGGATCAGGAGATGCGGCGCATCGAACGCGGCGACGCCGAGCAGCAGCCGCGCCTTCTCGCCGCCGGAAAGATTGGCGATCGGCGTATCGGCGCGCGCGCCGGAAAATCCGGTCTGCGCCGCGCGGCCGCGAATGCGCGCCTCTGCGGCGCCCGGCATCAGCCGCGCGAACACCGCGTAAGGCGTCTCGCTCTCGTTCAGTTCGTCGATCTGATGCTGCGCGAAAAATCCGACGCCGAGCTTCGGCGCGCGCACCATCTCGCCGCCGCACGCCGCAAGCCGAGCGGCGAGCAATTTGGCGAAGGTCGATTTGCCGTTGCCATTGGCGCCGAGCAGACCGATCCGGTCGTCGTTCGAAATCGACAGCGAAAGCCGCGACAGCACCACGCGATCGCCATAGCCGACTGCGGCTTTCTCCAGCGCGATGATCGGCGGCGACAGCGGCTTCTCGGGCGAAGGCAGATGTATGGGCAATATCGCGTCGTCGACGATCGCCGCGACCGGCTCCATTTTGGCGAGAAGCTTCAGGCGCGACTGCGCCTGGCGCGCCTTCGTCGCCTTGGCGCGGAAACGGTCGACGAAAGCCTGCAGATGCTTGCGCTGCTCTTCCTGTTTCTTGGCGCCTTTGGCGGCGATGAGTTGCGCCTCGCGCCGCTGCTTTTCGAATGAAGAATAGTCGCCCTTGTAGAGCGTCAGCCTGCCGCGCTCGAGGTGCAGAATATGCGTCGCGACGTCGTCGAGCAGATCGCGATCGTGGCTGATGACGATCACGCTCGCCGGATAGCGCGAGAGATAATCGACGAGCCAGAGCGTCCCTTCGAGATCGAGATAATTCGTCGGCTCGTCGAGAAGCAGCAGGTCGGGCTGGGAGAACAGCACCGCGGCGAGCGCGACGCGCATGCGCCAGCCGCCGGAGAATTCCGACAGCGGCCGGCGCTGCGCCGCGGCGTCGAAGCCGAGCCCGTGCAGGATCGCGGCGGCGCGCGCGGGCGCCGAATGGGCGTCGATGTCGGCGAGCCGGGTCTGGATTTCGGCGATATCGTGCGGATCGTGCGCCGCCTCGGCGCGCGCCAGCAATTCGGCGCGCTCAAGGTCCGCCGCGAGCACGAAGTCGATGAGCGCCGTCGGTCCGCCGGGCGCCTCCTGCTCGACCCGTCCGAGCCGCGTGCGCGCGGGCAGCGCAATGGCGCCGCTTTCCGGCGCGATCTCGCCGCTGATCAGCCGGAAGAGCGTGGTTTTGCCGGCGCCGTTGCGGCCGACGAAGCCGGCGCGGGAGCGGCCGGGCAGGAACACCCCGGCGTGATCGAAGAGCAGCCGGTCGCCGAGCCGGAAGACGAGATCGTTGATCGTGAGCATCGCCGCGATGCTTTAGGGCCTCGCCGGAAGAGGCGCAAACTGGGGCGATCTGGCGCGCGCGCCGGCCTTGTCTTGCGCCGTCCGCGCCTCTATACACGCCCTCGCGCCGCCGCGATCCGGCCGCGCAGCCGCGCCCATCGTCTAGAGGCCTAGGACGTCGCCCTTTCACGGCGAAAACAGGGGTTCGATTCCCCTTGGGCGCGCCAATAAAATCAATAAGTTATGGAAATGAACGCGCCAAATTGGGGCGCGCGCCCACCATTTGCCCGATACGCGTCGCCGGACGTGGGCGAACGACAACGCATCTCCCGGACAATTTCCCGCCTATTGTCCGCGCGTTCAGAAGATTGCGCGCGTTCAGAACCTTGAATGTGACCGCGGCCCATCCATGATGGCTGCCCTACACTGAAGGCGCTGCTGGGGATGGGTCCAGTGCGCCGGGTTGCGCTGCGCCAATCCGGCAGGGTCGCCTCCAACTCCACGGCCGCATGGCGGGCCTTTCGCACAACGAAAGATGGAGTGGGAGGATCCCTATAGGAAGACACCCCACGACCAACAGGCGCGCGTAGCTGTGGCGGCGGCTTGAGCGGGTATTCTCTCGTGACGGCTCTGCGCCTGATACTGAAACAACGCAGCCCTCGCGAGAATGAGCCATGCCTCTACCCGAACTCTCCATCAGCGACTGGCAGGACGCCATGGCGCGGGAGAAATGGACTTCGGCCGATCTCGTCGAGGGCTTCCTGGCACAAATCGCAGCGCTCGATTCTGCAGGGCCATGCTTACGCAGCGTGATCGAAATCAATCCCGATGCGATGCAGATTGCCGAAGCGCTTGACCAAGAGCGGCAAGCGGGCGCCGTACGCGGGCCGTTGCACGGCATTCCGGTCATCATCAAGGACAGTATCGACACGGCCGATCGCATGCTCACCACGGCGGGCTCGCTCGCGCTGGTCGGGAACCATGCATCGCAGGACGCGACGTGTGTTCGACGGCTGCGCGAAGCGGGCGCGGTAATACTGGCCAAGTCAAACATGAGCGAATGGGGCTACATGCGATCGACACGCCCCTGCAGCGGCTGGAGCAGCCGTGGCGGCCAAACTCGCAATCCCCATGTCCTGGACCGAAGCCCACTGGGCTCGAGCAGCGGCTCGGCGGCGGCGACTGCCGCAAATCTCTGCGTGGCGTCGGTCGGCGCGGAAGTGGACGGATCCATCGTGCGGCCCGCTTCGGCAAACGGGATCGTCGGCATGAAGCCGACTGTCGGCCTAATCAGCCGCTACGGGATTATTGGCGTCGCCGAACCGCAGGACACGGCCGGCCCGATGGCGCGCTGCGTGGAAGACATCGCAACAATGATGAACGCGCTGGTTGGCGCCGATCCGAAGGACCCTACGACATCGCGTTGCAACGCGCGCCCGATGGTCAATTATCGCAAAATGCTGCGACCAGATGCGCTCGCCGGCGCGCGGCTTGGCGTTGCTCGAGAATGCTTTTCAGGTCACGAAGGCACGAAGGGCGTCATTGAGACCGCGATCAGAGCGTTGCGCGACCTGGGCGCGGACATCGTTGATCCGGTGCAGGCTTCTGAACTGCCGTTCTTCGGCCCCATGGAGCTGGAGTTGTTCCAGTACGGCGTCCGCGCGAACATCAATCGTTACCTGTCGACCCATCCCGGCGCGCAGGTTCGCGACTTTGACGAGTTGATTGAGTTTAACAACCGGCATGCGGCCGACGTCATGCCATACTTCGGGCAAGAGTTTTTCGAGCTGGCGCGCGAGAAGGGGCATTGGGACGACGAGCGTTGTCTTCACATCCAAAGCGAGCTCCGTCGACTGGCAAGAGATGACGGCATCGACAAAGCGCTTGAGAAACATCGACTGGACGCGATAATCGCTCCAACCGAAGGTTCGCCCGCGTTCGCGATCGACACGGTCGTCGGCGACCACATCCTACCCTTCGGCTGCTCCACGCCGCCGGCCGTGGCGGGCTATCCGCATATCTCCGTGCCCGCCGGTTTTGTCAACGACTTGCCGGTGGGACTATCGTTCTTTGGCGCCGCTGATGAAGACGCTAAGCTCATCGGCTACGCGTTCGCGTTCGAACAGGCGGTTCAAGCGCGGCGCGCTCCGCGTTTTCTGGCCACGAAGTCATAGGCGCTTACCGACAATTTAGATTGGCTTCGCGAACGCGATTGAGAAACGCAATATCAGGCTGAGCGAGCTTCCTCGGGATTCACCGTCCATTGCAAACATCCAGCAATCGTCAGGAGAGTGAGCGACGCGGATCAATAGTTCGGGTGTCGGCGACGCTTAGCCGAAGCTGATTGAGCCAGTTCGAGTTAACGCCAACGTCAGCCTAGCGCGTATCCGCTATCCGCCGCGCCAGAGCGCATAGGTGAATGCGGCCAGAAAGATCACGAATAGCGCCAGGCTCGGCCAGTCGTAGCGCTCGCGAAGCGGCGGCTTGCGCCACTCACGTTCCTCGTCACGATCCGGGTTATCCTGCCCACGCCAGCCCATGAGCGCAGGCTAAATGAATTCCTGGAACGCTGGAAGATATGACATTCTCGCCCTACGCCCTGCCCCTGCGCATCCGCAGCGCCGGCAACAACGAGCGACACGCCCTCGCCGGATTGTTTCACTATCTGGCGAAACTGGATCAATATGCTCGGATCGAATTTGCGACAGGGATAAACCGGAACAGTCGCGGCGCGAGAACAGCGATGTGTTCGCTATAGGTAATGCTCGACGTTCGCGGGAGGGTCGCTGATGTCGGTCACCACGGGAATGCTCGGCCAAGGCTTCTACAACCGGAACTCGGCGCCACAATGGGCGGCGACCGAAGCCATTCTGCCTTGGCTAGACAATGCTGTTGCTCGGATCGGCCGCATCGATTCGCCGGAGACGATCGGGATCGCTGATTTCGGCTGCTCGGAAGGGCGCAATTCAACTGAGGTAATGCGCCGGCTCATTTCCACTCTGCGATTGGGCAGCGCACGGCCGGTCATGACGATCCAGAGCGACCTTCCGACGAATGATTTTACCGCGCTGTTGGAAGGCTTGCGTCCCAACGGGCGGTCGGTTTTCGGCGATGACGTCTATTCCGCCGTGCTCGGCGGCTCCATGTTCGACCAGCTCCTGCCGCCACGATCGATCCATCTGGCGACGACCTTCAACGCCATCGGCTTCCTGAGCCGGCGCCCACTCGACCGCTTGCCGGGTTATATTCTGCCGAACGGACCGAGTGCGGCGCGGGGCGTCGGCAAAGTGAGCGAAGCTGAACGCGCGACCTTCGCCGCTCAGGCAGCCGCCGACATCGAAAGCTTTCTGCGCGCCCGAGCGGCCGAGTTGACGATTGGCGGTCAGTTGCTGATCGAGGTGTTTGGTGCAAGCCAAACCGCCCGCACCTGTGACGGCATTTATGATGTGCTAAACGATTCGCTGCTGGAGGCGCAGGGCGACGGCGCGGTCGATCGCCTCAGATACGAAACGTACTACCAGCCCGTCTATTTCCGCACGCTGGAGGAACTGGTAGCCCCTGTCTGGGGGCCGGAGTCGGCGCTTAGCCCACTGTTTGATCTCGATCGGGCCGAAACCTACGAAGTCGCTGTTCCGTTCGTTGAGGCATATCGGGCGACAGGAGACACAGCCGTCTACGCCCGCGCCTACACGGATTTTTTGCGCGCCTTCACGGAGGCGCCGCTGCGCATGGCTTTCTCCGGCGGTGATTCCGCCGCAATCGCGGACGATATCTACGGCCGCTGCGAGCGGCTCATCCGGGCGAATCCCGAACGCTACCCCTTCCGCTACGTCAGTGTCGCCGCGCTGCTGACGCGGCGCGAGGATGAGGCGTAACGCACAAAAAAGCCGGCATCGCTGACCGGGCGACGCGGAGCCAAGGGACGCCGCCAGCCCATGTGGCGCTGCGACGGCGGAGCGAAGCTGATCATACGTGCGGAATTCAAATTTGCGCTGAGCCTCGTTTGGAAAGCGCAAAACGCCCCGCTAATCCACGCTTGGGGCGTTCTGTTGCGCATTACACACGAAAAGCCTGGTTGTCGCCCGCCGCTGGCGAGAGACGGCAGCATTCAGCGCATCCTAAAACAGGAGTGTGCGGCCTAGAACGGCGGCCGACCTTCAAGATTGCCGGCGCAAATTGCGCTGGCTCTCTATGCGCCAGTTTCAGTGGTCGAGTTTGGATTCTCGGGCTTGCAATGCCCACAGCCCGTCACATTTTTGAAGCCAGATGCGCGCGCTATTGCAAATGCTTTTTCGCTATTTGGATGTGGTCCGAGCCACTCTGTAGCGAGATTTGCTTTTAGTCCGGGCCTTCGCTGGCCCTTGCCTTCCTTGCAGTGAGGGCAAGTTCCTCTGTGAACCCTCGCCGACCGATGGGCTGGGGCCAAGAAAACGTAAAAGTTCATGACCGGCTTCTCTGCCCGCGGCGTCCGCCTGCGGCTCACGTCCGCGGGTTTTTCAGCTTGGCGCCCGCCGCTGCTCAGAACTTAGTAAATAGAGCGTTCCCAAGCGTCGTCCGAACGCATGACGCCATGGCCGACAGCCGCGTAAGCCGCTTGGCGCGGAAATGCGCGAGCGCACTCGGGACGTCCTTTGTCAGACCAGCCCCGACGATCGTCGATAGCGGCTCTCGGCGTCGACGCCGCGCAGGGGCGAGGCTCATCTCGGCGCGCCGCCATGTCGCGTCGTCGCTTTCCTGCCCGTCGATCGCGATGTCGCCGATCCGTCCTCCGCGGCTGTCCCTTGGAGGTTCACCACGACCTCCTTCAGCGTTCCTTCGAAATTGAAAGGCGCGCGGTAGTCATTGGTCACCGCGGTGCCGGTATCGGCGCCAATGTCCTGGTTCTCGGACAGCGAGAACTTGTAAGGCGTAGTCTTCTCGACCCGCCCGGCGCCGACCGCCTTGCCGTCCACATAGAGGGTGACGGCGCCGCTCTTGCCGACCTCCTTGCCTCCCTCATAGATGAAGTCCATCTTCACCGTGCGCTCGCCCGCCGCGACCGCCGCGCTGCTCGACACGGAATAGACCTCCACGTCGATGAAGTTATGCGCAGCGACCAGCTTGCCATCCTTCAGATAGAAGGCCCAGCCGCCGGTATTGCCGCCCTGGGTGAAGATCATGCCGTTGGCGTTGTCCTTCACCTGCACTTTGGCGGTGATGCTGAATGACTTGTTCTTGATGTCGGGGGCGGAGGATTCCGGCAGACCAACAAGGACGCCGTGATAGGCGAAGCTCGTGCGATCCCCGGCGAGATTGGGCTTGCCGGTCAGTTCGGCGCTGAACCGTTCGGCGCCACGCCAGTCGAGAGGCAGCGCCTTGTTCGCGGAGGCTTCCGCCCACCAAAGCGCAGTCATCTCGGCAAGCTTGTCAGGGTTCTGCGCTGCAATGTCCCTGCCCTGGCTGAAGTCCTTATCGAGGTTGTAGAGTTCCCACTTCGCCTTAAACGGATCGAAATTGCCGCGCTCGGGCTGCCACGGCTCGAACGAGAGGGAGGCCGCCCACCAGCCGTCCTTGTACATGCCGCGATTGGCGAACATCTCGAAATACTGGCTGGTGCGGACCTCCTTGGCCTTGGGGTCCGACAGGGTCGAGAGGAAGCTCTTGCCCTGGATCGGCGTCTGCGCTGTGCCATTCACGCTGCGGGGCTCGGCGACGCCCGCCGCATCGAGGATGGTGGGCGCGATGTCGATGACGTGGATGAATTGCGAGCGCACCTCCCCGCCTTTCTTGTAGCGGGCGGGCCATTTCACGATCATCGGATTCCTGGTGCCGCCCAGGTGGCTCGCCACCTGCTTGGTCCATTGGAAAGGCGTGTCCATGGCCCAGGCCCAGCCGGCCGGGAAGTGGTTGAAGTGCAGCTCCGTGCCGATCTCGTCGATGCGGGTCAGCATCTGGTCGGCGGTCATCAGATAGGCGTTGAAGAAGGCGTTCTCGTTCAGCGTCCCGTCGAAGCCGCCTTCGGCCGAGGCGCCATTATCGCCGACGATATAGAAGATCAGCGTATTGTCGGCGTCGGGCAGTTTGGCCACATAGTCGAGGACGCGGCCCGTCTCCTGATCCACCTGCTTCCCGTAGGCGGCGAATACTTCCATCATCCGGCTGTAAAGCTTCTTCTTCTTGTCATCGAGGCTGTCCCAGGCGGGCAGGCTCGCGGGGCGTGGCGTCAGGATCGCGTCCCGCGGGATGACGCCGAGCTGCTTCTGCCGCTCGAACGTCTGTTTGCGGTATTCGTCCCACCCCATGTCGAACGTGCCGGCGAATTGGGCGATGAGCTCCTTGGGCGCCTGATGGGGCGCGTGGGTCGCCGCAGGCGCAAAATAGAGGAACCACGGCTTGGAGGGCTGGATGGCCTCGATGTTCTGGAGCCACTGGCTCGCGTGATCGGCGAGATCCACGCTGAGATAATAACCCGGCTTGTCGGGGGTCCCGATCGGCGTCTGGTTTTCGAAGAGATAGGGACGAATCTGATTGGTGTCGCCAGCCATGAAACCGTAGAAATAGTCGAAGCCGAGGCCGTTGGGCCAATGATCGAACGGGCCGACCGCGCTCGTCTCGTAAATCGGCGTGTTGTGGTTCTTGCCGAACCAGGACGTGATGTAGCCGTTTTGGCGCAAAATCTCCGCGACCGTCGCTGTGTCTTTCGGAATGATGCCGGTGTAGCCGTCATATCCGGTGGCAAGCTCGGTAATGACGCCGGTGCCCGAGACGTTGTGGTTGCGCCCGGTCAGAAGCGCGGCCCGCGTGGGCGAGCAAAGAGCGGTGGTATGGAAACGGTTATAGAACAGGCCCTGATGCGCCAGAGCATCCAGCGAGGGTGACGGCACGCCGCCGCCGGAAACAGAAAACTGCCCGAAGCCGACATCGTCCAGAAGGATCACCAGAACATTCGGCGCGCCTTTGGGCGCCGCGATAGGCGCAGGAAAGGCCGCAGGGTCGGAATCCTTGAAGGTCGTTCCCACCGCCCCCCGAAATTTCTGCTCGGCGTAGGGCAGCACGACTTGGCCGTTCCGCGCAGGCAGAGGGATTTCCGCAGACTGCGCAAGGCAGATTGTGGTCTGGGCTGCGAGCGAGAGGGCGGCAACAAGGGTAAGCGCCTCGTGAGCCATAGGAAGCACCCTTTCAGCCTTTTGCCCCGCCGAGACGGCGGGCCGCCGTTTCCGCAGGTCTACGTGACCATTGGCGAGACTCTAAATGTAGCTCCGAACGCTTGCGCCCATAGGGCGGCCGTTGCGAACCCTTCGCGAGACATCAGCCGTCTGATCCGAAGCGACGGCTAACGCCGCACGCGCGCCAATCGCGTCTCTCTGCAACGCCGCATTGTCAAAGGCCGGAAATTCGGGGAAGTTGCGTTGCCGGGCGGAACGCTATCTGACGAATCCCGGATCAATTTGCTCACATCTTAATTGCGACAGCGCCCTATCTGCCTGGAGCTATCCAGAAAGGACAATTTGATGTCGCGCGCCCACAGACCAAGCGATGAACATCTCGCCAAGGTCCGCAGCGAGGCGATGGCCAGAACTGAGATCCTCGGCGCGCTGTCTGGTGTGAGGTCGTGTTCGAGCCGTCCAATTCATCGTTCGAAGGAATTCCTCGCGGCATGCCTTCTTGCCGCCACTCTACGTGGCGGCGCTGCATCCGCGGCGACAATCGACGTCGATTGCGCTGACATCGCGCGATACTCGCCTTGGCAAGTGCAAAAGCTTTACTACGAAGGCGAGACTCTTTTAGGCGCTGGCCCCGCCCGACGGCTGTATGCGGCCTATTACGCGTTGAAGAATCGTTGCTCTCACAACGAACGCGCCAGAATGTCCATTTATGTCACCCCAAAAACCCATCAAATTCTTATCCAAGAAGGGATCCATTTCTGATCACGCCAATGTCTCTGGCGCCGACGCCAAGGCGACCGCGCTGGCGCTGACGGCGGAAGCGGTAGGCGCAATCGCAGGCGTTCACGCGTGTCGCGAAGCTCTCGCATTGCGCGCCGCAAACAGGACGCCGACATGAGCCGTTTTTCGCGAGCCGCCGGCTATGCCATCCTCTCGCTCCTCTCAGCGCTGACGGGGCTCGTCGCCCTTGTGGGCGTGGCGACGCTGACCACGAAACCGGCGCTGTTCCTCGCCTTAGGCTGGGCGGCGTTCGCTCTCGTCTACAGTCTCGGCTGCGCTCTTGTCCCATTCCTGCGGCGCCAGAGCGCCTTTTGCACGGCAGGCTTCGCCGCCTTGTCGCTTGCCGGCGCGGGGGCGATGCTTTGGCCGCTCGACGGCGCGCCAGCGCCGCCGGCGCCTGAAGCCTTCGAATGGACCACGCTGCCGTCCGGAGCGCGCCTTGCATATATCAAGCTCGGCGTCGGCACGATGTCCGACGCGACGCCCGTGATTTTCCTGCATGGCGGTCCGGGCGTGGCCGCCATGACAGACGATGCGCGCCATCTTGGCGCCCTCGCAGCCGGCAAGCGCAGCGTTTACCTCTACGATCAGCTTGGCGCGGGCCGCTCGACGCGTCTTGCCGATCCAAGCGGATATTCGCTGCCGCGCGCCGTCGCCGATCTCGACGCGTTCCGCGAAGCGCTGCACGCGCCGCAGGTCGACCTCATCGGCTATTCCTGGGGTGCGACGCTCGCCGCGGCCTATTTGAGCGCCCACCCAAGCCGCGTCTCAAAAGTGGTCTTCGTCTCGCCGGGCGGCATGTTCGACAGCGGCGGCAACGCGATCGACCTGCTCAGTCAACTTGACGCGACGCACCGGTGGACCGTGCTGCGTCATATATTCGAACCGCGCGCCTTTCTCACTTGGGCGCTCGCCCAGATAAATCCGCGCGCCGCGCACGCATTCGCCAGCGATGCGGAGATGGACAGCCAATTTCGCGTTATCGTCGACGCATTGCCCCCGGCCCTCTATTGCAATCCGCCGTCCGATGGCGAGGGCGCCGATCCTGGCTTCTATGCCCATGCAAAGCTGATGCGCCCCGAGGCGTGGGGCGGCGTCGATCCGCACGCCGCGCTCCGCGCGCTGGACACGCCCGCGCTGATCCTCAAGGGCGAGTGCGACTATCTGACGTGGTCGAGCGCGATCGACTATCGAGATACGCTGCCCAACGCCCGCATGATCTATCTGCCTAGCGCCGGGCATCGCCTTTACGCTGAGCGGCGCGAGGCTTTTGTCGCCGCCGTCACTACGTTTCTCGACGGGCGCGAACTTCCGTTCCCGCTGACGACGCGCTCTCGCCCGCCTGAAGGGTATCGAGGTCCTGCAGGCGACGCGCGCTGACCTCAGCTTGGTGAACGGACATTCAATATCGAAAAGAGAGCGAGCCTTTTCGAACACCGCAGCGTCGCCGGCGCGTGGCGTGAAGGTCAGTTCGCGCCACGCCTCATGCTCATCTGAAACAACGGAGCGTGCCATCCGGCATGCGAGTGGCTGGATGGCCCGTCCTTCTAAGACACCAATCCTGATTTTGACCGCCGTAGACGCATCTGCCCCACGCGTTGCGATGCCTGTTCGGACCGCAGCCGCCCAGCGCGAAAGCTGGCGTAATCACCGACGACAGCGCGGCAGAGAGCATTGCGGCGACGAGCAGCGCAGCGGACAGTTTTTTCACGGCCATCTCCTTTTTTCCGCCATTCTCATCAATGGCCTCTGTCAGGCTAGCATGGAAAAACGCATCGGCCTACGACGCCGGCCGGCCGTCGCCCCTGAACGCGCTTGCGCCGGGCTTGCTCTGTTCGCCACGCGCGCAATTCGTCGAACGAATGTCTGCGCGCGTGCGCTCTGTCAGCGTCCGACCGCCAGGCCAGGCACAATTTCGAGCGCTTCTGCGGGCGATCTGAAGGGAATCGCGTTGACGCTTCCGCCGGTGAAATAGCGTTCGCTTGACGACGAAAAGCGGCAGGAAGAGCGGGGATAATGGATGACGGGTCCAAGCGCGACGTCTTCGCGGCTGGATCTCACGAAGCAATCATTGTTCGAACGCGGCCTCCATGCGTGGGCTCGCTCATCAAGACGATTTCTTGAAACATGCCTGCCCGCGGCGAACGAGTCGTTCGGCGACAACCGGCCTGTCACCAAGCCGAAACCCGCCAAAGCTGCGCATAGGACATGCCGGAGGCGCAAGTTCATTTATCTTGAGTCCCTTCCATTGCATCGCCGTCGGAAGAAATCCCATGGAGGGTCGCGCATTCCCCATTTTGCAGTGGCGCTATTCCTTGCTCGTCCGTCCCGCCGCTTCGCTCCTGAGCCATTTCCATAAATCGACGACGCGCGGCTTCGCCCATTCGAAGAACGCCGCGCCGCATTTCCATCCGACGCGCAGGACGACTTTGACGAACTCGACCGCTCGGTCGAACCAGGGCAAGAGCGAACTGTCCGGCGGAATTTTCGCCCGCGCCCAGGCGACCCAATCGCCGGCGATCTGCGAGATTGCACGCCACAACACGCCCCACGGGTCTTCGACTGGCGCATGCGCCGCAGCATCGCGAAAACGCGCAAATTCGGCGGCGATCTCCGCGCTCTTGCGGCGCTCGTCGTCGAGCTGGCGCGACAGCGCGGCGACATGCGTGGCCTCCTCCTCCGCGCGATGTTCATACCTCTCGGCCCGCTTGGCGTTTTCCTGCGCGTCCAGCACGTCGGCGGCGATTTCCCGCGCCGATTCGTCGACTTGAACCGCCATGGCCTCAAATTGGGAAAGCAGAGCATCCCGCTGCGTCGTCACATCGCGCAGGAGAGCAAGGAGTTCTTCGCGCCCGAGTTTGTCATGTTCGACGGGCGTGCGTGTCTCGGGGATGGGACTGCTCGACAATTTGTGCCTCCAGGCGACGCGTCATCCAGTTGCGCCGCCCGAACTCGCGCGATGGCTCGCCGCTGCGACCGCAGTCATAAGGTAACGCGGCCGATCTTGCTGTCCAGCTGTAGCGCCCTGTTGCGAATGCGCCAAAACGCCGCTCGCGCGGCAAGACGCGCGTCGATTCACGCGCGCCTATTCATGAGTCGCCCGCTCGCTCGCGCCGACGGAAAACGTCGGCTGCGTTCCTTCGAGAACATCCTCATGAAATTCGCCGATCAGGCTCATCGCCCGGCGCAGATGGCCGTCGGCGCGATCGAGCGCGGCCTGCGCCTCGTCGCGCCCATATCCCTGGAGAAGAAGGAAGGCGAGCTTGACGCTCCCCCCTGCTCTGCGCAGCGCCTCCTGCACATCCTCATGGCCTCGACCGCTCAGGCGCGCCAAAATCTTTTCGCTTCTGCGTACGAGTTTCTTGTTCGAGGCCTGCACGTCCACCATCAAGCCGTCATACACGCGCCCGAGCGAGATCATGACGAGCGAGGACAGCAGAATGAGCGTGATCCGCTGCGCCGTCCCCGCTTTCATGCGAGTCGAACCGGCGATCGCTTCGGGGCCGGTATCGAGAAATATCGCGTGATCGGCTTCCCTCAGCAGCGGCGTGTCGCGATTGTTGGCGACGCCGATGGCGAGCGCGCCCGCCGCTTTCGCGGCGCGCATGCACGCCACCGTGAAGGGAGTCGTTCCGCTCGCCGCCACCGCAATGGCGACGTCCGCCGGCCCCAAGGCATGGCGCTGGGCAAGCTTCACGGCCTGCGCCTCCTGATCCTCGGCGCCCTCGACGGCCTGGAGAAGGGCGGTCTTGCCGCCCGCCATGAGCAGCAGGAGCCGTTCCTGCGGCCAGCCGAACGTCGGCATGAGCTCGGCGCCGTCCTGGACGGCCAGGCGCCCGGACGTGCCGGCTCCCATATAGACCAGCCTGCCGCCGTGCTTCAGCCGCCGCTCGATCGCAAGTCCCGCGCTTTCAATGGCGGGGTGCGCCGCCCGCACCGCCGCGACGGCGGCGAACTGGCCTTCGATCATCGCCTCCAGGATCTCTGCCGGATCCCAAAGGTCGATGTTCGAATAGCGCGGGCTGGGGCGTTCGGTTTCCATCGGCGTCATTCACGCGATCGCGAGGATTTTGGGGATATGCCTATCCAGCAAGCGGTTTCAAGTGAGGCCGGACGCCCCGGGCGCAACGACAAACGTGAGCCAGGCGCGTTCCTTGGCTTTCGAGGCGGACTTTCTTGAACTCGCTTCTTCACGTTCGCTTCGCTTTGAGGGTTATGCGATTATTGCAAAATGCCTGCCGCCAACCCAGCAATAGAAATGACCTTTCCTGAATTCCAGATGACCGCCGAATTACGAACGGCGCCAGAGGCCGTGCGGCGGCAGGAGAAGGCTCTGCCGGGCGTCCTCGCCGCGCTCGTTGCGCAGCTGCGGCGCAAGCCGCCGCAAGTCGTCGTCACCTGCGCCCGAGGCAGCTCCGCCCATGCGGCGACCTTCGGCAAACATCTGATCGAGCGATATCTCGGCGTTGTCGTCGCGGCGGCTGCGCCGAGCGTCACGACGATCTACCATCAGCGCCTGGCTCTGGACGGCCAGTTTTTTCTGGCCATTTCGCAGTCCGGGACAAGCGGCGACCTCATCGAACAGACCGTCGCGGCGCGGGACTCCGGCGCCGTCACCGCCTGCATCACCAACCATGCCGAAAGCGAGCTTGCGCAATGCTGTGAGTTCGTCCTGCCGATGGAGGCCGGGCCGGAGCTCAGCGTTCCGGCGACGAAGACGTTCATCGCATCGCTCGCGGTTCTGGCGCGGCTGACGGCGCTGTGGGCCGAACATGAGGCGCTCGCCGGCGCGCTGCAGCGTCTGCCGGATCGGCTCGCCGCCGCCAGCGAATTGGATTGGCGCAATTTGATCGGCGCCCTCACCGGAGCCGCCAGTCTTGTCACCATCGGCCGCGGCCCGACGCTCGCCATTGCGCGGGAGGCGGCGCTGAAACTGAAGGAGACCTCGGGTCTGCACGCCGAAGCCTTTTCCGCGGCCGAATTTCAGCATGGCCCGATCGCCCTGGTGGCTTCGCAATATCCGATCGTGATCTTCACGCCCACCGACGCCGCGGCCGCGGGCACGGACCAACTCGCGCACGATCTGATCGCGAAAGGCGCGGCGCTGTTCTCCGCCGGTTCGAATGTCGCGCCGCCCGGCGCGCTGGAGACGCTTCCCGCCGATCAGCCGGAAACGGACGCGATTTGCCAGATCCAAAGCTTTTACGGAATGGTCGCCCGTCTCGCGGCGGCGCGCGGCGTCAACGCGGACGAGCCGCGGCACTTGCAGAAGATCACGCGCACGCGATGAGCGTCACGGGACGATACGCCATCGCCGCGGATGTCGTCTTCGACGGCGCGAAGATTCATCAAAACAGCGCCATCCTCATCGAGGAATCGCAAATCGTCGCGATCGCGCCGCGCGACGCAGTGTCGACGTCGGTCGACGTCTATGAAGCGCCGACAGGCGCCTGGCTTGCGCCGGGCTTTATCGACATCCAGGTGAACGGCGGCGGCGACGCGCTCTTCAACGCCGATCCGACGCCCGAGGGACTCACGAAAATTGTCGCCGCCCATCGAAGGTTCGGCACGACGGCGCTTGTGCCGACGCTGATCACCGACGCCGATGAAATCATGACGGCGGCGTTGCGCGCCGTCGAGACGATGCTGCCTCGGGAGCCGGGCATTCTCGGCATCCATCTCGAAGGCCCCTTCCTGTCGCCGGACAAGCCCGGAGTCCACCGCCGTGACCTCATTCGGCGTCCCGAGCCGCATCACCTGCAAATGCTCGCCGCGTTCAGGCCTGGCGTATTGCTCGTCACCCTGGCGCCGGAAGTGGCGCCTGCGGGATTCATCGCCGAACTGGTGGCGGCGGGCGCGAAGGTTTCGCTCGGCCATTCGATGGCGACGTATGAACAGACCCGCGCCGCAATGGCGGAGGGATTGACCGGTTTCACGCATTTGTTCAACGCCATGCGGCCGCTGTCCGCCCGCGAGCCCGGACCGATCGCCGCGGCGCTTGAATCGCCGAACGCCTATTATGGACTGATCGTCGACGGCGAACATGTCGCCCCGGCGATGCTGGCGCTGGCCTTGCGCGGCGCAGGCCATCCGATGCTTGTCACCGACGCGATGCCGCCGGTCGGCGGCGCCAAGCATGACTTCATGCTTCAGGGCGCAGAGATCACGGTTCGCGACGGCCGTTGCGTGACGTCGGACGGCGTTCTCGCCGGATCCTCGCTCGATATGGCGACGGCGGTCAGAAACTGCGTTCGGCTCCTGGGACTGCCGTTAGAGCGCGCCTTGCGCTTCGCCTCGACCGAGCCGGCCGACTTCCTGGGCGTGGGCCATGTCCTTGGCCGGCTCGCTCCCGGCCACCGCGCCGACATCGTCGCCCTGGATCGAAGCGATCTCTCGGTCGTCGCGACATGGGTCGCCGGAAAGAAATCCGACGACGGGACGAAGCCGGACAGGACATGATCGCGGTTTGGCGCCGACGTCATTGCAAACTGTGCGGCGCTCGCGCCGACGCGCCGAAAAACATCTCAAAATCGGACGCTCGTCTCCAGGATCGAATAGGCGCCCTTGCCGGCGTACTCGTCACGCACATAGCCGCCTGAGAGACTCGCATAGAACGGCCCGATCTCCATGATGGTGATATGCGCGCCGAACATTGGCTGAAGGTCGCCCCTATAGGTGTTCAGCGCCGCATGCGGCCCAACGAATAATTTTCCTTGCAGCAAGACCGGAAGCGCGTCGTCGAAGGGAACTGAAACGCCCGGCTTCACCTCGAAATATCCCCATTGGTACGCGGTCGTATAGATGCCGGACGCGAAAAGCATCAGCTGGCTAGTCGGCGTCGCCCGAAACTCCAGACTCCCTAAGACGCCGAACTCGGTTCCCGCCAGATCTCTTGCGGCGTCCGGCGGAATGCGCAGCGCAGGACTCGCCATATTGGCGCCGAGATAGCCTTCCCTGGTCATCCCGACCCCAACAAATCCGCTCGCCTCCCAATTGTCTTCGATCAGCGCGTAGCCGATCTGTGCGCCGACAAAACCGTCGGCGCCGTAATATTTGCCGACCGTGCCGAGGTAAGGGAGCGTCGCGTCGTCGACGTCCAGCGCATTGGCGACGAGGTTCTCCGCGTCGCTTCCCTTCACATTATCGGCATAGCCCCCAAAGCCGCCGGTAGCGCGAAGGCGCCAACCCGACTCGTCGAGCGAAGAACCCGTCGCGGCCGTCGCCGTGAACCATTGGTACCAGGATCTTCGAGACGTGCCCCATGACCAGGAGTCGAACGACACGCTCGGAGGTCGCTTCAGCGGCTGGTCGATCGCGCTTGTCGGACCTTCCGCCTCGGCGAGGCTCGATACATCGACCGCATTCGGCGACATCAATAGCGAACAAATTGCCGCAACACCGCTCGCGCAATTCATCCTGGGGCTCCCGGGCGCACGCAGAGCGTAACCTTGATCCGGGGATTTTCCGGGAAAATTCGGAAACGGCGCGAGATTTTCAGCTCACGTGCTTTTTTCGCCACACATCGGCGTCGGCCGCGCCACCAACGCGGCCGCAGGCGCCGGCCCTCGCCCCCTAGCCCGCCGCGCGCAATTGCGCGACGCGCAGCGGCGCCGGCGGATGCGAGAAGTAGAATGTGGCGTAGAGCGGATCGGGCGTCAGCGTCGCGAGATTGTCGCGCGTCAGCCGCGTCAGCGCCGAGATCATCGGCTCCTTTCCGACCAGATCGCGCGCGAAAGCGTCGGCCTCGAACTCCGCCCGACGCGAGCGCCACGCCAGCACGGGCGACAGCACATGCGAGATCGGCTCACGCGCGAGCAGCAGCGCGACAAGCACGACGCCGGGATCGTTGGGCAGCCCGAACCAGCCGGCGAAGACGTCGGAGCCGAAAGCCCACCCCAACACCGCAAAGCCGATGAAGGCGATTGCCGCGGCCAAGAACAGCATCTGCCGCACATGGCCGAATTTGAAGTGGCCGAGCTCATGCGCGAGAATCGATTCGATCTCGTCGGGCGAATGTTTGTCGAGCAGCGTATCGAAGAAGACGATGCGCTTGGCTTTGCCGAATCCGCTGAAATAGGCGTTGCCATGCGTGGAGCGCGTCGACGCGTCCATCACATAGAGGCCCTTCGACTCGAAGCCGCATTTGGCGAGCAGCGCCTCCATCCGCTGTTTCATCGCGCCCTCTTCGAGCGGCGTGAATGTGTTGAAGAGCGGCGCGATGACGGTCGGATAGATCACCGTCATCGCAATCGCGATGGCGATGAAGGCGACATAGGCGAAGAGCCACCACGTATCGGGCGCGGCGCCCAGAAGCCAGAACATCCCGAACAGCAGAGGCGTCGAAATGGCGAGCTCCAGCGCCGCGGACTTGGCTTGATCGACGAGAAATTTCCGCGGCGTCAGGCGATTGAACCCAAACCGCTCCTCGAGCCTGAAGGCGCGCGCGGCGGCGAAGGGCATGTCGATCACACTGCCGATCAGGCCGAAGGCGAGAACGAACAGCACGCTGCGGACAAGGCCCGGTTCGACGATGGCGGCGATCGCCGCATAAAGCGGCGCGAGGCCGAGCGCCAGCCACAGGATCGAAATCGCGGCGTCGAAAACCGTTTCGACGATCGAGAACTCGGTTTTCGCGATCGTATATTCGGCGGCGCGGCGATGGTCGTCGAGGGTGACTTCGCCCGCGAAATCCTGCGGCACCCGATCCCGATTGGCCTCGACCGTCGCCATCTGCCGCATGCGCAAATAAACGCCCAAGCCGGCCGAGGCGGCGATCGCCAGACAAATCACGACCCCCATCGCGCTCATTCTTCGCTCCCGCAATTTCTCCTGCGGCAATATAGGAGCGCGCGTCCGGCATTGCGAGAGCGGCGCATTAGGCGCCCTGCGACCTCAGCCGCCACGCGCTTCAGCGCGGTCGATCAGGCCGATCTCATGCTTTGATCGGCTTCGATCGCCTTGAGCGACGCGGTTTTCCTCAGCCAAACTCTGCATCAGGCGTTCGACGCGGCCGGCGCAGGCCGTCTCGAAGCTGGGTCGCGCCGTTGCGGCGCCGCGTTGAGCGGTCGTCCCGCCGACCGCCTTCGCGCGACGTCCCGTGGCGCGCGAGGCGGCGACCGTTTCGGCGTTGCCGCGCTCAGGCCGCAATCCCGGCCCGCCGCGAAGCCATTCGCCCAGAACGATCGCCGCCGCGGCCAGCGCGAAAGCGCCAAACGTCGCGACGGCCGTGATCGCCAGCATCCTGGACATTGCAGGAAATTGCGGAACCAGCGCGCGCTGGACGATCCGAGCGTCGGCGAACGCGGCCTTCTCGCCTGCGCGCGCGAGCGCGTCCTGATATCTGGCCGTCTCCATTCCCAACTGCGTCCTGAGCAGGCCCGCGGCGCGCTCCAGCTCCGGCAAGTCCGCGCGCGCCGCCGTGACGCCCGTCCGGCTGTCTGGCGCGCGCCGCAGACTCTCGCCGCCCGCGCCGGCGGCCTGCGCTTGGGTTTCGAGCGCGCGCGCCAATTGCGCGACGGCCGTCCGCAACTGCGCGTCCACGCTGGCGAGCTGCGCGTTCAGTTCTTTGATCTGCGGATGTTTCCACAGCAGCGTTTGCGATTCGCGCGCGAGTCGCCCGCGAAGCGCGAAGCGCTGCTCGTCGATGCGGCGGATCGACTCATCGTCGGCGCGTTCGGCGATTTCGTCGAACCGACCCTGCCGAAGCATCTCTGTGAGCATGTCGGCTTTGGCGCGCGCCACGGCCGGCGCGAGTCCCGGCGCCGGCTCGGCGCTTGCAGCATCGACCTGCCGTGCGCGCAGCATTTCGACGCGCGCCTCGGCGTCGGCGACGCGCGATTTCAGATCCGAGACGCGCGTTGCGAGCGCTTGCGCCGCCGTGCGGGCTTTGGCGCGGTTCGCCGCCTGCTGCATCTGGACGGCGCCCTCGGCGACGGCGTTCGCGGCGCGCGCCGCAAGACCGGGATCGCGCGAACTGAATTCGATCGAGAGCTCGCGCATGTTGGGCCGCCTGCGGACGGCGAGCCGCTCCGAAAACCTTTCGAAGATCCGCTCCTCGCCAGACGCAGGCCCGAAGCCGCCCATGCTTCTGGCGGGCGAATCGAATTCGTCGTTGCCGCTCAAACGAAGCGATTCGACGATTCGTCGCGCCAGATCGCGGGACGTGAGCAGCTCGATCTGACGCTGCGCGGCTTCGGCGTCCGGCGCACCCTGGTCGATCCGCCTGCTCTTGCCGGCGCGGATGACGGAGCGCTGCTGGTTTTCCAGCAGCAGACGGGCTTCGGCGCTATAGCGCGGCGCAAAGATATTGACGATCAGCAGCGCGCCCACGCCGGCCGCGAGCGTCGGCCCGATCAACAGCCATCGTCTCTTGAGCAGGAGGCGACCCACGCCTCTCAGATCGAGGCGACGGCTTGCGTCGTCGCCGTTCGCTGCATCGCCGCGCCGCATGGCACACTCCGCGTTCAGCGAAGAGATCTAAAAATTTATGGTTTAAGCAAAGTTAACCGGTTCGGCGCCGAGAGGTGAATGTTTGTTAACCATGACCCAATAAAACGATGAGGTCGCGCCGCGACGAAATCGAATCTTAAGCAAACCTCGGGTCGGGAATGGCCAGAAAGATTGCCGTCGCGGTCGCCGCGCTCCTGGGCGCGATGCTTTCGGCGTGCGCGGTCCCCGGCGACTACCGCCCGGAACTCCTCTATCCCGAGAAAGTCTACGAGGCCTATGCGCTCGGCCCCGGCGACCGGCTGCGCGTGATCGTGTTCGGACAGGACGCGCTGTCCAACACCTATACGGTCGACGGAGTCGGCCGCATCGCCATGCCGCTGATCGGCGCCGTCAAGGTTCAGGGCCTCCACGCCGCGGCCGTCGAGCGGATGATCGCCGCGCGGCTGCGCAACGGCTATATCCGCGACCCGCATGTCGCCGTCGAGGTCGAAGCGTTCCGGCCGTTCTTCATCATGGGAGAAGTCGTCAATGGCGGACAATATCCCTTTGTCGACAGCATGACGGTGCGCACCGCGATCGCCATCGCCGGCGGATACAGTCCTCGCGGCTTCGACGGCGGCGCGGACCTCACGCGCATCATCAACGGCTGCCCGGTGACCGGACGCGTGCCGCTCGATTATCCGGTGCGGCCAGGCGATACGATTACGGTGCTCGAACGGATATTTTAAACGCGCGCCTGTCCGGAACGCGCGCCGCGAGAATCGGAGACGACTGGTCGATTCGGCTTGACGTCTCTAACGTCGCGCGGACGCCTCCGCCCTTCCCGAAGGGCTGAGAGCGCCGTTGGGCCATAGCCGCAAACGAGGTCGCCCGTGAGATTCGCCTTTCTCATCTCCGGCATCGCCGCCGTTCAAGGGGCGGCCGGCGTTTCGCTCGCCGCCGCCGCCGCGCATGTCGACTCCAGTCCGCTTCTGGCGACGGCAAGCCAGTTTTTGATGATTCACGCCGCCGTCGGCGTCGGTCTCGCCGCGCTGTTGAAAACGACGCCGCGGCCGGAGGCGAACTGGCTCGCCGGCGTCGCCTTGGCGCTGCAGACCGGGGTTACGCTGTTCGCGGGCGATCTTGCCGCGCGCGTCTTTCTCGGCGGGAAGCTGTTCGCTCTCGCCGCGCCAATCGGCGGCGGGCTGACGATCGTCAGCTGGTGCGCGCTCGCCATCTGGTCGGCGTTCGCCATATTGCGCGTAAATTCGCGACAATAGACGCCCGAAAGCTAGACATCCGTAGGAAACCGCCCCACCATTCATTTATGTCGGTCTCCGGCTCAACAGACCTTTCGTCTTCGGCCCTGCCAAGCGACGAACCGCATCGGGCAAGCGATCCCTTGCTCGGGCGACGGGTGTTGATCGTCGAAGACGACCCCTATATCGCGCTGGCGCTCGAAGAGACGCTGTCCGAATTCGGCTTAATTATCGTGGGGATGGCGCGCAGCGTCGAAGAGGCGGTCACGCTGTCGCGCCAGGATGGAATCGATCTGGCGTTGCTCGACGTCAATGTCGGCCACGAGAAGATCGATCCTGTCGCCGACGTGCTGGCCGCACGCGGCTGCCCTTTCATTTTTACGACCGGCTGCGGCCGCTCGGGCCTGCCCGAGGCCCATCTTGAGCACGCCATGGTCGAAAAACCGTTTTACGTCGACGAAATCCTCGCCGCGCTGCGCGGCGAACTTGCGCGCGTCGAAGTCCGCTAGACTCGGCCTTTCGCCACTTTATCGCCCTGCTTAGCCACGACAAACGATCTCCAAGGACTCGCTTCCAGGAGCAACCGGCGTGCAGCCGTCCGTCGCAACAGACAGGCCGTCGTCACCTGTCGGAGCGCGCCGCTTTGCCGGCGCAGCGCTTCGCCTGCTGACGGCCGTCGCGGCCTTCATGGCGGTCGCCGCCGTCGTCGCGCCCTGGCTGTTCTCCCCCGCCGCGCTCATGGATGCGGTCGGCGATCAGCTCCAAGGTTCTTCAGGGCTTTATGTCGCCGCACGCGGCCGCACGAGCTTCTCGCTCCTGCCGCGTCCGAGCATCGCCGTCGAAGGAGTCGCCTTCGCGGATCGCAACGGCGCGGTGGTGATCGAATCGCGCGAGTTGCGCGGCGAGGTCGACGTTCTGCCGTTGCTCGCGGGACGGCTGAAGGTGGCGGCCGTAAAATTGATCCGGCCGCACGCGCGCATCGATTTCGACAAGAAGCCTGAGGGCGCTCCGGGCGCCGCGGCGCGCGCCGCGGCCGCCAAGCCGGCGACGCTCGAAGCCGCCGTCGCGGACAGCGTGCGATTCGGGGCCGTGTCGGTCATTGACGGCGACGCGCAGATCACCTGGCGCGGCGGCGTCTACACGCTGGAACGGATCAACGCAAATTTCGAATGGCGCCGCATCGGCGAGGCGGCGGCTTTGACCGGCGCGTTCAACTTCAACGGCGAGCGGCTTGAGGCGCTCCTGTGGGTGGCGCGTCCGGGCGCGCTGCTGCGCGGCGAAGAATCCGTCGTCACGTCGCGGCTCGACGGCAGGGCCTTTCAGTTTGAGGCGCAGGGGATCGGTCAGCTTGGCGCCAATGCGCGCTTCTCGGGCCGCGTCGCGGCGGCGGCGGCGTCCACGCGCCGCGCGCTCGCGCTGTTCGGCGTCGCCGCGCCGCTTCCAGGCCCGTTCAACGACACGCAATTCGCCGCGCAGGCGACGCTCACGCGCGGAGACGCGCGCTTCAAGGGCGCGCGTCTCTTTGTCGATGGAAACGAATTCAAGGGCGATCTCAATTTTCAGACGGAAGACGGCCGGCCGACGCTCACCGCGGCGCTGCACAGCGAATTCCTGTCGCTGCGGCCGTTCCTGGTCGATGCGCCGCCGCTTGTCGCCGCGAGCGGAAAATGGAGCAGGCAGCCGTTCAAATTTCCGGACCTCTCGGGCGCCGACATCGATCTGCGTCTCTCCGTCGGCCACGCCCGTCTCGGCCGGCTCAAAGTCGAAGACGCCGCCATAGCGGTCACGCTGCGCGACGGCGCCGCGGAATTCGCGATCACCCAGGCGCAGGCCTACCGCGGCATGCTCAAGTTCCGGGCGTCGGCCACGCCCGGACCCGAAGGCGTCACGCTGCGCGCCAACGCGCAAACGACGGCGGTCGACGCAGGCCCGCTGCTTTGGGACGCGTTTGGCAAACCCATGCTGGCCGGCGCGCTGACCGCGACTCTCACGGTCGACGGCGTCGGCGACAGAATGGCGGCTCTCATGCAGAGCCTGAACGGGCGCGCGAGCGTCGCGCTGGTCGACGGCGAGGTCTCCGGCGTCGACCTCGAGAAGGCGCTGCGCCGGCTGAAGACGCGCCCGCTCACCAGCGCCTTTGACATCCGCTCAGGACGCTCGACCCTCGACGCGGCGAGCGCGACGATAAAAATGGAGAATGGCGTCGCCGAGATCGCCGAGGGCGTCGCGCGCGGACCGGGGTTCTCGCTGGCGTTCGACGGATCGGCGCGCCTCCCGGATCGCAGCGTCGCGATCCGAGCCGTCGCGCGCGAGACCGACAGCGCAGGCAAGACGGCCGATTCCGCGCCAAGCATCGCCTTCGATATCGCCGGCCGTTGGGACGAATTATCGCTGGGGCTGGACGCGCAGGCCTTCATTCGCCGCTCGGACGCGGCCGCCCCGCTGCTGCCTCGCCCCGACCCCGATCGGCCGCCAGAGGCGCCGCCGGCGCAATGACGCCAAACCGTCAGACGCCCTCGAACTGCGTCTCGCGCAGCAGCCTGGTCAATTCGTCGGGAATGTCGAGATAGCGGAAACGGCGCAGCTCAAAGCCGACTTCGACGACGCCCCACGGCGGCGCGTAGGTCCGCCACGGCGAAACCTCCGCGAGGATGACGACGTGGCCGCCATCGATGCCGCGGGCGATTCGCGCGACCGTATAAATGTCGCCCCGGATCAGGCCATTGCACCGTCCGTACGGGCCCGCAGTCGCGTCTACGCAAATCACCTCGGCGCCGGGAGGCGTTTCAGGACTGATCATGTGGCGACCTCGTTCTGCAGCGCGATGAACGCGCGCTCCTCAATCAATTATGGAGCGCGCGTCGGCGGGCGAAAGAGCCCGCGCGCCGCCTGACGGTCACCAGAACTTGAGAAAGCCGAACAGGCCTCGTTTCAGCTTTTTGCGATCCAGCGCGCTGAGCTCGTCATAGACCCGGCGCGCGGCGGCCCGCATTTCCAGGAGCTTGTCGTCTGAGACGTCGAAATCGAGAACCGCGGTTTTCAACTCCCGGCGCGCCTGATCCAGTCGCGCCTGCGTATCCGCAATCAACGCATTCAGCATCGTTACCCTCTTCGATGGTCAGGTCCAAACTATAACGCAACTGCGAAGAAAAATGACCCCAACGCGCGTCCAGCGCGGCCGGGAGGCTCATTTTTCTTATGGCTTTGGCGATCTCGCGAAGCGTTCGCCCTCAAGATGACGCCGCCATTCATCGCCTTGAGAAAGCGCGAGGCCTCGGAGGGAATCGAACCCCCGTACAAGGATTTGCAGTCCTCTGCGTAGCCACTCCGCCACGAGGCCGTCGCGCGGCGTGCGCCGCGTGCGCTCGCTCATACAGGAGGGCGCCAAGGCGAGCAAGCGGCCCTCGCAGAAACCGAGCGGACCGGATAGGCTCTCGCCGCGATGGCTGACTTCCCGCTCGTTCTTCTGCTCGCCGCGCTGCCGGCGCTCGGCAATTTCGCCGGCGGCGTCATCGCTGAATTCGTCGACGCCTCCGCGCGCATGTTGAGCCGCGCGCTGCATGTCGCCGCCGGGGTGGTGACCGCCGTGGTCGCCGTCGAACTGATGCCCCAGGCCCTCGCCGGCGGCGCGCCGGCCTGGGCGATCGCGCTCGCGCTCCTGGTCGGCGGCGGCTTTTACATGGCGCTGGAATGGGTGGTGGGCCGGCTGGCCGGAGCGGATGGCGCGGCAGCCGGCGCCTCCATGGTCTATGCGGCGGTCGGCGTCGATCTCTTCGGCGACGGCCTGATGATCGGCGTCGGCTCGGCGGTCTCCCTGAGCCTCGCCCTGGTCCTGGCCGTGGGGCAGGTGCTCGCCGATATTCCCGAAGGCTTCGCCGCGATCGCCAATCTGAAAAGCAAGGGCGTGAGGCGGCTCTGGCGCGTTGCGCTCTCCGCCTCCTTCTTCGGCTTCTGCCTGGTGGGCGCGGCGATCGGCTACTGGCTGCTGCGTGGCCAGAGCGAGGCGCTGAAGCTGTCGGCGCTGGCGTTCACCGGCGGCGTTCTGCAAATCGCGGCGGTGGAGGACCTGATGAGAGAGGCCCATGAGGCGGCGGAAGATACGCGCTGGTCTTCGATGCATTTCATCGGCGGCTTCGCGCTTTTTACGGCGCTCGCCAGTTATTTCGACCATTGAGCGACGCGGCGGCGCTTCGACGCGCGGGGCTGGCCAATTTGACAGCGGGCGCCCATTTTGACCATCTTCCGCCGCTCGCGCCGAGCCGGCGCCCCCCTGGAATTGTCGCGAAATGAATGTCGTTATCGTCGAGTCGGCCGCCAAAGCGCAGACGATCAACAAGTATTTGGGTAAGGATTTCAATGTTCTAGCTTGTTATGGCCATGTGCGCGACCTCCCCGCTAAGGATGGTTCGGTCGATCCCGACCAGGACTTCTCCATGGTCTGGGAGATGGACGCCAAGGGCGCAAAGCGCGTCTCGGCCATCGCCGACGCGGTCAAGGGCGCGGACAAGGTCATCCTCGCGACCGACCCGGATCGCGAGGGCGAAGCCATTTCCTGGCATCTGCTCGATATTCTGAATAAAAAACGCGCGCTTAAGGACAAGAAGATCGAGCGCGTCGTCTTCAACGCGGTCACCAAGGACGCGATCAAGGAAGCGATGGCGCATCCGCGCCAGATCGATCAGGCGCTGGTCGACGCCTATCTGGCGCGGCGCGCGCTCGACTATCTCGTGGGCTTCACCCTGTCGCCGGTGCTGTGGCGCAAACTGCCCGGCGCGCGTTCGGCCGGCCGCGTGCAGTCGGTCGCGCTGCGCCTCGTCTGCGACCGCGAGCTCGAGATCGAAAAATTCGTCCCGCGCGAATATTGGTCGCTCGTCGCCCATCTGAAGACCAAGGCCGGCGACCCCTTCACGGCGCGGCTCGTCGGCGCCGACGGCAGGAAGATCCAGCGGCTCGACATCGGCGCAGGCCAGGAGGCCGAGGACTTCAAGGAGGCGCTGGAGACCGCCGCCTTCGTCGTCCGCTCGGTCGAAGCCAAGCCGGTCAAGCGCCATCCCTATGCGCCGTTCACGACCTCCACGCTGCAGCAGGAGGCCTCCCGCAAGCTGGGGCTCGCGCCGGCGATCACCATGCGCATCGCCCAGCGGCTCTACGAGGGCGTCGACATCGGCGGCGAGACGGCGGGCCTCATTACCTATATGCGAACCGACGGCGTCGACATGGCGCCCGAGGCCGTCGCGAGCGTGCGCCGGGTGATCGGAAAGGAATATGGCGACCGCTTCGTTCCCGGCGCGCCGCGCAAATATACGACGAAGGCCAAGAATGCGCAGGAAGCGCATGAGGCGATCCGCCCGACCGATCCCGCGCGTCTCCCGAAGGCCGTCGCCAAATATCTCGAGCCCGAACAGGCGAAACTCTACGAGCTGATCTGGACGCGCACCATTGCGAGCCAGATGGAGTCGGCCGAGCTCGAGCGCACGACGGTCGACATCGATGCGCGCGTCGGAGCGCGGACGCTGGAGCTGCGCGCGACGGGTCAGGTCGTCCGCTTTCCGGGCTTCCTAGAGCTCTATCAGGAAGGCCGCGACGACGATCAGGACGAGGACGGCGGACGGCTTCCGGCGATGGCCCAGGGCGAACCCGTCACGCGCGAAAAAATCGACGCGACCCAGCACTTTACCGAACCGCCGCCGCGCTTCACCGAAGCGACGCTCGTCAAGCGGATGGAGGAGCTCGGCATCGGCCGTCCCTCGACCTACGCCTCGACGCTCGCCGTGCTGCGCGACCGCGACTACGTTCGGCTCGACAAGAAGCGGCTCATGCCGGAGGACAAGGGGCGCCTCGTCGTCGCCTTTCTCGAAAGCTTCTTCTCGCGCTATGTCGAGTTCGACTTCA
The DNA here is from genome assembly GCF_050251305.1 of Methylocystis sp. Lineage (GTDB taxonomy): Bacteria > Pseudomonadota > Alphaproteobacteria > Rhizobiales > Beijerinckiaceae > Methylocystis. The sequence continues at coordinate 5,379 of NZ_JBFWNB010000036.1, read as the reverse complement.
CCGCCGACCTCGAGGAAAAGCTCGATCTCGTCTCGAACAATGAGATCGACTGGAAAGAGGTGCTACGGGACTTCTGGCGCGATTTCTCCGCGGCCGTCGACGGCACCAAGGACCTGCGCGTCAGCGAGGTGCTCGACAGTCTGAATGAGCTGCTCGGCCCGCATGTCTTTCCGGCGAAGGAGGACGGCGGCGATCCGCGGCTCTGCCCCGCCTGCAACAGCGGCCAGCTCTCGCTGAAGATCGGCAAGTTCGGCGCCTTCGTCGGCTGTTCGAACTATCCCGAGTGCCGCTACACGCGGACCCTGTCGCCGCCGACCGGCGACGCCGCGGACGCGGCGCGGCCGGGCGTCAAGGTCCTGGGCCTCAATCCCGAGACCGGCGCCGAAGTCACGCTGCGGGACGGCCGCTTCGGCGCCTATGTGCAGGAAGGCGAACAGGAGGAAGGCGGCGAAAAGCCCAAACGCGCCTCGCTGCCCAAAAACATCCGGCCCGACGATCTGACGCTCGCACAGGCCATCGCGCTGCTCGCTCTGCCGCGCGAAGTGGCGAAACATCCGACGACCGGCGAGCCCATCGTCGCCGGCATCGGGCGTTTCGGCCCCTATGTGCAGCACGGAAAGACCTACGCCAATATCGGCCGTGACGATGACGTGCTGAGCATCGGCGGAAACCGCGCCATCGACCTCATCGTGCAGAAGGAGTCCGGCGGCGGCGGTTCGCGCTTCTCGCGTGGACCGGCGGAGCCGGCGCGCGTGCTCGGCGACCATCCGGAAGGCGGATCGGTGAGCGTCAAATCCGGCCGCTTCGGACCTTATGTGAACTGGGGCAAGGTCAACGCCACGATCCCGCGCGCCGTCGATCCGGCGTCGCTGACGCTCGCGCAGGCGATCGAGCTTCTCGCCGAGAAGGCCGCGGGCGGCGGGGGATCGTCCGGCGGCCGCGCGCTCGGCGACCACCCGGAGGGCGGCAAGATCACCGTGCGCGCCGGCCGCTTCGGCCCCTATGTGAACTGGGGCAAGATCAACGCGACTCTGGCCAAGGGCGCCTCGGCCGACGACGTGACGCTTGAAGAGGCGCTGCGCCTCATCGAAGCCAAGGGCGGCGCGCCGAAGACATCGGCGAAAAAAGCGCCGGCCAAAAAGACGCCAGCGAAGAAGGCTCCGGCCAAGAAAGCGCCGGCGAAAGCAAAGAAGACAATCGAAGACAGCGACGAGACGCCGTTCGACGATTCCCAGCCGGTCCAGGAAACGGCGACGGCGGCCGTCAAAAAGACGGCGGCGAAGAAGGCGCCCGCCAAGAAGACCGCGACGAAGCCGAAGAAGGCCGCCGCGAATTAGACCAAGACGTTTTGGAATTTCACTGATTTTGAAGCGGCGTTTCAACTTCGCCGCCGGCATCCTATATGTTTGACGACGAGTCCGATCGAAATGCACGGATGTCATTCCCGCAGCGCGCGATGCGCATCGCTCGGGATATGCGCGAACGACCCGATAGGTCTCTCTATGATCTGAGCGGCGTATGTCCGCTGTTTCTGCCCTTTTGAGCGAGTCCTTGGCGAAAAAAGACACGAAAGAAAAACGCGCGCCCTCTCGCGAAGACATCCTCGCCTTCATTGCCCGCGAAACCGAGGCGGGCGGTCCGCGCAAGATCGGCGTGCGCGAAATCGCCCGCGCTTTCGGGCTTACCGGCGACGACCGGATCGCCATCAAGCGCATGCTCGCCGAACTCGCCGACGAAGGCGTTCTCGAAAAGCGCGGCCGCCGCGTGACCCGCAAGGGCGCGCTGCCGCCGGTCGCGCTCGTCGATATCGTCTCCCGCGACCGCGACGGCGAGATGATCGCCGCGCCGGTCGAGTGGGATGAAGACGAGCTGGGGCCGGCGCCGCGCATTCGCATTCAGGCGCCGCGCCGCGCGCGGCCGGGCGAGCCCCTGCCCGGCGTCGGCGACCGCGCGCTCGTTCGCGCCGAGCCCGATCGCGACGCCGGAGCGAATGAGCCGCCCTATGTCGGGCGCGTCGTCAAACTTCTCTCGCGCCAGCGCCATCGCGTGCTTGGCGTGCTGCATATCGAAGCGAACGGCGCGGGCCGCATCGAGCCGATCGACAAGAAGCAGGCGGGGCGCGAACTTGCCGTCGCGGCGGCCGACATCGGCGAGGGCAAGCACGGCGATCTCATCTCGGTCGATCTCGTCGGCAAGACGCGCTTCGGCGCGCCGCGCGCCCGCGTGCGCGAAACGCTGGGGTCGGTGACCGGCGAAAAGGCGGTGAGCCTGATCGCGCTGCGCGCGCATGAGATCCCGGATGTGTTTCGCGCCGAGGCGACGGCCGAGGCCGAACGCGCGCAGCCCGCGTCGCTGCATGGACGCGAAGACTGGCGCGATCTGCCGCTCGTCACGATCGATCCGCCGGACGCGAAGGATCATGACGACGCGGTGCACGCCGCGCCCGACGATGCGCCGGACAATGAGGGCGGCTTCATCCTCACGGTCGCGATCGCCGACGTCGCGCATTATGTGACGCCGCGCTCGGCTCTCGATCGCGACGCGTTGGAGCGCGGCAATTCGGTCTATTTTCCGGACCGCGTCGTGCCGATGCTGCCCGAACGCATCTCCAACGACCTGTGCTCCTTACGCCCCGGCGAAGACCGGCCGGCGCTCGCCGTGCGCATGCGCATCACGAGCAAGGGCAAGAAGATCGAACATCGTTTTCATCGCGTGATGATGCGTTCGCACGCCAAGCTCGCTTATGCGCAGGCGCAGGACGCGATCGACGGCCGCACGGATGAAATAACGAAGCCGCTGCTCGCTTCAACGCTCAAGCCGCTTTACGCCGCGCATGAAGCGCTGCAGCACGCGCGCAATCTGCGCGCGCCGCTCGATCTCGACCTGCCCGAGCGCAAGATTCTTTTGAAGAAAGACGGCTCCTTCGATCGCGTCGTCATTCCGCCGCGGCTCGAAGCGCATCGGCTCATCGAAGAATTCATGATTCTCGCCAATGTCGCGGCCGCCGAAACCTTGGAGCAGCATCGCCAGCAGTTGATCTATCGCGCCCATGACGAACCCTCGCGCGAAAAGGTCTCGGCGCTTTCAGAATTTCTCGCGACGATCGGCGTCAAGCTCGCCAAGGGCCAGACGCTGCGCCCCTCGCATTTCAATGTGATCCTCGATCGCGTGAAGGGCATGGAGCACGAGAATATCGTCAACGAGATCATTCTGCGCACGCAGGCGCAGGCGGAATATACGCATGAGAATTACGGGCACTTCGGCCTCAATCTGCGCCGCTACGCGCATTTCACCTCGCCGATCCGCCGCTATGCGGATCTCATCGTGCATCGCGCGCTCATTCGCGCGCTGAAGTTCGGCGAAGGCGCCCTACCCGATATGCCGGCCGGCGAACTTGCGGAAATCGCCGCGCGCATCTCGGCCGCCGAACGACGCGCGATGGCGGCGGAACGCGAGACCGTCGATCGGCTCATCGCGCATCATCTCGCCGATCAGATCGGCGCGCGCTTCTCAGCGCGCATTTCCGGCGTGACGAAATCGGGGCTCTTCGTGCGCCTGCTCGAAACCGGCGCCGACGGTTTCGTGCCAGCGGCGACGCTGGGCCGCGAATATTACGCCTATGACCCGGCGGCGCATGCGCTCACCTCGCGCTCCGGGGTCAGCTACCGGCTCGCGGATGTGATCGAGGTGCGGCTCATCGAGGCGGCGCCGATCGCCGGCGCGCTGCGCTTCGAGGTGGTGAGCGGCGGCGAACGCCGCGCCCCGCCGCCCCGGGCGAAAAAGGAGCGCGAGCGCAAGCCCGCGCGCCGCAAACGATAGTCTGATATGGATTCCGACTGACCCTTCCCCTTGGGCCGTGTCATTCCCGGCAGGCCGAAGGCCTGATCGGGAATCCAGAATCGATTCAAGAATGCTGGCTTGCTCTGCATTCCCGATTCGCGCGCTTGGCGCGCGCGTCGGGAATAACAGTCGAGCGGAGCGTCGAACGAGTCCCTATGTGACGCCCGTCACAACCGACTCTACTTCTCGCCAAACGCCGTTGCGCTTTTCAAGAATTACCGCCACCACCATAAATTCGAGGGGCAAGGGCGTCGCCTTACCGTCTGGTGATCGTCTGAATTGCCGTTCTTCAACGACTTTGATGAACGCAGCCTTGCGAAATCTGCTGTCGAACACCGGGAAAGTATACTCTATACGCGCAAAGTGCGGAGAATAAGGATCATCTTCGATCTCACGCTTATCTAACAATTTCGTTTTGTTCTCGAATACTTCACGCCACGCTTTCAATCTCTCCTTATCCTCTTCTTCGGTGCAGAAAGCTTCCGGTTGCTTACCTTCCGGATCGAATATTTTCTTGACTTCATGAAAACCAGAAGGATGTTCCGCGGTCAGTCCCGCAAGCGCCTTGATCCCGAAATATTTGCGCGACAAACCCTCGGGAATGCTGTCCCACCTCCAACTCGCCGCATAGAAGCAGCGCGGTAATGGATCGCGAGTCTTGTCGGGGTGCATGACCCCATAGGCGCGAAAGAGCGCGATCGCCTCTTTCACGAGACGCTCCTGCGCCTCCTCCGCCGGAGCGACGCCTGAACACAATATCGCGGCGAGCGTGAAAACGGTTGCGATATGATGTTTGAATCTCAACCTGGCCTCCATCGAAAAACTTGAATTCACGCCTTCGAGAATACGCAAAAGCCCCGCCGGCAACATTCGGCGGGGCCGCTATTGTATCCGAAGTTGCGGCAGGCGGCGCCGCGCTTCTAAGCGAACGACGGACCGATCGGCGCGCGCGTCACGCGCCTTTCGCGCAAATGTAAACTTGGCGGCGCCTGCCCCAGCACTGGCCGGTCCGATAGACCTTGCCGAGGCTGCGGCCGCCGAGGCTCGCCATCCAGGTCCGTCCATGTTCGAGCTTCAGAACGATGGCGTCGTCGCCGGCGTTGAGCGTGAGCACGGAGCGATTGGGCTGGCGCAGCATGCAGCTGCGCTCGAACAGAACCCGCCCGTCGACCTTGACGAAGCATTTGGCGTGGCGCGCCGCGCCGGCCGTCTCGTCCTCGCGCTGGCTTACGCGCGCCGCCGGCGCGTTGTCGTCGGCCTCCGCCAGCGCGACCGCGTCAGCGGCGGCGGCGACAGGCGGCGCGTCGTCGAAAGCGGTTTTCGGCCGCGCGGGCGCGGCGTCGAGCGGCGGCGCCGCGACCGCGCCCAGCGCCGGCGCTGCGGCGGGAGTGTCTGTTTTGGTAGGCGGCGACAATGGCTCGGGGAAGGGCTCCGCCGCGACCGGCGCCTCCGCGACCCTCGCCTCGCGCAAGGCCGTCGCGTCGGCGGCGTCCGGCGCAGGCGCCGCGGGCTGAGCTGGCTTGGCGCTGGCCATAGGCG
>NZ_JBFWNB010000035.1:0-34504 GCF_050251305.1 Methylocystis sp. | reverse complement strand
CGCATCGCGCGAGCGCAGTCTCGCCGTCATCGGATTCGATCTCGCGCGCGACAGTGTCGCCAACCGCCAGAACTTCGCGCCATCGCACAAACGCTCCCTGTCCAGAGACCGGAACCCGAGCGTTAGGCCGAAGACTTTCAACGCGTCTGACGCGAATGTCGATCAGGCGTCGCAGAACGCCGGGAGGCAGGTCGTCCGGAATCTGAAAGTCGGCGGTCTTCGATCCCGTCCGCGGACCCAGCAATAGCGTCGCGCCGCTCGTCGCCAGCGCCTCCGCAAAATCCCGAGAGGGGGCAAAAAGCGCGGGCGCGACGATCAGGGCGCGCCCGGCGACCGCCGCCGCTGCGGGCGGAATGACGTCGAGGGAAACGCCTGCCCGCCGCAGGCCTCTGTAAACGGCCAGCACGAGGTCGAAATAGGCGAAGTCCTGGCCCTGCGGCTGGATGCGCCATGCCCAGGCGCTCTCATAATCGAAGATCAGCGCGACTTGCGCGCGGGCCGTTTCGACGCGCGCGTCAAGCGCCGCGAGCTCTTTCGAAATGCGCGCGACCTCATGATAGGCGTCATTCGGCTCGGCGTTCGGCAGCAGCAGCGCTTCATGCATCTGCTCCTGCGCGAAGGGCGCCTGCCGCCAGCGGAAATAGCTTACCGCCTCGGCGCCGGCGGCGAAGGCCTCGAAGCTCCAGAGTCGCACCGCGCCCTCGGCGGGCGCCGGATTCCACGGCGCCCAGTTCACCGGCCCCGGCTGCTGCTCCATCACCTGCCATCCGCCGCGCCCGCAGGCGCGATAGAGATCATGATGAAAGGCTTGAAAGTCGGGATCGCCGACGCGCATGTAGCGCAGCTTGAAATCGTCGTCGTGAGATGAGCGTTCGAGAAAGCCGAGGGGGTAGCTGTCCCACGCCGCGACGTCGAGGTCGTCTGACAGAGCGTAGTGATCGAAGTCGACGAATGCGCCCATGAAATTGTGGAGGATCGTCGCCGCCGGCGCAAACCGTCGAATGATCTCTGTCTGGCGCCGATTGAACGCCGCCACCTGATCCGAAGAGAAACGCTGGAAATCCAGCAGATGCGACGGATTGGCCTCGGTGACGGTCAAGTTCGGCAGTTCGATCTCGTCGAAGCTTCGATAGTCCATCGACCAGAAGACATTGCCCCAGGCTTCGTTGAGCGCCGCGATGGCGCGATATTTCTTCTCGCACCATTTGCGGAAGGCCCGCAGCGCCGCCTGCGAATAGCTCAGCACGGTGTCATGGCAGCCATATTCATTGTCGGTCTGCCACGCCACGACGGCGGGATGTCCGCCAAAGGCGCGCGCCAGTCGCGCGACGATGCGGTCACATTCCTGCGCGTATCCATCATGGCTGAAGCAATAGTGTCGGCGCGATCCGAACTTGCGCGGCTTTCCCTCTACGTCGAGCGCCGCCATGTCCGGCATCCTGTCGACAAGCCATTTGGGCGGGGTCGCGGTCGGCGTTCCGAGCACGACCTTGAGGCCCGCGCGGTCGAGCGTCGCCACGGCGCGCTCCAGCCATTCGAAACGATAGGCTCCGGCGTTCGGCTCCAGCCGCAACCAGGCGAATTCGCCGATGCGGACGAAGGAAAGGCCAAGCCCCTTCATCAGCTCAGCGTCTTCGCGCCAGCGTGACTCAGGCCAATGTTCCGGATAGTAGCAAACGCCAAGGCGTTGACGTGTCATGCGCGGACGATCATTTGAGTTGCGTCTCTCGCGATGCGGCGTCGCTTTGACAGTTTGATGACAATGGGACTGTGGCCGGGATGGTGTCGAAGATCGAGCGAGATCTGATTGCCGCTTTCCGCCAGAGTTTCGAGCGCGCGCCGCGCCTCTTCCGGGCTCCGGGCCGCATCAATCTGATCGGCGAGCACGTCGATTACAATGACGGCTTCGTCATGCCGGCGGCGCTCGACCTCTCGATCTGGGCCGCAATCGCACCGCGGCAAGATCGTCGTCTGCGCATTCGCTCGCTCGCCATGGATGAAGTCGTTGCGTTCGATCTTGATGACGCGGATCCGCAGCCGCGCGGCGATTGGAGCGATTATGTCCGCGGCGTCGCGATCTTTCTTCAGCGCGCCGGCTATGAACTGAGCGGCGCCGACCTCGTTCTCGATGGGAATCTTCCGATCGGCGCGGGACTCTCGGCTTCGGCGGCTTTCGAAGTCTCCGCGGGCTTTGCGCTGTTGACGATCTCCGGCGCCGAGGTCGACCGGGTCGAGCTCGCCAAAATTTGCCAGCGCGCCGAAAACCAATTCGTCGGCATGCGCTGCGGCGTCATGGATCAATACATATCGTGCTGCGCCGTCGCAGGGAGCGCGCTGCTGCTTGACTGCCGCAGTCTCACGTCGCGCAAAATTGCGATCGATCCGGACGCGCGCCTCGTGCTTTGCGACACGATGGCGCGCCACCAGCTTACAAACGATGCATATAACGCGCGTCGCGAGGACTGCGAGCGCGCCGTCGCGGCGTTGTCGACGCGGATCGCCGGCGTGTCGGCGCTGCGCGACGTGACATACGCGCAGTTGATGCGATACGCCGATTCGATGCCCGAACGCGTCTTTCGCCGCGCCCGCCACGTCGTTGGCGAGATCGATCGGACGCTGCGCGCCGCCGCCGCGCTCGATGCGGGAGACCTCGAGGAATGCGGCGGCCTGATGAATCTCTCGCATGACAGCCTGCGCGACGACTATCAGGTGAGCTGCGCCGAACTCGACCTTATGGTCGAGTTTGCGCGCGGCGTTCCGGGCCTTTATGGCGCGCGCATGATGGGCGGCGGATTCGGCGGCTGCACGATCAATCTTGTCGAAGCAACGCGCGCTGAAGCTTTCGCGCAGTCCATGGCCGAAAGATATCGAGCGGCGACCGGCGTGACGCCGGCCATCCTCACCTGCGTTCCCGGTCCGGGCGTAGGCCCGGCCGACCGATAGGAGCGACGCGTGTCCTTGCTGAGCAATGTCTCGCATCGGCGGTTGAATCAGCTTACGGGCGAGTGGATTCTCGTCTCCCCGCATCGCAACAGCCGGCCCTGGCAGGGACAGGTCGAGAAGGTCCGCGATGCAGGCCGGCCGCGATATGATCCGAGCTGCTATCTGTGTCCCGGAAACGAGCGGGCGAATGGCGAACGGAATCCGGCTTACAAAGGCGTCTTCGCCTTCGACAATGACTTCGCCGCGCTCACGCCGCAGCCGTCAGTCGAGAAATTCGCGCAAGAGGGACTGCTTGTTGCCGAAGGCGAGCCCGGCCAGTGCCGCGTGCTGTGCTTCTCGCCGCGCCACGATCTGACCTTGTCGCGCATGACCGTTCCCGAGATCGTTCCCGTCGTCGAAGCCTGGCGCAACGAAACGATCCGCCTCGGCGCTCTCGACGCGCTCAACTATGTTCAGATTTTTGAAAATCGCGGCGCGGCGATGGGCGCGAGCAATCCGCATCCGCATTGTCAGATCTGGGCGACGCACAGCATTCCAAACGAAGCCGTCAAGGAATCGCAACGGCAGGCCGCCCATATGGCGCAGCACGGATCTTGTCTCCTGTGCGACTATCTGGCGCTCGAAGAAAGAATCGGGGAGCGGATCGTTTGCAGGAACGATCATTTCGTCGCGCTCGCGCCGTTCTGGGCGATCTGGCCGTTCGAGACGATGGTGCTGTCGACCAGGCACATCGGTTCTTTCGCCGATCTCACGGAAGAGGAGGCGAAAGGACTCGCCGACATTCTTCGGCGGCTGACCATTCGCTACGATAATCTCTTCGAAACCGACTTTCCCTATTCAATGGGATTCCACCAGCGCCCGACGGACGGCGCGCCCCACGCCAACTGGCATTTTCATGCGCATTTCTATCCGCCGCTGCTGCGTTCGGCGACGGTGCGGAAATTCATGGTGGGCTTCGAGATGCTCGGCGCGCCGCAGCGCGATATCACGCCGGAAACAGCGGCTGTGCGCCTTCGTGACGTTCCCGAAACGCACTATCTCGACACGCCCACAGGATAAGGCGGGGCGCAGCGAATGAGAAAAGACGCCCTGGAAAGATCACGGCTGGCGCCGACGAAACCAGGGATCGCGTCGCCGGCTCAAAACGCGTCATCGTGGTGGCGCAGCACGCCACGAAAGAGTGAACCGAAGAGCGTGCGGCTGTTCGTGCCGGAGAATACGCCTCGGATGCGGATCGGCGAATAATAGGCCCGAGCGAAGGCGCGGGACGCCTGCGTTTGCAGGCGGCTGAAATTCAGTGCTCGACGGCGTTTCGCCGCGCCGAGCTTTTCTTGCGTCTCGGCTTTGCGATGTTCTGTGGGAGCGACTCCAGCTTTCTCGTCTCCATTTGCATCAGTTCGTCGATGCGCCGCTGATAACGCAGGCCAATGGCGAGATAACTGAAATCGGTCAGGAGGCGCAGACGCGCGCGCGCGCCCTTGTCGCGACCCTTCTTCGGATCGTCGATCAGTTCGCGCATGATTTTGGTGGCGATTTCCACATCCGCATCGGCCCAATGCTGCATGCGCCAATGCGGATATTCGCCGGGGCGAACGTTGATCATTCGGTAGGGCACCAGAAAAGCGGTCTCTTCCGAGCAAAAGTCCATATTGCCGGAGTAAGCGGTCGCAATGACCGGCTTGCCAAGCGCCATCGCTTCCGAGAGGCCCCGCCCGAAGCCTTCGGAGCGATGCAAGGAGACGAAACAGTCCGTGATCCAGATCAGACTTTTCATCTCGAGATCGGACAGCGTGCCATTGATGACGGTCACGCGATCGCGCAGCGGCGCAATCGCCTCATCGAACCGCGCCTTCATTTCCGGTCGGCGATCGGCGTTATTCGTCTTGATGACGAGCGCAATGTCGTCGAAGGGACGCTCCTTGCTCAGCGCCGTAAAGGCCTCGATCACGGCGAAGGGGTTTTTGCGTTCGACATAAGAAAGGAAATCGAAGGAGAAAAAGAATGCGTAGGCGCTTTCCCGAATTCCGAAGAACCGCCGCGACCTCAGCGCCCGACGCTTGACTTCGCACGCAAGCGGCATGTGCACCACAGGGATGCTCACCGCCTTGGCGATCGCCTCTTTGATAAAAGCGGAGGGAGCCCAGACTTCATCGAAACGCATCAGGTGCTCGGCCCATTCTTCGGGATAGCGCTCGAGTTCCCATGCGGGATAGATGACGTTCTTGCTGCCCAGCGTCATCGGATTCGGCAACACGCTGAGCGCCTGTTCGATCTCGTCGCCATTGATGCAATAGACGTTAACCCCGTCTCCAAGCACAGGCGTTATGGCTGTTGAATATTGCGCGATAAGCTCGTTGTCCGGTTCGCCCTGCGGCCCATAGATATCGACGATGCGCGCCTCAAGGCCGACTTCGTCCATCGCGCGCCAGACGGAGCGCACATGCTCTCCCATGCCAATGGGCGCAAACGGGTGTCCTACGGCGCGTACACGGAGGTCGCGACGCCGAGCGTAATCGATTCTATACGACAAACGCGTGCCCCCCTGATTCAACGGAATCCAACGCATTGCGCACGGCTTGCAGATAGGCGTGCCCGAAGTGACGATCCGGCTCGAGATAGCTGCCTTCGCACCACTCATTCCACGCGTTGATGAAGACGATTCGTTCATCGCCGTAGTTCTGTTCGAGCGTCCGACGGTAGGTCCATTCCAGCCATGCCTGGAACGCGCCGGGCGTCGAATGTTCGAGAATCAAGCTCCGCGTCGGGTGGCGAGGCGTGTTGTCCCACCCCACGAGCACAGAGCGCATCCGTGGAAATCCGGCCTCGACGCGGCGCATAAAGGCCGCTGCAAGTTCACGATAGTCATGAACTGCGCCCGTCCAATCGAAATTGAGTTTCTCCACGTCCCGCTTTTCGTCATGGACCATGCCGTGTGCGGGAAATTCCACTGTGAGGTCGCATCCGTAAAGCGTCGGATCTTCAGGCGCTGCGGAGAGTTCAAACGATTCGACCATGGCGATGCAGATTTCGCCGATTCCCACTGCGCGGCAGTGATTGCGCCATATGGTCATGGCTCTCGCAGGATTAGGCAGTTCCTTGATGCGATAGATCAGAACCAGCGGCTTGCCGTTCACGCGGATATAGCGGCCGTCGCGGAAATAGCGCTCGAAATCCTTGATGATGTCGAGCGCGGCGTCTTCCGAATAGGATTGCCCGAGCAGGATGTCGTTCTCTTGGCCGTCCCAGCGACGCGTCCAATTTTCGTTCGCCCAGCAAAGGCAAAAGGGCAAATCGGGCTTGCCGGTCGCAAGCATGCGTTCGAGCGGGTGTTCGAGCAGCCGTTTGCCGTCGAACCAATAATAGTAATAGCAGAATCCGGAAACGCCGTGTCGCCGCGCGAGTTCGGCCTGTTGCTCAAGCACCTCCGGGACGCGCAGATCGTAATAACCGAGGTCGGCCGGATAGCGGGGTTGGTTATGGCCGACGTAATTCGGCTCGGTCTTGGAGATGTTGGTCCATTCAGTAAAGCCCTTCCCCCACCAGAGATCGTTTTCCGGGATGGGGTGGTACTGGGGAAGGTAGAACGCGATGGTGCGCAGATCATGCGTCGCCAGGCGGTTCGCCCATCTTTCCAGCAGGATCTGTCGATTGCGCGAGATACGCTGTTTCTTCGATACGGCCGCGGCGGAGTTTGCGTTCGATGTTTTGCTGAGGTGATGCGCGACGACGGCGGTCGGCTCGTAGACGATCGAGAGTCCTTTGGAAAGAACCTTGAAGCTCAGATCGGCGTCCTCGCAATATGCTGGGGCGTATATGTCGTCGAAACCGCCGACCGCCTCGAACAATGCCCGCGGGATCAGAATCGCCGCTCCGGAAATATGCTCGACGCGGCGCGAATAATTGTAGCGCGGCACGCGAGGATCGAACCCAAAGCCGATGAGACTGCCTGTGCCGTCGCGATTGAGCAGGGACCCAGCTTCCTGCAGCGAGCCGTCGAAGCATAGAAGCTTCGGCCCCACCATGCCGATATTGGGCGCCGCTGCGGCTTCGACCAGCGTTTCGAGGCACCCCGGCGAGATTTGCGCGTCATTGTTCAGGAAGAAGAGATATGCGCCGCGCGCCTTGGCGGCGGCCGCGTTGCAGGCCGGGCCGAAGCCCATGTTCTTTTCGAAGCGGAGATGCGTGATCGTTGGATTCTTGCCGATCGCGGCAAAGGCCGCATCTTCGGAAGCGTTGTCCGCGACGATGATTTCGACGCCGAATGACTGCGGCATCGCCTGCGCGATCGACTGCAGACATTCCACTGTGACCAGTTCTTCGTTCAGGCAGGGAATGATGATCGAAACGCGAATGTCTTCCGGCTTCGGCGTTCCGAAGTCGAGCCCGGCGACGACCTCTTCGAGAGGAAGCCCTTTCAATGCGCAGAGGAAGCCGAGCGCGTCGACGTCGGGCTCACGACTTTCGAGCGTTTCGCCGCCGCGCGCCCAAACCTCTTCATAGCCGCGCCACTCCCAGGCGCCGTCGCCGGCCCGCGGTTTGCGCTGGGAGCGACGAAAGACGCGATTTTCTTCACGGCCTCTCAGAATATAGTGCAGCAACGGATTCATTCCGGAGCTTTGCACGTCGGGATTGTAGTGAAGATATCCCTTTGTTGAGAAGTCTGGGGACGGGTCCCGCCCCTCCTGCCACCCGAAGGCGGCATAATGCTCAATCGGCGAGATCGCGGAAAAATCTAACTCCGGATTTTGGCGCCGGTAAAAGGTCTCGTCGAAACCTTCGCCAAGCCGCACCATCTCAACCGGCGAAAGTCCCGTAATCGCCGAGCGTTCAGGCGGAGGGGGCGGGGGCGGCGGCGCTGGTTCCAGCTCAGGCTCTGGAGAGGCTTCGGGTTCGGCCGCGCTTTGGTCGTCCGGCCCGCCGCTGCGCCCTTCGTAAACGCCGTTTTGCACGAAATGCAAAAAGGGATCGGCGCCGCTGTTGCGCACGTCTTCATAGCGTTCGAGATACCACGCCGCATCGAAGTAGCGGCTGGGGTTGTAGCCTTCGCGACGTCCGTGGCGCAGATAATGTTCGATGAGATCGCCGCGCCTGACGCCGTACCGTTCCTGGTAGAACTCGGGATCGAACAGACCTGACTTCTGGATCTCGTCATAGCTGCGAAGGAACGCGCGTATTTCATCGGAGAGGCCCGGGTTCTCCGCCGCCTCGTTCATCCAGTCGGTTCCCAGCGACGCGTCCGGCGCGGTCCGCCGATCGTCGAGGTAGCCTTCGCGCGCATAATGCATCAAGGGATTGAGTCCGCTGCGCGCGGCGTCTTCATGACTGTGCAAATACCAGATCGTGTTGAAATACTCGCTGGGGTTGCGCCCCTCCAGCCACCCGAAGTTACAATAGTGTTCTTCAGGCGAGAAACTGGATTCGCGAACGTCCGGTTGAGTCTGCAGATAGTGTTCTGCATCGAACAGCAATCGAAACCGACGAAGCTCCTCGGAACTCATTCCGAGCCGGTTGCCCAACATCCGCGAGAACAATCGAATCATTGAATTGAGACCATAGTTCTTCGTCGTCGCCGGACGCTGTCGGCGACTGTGAAAAGCCAGAAACTGTCAGCACTTTTGCAAAGCGGGAACGGGAGTCTCGCTCGGCGACAATCGCGCGGTTGGCGTGTCCAAAGGGCTATCCCACGATTACACGGCCAGATTGGGTCACAAGTGCGACGAAATGCCGGCAAAGTGTAAATCGTTGCATGCTAACCCCTATGCAGGCATTTGATTATTTGGCGGCGCGCCGTTCAAGGCGTCGCGAGGAGCGGTTACGGGGTCAGGGTTTTTTCGGCCGTTTCGAGCACCTTCGACCACTCCGCGATCGGCTGCTCCAAATCGCGTCGCGGCGCGCGGAATTCATCGATGCCCTGATCGTAATAATGCTGGATGGCGCTGCCGAGCTTTTTGGTTCGGAGCGCGGCGAACACGTCCTTGTACCGCCGGCAGTAGTAGTCCTGGTCGAACGGCGTCGGCAGCGCGCGGCCTTCGAAATAGCCGGTTTCCTTGTAATGCGTCTCAAGCGCTTTCGGCTGCCTCTGCGTTCTCAAATCCTCGTTCTGCGCGCGATAGATGTCGGCGTCGATCTCCACGCCGGAGAGCGCGCATTTGATGAGATGGCGCAGCAGATTCGATGGCACGCCGATGATGTTGCCGTCCTCCTGCAGTTCCGACGGCGTCGTTCCCATCGCCTGGCAGAGTTTGGACACTGGGGGAAAGTATTTCGTCATTGCGGTCTTCCTGGTCGCTTTGGGTCAGCGCGCCGGGCTTTGGGCCGCGACGCTCGGGCAGTTTGGCGATTGACTGCGGCGCGCCGGGCCGGCGCGTCGCGTTACAGCGGGTCGTCGTTTGAAAAAGGCGCGCGCGACGCGTTGGAGCGTTTCATCTGCTGATAATCGTCGCGGTACTGATTGTAGTGGATGCGCATCGCCGGCGGCGGCTGTTCGCCGTCGCGCAGCCGCGCGCCCTTGTCGGCCTCGGCGCGCGACGCCTTGCGAATGACGAATTCAATGCCGCATTCGGCGATCGGCGTGAGAGTCTGATCGTAGCGCGGCATGTCGAAACGATAGCTGTCGGTCAGGAGTTCGATCTTCTCCACGCGCGCCTGCGGTCCGAGACGGGTCAGCAGGCTGAGCAGGTTGATCGAGCGGTCGGACCAGGAGCGCTCCTTGTGAAGCGTGAGCGTCCATTTGTGGTCGGCGTTGAAGCTGCTCGGAAAAACGCCCTGTTCGTAGAGATCTTCGTCGGGGCCCGTGACGATCAGATAGCCGTCGGGCTTGACGATTCGCAGCCAGTTGCGCAGCCCTTCTTCGGGGTCCCGCAGGTGTTCGACGCAATGCGAGGAGTGCACGAAATCGAATGTTTCGTCGGCGACGCCGGACATGAGCTGCGCGTCGCCGTCCTCGAGATCCCAGATCCTCACCTCGCCCATGAGCGGGAAGAGTTCGCGATAGAGCGACAGCGGATCGGGTTTGCCGCCGATATCGACGCCGTCGCCGACGAAATAGCGCCGCACGAAGTTTGGATCGCGCATCCGCCGCGGGATGGATTTGCTCAATTCTTTCATTCGGGACTCGTCGGCGGCAAGAGGTTGCAAGCAGTTGGTTAGTGGGTGTGATCCCTTCGCGATCAAGGAATGGACTGAGAGGAGTTCGCGCAGTTTAGACGAAACCGAACAACCTCAGGGTTAGGGCTACCAACGCGCGGCGGCTGTTGCGATTCAGCTAAAGAAATGCAAACATTCGACACGCCAGCCCGAACATTTATGTCATTCGTATGTGAATTACCTTTAATAAAATTGTTAAATAAAGTGACATTGTTCACTCTAGCAGAGCCATTCCCAATATCAATTGGACTTTCATTGCCTTTTTCGAAATTCGCTTCTTCTATATAATTATCCGCTATAATGATGTTAGTGGTCGGCTGAGTTAATGATGCCTGTGCAACCTTTATTGCATTTTTCGCTACGTTCTTAATAGTGTTTCCTTTCACTATTAAATCATCTCCTTCTGCTACTATAATTCCATTAAAACCGACTCCTTCAATTATGTTGTTCGAGATTTCCATGTGGTGAACTCTACCGGTGTATCCCAACTTATCACCGTATAGTCCATAAACGCCAATCCCCACGCCGCTTATATTTTTAATAAGATTTCCAGTGATTAGGCCGTTATAAGTTATCCCTGGAGGATGAATGCTAGAGAGTCCATTCACCAGAATACATCTGTCACTACGCATGCCTATTCCGTCGCAGATATTGTCCTTAATGACAAAATCATGCGCGTTACTCCATTGGTCAAAACAGGCATTCTGCGCGCCCATACAGTAGTTATTGGTAACTTGATACATCGACGATTCAACGAACGCGGTACCGTCAGTATTGATTTTAGAATTTGTGATAAATAGTACATTGTCTACAGTTATATTAGTGCACTTATAAAATAGCATCATAAAATTAGCACCAACAGGAGCCTCCGCGGCATCCAAGGTGATATTTCGAATCTCGATATCTGAATTACCGGATACGAATTCGCTATTCGAAAATATATTCCTTACTGGGTTGGTCTGAGGCAGTTGATTTGGATTTACCTTCATCAACGGGGATTCCTTTATCACCGTGCAGCGGCCAGAGCCTAAAATTCTTGTGTGGGACGGTAGGTTAATCGCGTTCGCCACGAGATAGGTCCCACACCCGAATTTCACCACGCGCCGCCCATTCGATATCGCTCTACTGATGCCGATAGAGCTATCTTCGGTTCCACTTGGGTCGACGCCAACAAAGTCCGTTACCGATACATGGGCATACGGACCAGGCGAATCATAGGCACGCGTGGCCGAAGCAAATAAAAGAATAGGGGCCGCAATCGCTGCGTAAAATATAAGAGCAACTATGTTAGTTATTCGGTCCATTCGGGGGGGTCTCATGATCTATCCGATGCATCGGGGATATTTCTAGAAGGCCATCTATATTAGTCCTGTATCAAGCTTATATAGATAATATATCTCCGTAGATATTTTTTTCGATTTCGGCCCACACAGGATTTGAGTCGTATAACCCACGGAGATCTGTGGTCGTAAAGTAGAAGCTGATATCAGGTATATACGCAATTCGCCTACTGTTTCGATTCACAAACTCTGTGTCAGCTATGTTTCCAATATCAATAAATTGTGAAAAGACAGATTTAAAATCGTCGACAAGATTTTCTGTTCTTATCCACCTAGCTACGGGTGTATTTGTGTATTTCTTTGCGTATTGGTCGGCCTTTCCTTTATGCTTGGAGCTTTCAAAAAATTCCCCCTTTAGGAACATTTCTCGGGTAACTACCAAATCTGGGGAGCGAGCCTTCTCAAAATAAATTCGGCTGAGGAGCCAGTAGGGAAGTCTTCTGAAACAGCAAAGCACCTCCCGGCCTTCAAGCTGAAAGGATGGATCGCGCTTTTGTCGATCAGTAATGCTATCGTGCCAATGCGAACTCTTGTTATCTATAGAATCAAATAGCAATTTTGAATTGTCGGCGAAATGCGATCTGAGTACTCCTTCAACTTCTGTCCCTGCACACTTAGGGAAATGAAGCCAAACGAAGCGTTCACCGATAATCATTAAAGGTTCCTCCAGGTATGCTGTGCGATTAGAAGCGGAGCAGCCGCGTGGTGAAAACCACCACGCTGGGGACGCTGAAGCCATAGGGTGCGGGCTTATGCGCCGCATCTCCTACAACGCGTAACTGTTGCGCCATCGCCTCCAAATCATCGCTCATATGTGTCTCGTCATTTTGCGTCCGAATCGGCGCAGCGCCGCCTGCCGGGGACACCGGCTGGGCTTCGTCGCCGCCCGTAGTGATACGCTCCGCAGCTTGCATCGGTTGGTCCCGCGTTAGGCAATTTGTCTCGGTCGCGCTGTCACGTCGCTTTGAGTCGCTTCGATCAGAATCTCCCAAGGTGCTTGCCAAACTGGCGCACCATCACCGCTTTTTGGCTCCGGGAGTGTGGTCGTGCATTTTGGCGCCCAAATTATGTCGACCGATTGTCGAGGCGCGACCCGCCTGTCCGACCGTCGCGCTTGATATCGATCGGGACCGCCACACTTGTCGCTCTGGCGCGCCGCGCTTCAACCGCTGCGGTCTGGCGCCGACAGCCAAAGAGCCGATCCATGAGCAAGCTGATTTTGATCTTCGCGGCCTTCATAGGCTTCGCCGCGCTCGCGCCGGCGGACGCGCGAAGCGGCAGGGACATGCAGCGGGCGGCCTGCGAGCGCGATGCGCATAAGTTCTGCGCGGCGGAAGAACCCGACGCCATCGCCGTCGAACGCTGCCTGCGCGCGCATATGAAGTCGCTTTCGTCCGCATGTAAAAAGCAGTTCAAAGCCAGAGGCCGCTGACCCGGCGCGTTCGCGCGATCGCGATCTCGGTCGCGCATCGGCGCCGCGCGCGTCGTCTCCGCGCGCCATCTCCGCGCCTACTTGATTGCGGCGCTGTCCCGGCCTGACTAAAGTGCCGGTCGATGAACAGGCTCTCAAGACGCGTCGCGACATCCGGCGCATCGCTCGTCGTCGGCGCAGCGTCGCTATGCCTCTGCGCGGCTGCTGTGCAGGCCGCGTCCTGCGGATCGTCGGCGGCCGGATTCGGCGCCTGGCTCGACGAGTTCAAACACGCGGCGTTGGCGCAAGGCGTCTCGCAGCGGACGCTCGACGCCGCATTGGCCGGCGTCGCCTACGACAATAAGGTGATCGGCCGCGACCGGGCGCAGGGCGTCTTTCGTCTCAGCTTCGACAAGTTCTCAAGTCGATTGGTGACGCCGCGGCGTCTGAGCAAAGGTCGGGCGCTGTTGCAGCGGCATGCGGCGCTGCTGCAGCGGATCGAGGCGCGCTATGGCGTGCCGGGATCGGTGCTCGTCGCGATCTGGGGATTGGAGACGGGGTTCGGCGCCGACAATGGCCGCTTCAAGACGATTGGCGCGCTTGCGACGCTCGCCTATGACTGCAGGCGCTCCGCACAGTTCCAGGAAGAGTTGTTGGATGCGCTGAAGATCGTCGAGCGCGGCGACATGTCTCCCGCGCAGATGCGCGGCGATTGGGCCGGCGAGATTGGCCAGACTCAATTCATGCCGTCGTCCTATCTCGCATATGCAGTGGATTTCGACGGCGACGGCCGGCGCGATCTCATAAGATCGACCGCCGACGCGCTCGCATCGACGGCGAATTTCCTGAAAGGCAAAGGCTGGCGGACAGGCGCGGGCTGGAACGAAGGCGAGCCGAACTTTGCGGTTTTCCTCGAGTGGAATAAGGCGCGCGTTTACGCGAAGACCATCGCCCTGCTGGCGACGAAACTCAGCGACGCGCAATAATGCTGTCGCGCTCTTCACTTGCCGCTCACCATTGGCCGGATGCATGCGCTACGCGGATTGCGAAAGCGCGCCATTGAACAAGTTCAGTGTTCTAATTCTGGCGGAGGCTCGCTATAAAGCTGGCGGGTTTCGTCGCCTCACACGCGCAGGGTTTTTCGTCATGCCTCACGCCTCAGTTTCGAGATTCCGCCGCGGCATATTCGTGGTTTCGCTTTGTGCGGGCGCGTTCGGCGCGCCGCTCTCCGCCTCGGCGGCAAGCAAACTTCCCACATGCACGGAAGAAAACATCTCGAAACAATGCTTCGGCGTCATAGCGGCGCCTGACGGCAATCGCTACATCGGCGAAATGAAGGGCGGCAAGGCCAATGGCAAGGGCGCGCTCGTTTTCACCGACGGCAAGAAATACGAAGGTCAGTTCCGCAATGGCGCGCCGAACGGCAAAGGGACGATCACCCATCCCGACGGCGAGTCTTATACCGGCAGTTTTAAGGACGGAAAGAAAAGCGGGCAGGGCAAACTGGTCGCCGCTGATGGAAAGATCTATGTCGGCCAGTTCAAGGACGACGTCCCGCATGGCAAGGGCGCCGTCACGATGCCGGACGGCAAGAAATTCTCCGGGAACTTCGTCAACGGCGATCTCGTCGTAAAGCCGAAAACCAGCCCCGCGCAAGCCGCACAGAACGGGCCGAAGAACGCTCTGCCGCCTTGCGACGTCAGCATGGCGACGCCTTGGAAGCGTTGCGTCGGCGGGCTCAAATTCCCGAACGGCGATGTTTACGCCGGTGAATTCCGCGACGGAAAAGCCACGGGTCGTGGGACGATCACCTTCGCGGCCGGCGGCCAATATGTCGGCGAGTTCCGCAATGGCGTCCGCCACGGCAAGGGCACATACACGATCGCCAATGGCGAAAGTTACAGCGGCGAATTCGTCAATGGCCGGATCATTGGCAAGGGCGTTTACCGATTCCCCGACGGCAAGAAATATGTCGGCGAATTCCGTGATGGACGGCCGCACGGCAAGGGCATCCTCGTTCTGCCGAACGGCGCCTCGTATCGCGGGGAATTCCAAAATGGCGAGCCGGACGGACAGGGAACGATGACCTTGCCCGACGGGCAGGCGCAGTCCGGGCTCTTTAGAGCAGGCAAATATCAGCCGCAGTAGGCGCGCACGCCATCAGCGGCTGCGACAAAAAATAAACCCCAGCCTTGCGGCTGGGGTTTTCATTTGTGGCTGTCTTTCGTCGTCGTCCGATTACTGGATCGGCGTGACGATTGACGCCTGCGAATCGTTGGAAATGGAGACGTTGTCCGAGCCGGTCTTGCTGATCGTCGCGCCCTCGCTGTCGATGACGCTGCCGATGGCGAAGGCTTGCTTGTCGATGTTCACATTGCTCTGATTCTGGTTGCCCGAGCCAAGATCGACGACACTTCCGCTGACCGAGCCATTTTGAACGACGCCAGCGGTATTGTTGACGCCGATCTGCGTAACCGTCGAATAGTTGTTGCCGTAGGCTTGGGCCTGATTCTGATTCTGATTTTGGTTTTGATAGGCTCCGTCCGCCATGGCCGAGCCGGCCGCCAGCGTGCAGAAGGAGAGCGTTGCGATCAGCTTTTTCATGGCTCTGTTTCCCTGGATGTTGGCCTTCAGTATTTGGCGCTGCTTACGTTCACACTAGCTTTGCGACGCTCTGCCGTCGACAGATTCGCGCTGACGCGCCGCGATAGTTTGCTCGTCGTGGCCGAAACGCCACAGGTCTTCTGCGTCATCAAAACGCCTTTCGCATATATGCGAGGACGTTGGGGAAATTGACGGACACCGGCAATCCGCGTCCGCCGAGATATTGGCCATTGGCCTGACTCCAGGTCCAGCCGCCCTCAAGCCCCAAAGCCCATCCCTGGCCGGCCCAATATTCCGCGTTGCCGACGACGCGTTGGCCTCGCACCTGCGTATTGAAGCCGAAGGCGACGTTGCCAAAGCCAAGAAGCTCCGGCGTCGAACCCATAAAGGCCTGGAACGCGGCGCCCGTGATCGAGGTCTTGAACACAGGAGTCCAAAGATGTTCGTAGGAGCCCATAATGGACTGGCCAGTGCTTCTCTGGATCGTTCCTGTCGAGCTGCTCACATAGTCGATCGACATATAGGGGATGCCGAGATATGCGAGCGCGCCTTGCGCCGCGCTCGCCGACAGCATCGCCTTACCGTACATCTCGCCGCCGAGAGGACCGATCAGGCCGCTCCACTTCCAGCGATATTCGCCGGCGAGCTCCGCAGCCCAGCCCCAAGCGGAGTTTTTCGGCATGAAGGGATTGTATGCGTTGGCGGCGACGTCTCTGATTTCATGCATCGCGCCGGACGCGTGGATGACGAAGGCCGGCGCGCCGACGCGCACTTGCCCGACGAAGTCGGGATATCCCCTGCCGGTGGGATATCTCGAGAGAACGCCGTCAGGATAACGTCTCAGCGTCGGATCTTCAGCCGATACGCTGACCGACGCGCCGAGGCGCGGAAGAATGCCCGGCAGGAGGTCGAGATTGTCGAACCTATGCGTGTAGGAAACCGCCGGCGTCGTCAGATAGGACGCATAGCCGGGCATGAAGGTGTAGCCGGTGCGACTGAAGCTGAAGAGCGAGGGTTGAAGTCCGACTCGCAGCCCGCCGAATTGGACCCAGGCCTGGTCGAAAGCGCCTCTCCAATAATTTCCGTAGACCTGGTTGAGCGTGATGCGCGTTTCGCCCTGATAGTTTTTTGCCGTTCTGGCGAACACGCCTGCGTTGATGAACATCGAGATCGTTCCGTAATCCGTATTTCGGAACGCCAGAAAATTCACCATGCTGTAGGTGCCGACATAAGCGCCGGACGTGGTGTTGCGGACGAGCGGATTTTTCCAATAGTACAGCATCGGCACGGCGGCGTTTAATCCGACGCCGTTCCAGCCGAATCTGTATGCAGGAAGCCGCTGCGTCGTGAATGCGATGTCTTCAGTCGCGAAATCCTTGCCGATGAAGCCGGTAAAGGAGCCGTGGATCGCGCCGCAGAAGCCCACATAGGGAATTTGGAAGAACTGCGTGTTGCCGTTCAGATTGCAGGGCGCCCTGACTCTCACCACGGGCCGGACCGCCTTCACCACCGGCTGAACTGCAGGACGTTTCTCTTTCGCGCGGGCTTTTGACGCGGCGTTGAGCTCCTGGATCGCGCGCTCGGCTTCCAGGATTGAAGCGTCCACGCCCTTGTCGAAGCTCGCCGGCTGCGCGAGCGCATTCGACGCGCCCGCCATTGCGGCGGCGTATGCGAATGATGCGACGATTTGTGTTCGCGTTCTCACGGAGCCAGTCCTTTAGACAATCCAGTCAAAGGTTCGTCGTCAGTGCATGCGTCCGAAGCTGGTCGTCGCCGTAAGACCTGGCGGGGTCCAGATCGCCAGGCTCATGCTGTCCGTCGTAAAAAGCGAGAGGTACCCTTCCGGGGTTTGATAGGACTGATAGAGCGGACCATTCGTCGGCGTCAGCACCCGGGGCGTCCCGCCGTTGCCGACAGTGGAGTTTTGCGCGACGGCGGCGACATTCGTCCCGCCCAATTGCGTGATCTGCGAATTGTTCTCGACGCCGTTCTGCGTTACGGCCGCATAATTCTGTCCGCCATAGCCCAGCGCGACATTGGGAAGGTTCGGGATATTGCTGTATTCGCCCGTCGACTGGCCGACCTGTTGCATCTGCGAATAATTGTTCAACCCCGTTTGGGCGATCACCGCTTGATTCGCCTGATTGGAATCCTGAACGCCGTAATAGACATTGACGAGTCCGGTCTGCGAGAGGTCGATGGCCGATTGCGATCCGCCGGAGAATCCCATCGCGAAATTGAAGGGCGAGCTTTGCGTCGCGACCTGCGCGAAGGCTGAGCCGATAGCGCTCAGGAGGAAGACTGCGGCTAAAAGCGAGGTTCGCGACATCTTCTCTTCCCAGCTTTCGAATTATGATGACCAAGCGAAACGAAAAAACCCTGAGAACTAGCGCCTCAGAAACACCGGTTCCTGACAATTGAAGCGATAGGGACGATTGTCGCTACCAGGAACCGGCTCCAAAACCCAGATGTCGTCTCTGAGATAGTCTTGGGCTTCCGTCTGCGCCAAATAGCCGCCGAGACATGCCGGCGAGCTATCCTCCGCAACGACCGCTACAGGCCGTCTCTGCCTGCGGCTCTTGGCGTCGGCAGGCGACGCAGATGCGGAGAAGGCGACGAGGGCGACGAGGGCGGCGTGCAGGATTGGCTTCACTGGACTGATCCTTTGAAACGCATGCTGCTTACGCCGCCCTCGAAGTTAGCAAATACGGGGATGATTACGGAACGCCGCCGCCGCCATTGCCGCCGCCGCCGCCGCCGCCGCCCGGGAAGCCGCCGGGGCCACCCTGACCGCCATTGCCGCTTCCGATGGCGTTGTGGCTCGCCGCAACCGCCACAGCGTCGTCAAACGCCACGGCGTTGTCGTTCAGCGAATCCTTGATGATCAACGGATTGAAGGAGTCATCGATGCGAAGGCCGCCAGCGACGCCGCCACGGTCAGCGACATTGATGTTGGTGTCGACTTCGATCTTCGACACCGACGTGTTGTCGATGCTGGTGTTGTTGGAGCCGACGGTGATCATGAAGGCCTGACCATTGCCGCCGCTGGCGTTGATGCCGTTGCCGATGCCTTCCTGGCTGGAACCGGCGAGCGAAGCCGAACGCTGCGAGGACAGATTGGCCTGAACCGTGCCGACCGTCGCGGTCGAGGAAGTGGTGTTGTCGCCGACGCCGACGCCGACGTTAACCGGAAGGAAATTGCCGGGTGCCGTGTCCTGCAGCGCAGTGCCCTGAGCCGAGAGAGCGACCGGAATCGCGAGACCGCCGGCGAGACCGCCCTGGTCGGCCTCATTGCCCGACAGCGCGACCGCCGCGCTGACCGCAACGACGTTGACTTCGCCGCCCTCGCCGCCATTGCCCGAGTCGACGATGCTGCCGACGCTGAAGGCGTGCGTGTTCATGTTGAAGTCGGCGAAGGTCTGATCGAACGCGCTCGGTGCCAGAATGACGCCGCCGCCGAGGCCGACGTTCTGGTTGACCACGCCGACGTTGTTGAGGCCGAGGTTGGTGACGCTGCCGACGTTCACGCCCTGGGAGACGGACGTGTTGATGCCGACGTTCGCTCCAACAGGATCAGCGAAGGCCGGAGCAGCCAACACTGTGGCGAGCGCCACAAGGGGAAGCTTTTTCATGGGAGGATCCTTCTAGTCATTTTCTAATGAAGACGATCAGCGCGCCGATCATCGCGGCGCAGAGTTGTCCAACGACAGTCGTCCGTCCACCCACGAAATGTCCTGATAACCAGATTCAGTAACAACTGTGGCGAAAGTGCAACATTATGTTGCAATGCGATGTACAGCAGTTAAATGCCCGAAAAATCGTCGGTATTTTTGATTTATTCCTGGGAAAACCGTTCGTCCGAGGGATGTGGATAATGTTGAGGTATTGAAGGTTCGACATAGGAATTCGAATGCAAACGAGAATTATGGAACGTTTCCGAATTATGAACTTTAGATGAATGTCGAAGAGTCTTCTTGTATTCAATCCAGCTTCGATGCATAGCTAGTGAGCTCAAGCGCTCTAGCCAAGCAAATGGGGAATAATCATGATGTTTCGTGGACTTAACCTCATCACGGCCGCCTTTGTCTCGTTGGCGGCTCTGAGCCCAAGTTCTCTTTTGGCTCAAGGGGATATGGGGCCGATTGGCACCGTGGTTTTGGAGGATATGATCCGGGAACAAAATCCGCCGAGCTATGGCGATCAAACTTATCGAACGCGGTCGTCTTACAAGCATAGATCCTGCAAGACCCAAAAAACTCATGGTTGCCGGCGCGGAAGTCGCTTGAGCAAAACGAATTAATTCTCGAGGTCTGACGAAATCTGTCCGTTTTGCACAAAGAAAATATTTATATGTGGCTGATCTATCTTGCATGCGACCAATTTCACGTCTGAATATTTTGTTGATGCGTATACATTCAAGGAAAGCGAGGGCAGGGTGGTTCCGCAATCCTGGACGCCGGGAAGGGTTTGAGGCGTCTGTTCGGGTGGACGCGTCGGCGCGTGCGCACGAACATTTGGTTAATAAGTGGATCATCTTGATGAACGCGTGGGCGCCTGCTCGGAAATTCGGCGACTTGCGCAAAAGGTGCGCGTTGAGCGTGTCGCGCCGGAGATGGCGCGACGTTCATAATCCGAATCCCGCCTTCGTCATGAGAGCCAGAGGTCGTTTCACCGCCGGCGCGCAAACCGGCTTCATTCGCGGCGTCGGCGTGCGGCCTGTGCGTGGGCGCGACTCTCGTCGACTGGAATTCGCGCGTCTCAAAATTGGGTAAAACGCTTGATTCAGGCCTTCGGCCATAGAAATTGCGACAGGCCGGGAATGGAATCGGTCATGACTCGCAGCTTTTCTCTGCCGATTACCAGCTCCGCGCCGCCAAATATCTCTCGGGCCAGTCGCTGAAGCTGATCGGGAGAAAGTCCGAGGCTCGTCAAGCGAGACGTCAGCGCAAGGACCTCGCCCTTGGGGCCGCCGACCAGCCCGCCGACTCCTCCGAGCATGCCGCCAAGCAGACCGCGTCGGGGCGCGGCGGCGGCGTCTCTGATTGCGTCCTCGGCGCCGGGGATTTTTTCGATTAGCTCGTCGGCGGGGCCGTCTGGATGGCGCTTTTGGAGAAAGCCAAAAACGTGACCGACGGCGAGTCTTGCGACGCCGGGTTCAATGTCGACCGACCTCGCAATATGCGCAACCCATTCGTCCATTGAACGCCACCTCCGAAATCAGCATCATCGGCGCCGGCTCCCCGCGTGAGCGCAGCGCCCCTCGTATCGGCTCGAGCAATAAGCCCTGAATATGAACAAGCCGTCGCCCATGCGTGGACTTGCGAAACCGCGCCAATATTTGCGCGGATCTGCGCCGGCGGATTCAGTCGAGCGGGATGTGGAGAGGGCGCCGGCGCATGCCGCGACGCGGCGCGTCTCGGCGCGTTCGCTTTCTTTGGCGCGCGCACGCAGATCTCGGTCGCCTTGTGTCAGCCGGCGTTGGCGGGTAAACCGCGTGATCGAGAAGCTGACCTCGACACCGAGACACAGGTCTATTGGTCGACGGTCCGGACCCGGAAGGCGCGAGTCTCAGGACTGTCGCGTCCTGACAGCGGACCACAACCGGGCTGATTCTAGCCGGTCCCATGCGCGATCTGGTTGCGTGCGAGCCTGCTCGCAGCCGAGTTGCAGAATATGCGGGCGGCGCATCCTCAAAGAGTCAGCGGGCGCTGCGCCGGGAAGTCGGACTGAGCGCCGCATACGCGTTCGTCTGGGCGCTTGGAGGGAGCGAACCGCAAGCATGACGACCGACCGCGACCGTTGTGAAGCCAGCGCGACGCATTCGACGTCTTCAGAAGGCAGCCTGACGGCTCTTGCGGCGCTGGCGCTTTTTGTCGGCGCCGCATCGGGCTCTGTCTGCGCGGCTTTCCGGTTGGCGCTGCAACGCACGGACGCGCTTCGCGCCGCCGCCGTCGACTGGGCGCATGGCCACTCGGTCGTCGGCTTCCTCGTGCTGGTTGGCGCTTGCGCTTCAGCCGCTGTCGTCGCGGCCTGGCTGGTGCGGAGGTTTTCGCCCTACGCGTCGGGAAGCGGGATTCCGCATGTGGAGGCGGTCCTGCGTGGTCAGGCGTCGCCCGCGCCATTCATCCTCCTGCCGGTGAAGTTTGTTGGCGGATGCTTGGCGATTGGTTTCGGCCTGGCGCTTGGCCGCGAAGGCCCGAGCGTCCAGATGGGCGCTGTTCTCGGGCATCTTTGCGGCCGCGTCTTCTTGCGCGGTTGGGCGGACTGCCGGGTCTTGCTCGCGGCAGGCGCGGGCGCGGGTCTCGCGACCGCTTTCGATGCGCCAATGGCCGGCGCTGTGTTCGTGCTCGAGGAGGTGGTTCAGAAATTCGAATCGAGGATCGCGATCGCAGCGTTGGCGGCGTCCTCGACGGCGATCGCCATCGCCCATCTGCTGCTTGGCGACTCGCCTGATTTCGTGCTGCCGCCGGTGGCCTATCCGGCGCCGGAGATCGGTCCCCTTTTCTTCGTGCTGGGCGTGGTCTGCGGAGTCTTGGCCGTCGCCTACAACAAGGCGGTGCTCGCGACGCTTGCTGCGGCTGATCTGATGCGCGCCGTGCGCAGCCTTCCGAAAGAGACATGCGCCGCCCTGGTCGGCGCCGCGACGGGCGTTCTGGCGTGGATGGCGCCCGCATCAGTCGGCGGTGGAGACAATCTTACGCAGCGCGCGCTTCTCAATTCTGAAAACCTTCTTCTCCTGCCGTTTCTTTTTCAGCTGAGATTCTGGTTCGGTGCGCTTTCATATTCGACCGGAACGCCCGGCGGCCTGTTCGCGCCGCTCTTGACGTTGGGCGCGCAACTGGGGCTTATTTTCGGGACTCTGTGCGGATTGATCTTTCCCGGTCTGCCGATTCAGCCGCACGCCTTTGCGGCGGTCGGCATGGCCGCATTTTTTACCGGCGTCGTTCGGGCGCCGCTGACGGGGCTGGTGCTGGTGACGGAGATGACCGGCAATGCGACTCTTCTCCTGCCCATGTTGGCCGCCTCTTTCACGGCGATGCTGATCCCGACGCAACTCAATGACCGGCCGCTCTATGACGCGTTGCGGGACCGTTTAGGGTAAACTTCAGTCACGCCTATCGACCACTCTTCGGCCGCGCTCAGCTATGCTCGAGAGCGCCGGCGCCGCTCGATTTTTTCCCTGTGACGGGCGCGGCGGCGCGCCCGCTCAGAAGCGCGCGAATCAGCACGGCGATCGTCGTCCCATTATGCAGCGTGGCGGCGGCGAGCGGGGAAAGCCGTCCCAGCGCGGCGGCGGCCAGAATCGCCGAATTCACGCCAACCGCAACCTGGAAGTTCGAATGGATGAGACGCATCCCCTGCTGGGCGATGGCGAGCATGGCGGCGACGGAATCGAGCCTGTCCTCCAGCAAAACAATGTCGGCGGTGGCGCGCGCAATGTCTGCGGCGCGCGGCATGGAGATGCCGACGTCCGCCGCCATCAACGCGGGACCGTCGTTCACGCCGTCGCCGATATAAGCGACGCGCCGACCCTCCTGTTTGAGCGCCGCGATGATGGTCGCCTTGTCTTCCGGGCGCTGTTCATAATGCACCGCGTCAATTCCGAGCGTCTCCCCGAAGGCCAGCGCGGGAGCGCGATGATCGCCCGTGATCATGACGAGCCGTTTGACGCCCAGGCGGCGCAATTGCTCGAGCGTGTTCGCGCTTTCCGGGCGCAATCGGTCGCGCAGGGCGAACACCGCAAGCGGACGCTCGTCGGCCGCGACATAAAGGAGCGACTTCCCTTCCTCTTGTAGCGCTCGGACCATTTTCCGGAAGTCGGCGAATGAAATGTGTTCGTCGTCTTCGAGATAATGGCGGCTGCCGAATCGAATGTGGCGTCCGTCGACCTGCGCCTCGACGCCATGGCCGACGATGAAATTCACTTCCTCGTGCGGGATATGAGCCAGACGCCGCTCCTGCGCGAGGCGCACGATGGCGCGCGCAATTGGGTGTGTCGTATGTTCGCCGAGCGAAGCGACCATCGCCGCAGCCCGCTCTTCGTCGATGGCGGGGTCGATCGGACAGATGTCCGTGACCTCGAGCATGTTGTGGGTCAGAGTGCCCGTCTTGTCGAAGACGATCGTATCGACCCCGGCGAGCGTTTCGATCGCCGTTCCGCTCTTGACCAGGCAGCCTTCCTGCGCGGCGCGATACATTGCCGATTTGATCGCGATCGGCGTGCCGAGCTTCACGGCGCAGGAATAGTCGACCATGAAAACGGATTCGATGCGCCGCCAGTCGCGCGTGACAGCGAAGACGCCGGCGGCCGTGGCAAGCGTAATGCCGACGCGCCGATCGGCGAAGACGTTCGACACGGTCTGGATGTCGGCCGGGCGGTCGAGCGCTTCCTGAATATAGCGCGTGATCCGACCGGTCGTTGTGGCCTGACCGACGCGCTCAGCCTGGATCACGAGTCGACCGTCGGTCAAAACGCCGCCAGCGAGCGCCTCGTCTCCGACATTGCGTGGCGCGGGAAGGCTTTCGCCGGTCACCGTCGATTGATCGACATAGGCGGCGCCGGCGACCACTCGCCCGTCGATCGGAATGGTCTCGCCAGTTCCGACGACGACGCGTTCGCCGCCTCTGAGTTCGGTGAAGGGAATGCGCGCGAGTTCGCCATCGGGACGTTCCACCCAGACATCGCCGGGCGCCTGTCGCAGCAGCGAACGCAGCAATTCGTCCGACTGCTGAACGGTGGTCGCCTCGATATACTCGGCCAGGGCGAGCAGAAACCGCGTCACATTCGCGGTGGCGTATTCGTAGCGCGCGGCCGGCAGACCGAGCGCAAGCGCGTCAAGGACATCCGTCGTCAGCTTGCCTTGCGCCGCGGCGGCGACGCCGCGCGCGAGAATGCCGGCGACGTTCAGCCAGGTGATCGCTGCGGCGAGGGGGGGCGGCAGAAGCAGCGCGGCGGCGATTGCGCCGCTTGCGAGCATCACGCGTCTGGGCGTGATGGCGGGCGGTGGCCGCCACGCGTCGGCCGCGGCTGAGGGCGTTCGGCCAGCGGCGGCGAGGATCGAGTCGCGGACCTCCGGCCGTCCGTCATAAAGCAGCGTCAATGACGCGCAGGCCTTATTGGCGCGAACGTCGGCGACGCCCGGAAGACGACGCAGCGCAAGTTCCGTCTGCGCGAACGCGTCTGGATCGGCCAAAAGCCGCAACCGCAGACGCTTGTCCAGTTCGTGGACGATTTCTACATGCGTCGCGCTGTCAGGGAACGCTATGGTCAATCGAGGTGTCCGATCGCTGAACGGCGGCTGAGCCGGCCGTCGTCTCAGTCCGCTCAGGCGCTAACATGCGTCCTAACGTAGTCATGCGCATCGGTCCATGGAAGCGTTGCAATTGCGCGCGTCGGCGTTCACGATGCAAGATCGGGACGGCGGGAGAAACGTCTCGTGGCGACGCGACACAATTGAATGGCCAAGCGCAGCGCAGGAATTCTGCTGTTTCGCCGCATCCATGGCTCGGCGGAGGTTCTCCTGATCCATCCCGGAGGCCCTTATTGGCTGCATAAGGACGAGGACGCCTGGTCGATCCCGAAGGGGCTGATTGGCGAAGGCGAGGAACCGCTGTCGGCCGCCAAACGCGAATTTCTGGAGGAGACCGGAACGACGCCCGAAGGCGCCCTCATCGATCTCGGCGCGTTTCGCCAACCGAGCGGCAAGCGACTGGACGTGTGGGCGCTTGAAGCCGATTTCGACCTCGCCGCGTTCAAGAGTAATATGTTCCGAATGGAGTGGCCGCCGAAATCCGCTCGTTTCGAAGAGTTCCCGGAGGCGGATCGCGCAGAGTGGTTCGATATCGAAAACGCCACGCGCAAGATCGCCAAGGGTCAGAAACCGATCCTCGCCGCCCTGTTGCGGCGTCTCGGCTCAACGCCGCGCGCCCTGACGTCGCCGGCGCCGCGCTGACATCGATCATCGCAGCTGTCGCGTTGCGCGTGCGATGACGGGCCATTCGACGCGTGAAGCTGTTCGGTCGGTCCAATATCGCATCGCCGGCCAGATCAGCGACTGAGATCAGCGTCGGGCAAATTCCCCAATCGCATCGGGGCATCTTGCCATCGACGGGCGACGGCGCGAACCGTCAAACTCTTCGGACAAAGCCGGAAAAGGAGGAAACCGCGCTATGGCCGAATTCGCCTTTGACGAACGAAATATCCGCTGGAAGCAGATCGATGGCATCGATCATTTATGGTTGTCGGTTCTGGACGTCGACGACGGAAACGGCGTCATGCACGTCATGCTCAAATTCTCCGCGAACCAAAAAATCATTCTTCATCGCCATCTGACGTTGAACAAGACAATAACCATTCAGGGTGAACACCGCCTGTATCACGCGGACGGGCGTTTGAAGGAAGTCCGACCGGTGGGGACCTGCGTCATATCGCCTGCATCGGACGAGCCGCATCGCGAAGGCGGGGGCGATCAGGACGCCATCATTCTCTTCATCGTCTACGGAAACGGAGCGCTTTACGAGGCGCTCGACGATGAGAGCAACGTCATCATGACTCTCTGCGCGCAGGACTTTATCGACCTCTATGATCGCGTTGGGCGTTGAGCGCGCCGCGATCGGCCTTCGCGTCACGGCGCCGCAACTTGTTTACGCCTGACGCCAAGGCGGCGCGTAACGACCCCTCTTAACGCCGTCGTCGGCGCTGCGGCGTCGCGGGGCTGCAGCATGACGTCCGGGATGCGTTCGGCGTCTGAAGCATATTACGGTTGCGCGCGCCCTTTTGGTTCGTGCGCTGCGCTCGGGACGGCGCAGGCCGGACCTGAGCATTTTTTTGTGCTAAGCTTTTTCGTCTTCTCCGGCCCTCCTTGCTCAGCCGAACGTTCTGTTCGAGCAATTCAACGGGTCCAATGAAGCGGCCGGCCGCGATCCCGCTCGTCCTCGGCGCGCAAATTCGGCGGCTCCGACCCGATGGCCCGCGTTCCGCTCCGGGTGGGCCGCCCGGCGCTGAACTTCCCAACGGAACGATCAATCGGTATCAGTTTTCGCTGTTGCAAGCCTGAAACAGCCGCGGCAAATCCTCCAGGGATTAGACGGCGCTTCGAGCGCCTCGAGGCGCTCAAAAGACGCAGAGAGGGCGGTTCCGCGAATGCGCGCGGCTGGACCTCTGGCGAACAATCGACAGGAGGCCGTTCAAGTGTCGCGAAAGCTGCTTGAAGGAAATAAAAACATAGCGCTGTTTCTCGACTTTGACGGAACCTTGGTTGATATCTCGGCCGCGCCAGACGCAATTGACGTTCCCGCCGGATTGCCGGAGCTGTTGGCGCTCGTGTCCGAGAGACTCGAGGGCAGACTCGCGATCCTGACGGGACGCCCGATTGCGAGCATCGACCGGTTCTTGTCGCCGTTCCGCTGCATCGCCGCTGGCGCGCATGGCGCAGAACTGCGGCTCGATCCAAGCCAGAGCGTCGTCCTCGACGCGCCTCCCATCGCGTCCAGCATCATCGATGCGGCGCAGCAGGCGATACGCCCGTATGAGTCCGTGACCCTCGAGGTCAAACGAACATCCATCGCCGTCCACTATCGCTTGTGTCCGGAAGTCGAGTCTCCGCTTCGGCGCGCTCTGCAGGACATCGTCGCGGACAGGCCCGAGGACCTTGTCGTCTTGGGCGGGCGCAAGGTCTTCGAAATCATTCCGAGAGGCGCTTCCAAGGGCGGCGCGCTGGAGCGCATTCTGAGCTTGCCCAAGTTCGAGGATTGCTGTCCCGTGGCCATCGGCGACGATCTGACCGATGTCACGGCGATCGAGGCCGCGAATCGCCTGGGAGGGGTCGGGCTCAGCGTCGGCGGCGAATATTTTCCCGCCGACTCGGCGAATTTCTCCGGACCGTCGGATCTACGAAACTGGTTGGAAAAATTGGCAAAAGGAGAAACGTCTTGACGCTACGACCCTCGCTCGATCTCGCCGTGATTGGAAATAGCAGCATCGCGGCGCTGCTCGATCGGCGCGGCTCCATTGTTTGGATGTGCTGGCCTCGGATCGACGGCGATCCCGTGTTCTGTTCTCTCCTCGATGCCGAAGAGTCGCAGGGCGGTTTCTTTTCGATCGAACTCGCCGAGGAAACAGAGGTCGGAACGGAACAAACCTATGTTCGCAACACAGCGATGGTGCGCACGGTGGTGCGCGCCGCCTCCGGCGCGTCTTTCGCCATCACCGATTTCGCGCCGCGCTTTCGCCATCACGGACGCATGTTCAAGCCGCCGATGATCGTGCGGTGGATCGAACCGATCGAAGGTCTCTGTCGAATTCGCATCAGTTGCCGACCGCGACTCGGCTATGGCGAAAAAATCGCGGCGCGTTTCTCGGGCAGCAACCATGTTCGCTACGACCTCGAGAACAGCGCGATCCGTCTCACTTCGGACGCGCCCGCGACCTATATTGTCAACGAATCCGGCTTTGTCCTGTCGCGGCCGGTCACATTGATCCTACACTCGGACGAAACCTTGGCCGATTCTGTTGCTCATGTTGGGCAGAATTTCCGCGCGCAAACCATTCTGCACTGGCAGGAATGGGTCCGCACGCTCAACGTCCCGTTGGAGTGGCAGGAACAGGTCATTCGGGCGGCGATCACCCTGCAACTGTGCTCCTTCGAGGACACGGGCGCGATCGTTGCGGCGTTGACGACCTCGATTCCGGAGGCGCCCGGCAGCTCGAGAAACTGGGATTACCGCTATTGCTGGATCAGAGACGCGTTCCACACGGTCCAGGCGCTGAACCGCGTCGGCGCGACCGCGACGATGGAGCGCTTCATCGATTACGTTACGAATGTGATCGCTTACGAACGCGGTCCAACGCTCAAGCCCGTCTATTCCATCGTGCCTGAATCGCCATTGGACGAGGTGGAGGCGCCTTTCCTTCACGGTTTTGGCGGCGCCAGGCCGGTGCGCGTCGGAAACGCCGCGCGCGACCAGATCCAGCATGACGTCTTTGGCAGCGTCATCCTTGCGGCGTCACAGATGTTCTATGATGAGCGCTTGCCGAACAAGGGCGACAAGTCGCTCTTCCTGAGTCTCGAACCGCTCGGCATGAGCGCGCTCAGCAACGCGCTGACGCCGGACGCCGGAATATGGGAATATCGCGGACGCTTGCGGGTCCATACGCATTCCGCGGCGATGTGTTGGGTGGCCTGCGACCGGCTGTCGCGGATTGCGGCAAAGCTCGACCTGTCGGACCGTGCGCTTCAATGGCGCCATTCCGCCGACGAACTCCAGCAAACGATTCTCGCCCGGGCGTGGAACGAGAACCTCAAATGCTTTGCCGGCTCTCTGGATGGCGAGGAGTTGGACGCCAGCGTGCTCCTTCTCCATGAAATCGGCATTGTTTCTGCGCAGGATGAACGGTTTATTTCGACGGTCGACACAATCGGCCGTCTGCTCCAGCAAAACGGTCATTTGCGTCGATACTCCGCCCCTGACGACTTCGGCGTCCCGTCGGTCGCGTTCATCGCCTGCACGTTCTGGCATGTGGATGCGCTCGCCGCGATCGGGCGCGTCGAGGAGGCGAGAACGATTTTCGAGGACCTCCTCAGTCACATGAACCATGTCGGCCTGCTCTCGGAAGACCTCGATCCGATGACCGGCGTCTTGTGGGGCAATTTTCCGCAAACCTATTCGATGGCGGGACTCATCGTCGCAGCGACGCGCTTATCCAAGCAATGGGGGAGCGTGGAATGAAGCAGGAATGGCGATTGCGGAATTTTCATACGCTCCTGTCGGTGGAGCGGAGAAGGCTGCGCGCGGTCTTGCGCAAGCTGGCGCTCCACCCGGCGGTTCGAGCCGCCGGCCTGGTGTTCGGCGCGGCATTCATCCTGATCGTCGGGCTTGCGCCGCTGTCCTCCTTCCTGGTCGAAGGATGGCTGCGGCAGGACATCGAACTGCGTTCGCAACTCATCGTTCGCTCGATCAAGAATCAGGTGGTCGCGAATCTTTCGGAATCAAACCCGGATCTCGTTCCGTTCCTCGAGCGCATCACCGATGACGAACGTCTGCTTGCGGTCGGCTATTGTTCGGACGCGGGGCAGATGCTCTACGCGACGTCCTCAATGCCCCATGAGGTGACCTGCAGCGCGATTGCGCAGGCGAAGGGCGACGCATTCGATCTCGTCTTGAAAGATGGTTCGCGCGTGCATGTCAGCCCCACATTGTTGCGGACCGGGGCGACCAGCGGCCACCTTCTTGTCGTTCACGATCTGTCGTTCCTTGACGAGCGAACGGGGAAGGCGCGGCTCTACACGATTTTCGCTTTGCTCGGCGCCAGCCTGGCGTTCGGGCTGCTCACCATCGGCGTGGTGGGCGCGGTCATGCGCGGATGGCGGCAGTCTCTCCAGAGCGCCATCGCACAGATCCAGGGCGAGACCACCCACATCCGGCAAGCCAATCCGTCATTTCCGATCGGTCGAGACTTCTACGCGCTCCTCGATGCGCTTCGGACCGAGCGCACCTTCGCCGAGGGCCTTTATGTCGAATGGTCGCCCTCGAGGCTGAGCGAACTCCTTCGCGACGAGCTGCCGGGAGCGCAGGTCATCATCGTCTCGAACCGGGAGCCCTATATTCACAATTATGTCGATGGAAAGCCGGCGGTCCAGATTCCGGCGAGCGGTCTCGTCGCGGCGCTGGAGCCGGTGATGCGCGCCTGCGGAGGCGTCTGGATTGCGCATGGCAGCGGCTCCGCGGACAGGGACACGGTGGACGAGCACGATCGCGTCGCCGTTCCGCCTGACCATCCCGAGTATAGTTTGCGACGCATCTGGCTCAGCGACGAGGAACAGGAAGGCTACTATTATGGCCTGTCGAACGAAGGACTATGGCCGCTGTGCCACATCGCCTTCGTCCGCCCCAATTTTCGCGACGCGGACTGGCGGCAGTATATCGCCGTCAATCAGCGCTTTGCAGAGGTTGTCTTGTCAGAGGCGACAGCCGACGACCCCATCATTCTGATCCAGGACTATCATTTCGCGCTTCTGCCGCGCATGGTTCGCAAGCTTCTGCCCAAGGCGACGATCATCACATTCTGGCATATCCCGTGGCCGAATTCTGAAACCTTCGGCATCTGTCCTTGGCGTGAAGAAATCATCGACGGGCTGCTCGGGAGCACGATTCTCGGATTTCATACGCAATTCCATTGCAACAATTTCATCGAAGCCGTCGATCGGTTCATGGAAAGCCGGATCGACCGAGAAATCGGCTCGGTCACGCTCGGCGGGCGCGAGACTCTGATTCGTCCCTATCCGATTTCCATCGAATGGCCGCCGCGCGCGCTGGCCGGCCAGGCGTCGATCGAAGATTGCCGAAGATCCGTCCGCGAGCGATTCGGCCTTCCCGAAGACATGCGAATCGCCGTGGGCATCGAGCGCTTCGATTACACCAAGGGCGTGATCGACAGAATGAAAGCCGTCGATACGCTTCTTTCGCTACATCCGGAATGGTGCGGCAAGTTCGTGCTGATCCAGGCGGCGGCGCCGACCCGGAGCAAGCTTGCCGCATACGCCGAGCTGCAGAGCGAGGCGGCGCGCCTCGCCGAAGAGATCAATGCGCGATACGAAACGTCCGATTGGCGGCCGGTGCATCATGTCGTGCGCCATCATGAGCAGGACGAAGTGTATGAACTGTTTCGTGCTGCGGACATGTGCATCGTCTCCAGCCTGCATGACGGGATGAATCTCGTCGCCAAAGAATTTGTCGCGTCGAGGGACGACGAGCTCGGCGTGCTGATCCTTTCAGGCTTGGCGGGCGCGTCGCGGGAGCTGTCGGAGGCGCTCATCGTCAACCCTTACGACGCAGGCCAAATGGCGCGGGCCATCGATCAGGCGTTGCGAATGTCGCAGAGCGAGCAGCGGCAACGGATGCGCCTCATGCGGGATCTCGTGCGCCGCCACAACGTCTACGGCTGGGCCGCAAAAATGCTGCTTGACGCGTCACACCTGCGCGAGCGCGAAAGGGTCGCCCATCCGGGCCTTTGAGCCGCGCTTCACCCGATCAGCGACGGAAGCGAGCATGTTCTTCGATTCGAACAGACCTCTCCGACGACGCGCCATCCAAACGCGCGCAACGGCGCTGACGCCGTGAACGCGCGTTCTTCCGGACCGCCGCCTCAGCAGCGCGATGACGGCGAACTCATCGAAACCGACGTCCCGGCGCGGCTCGACGCGCTCCCTTGGAGCCGCTTTCACACATTGGTGGTGGCGACGCTCGGCATAACCTGGATTCTCGATGGTCTTGAGGTGACCTTGGCGGGCGCGGTCGCCGGCATTCTCGAACAAAAAGCCGGTCTCGGCTTGACGACGACGGAAATCGGGCTGGCGAGCAGCGCCTATTTGAGCGGAGCGGTTCTCGGCGCGACGTATTTTGGCTGGCTCACGGACCGGCTCGGCCGCAAGAAGTTATTCTTCGTCACTTTGGCGATCTATTTGTCGGCCACGGCGATGACGGCGGCGTCGTGGAACGGCGCCAGCTACGCGTTTTTTCGGTTCTTTGTCGGTTGCGGGATCGGCGGCGAATATGCGGCCGTCAATTCCGCGATCCAGGAGCTCATTCCCGCTCGCATGCGGGGACGGACTGACCTCATTATCAATGGGAGTTTTTGGCTCGGCGCGGCGTTCGGCGCCGGTGCGTCGCTTTTCCTGCTCGACCCGACCCTGTTTGATCCCCGCCTCGGCTGGCGCCTGGCGTTTTTGATCGGCGCGGCGCTCGGGCTAATCATTCTGCTCATGCGCAGATGGCTTCCTGAGAGCCCGCGCTGGTTGATTCTGCATGCGCGAGAGACGGAAGCAGAGGACATCGTCGCGCAGATCGAGGCCGAGTCTCGTCATGGTTCGGCCGAGCGCGAAGTCCCGCCGGCGCCGAAGATGATGCTGCGCGCCCGCGCTTATACGCCGATCGCCGATGTTGGTCGGGCGATGTTCCGCCTCTATCCGCAGCGCACATTCGTTGGCGTTGCGTTGATGGCCTCTCAGGCCTTCCTCTATAATTCGATTTTCTTCACCTATGCGTTGGTCTTAACGAATTTCTACGGCGTGGACGGCGATCGGGTGGGGCGCCATCTGCTCGCCTTGGCGGCGGGAAATTTTCTCGGCCCGCTGCTGCTCGGTAGATATTTTGACACTCTGGGGCGACGGGTGATGATCTGCGCGACCTACGCGATCTCCGGCCTGCTGCTCGTCGGAGTCGGATATCTCTTCCAATGGGGCGTGCTGACGGCGGCGCAACAGACCGCGGGATGGATGCTCGTTTTTTTCTTCGCCTCAGCGGCGGCGAGTTCCGCCTATCTCACGGTCAGCGAGATCTTTCCGCTCGAAATTCGCGCGCTGGCGATCGCCGCATTCTACGCTTTCGGAACGCTGATAGGCGGCGTGGCGAGCCCTTGGATCCTTGGAATGCTGATCGAAACCGGCGTTCGATCGCGCGTGTTCGACGGCTATGCGCTCGGCGCGTTCCTCATGCTCTGCGCAGCGGCGATCGAATGGTGCTGGGGCGTCGCGGCCGAACGCAAGCCGCTCGAAGAAGTCTGCCCGCCGCTGGGCGCGGTCAGACGTCAAAACCAGATTCAGTGACAAAACGATCTTCGCAGGACCCGTAAAAAGCGTGCAAGTTCTTCCCAAGCCACATTTTTTCGATTTTTGGCCGAGGCGGCGTTGCAAAGCGCTTCGCTTACGGTATGCGCCGCGGTCGGCATTAACGTCATTGCGACTTTCACGCCGGATATTATATGCCATTCAGGCATTCATTGGCCGCGCCGTCAGTGAATGGCGGAAGACGAGTTCATCCGCTATCCGCGGATTTCTACTGATCGACGGGACGTATCCGGCTTCCTGAAGCGCTGCGCGCCGCCGCCGATGATCACGATCGCGCAACCCGGGAGGCCGCCGAGTGAATGTCTCAGCGCCCTTCATCAGGCGGCCGGTCGCGACGACGCTGCTTGCAAGCGCCTTGTTCCTGCTGGGCGCCGTCGCCTATTTCTTCCTGCCGGTGGCGAGCCTGCCGGCGGTCGATTTTCCGGTCATCGGCATCTCCGCGCTGCGGCCCGGCGCAGCTCCGCAGACCATGGCGTCGTCGGTCGCGGCGCCGCTCGAACGGCGCCTGTCGACGATCGCCGGATTGAACGAGCTGACGTCGACGAATGTGCTGGGGTCGACGCAGATCATGGCGCAGTTCGACATTTCGCGGCCGCTCGACGCGGCGGCGCGTGACGTTCAGGCGGCGATCAACGCCTCCACCACCGATCTTCCGTCGGATCTGCCCAGAGCGCCCATCTATCGGAAGGCGAGCCAGTCCAGCATGCCCGTGATCGTGCTGGCGATGACTTCCGACACCCTGCCGACAAGCGCCGTTTTCGACGCGGTCGATTCCGTGATCGCGCAGCGCGTTTCGCAGATTCCCGGCGTTGGCGAAGCGCGTCTCGTCGGCGCCGAACAGCCGGCCATCCGCGTCCAGGTCGACAGCGCGCGGCTCGCCGCCATGGGTCTCGGCGTCGACGCCGTCGCCAACGCCCTCAACGCCGCCAACGCCCATTCCGCCGTCGGCGCGCTCAGCGGCGACGCGCGCGAGATCACGCTCGCGACCACCGATCAGCTCACGACGCCGGAGGATTATCGCAACATCGTCATCGCCGCCAACAATGGCGCGGTGGTCAAGCTCGGCGACGTCGCCTCGGTCGAACTCGGCGTGAAGAACCGCAACGCCGCCGGCTGGTTCAACGGCAAGCCCGCTGTGCTGCTGATCGTCACCAAGCAGCCGAACGCCAATGTGATCGAAACCGTCGATCGGATTAAGGCGCTGCTGCCGCGGCTTCAGGAATGGATTCCGAGCGGCGTCAAGATCGATGTGCTGTCCGATCGCACTCAGACCATTCGCGCCAGCATTCACGACATTCAGCGCACCCTCGCGATCTCCATCATCCTGGTGATGATGGTCGTCTATGTGTTTCTGCGCCGCGCGACGCCGGTCATCGCCGCCGGCGTCACCGTGCCGCTGTCTCTGGTCGGCACCTGCGCGGCGATGTGGGTCGCCG
>NZ_JBFWNB010000034.1:0-35457 GCF_050251305.1 Methylocystis sp. | reverse complement strand
AGCCGGAAAGCCCGCCAAAGTCGCCATCACCGCCGTAATGCGCAAGCTCGTCGTCCTTGCCAACGCCCTCCTACGAAAAAACCGTCCCTGGGCCGAAGACGCTCCTTGCGCATAACGGATACTCTAGGCAGCGATCACGTCGCGGTAGATTTCGGCGAGCGGGACGGCAACTCCGATTGCCGGCAATTCCAATGTCGTAGCGAGTCCGTCGAATATCCGCACCCCTGCCCACTCGTCCGCGATGCGGTCGAAGGTTTCGATATGGGTGCGGTCTCGCTCAACGAGCACATAATGTTTCAGGCTCGGCAATTGCTGGTAAACGGCCCATTTTTCGAATCGATCGCGCGCCTTGCTCCCATCCGACATGACTTCGATGAGCACAGTTGGATCGGTCAGATACGCGGCCCCCGGCTCAAGCTGGCTGCAATGGACAATCACGTCCGGCAGCATCGATGATTCGGTTGGACGGCTGCGCAGCCGAAAAGATTCGATCAGAGTGCGGCAGGGCGAGCCATTGGCGCGCAGACGCTCGCGAATGCCGTTCGCCAGATTCTGGATGATGTAATTATGCTCCCAGCGCGCGCCGACCATCATGCGCACGACTCGGCCGCCGATCAGCTCCCATTTCTCGTCGGCGGGCTTGTCGGGGAGAAGTTCCTCGAAATCGTCGAGGGACATATACTCATATTGCGAGGACGGGCGATTCACGGCGCGGCTCCGTTTGCCGCATTCTAGCACAGCGCCCGCGCCAGCGCATGGAGCCGCCCGTTTGACCACGTCCGCGCGCCTTTTGAGCCCCGAGCAGCGCGACGACGACGCCGACGCGTCGCTGCGCCCGCTGTCGCTCTCAGACTTTACCGGCCAGGAGGCGGCGCGCGCCAATCTCAAGGTCTTTATCGAGGCCGCCAAGGCGCGCGGCGACGCGCTCGATCACGTGCTGCTGGTCGGCCCGCCGGGGCTGGGCAAGACGACGCTGGCGCAGATCGTCGCGCGCGAGCTTGGCGTCAACTTCCGCTCGACCTCCGGCCCGGTCATCGCCAAGGCCGGCGACCTCGCGGCGCAGCTCACCAATCTCGAGCCGCGCGACGTGCTGTTCATCGACGAGATTCATCGCCTGAATCCGGCGGTGGAGGAAATCCTCTATCCCGCGATGGAGGACTTCCAGCTCGACCTCATCATCGGCGAGGGGCCGGCGGCGCGTTCGGTGAAGATCGATCTTGCGAAATTCACCCTCGTCGGCGCGACGACCCGCGCGGGCCTTCTGACCACGCCGCTACGGGACCGTTTCGGCATTCCCATTCGGCTGAATTTCTACACGCCGGAGGAACTGGAGCTGATCGTCAAGCGCGGCGCGCGCGTGCTCGGCGTCGGCATGGAGGATGCAGGCGCCAAAGAGATCGCGCGCCGCTCGCGCGGCACGCCGCGCATCGCCGGCCGCCTTCTGCGGCGCGTGCGCGACTTCGCCATCGTCGAAGACGCGCAATCGATCACGCGCAAGCTCGCCGATCGCGCCCTGTCGCTGCTCGAAGTCGATACGATCGGACTCGACGTGATGGACCGGCGCTATCTCAATCTGGTCGCCGTCAATTTCGGCGGCGGGCCTGTCGGCATCGAGACGATCGCCGCGGCCCTGTCGGAGCCGCGCGACGCGATCGAAGACATCATCGAGCCGTTTCTTCTGCAGCAGGGCTTTTTGCAGCGCACGCCGCGCGGGCGTCTTCTAACTGCTCACGCCTTCCGTCACCTCGGCCTCGCCGAGCCGGCGCGGCCAGCGGGACAGTTCGGATTGTTTGATGAAGACGAGAAGTAATGGGAAACGATGAAATACAACGAAGGCAAAGCATGTGATGCGATTTTGCGTCACTTGGAGAGCCGAGAAGGCGCGCTACGATTCAATTTGTTTCAGCCTGAAGTAGTAGCCGACCACCCTGCACCGGTAGAGCTCGTCTGCGAAATTGGAAGCCGATTATTTGCGATAGAACATACCCGCATCGAGCCATTTGAACGCTTGGAGAAGCTCAAGAACGAAGCGCCTAAGCATTTCAAGGCGGTCGAGGACGCGATCGCCACAATTGTGCCCGCCAATGAAGTTTGGGAGCTTCAAGTCCCGGCGTTAGCGTTCCAAGGCCTGCGAAAGCAAAAAAATATCCCAACGATTCAGAGGGCGTTACAGTCTTGGATCACGCGTGAAGCTCCAGCGCTGGCAAAGCGACGTTACGGTGACTACCGTCAACCGCTTGTGCAGTCCTCGGGATTGATCCCCGATGTGCCTTTCGAAGTTCGGCTCTTTCGGTTTGAATGCCCACCCGAAGTTGGTGGCCGCATGCAATCTGTCCACATTTTTCAGGGCGATTTAGATGCTTCGCGTAAACAGCGAATGAATAGAGCTTGCAAAGAGAAGTTCCCCAAGCTGGCTTGGTGGAAGAAGAATAAGAGCGCGCGAACCGTTTTTCTGCTGGAGGACGCCGACATACTCCTCACAAATGAGATAATCGTTGCTGAGACATATTTGTCGATCACTGCGGCTCGAACGGACGTGCCGGACGAAACGTATCTTCTAAGCACTTGTGTCAATAATTCTTGGACCCTTGTCCCTCTTCTTATCAATGGGAACTCTCTGTTCCAACTTTCTGGTGACGGGCCGCTGTGTCATTGGAACGTGGATCCCGAAACATTATCACCTGTTACTAATCGGTGATCGTCGCTTTCCGCGAACATGCCATTCCCATGCGCAAATATTGTTAATAAGCCTTCCGTCACCTCGGTCTCGCCGAGCCGGCGCGCCCCGCCGCGCAGTTCGGCTTGTTCGGAGAAGGCGAAACCTGACCGGCGATCAGGCTGTCAGCACGAAATAGATCATTGCGCCGAAAAGCAGAACGGCGACGATCTCGCCCGCATGTTCAAAGAGCTTCAGCGCGCGGCTTAAGAATTTAGCGTCCATCGGCGCCTCCATAAGGCGTATATGGCGTCGCAAGCTGAGCTTTCCAACTGCCCCGCCCGTAAGGCGATCGCGCCCCGGATCAACGCGCGAGCGGGCCGCCGGCCTTTGTCCAGGCGTCGAGTCCGCCCTGAATATGGCGGGCGGAGCTCAGCCCGGCTTCCTGCGCCGCTTCGACCGCCATCGCCGAACGCTCGCCGAAGGCGCAGTAAAACAGGATGCGCTTGCCGGTGGCGACCGCCAGTTCGTGCAGCAGGCCGCCGTCGCGAATATGCTCTTCGAGTTCGTCGTAGGGCAAATGAAGCGAACCGGGAATGACGCCATGGACGTCGCGTTCGCGCGGTTCGCGCAGATCGACGAGCGCGGTCGACGGCTGACCGAGGAGTCGCACCGCCTCCTGCGGCGTGAGCGCCCAGCCGCGCAGCGCAACATCCTCCTGATGCAGACCGATGTGCCGGTTCGCGGGCACCGCCACATCCATCATTGCGGGATTGGGCAGATGCAGACTGTCCATCAGCGCGACATATTCGTCGACCGACGTCACCTGCAATCGCGGATTGAACGCCCGCTCCTCGCCGATCGTGCTGACCGTATCGCCCTTGTAGTCATGCGCCGGATAAACAAGCAACGAATCCGGGAGCGTCAACAGTTTTCCGAAGATCGAATCATATTGCGCCCGGGAGTCGCCATTCTGAAAATCGGTGCGGCCGGTGCCGCGGATCAACAGCGTATCGCCGGTGAACACCCTGTCGGCCATCATGAAGCTATATGAATCATCCGTGTGCCCGGGCGTATACAGGACTTCGAGTTCGACGCCGGGAATGCGGATGCGGTCGCCTTCGCGCACGCGCATCGACACCACATCGGCGCCGCTGCGTTCGCCCATGACCGTGACGCAATGGGTGCGATCACGGAGCGCGCCGGATCCGGTGATGTGATCGGCGTGGGTGTGCGTGTCC
This sequence comes from Methylocystis sp., assembly GCF_050251305.1. GTDB lineage: Bacteria > Pseudomonadota > Alphaproteobacteria > Rhizobiales > Beijerinckiaceae > Methylocystis. The sequence goes on along the minus strand of NZ_JBFWNB010000034.1, from coordinate 31,560 downwards.
ACGGCCTTGACCAGCCGGACGTCGAGTTCGCGCATCAGCTGCAGGTAACGGTCGACCTTATCGAGCACCGGATCGATGATCAGCGCCTCCCCGCCGGGATTGCCGGCGAGGAGGTAGCTGTATGTGCTGGAAACGCTGTCGAACAGCTGTCTGAAGATCATCGCGCGCGTCCTGCGCCGCGCCCCGATTCATTTCGGTTGCGGAACAATCCGAAGATAGGGCCGCGGCGCGTTCCAGCCTTCCGGATAGATTTTCTTCGCTTCTTCGTCGGAGACCGATCCGGCGATGATGACGTCGTCGCCCGGCCGCCAGTTGACCGGCGTCGCCACCTTATGTTTGGCGGTCAGCTGCAGCGAGTCGATGACGCGAAGCACTTCGTCGAAGTTGCGGCCGGTCGTCATCGGATAGACGATGATGAGCTTGATCTTCTTGTCGGGCCCGATGACGAAGACGTTGCGCACCGTCTGGTTGTCGGCCGGCGTTCTCACGCTGGCGTCGCCCCCGGCGCTCGCGGGCAACATGCCGTAGAGCTTGGAGACGTGCAACTCGGGATCGCCGATCATCGGATAGTCCGGCTTGGCGCCCTGCGTCTCGGCGATGTCGACGGCCCATTTCGCATGATTGTCGACCGGGTCGACGCTCAGCCCGATAATCTTGACGTTGCGGCGCTTAAATTCCGGCTCGAGTTTCGCCATGTAGCCGAGCTCGGTCGTGCAGACCGGCGTGAAATCCTTGGGATGCGAGAACAGGATGCACCAGGAATCGCCGATCCAATCATGGAATTTGATGCGTCCCTGCGTGGTGGTGGCTTCGAAATCCGGCGCGGTGTCGCCGATGTGGAGAGACATGTGCGAGCTCCTCAGTTATGGTTTGCGAGGCGCGTGAAGGCGCGCGGGGCGCTCTTCGGCCGCCTGAGAGCGTAGCCCTATAGTAGCCCAATACATGCGCCTGTTGCGCTGAGTATCAAGAACGGCGGCGGTCAAGCCGGACGCCGCCTCGCCCGGTGAAACTCCAACCAAACCGCCAGCCGACGCAAAATGACGACGATGACGCCGTGTCAGTCCCTTACGATTCGCGTTTATTACGAGGACACCGATTTTTCCGGACTCGTTTATCACGCCTCATATTTGCGCTTCATGGAGCGGGCGCGCACCGAAATGCTGCGCTCGCTCGGGCTCGATCAGCGCGCGCTGCTGGAAGGCGCCGCCGGGGCGCCGATCTTTTTTGTCGTCCGGGCGATGGACGTCGACTTTCGCAGACCCGCGACAATGGACGACCTGCTGACCGTCGAAACCGAGGTTCTCGCGGTCGGCGGCGCGTCGCTCTCGCTTGAGCAGCGCGTTTCGCGGGAGGCCGAGCCGCTCGTAAGCGCCAAAGTTCGAATCGTGTGCGTCGAGGCCGGCCGCGCGCGCCGGTTTCCTCCCGAGGTGCGCGCCAAATTCGAACGTCTGCTGCCGGATCAGGCGTAAATTGCCGCCGCCATCTAGACGCCGCCTTTTGTGGCCTAAAATGGCGTGAGATGGGAATCATCGAACCCGCTGCGCGCCTGCGGCCCCGGACCGAGCCTTCGGACCCGGCGGAAACCGGCGTTCTCACCGTCGATCTCGCCGCCCTCGCGGACAATTGGCGGATGATGGCGCGCTTGGCCGGGGGCGCCGAATGCGGGGCGGTGGTCAAGGCCGACGCCTATGGCCTGGGGCTTGCGCCCGTCATGCGCGCCCTCCTCTCCGCCGGCTGTCGAACCTTTTTCGTCGCCAATGTCGTCGAGGGGGAAGCGGCGCGGGCGGTTGCGCCCGAGGCCACGATCTATGTGTTTGACGGGCTCGTGCCGGGCGCGGCCCCCCGCCTCGTCGTCGCCGATCTCATCCCGGCCCTTGGTTCGCTCGAGGAGATCGCCGAATGGGCCGGGACCGGCCGTAACCCCAGGGCCGCGATCCATTTCGACACGGGCATGAATCGCTTCGGAATTCCGATTGGCGACGCGGCGCAGGCGGCCGAGTGCGCGCGCCATATCACGCCGACCCTGGTGATGAGCCATTTCGTCAGTTCGCAGATGCGCGACACGCCCGGCAACGCGCGCCAGATCGAGGCGTTTCTCGACGCCCGCGCCCGATTCGCCGAAACTCCGGCCTCCATGGCGAATTCCTCGGCCGTGTTCCTGCCGCAGCGCCCGCATTTCGATCTCATTCGGCCCGGCTACGCCCTCTATGGCGGCAACCCCACGCCCTACGCCGAATGCCCGGTGCGCCCGGTCGCCCGGCTTGCGGCGCGCATCGTCTCGACGCGCGACGTCGAGCCCGGCGACTGCGTCGGCTATGACGGTCTCTGGTCGGCGCGGGGCCGCACCCGCGTCGCCACGATCGGCGTCGGCTATGCGGACGGCGTGCCGGTCGGCGCCACGGCCTGCACGGGAAAGCCGTCGGGCGAAGCGCTCGTCGGCGGCGTGCGCTGCCCCTTCATCGGCCGCGTGTCGATGGATTATGTCGTGCTCGACGTCTCGCAAGCGCCGCGAGAGGCCGCGCAGCGCGGCGAATGGGTCGAGCTGCTGGGGGAGTCGATCTGCATCGAGGAAGCCGCGTCGCGCGCCGGCACCATCGGCTATGAGATTCTCACCCGCCTCGGCGGGCGATTCTCGCGGCGCTACGTCGGGACGTGAACGCTCAGGTCATCGCGAACCAGGGCGCAAGCACGGGATACCCGTCCCCCGCCAGCAGCGAGACGGTCTCGTACAGCGGCAGGCCGACGACCGCCGAATAGGACCCGACGATCTTCACCAGGAACACGCCGGCGCGTCCCTGAATGGCGTAGGCGCCCGCCTTGCCGCGCCACTCGCCGGTCGCGAGATAGGCTTCGATCTCGGTCGAGCCGAGGCGCTTGAACCGCAGCCGCGCCTCCACAAGACGCCTGCGCTCGACGCCGCGCGGCGTGATCAGGCTCACCGCCGAATAGACCCGATGCTGGCGGCCCGAGAGCAGCTGCAGGCACTCCTCCGCCTCTTCGCGCGTCTCGGCCTTGGGGAGAATCCGCCGGCCGACGGCGACAACCGTATCGGCGGCGATGAGGAAGGAGTCCTTCAGCTCGGCCCGCGTGGCCCTCAGCTTGGCGGCGGCCGCCGCCTTCTCGCTGGCGATTCGGGTGGCGTAGGCGCGCGGCGATTCCCCGCGATGGGGCGTCTCATCAATGTCGGCGGGCAGCAGCGCGTCGGCGTCGAGCCCGGCTTGCTGCAACAGCGCCAGACGCCTGGGCGACGCGGAGGCGAGAATGAGCTTGGGACGGGCGATGGGAGGATTGGCTGTCAAGAATGTCGCTCCGCCGAAAGGAAATCACCGGAAGCGATATGTTATACGGCCTTTGGTCAAATCATAAGGGGTCATTTCAACCAGCACCTTGTCGCCCTCGAGCACGCGGATGCGGTTCTTGCGCATCTTGCCGGCGGTGTGGGCGATGATTTCATGGTCGTTTTCGAGCTTGACGCGAAACATCGCGCTCGGCAGCAGTTCGGTGACGATGCCGGGGAATTCGAGCAGTTCTTCCTTGGCCATGTGGTTCCTTGCAAGGCGCTTTCCGCCGCAATGTTGGCCGCGCGGCTTAGATAGCGCGAAAAAAGCGAAAAACCCGCTCCCCGGCCGGGGAGCGGACTCGGCGCGGACCCTAATCGAGAACGAATGATTTGTGAACCTGAGAGTTTATGCGCCGCGCCGGGGTCATTTTCCAACAGTGAAGGGGTCCAGAATTTTCGCGCCGAGGTTTTCGACATCTCGAACATTGCGCGTCGCAAGCGTCAAATCATTCACTTTGGCCGTAGCCGCAAGCAAACAATCGACGACTGGGACGGTGCGAAGGGCGCTCATCCGTCCCCACTCCGCCGCAACGCCATTGTCGACCGGCAAAATTCGTCCGCCAAAAGCGCGTTCGACATCGATCAGCCAGCGATCAAGGACGGCGGCGGCGTTTCCGTCCCGCCGCCGTAGTTTTTCCGCTCCCCGTTGGATTTCTCCGAGCGTCAGAACGCTGAGATAGAGCTGCTCATCCTCCACTGAGGCGAACCATGCGGCGACATGCGGATCGCATCGGACGCCCTTGCGAATTTCGGAAATCACATTGGTGTCGATAAGAAAGTTCAAAAATCGACATCCCGGCCAACGTCGCGCGAACGCTCAAGGTCGACGCCTTCCAGCGGCGCGATAGCAAGAAGCGTCTTGAGCGATCCCGGCGCCAGAGGAGCCACGGCTTCTTGAAGAAGCGCACGCGTTTCCGCCTGGCGGCCAGGGTCAGCGAGCGCCGCGGCGACGCCACGAATCAGCGCAACATCCTCCTTGCGCGCCTGCACCTCGACACGCACGAGACCCTTTCGCTTCATGCGCTGTCGATAGATCTGGACGCTGGATTTTTGCGGCCTGGGCATTGCGATCCTTCTTTCCGGTAAGATTACCGGAAATCCGCCTCCCAAACAAATATCCTCTTTGCGCCTTTCGCCGTTCAGTCTCCCCAAGCGGAAGCAGAGACGCCGCCGCTCACTTCGGCTTGCCCTTCACCGTGCGCGTGCCCGGCTTGCCGCCCGACGAGCGCCCGGCGGGACGCGGCGGCGGCACGCGCCCCACGGGCCGCGCTTCGCCCCCGCCGAAATTATGCGGCCCCATGTCGGCGTCGGTCGGCTTTCGCGCGCGCGTGCCGACCATGTCGCCGTCGCGGCGCGGCGCGCCCGACCGCGCCTGACGCGCAAGCGAAATGCGCAGCATCGGGTTCGCCTCGCCGAGCAGCTCCGCGCGTTGCAGCCGCTGAATCTCGTCGCGCATGCGCGCCGCCTCCTCGAAGGCGAGGTCGGCGGCGGCGGCCTTCATCCGCTTTTCGAGATCGGCGATCGTCGCCGCCAGATTATGGCCGGGCGCGATGTCATAGCCGGTGTCGACCGTCACATGATCCTGCTCGGCGACCGAGCCGAGAATGTCGGCGATGCCGCGCTTGATCGACGCGGGGGTGATGTTGTTCTCGCGATTATAGGCTTCCTGCTTGGCGCGTCGGCGATCGGTCTCGTCCATCGCGCGTTTCATGGAGCCGGTGATCTGATCGGCGTAAAGGATGACGCGGCCGTCGACATTGCGCGCGGCGCGGCCGATGGTCTGCACAAGCGACGTTTCCGAGCGCAGAAAGCCTTCCTTGTCGGCGTCGAGAATGGCGACGAGGCCGCATTCGGGAATGTCCAGGCCCTCGCGCAGCAGATTGATGCCGACCAGCACGTCGAAGGCGCCGAGCCGCAGATCGCGGATGATTTCGATCCGCTCGATCGTGTCGATGTCGGAATGCATGTAGCGCACGCGCACGCCGTTCTCATGCAGATATTCGGTCAGATCTTCCGCCATGCGCTTGGTCAGCACGGTGACGAGCGAACGATAGCCGATCTGCGCGGTCGCCCGCGCTTCGTCGAGAAGATCGTCGACCTGGGCGCGCGCCGGCCGCACCTCGACCTGCGGATCGATCAGTCCCGTCGGGCGAATGACCTGCTCGACGAAAACGCCGCCTGTCTGATTGAGCTCCCAGTTCCCCGGCGTCGCCGACACGGCGACGGTCTGCGGCCGCATCGCGTCCCATTCCTCGAAGCGCAGCGGACGGTTGTCCATGCAGGACGGCAGACGGAAGCCATATTCCGCGAGCGTCGCCTTGCGGCGGAAGTCGCCCTTATACATGGCGCCGATCTGGGGGATCGACACATGACTCTCGTCGGCGAAGACCAGCGCATTGTCCGGCAGATATTCGAACAGCGTCGGCGGCGGCTCGCCCGGCCGACGCCCCGTGAGATAGCGCGAGTAATTCTCCACTCCCGCGCAGGAGCCGGTCGCCTCCATCATTTCGAAATCGAAGCGGGTGCGCTGCTCGAGCCGCTGCGCCTCGAGCAGACGACCGGAACGGTGCAATTCGTCGAGCCGCGTGCGCAGCTCCTCCTTGATCGCCTTGATCGACTGCAGCAGCGTCGGCCTCGGCGTCACGTAATGCGAATTCGCATAGACCTTCACGAATTCGAGATCGACCGTCTTCTTGCCGGTCAGAGGATCGAATTCGGAGATCGATTCGACTTCGTCGCCGAAGAAGCTGACGCGCCAGGCGCGGTCCTCATAGTGGGCCGGAAAAATGTCGACGGTGTCGCCGCGCACGCGGAACGTTCCGCGTGTGAAATCGGCGCCGGTGCGGCGGTAATGCAGCGCGACCAGATCGGTGACGAGCTGCCGCTGCTCCAGCTTTTCGCCGAGCGTCACCGAGAAGGTCATCGCCGTATAGGTTTCGACCGAGCCGATGCCGTAGATGCAGGAGACCGACGCGACGATGATGACGTCGTCGCGCTCGAGCAGCGCGCGCGTCGCGGCGTGCCGCATGCGATCGATCTGCTCGTTCACCGAGGATTCTTTCTCGATGTAGGTGTCCGAGCGCGGCACATAGGCTTCGGGCTGATAATAGTCGTAGTAGGAGACGAAATATTCGACGGCGTTCTTCGGAAAGAAGCTTTTGAATTCGCCGTAGAGCTGCGCCGCCAGCGTCTTGTTCGGCGCCAGGATCAGCGCCGGGCGTTGAACGCGTTCGATCACGCTCGCCATGGTGAAGGTTTTTCCCGACCCGGTGACGCCGAGCAGCACCTGGTCGCGCTCCTGCCCCGCGACGCCCTTCGCCAGTTCGTCGATCGCCGCCGGCTGATCGCCTTTCGGCGTGTAGTCGGAGACGAGTTCGAATTTGACGCCGCCTTCGGATTTCTGCGGCCGCTCGGGCCGATGCGGCGTCCAGGGCTTCTGGTCGCGGATGTTGGGATCGCCGAGCCGCAACAGTTCGGCGAGGCTGTCAGCCGTCGCCTGCACGCCGCCAAGGCTTTGACCGGCAAGACTTTGACCGGCGCTTCCTGAAGTCGCGCCGCCGGGATCAGCGCCCTCCCCGAGCCCGTATTTCTCGATGTCCTCCGCATCGAGGCCGTGGATCGAGTCGGCGTCATAGGCGGCCTGCGGCGCTTCGCCGAATCCCGGCGCGAGCGCTGGATTCAGCAGCTGCGCAAGATGCGGCGCGAGCGGCGCGACGTCCGGCTTCGACGCCTTGGCGCGCGTCGGCCGCGCCGGGTCTCTGGGCTTTCCGGGGGATTTCGCCATGGCCGCAATATGGGGGAGACGCGCGTGAAGGGAAAGCGGGGGAGAGTTCCCACACCGTGCCGATCCTGGCGGCGACAGATGGCGCGTCTCCCGTGCAGCGATCTCCACAGCGACAAGGATTTCGACCCTTTCGTCGCGCGACTCGGTTTGCGGTCGGCCATGACGTAGCCGCCCGGCTGATCAGCCGCGCCCGCGCCCTTTGCCCTTGACAGGCGGCGGCGTTGCGCCAAAGTTGATTGAGAATGAACAAGCTTTTCTCCGACGCGCTCAAAATGAGCCTTGCCGCCAATCAGGTGATCGGCCTTCGACTGATCAAAATCGCCACCGGCGGCGCGCGCGGCAGGCGCGAGAGCAAGCTGATGGTCGAAGAAAAGATCAGGGCCGCCGCCGACGCCAGCATGGAAGCCGCAATGAGCGTCGCCGCCGGCCAGCCGCATCTTGCGGCCAATCGCGCCCTCTCCGTTTATTCAAAGCGCGTCAATCGCAATCTCCGGCGATTGAAGAAGGGCTGATGGCGAAAGCTTAGCAGCAACGCCGCCAAGTCCCACTTATTCCGCCTCCTCCAATTCCTCGCGTTCCGCCTCGATCAATTTGGCGCGCGCCTCCGCCGCCTCGCGCTGCCGGTTCCACATGCCGGCGTAATGACCGCCGAGCGCCAGCAATTCCTTGTGCGCGCCGCGCTCGATAATGACGCCATGATCGAGAAACAGGATTTCGTCGGCGTCGACGATGGTCGACAGCCGATGCGCGATGACGAGCGTCGTGCGGCCGCGCGCGACGCGTCTCAGCGCCTCCTGAATTTCATGTTCGGTGAAACTGTCGAGCGCCGACGTCGCCTCGTCGAGGATGAGGATCGGTGGACCCTTGAGAATCGTGCGCGCAATCGCCACCCGCTGCTTCTCGCCGCCCGAAAGCTTCAGGCCGCGCTCGCCGACCTGCGCGTCATAACCGCCCGGCACCCTCTCGATGAAGCGGTCGATCTGCGCGAGTCGCGCCGCGTCCCGCACCTCGTCGTCGGTCGCGTCCCACCGTCCATAGCGGATATTGTAGCCGATCGAGTCGTTGAACAGCACCGTGTCCTGCGGCACCATGCCGATCGCCGCGCGCAGGCTTTCCTGGGTCACGTCCTGAATGTTCTGCCCGTCGATCGTGATGCGGCCGCCTTGCGGTTCGTAAAAGCGATACATCAGACGGGAGATCGTCGACTTCCCCGCCCCTGAAGGACCGACGATCGCGACTGTTTGCCCGGGCGCGGCTTCGAAGCTCACGCCCTTGAGGATCGGCCGTTCCGGCTCGTAGTGAAACGAGACATTGTCGAAGACGATCCGACCTTCGCGCACGACGAGCGGCTGCGCGTCGGGCTTGTCCAAAATCTCGGGACTCTGCGCCAGGATCGAAAACATCGTCTCGATGTCGATGATCGCCTGCCGCACCTCGCGATAGAAAGTGCCCATGAAATTCAAGGGCTGCGCCAGCTGGCCCATCATGAGATTGATCAGAACGAAATCGCCAACCGTGTTGCGGCCGGCTTTAATGCCATAGACGCACATCACCATCATCGTCGTGAGGCCGATGATGAAGATCACGGTCTGGCCCGCATTGAGGACCGCAAGCGAGACATAGGAGTGGGTGCTCGCCTGCTCATAGTGGATCATCGATTTGTCGTAGCGCGCGGCCTCCCGCCGTTCCGCGCTGAAATATTTCACCGTCTCATAGTTCAGCAGGCTGTCGATCGCCTTCTGATTGGCGTCCGTGTCGCTATCGTTCATCCTGCGTCGAATGGCGATCCGCCAATTTGTCGCGAGCGTCGTATATAAAAAATATGCGCCGAGAGTCGCGAGCAGAACGAGGCCGTAGCGCCAGTTGAACTGATAGACAAAAATGCCGAGCACCAGCGCCATTTCCAGCACGGTGGGCGCGCCCGTCGACATGATCAGACGCGACAGCGTCTCGATGCCGGCGCGCCCGCGCTCGAGAACGCGCGTCAGCCCGCCGGTCTTCCTGCCGAGATGAAAACGCAGCGACAATTCATGCATGTGGACGAAGAGGTCCGTCGCCAGCCGCCGCACGGCATGCATCGCCACCGCCGCGAAAATGCCGTCGCGCAACTGCATCAGCACGACCGTGACGATGCGCATGGCGCCCATCAGCAGCGTGAAATAGATTGCGGCGGCGCCGATCGCTCCTACGGCGCCGGCGCCGTCCGCCGCGAGCGCGTCTGTCGCCCATTTGAAGGCGTAGGGCGTCGCCGCGTTGAACAGCTTGCTGACCACGAGCAGCACAAAGACTGCGGCGACGCGGATCTCGAGATCGCGGCGGCCGCGCGGCCAGATATAGGGCCACAGATGACGTATTGTTTTGAAAAGAGACGATTCAGACAATTGTCGATCGGAAACGGGCTCAAGCGCAGCCGTATCCTGGTCGAGCGCGTCGGGATCGCTCGATTCGCCTTCATCAGGTCTCAGCATGGAACTCCGAATGAATAGGTCCGCAGTCGCGGCTTTTGCGTCATATATGACGTTTAGAGGGAATGCGCACCCTGCGCGCCGGCGCGGCGATAGCGCAGCATGAGAGTGCCCATGCGAGAAATCAGAAACGTCTGCGTCTATTGCGGCTCCTCGATCGGCGCCGATCCGCGCCACACGACGGCGGCGCGCGCGTTCGGCGCGGCGCTTGCGGGCGCCGGGATCGGACTCGTCTATGGCGGGGGCGCCATCGGCCTGATGGGGATCATCGCGAAGGCCACGCTCGCGGCGGGCGGCGTCGTCACCGGCGTCATTCCCGAATTCCTGGACCGAAGGGAAATCCCCTTCCTCGGCGCGACGGAGCTCATCGTCGTCGACGACATGCACACGCGCAAACGCCTGATGTTCGAACGCTCCGACGCCTTCGTCGCGCTGCCCGGCGGCGTCGGCACTCTGGAGGAACTGACCGAGCAGCTGACCTGGATTCAGCTGGGCCGGCACGCCAAGCCGCTCGTCATCGCCGACATCGCCGGCTTCTGGCGGCCGCTGCTGTCGCTGTTCGCCCATATGCACAACGAGGAATTCATCCGCGATGGCGAGGACGTGCGCTATCTGGTCGCCGAACGCGTGGAGGACATCCTGCCGATGATCTTCGCGGCGGCCCGCCATGCGCCGGACGTCAGCGAGACCGAAGTTACGGAGCGGCTTTAACAGCGCGTCGTGGCCAGGGCCTGCGCGCCGGAGGCCAGCAGCTTGTAGTTGATCGCATCGACGAGCGCCTCGAAGGAGGCGTCGATGACATTGGCGGAGACGCCGACCGTCGACCATCGCCCGCCCTCGCCGTCCGCACATTCGACGAGCACGCGCGTCACGGCGTCGGTGCCGCCCTGAAACACGCGGACCCGGTAATCGACGAGTCGAACGTCCTCGATGAAGCGCTGATAGGCGCCGAGATCCTTGCGCAGCGCAAGATCGAGCGCATTGATGGGACCATTGCCTTCGGCGGCGGAAATGCGGCTTTCGCCATGCACGTTGATCTTGACGATCGCTTCTGCGCCCTGATCCTCGAAGCCGCCGTTTCTTGAAAAGCGACGGTCGACCGCGACGCTGTAGCGTTCGATGTCGAAGAAATGCGGGGCTTCGCCGAGCACGCGCTTCGCCAGCAGAAAGAACGACGCGTCGGCGCCCTCATAGGCGTAGCCTTGCGCTTCCTTCTCCTTCACCTCATCGAGCAGCCGCGTCAGCCGCGAATCGTCCTTGTCGAGCGCGACGCCGAGCCGCGAGAGCTCCGAAAGAATGTTGGAGCGCCCCGCCTGATCGGACACCAGCACGCGCCGCATATTGCCGACCGACTCCGGCGTGACATGCTCGTAGGTGCGCGGATCGGTCAGCACGGCCGACGCGTGGATGCCGGCCTTGGTCGCGAAGGCGCTGGCGCCGACGTAAGGCGCATGGCGGTTGGGCGCGCGATTGAGAAGCTCGTCGAGCGCATGGCTCACGCGCGTCAGATGCGTCAGCTTCTCTTGCGTCACGCCGATCTCGAAACGGTCGGCGAATTCGCTCTTGAGCAACAGAGTCGGGATGATCGTCGTGAGATTGGCGTTGCCGCAGCGTTCGCCAAGCCCGTTGAGCGTGCCCTGGATCTGCCGGGCGCCCGCGCGCACCGCCGCGAGCGAGTTCGCGACAGCTTGGCCCGTGTCGTCATGGCAATGCACGCCGACGCTCGTTCCCGGAACATGCCTGACGACCTCTGCGACGATCCGCTCGACTTCATGCGGCAGGCTGCCGCCATTGGTGTCGCACAGCACGATCCAGCGCGCGCCGGCGTCGTAAGCGGCCTTGGCGCAGGCCAGCGCATAGTCCGGGTTCGCCTTGAAGCCGTCGAAGAAATGTTCGCAGTCGACGGCGACTTCCTTGCCGCGCGCGACCGCGGCTCTGACCGATTGCGTCACCCCTTCGAGATTGTCCTCTTCCGTCGATCGCAAAGCGACGCGGACCTGAAAGTCCCAGCTCTTGGCGACGAAGGTGACGACGTCGGCGCCGCTGTCGAGGAGCGCGGCGACGCCCGGATCGTTTTCGACCGAGCGGCCCTGCCGGCGCGTCATGCCGAAGGCGGCGAAGCGCGCATGTAATTTCGGACGATCGGCGAAAAATTCCGTGTCGAGCGGATTGGCGCCGGGATAGCCGCCCTCGATGTAATCGACGCCGAGCTCGTCGAGCATGGCGGCGATCTGACGCTTGTCGTCCAGCGAGAAGTCGACGCCGGTCGTCTGCGCGCCGTCGCGCAGCGTCGTGTCGTAAAGCGTCAGCGGCTCCTTTGCCGTTTCCTTGGCCGGCTTCCTGGCCATCAATGCGCCCTCCCGGCGGGCGCCGCCAGTTCCTTGGCCATCGTCGTATTGCCGAGCCACTGGCCGCCGATCTCGATCGTGTTGCGCGTTTTGGCGACATAGCCGCGCGCAACGAAAAAGTCGCGCGAGGCGTCCGACGCGTCGACGCTCAACGTCCTGGCGCCGCGCGCGGCGGCGAGTTTCTCGATGGCGTCGGCAAGCGCCGAGCCGACGCCGCGTCGCGCCATCTCGGGGCGCACATACAGCATGTCAAACTGCGTATTGTCCTTCAGCGACGCGAAGCCGGCGATCTCGCGGTCGACGAGCGCGACGATCGTCAGCTCGCGTGCGAGCCGCGCGCCGAAGGCCTCTTCGTCATCGGCCTTTGACGCCCACGCCTCCCGCTGTGCATCGTCGTAATCGTCGGCCGCGAGTTCGTCGACGCTCTCGCGAAAGAGCGCCGCGAGCGTCGTCGCGTCCGCAGCGAGAAAGGGACGCAGTCCGGGCGTTTGCGCGCGATGCGCCATCACAAGACCTCGAATGCGCGCAGCAGATGCCAGGCGATGAAGGCCGCGAGCGCCAGCACGATCAGCTTGAACGCGAGATAGAGCGCCCAGTGGCGCCTGAAGGGAAGCGATTTCTTCCAGTCATCATTGGACATCGAATATTCCCTTATGTTCGCCCCAACCGGTTCGCCTCGCGAACCGCCCCTCGGTCAGGGGATCTGCAGCACTCAAACCCAACGCTTGATACATCAGGAACTGAACAAGCGATCGATCATTACGTCGGCGCGCACCGTTCGCCTCCCTCCCCCTTGCGGGGAGGGTGGCGCGCGCAGCGCGCCGGGTGGGGGAGACTGAAACGCCCGCGCCGTTCATGACGCCTCCCGCCTGCGCTCTTTCGCGCGGGAGATGATGGTCTCCACCACGCCGGTCAGATCGGCGTCGATTTCGTGGTTCCAGAAGCGCAGCACGCGAAAGCCGCTCGCTTGAAAAAGGGCGTCGCGCCTTGCGTCGCGGCGAAGTCCTTCCGTCTCGCCGTGCTGGGAGCCGTCAGCTTCGACGATCAACCGATATTTGTAGCAAACGAAATCGAGCACATAGCCCTCGAGCGGAACCTGGCGACGAAAGTGGAGCCCCTGCGGACGGAGCTTGCGCAACTGCGACCAGAGTTTGACTTCCTGGGGCGTCATGTTCTTGCGCAATTCGCGCGCGCGAGGGTTGGCCATGTCCGTCACCCCACCCGGTTCGCTTCGCGAACCACCCTCCCCGTCAAGGGGAGGGATCGGCCTGCATCGGCGATATGCAAAATTTCGGAGACGACGACCCGCATGAACGATTTAACGCCGCGCGCAATCGCGCGGTTCGCCTGCCTCCTCCTTGCGGGAAGGGCGGCGCGCGCAGCGCGCCGGGCGGGGGAAACGGCGCTCACCGCTTCACCTCCCAGGTCGTCGTGCCGTCCTTATTGTCCTTGAGGGCGATCCCCATGCCGGCGAGTTCATCGCGAATGCGATCGGACTCGGCCCAGTTTTTAGACGCGCGCGCGGCGTTGCGATCGGAAATCAGAGAATCAATGTGACCGAGTGGAAGTCCCTCGAGCGGCCCACCCTCAACAACTCCCCAAGAGGCTAATGACTCTTGGTCCATGACTCCAAGGAACCGTAAGTTGCTCGCAAGCAGACGAAACGCCTCGGGAGTTTGCGACGAATAGGCGTTCTCATACGCGGAGGACAAACTTGCGACAGACCCAGGAGTATCAAGGTCGTCAAGAAGTCTCTCTCGTAGAATGGGCGAAGGCGGTGCACTCCACCACCAGTCATCATCGCGATCAAAGTGCGTCTTAATGCCAATGCTTACAAGCTTTCCCCATTTCGACAATAGCGCGCGCGATTCATTAAGTCGGGCAACGGTCCAGTCGATGGGATGTCGATAGTGCGTCATCAACATAGCCAAGCGCAGTACCGGCCCGCTCCAACGATGCCCCCCGAATTTCTCCGTATGCAGCAACTCGTGGATCGTCACGAAATTCCCCAGGCTCTTGGACATTTTCTCGCCCTCGACCTGCAGGAAGCCGTTATGCATCCAGTAATTCGCCATCACGTCGCGGCCGAAGGCGCAGCAGCTTTGCGCGATCTCATTCTCGTGATGCGGAAAGACGAGATCGATGCCGCCGCCGTGAATGTCGAAGGTTTCGCCAAGATGCGCCCAGGACATCGCCGAACATTCGATATGCCAGCCCGGACGCCCCCTGCCCCACGGGCTGTCCCAGCCGGGCTCATTTTCCTTTGAGGGCTTCCACAGCACGAAATCCATGTCGCCGCGCTTGTAGGGCGCAACGTCGACGCGCGCGCCGGCGATCATTTCGTCGAGCGAACGCCGCGACAGCCGTCCGTAATTCGGCATGGACGGCACGTCGAAGAGCACATGGCCGTCGGCCGCGTAAGCATGTCCAGATGCGATCAGCCGCTCGATGATCGCGATCATCTGCGCGATATGCTCGGTCGCGCGCGGCTGCATCGTCGGCTCGAGACAGCCGAGCGCCTTCACGTCCGCCTGAAAAACCTTGTTCGTTTCTTCGGTCAGTTCGCGAATGGAAATTCCGCGCTCGGCGGCGCGCGCATTGATCTTGTCGTCGACGTCGGTGATGTTGCGGACATACGTGACATGCTCGGCGCCGTAGAGATGCCGCAGCAGTCGAAACAGCACGTCGAAAACGATGAGCGGCCTGGCGTTGCCGATATGCGCATAGTCGTAGACCGTCGGCCCGCAGACATACATGCGCACATGCGCGGGATCGATCGGACGGAACGCCTCCTTCGTCCGCGTCAGCGTATTGTATATTTTGAGCGCAGGCGTCGACATGAACTTCCCCGCAATGCCGCCGGCCGGGGCGTCGCTTCATGTCGTTTGGAAAGACGTGACGGCACCGGCCAGCGTGATCGCTAGCTGATAATGGTCTCGCGACAAATGGTGAGCCGAAGCGTCATGGCGGCGACCATGCGCCAAAGCGCGCCGCCGCGTCAAGCGTGCGCCGCTTTGGCGCGCGGCCTTAACGCAGGTTTTACCGCTATGCGCTAATTCTGAGTTCGGGCTGTCAGGTCCAGGGGCTCGTCCGTCATGTTGAAATTTGAGGCGCCGGCACGGCGTCGCGTGTTTGCGCAGCTGCTCGCAGCCGCGCTGATCTCTGCCGGCTGCGCGGGCGCCGCGCAGGCCGAGGCCGGCGCGGGCGCCGCTTACGTCATCTCCGATCAGGAAGGCTACGGGCTGCTGGAATGCCTGACGCGCAAGGCCGACTGCGGCAAGATCGTCGCCGACTCCTGGTGCGCGGCGCATGGCCATCGCGCGGCCAGAGCCTTCGGCCGCGCCGATGACGTGACCGGCGTCATCGAGGTGAGCGCGCCGCGCGCCGCGATCGGACCGGACGCCGCGGTCGTCGCCTGCCTCGAATAGCTCAGCGGTTCAGAAACTCTCCGCATTTCGGCACTTCATTCTGGCCCGCCCAGGGCTGAATGGCGACGGTCGAGGTGGAGCTTTCCGGCGAGCCGTCGACGAGCCTGTCCGAATAGACCATGTAGACGAGCACATTGCGCTTGGCGTCGCAGCCGCGAATGATGTGCATGCGCTTGAACAGCAGCGAACGCCGCTCGCTGAAGGTGGTGTCGCCCTGGGTGAATTTCTCCTTGAATTTGATCGGCGCATACTGGCGGCAGGCGAGCGAGACCTCCGACGACTGCTCCGCGACGCCGAACATTCCGGCGACGCCACCCTTTTCATGCGCCGTGTAATAGCAGGCGACGCCCTCGATGATCGGATCGTCGATCGCATAGGTGGCGAGCTTGTCGTTCGGGGTGAGGAGCTTGAAATCCACCGACTTGCGGAAGATCAGATCCGGCCCGTTCTGCGCAAACGCCGTCGCCGCGCCGAAACAGAGCGTGAAAAACGTCGGAATCAGGACCAGCAATTTGGAACGCTTCATATCGGCAACCTCCTGGCGACGCCGCCGATATGGGCGAAGTCGCGCGCCAATGGAAGGGCTTCAGCCCGGTGCGCGACAAAAAATTCACGGAAACGAAGGAGATTGAGCTCTTCAATCGGCGCCTTGTTGCCGACACGATGCGCGCGATTAATCGACGTACGTTTGATCCGCGGCCAGGATTGGCGAGAATGACGCGATTCGTCGTCCGCCGACGCGCGTTGGAAATCGGCTGCAAGCGACCGCGCAAGCGTTTTTCGGCTCCTTGCGAGCGTGTGAAGGAAGCCAAAACCTCAATGAGGCCGCGATCATAGACCTCTTTTCGATAAAAGTCGCCTCCAGGGCGACGAAACTGGCGGTCGCCGTCGGCGTCGCCTTCGGCGTCTTCGCGGCGTCGCCCGCGGCCGCCGAAAGTCCCTATTGCACAGAGTTGCGCGCCCAGATCGCGCGCGCGGGCGCCGGCGGCCGCGCCGGGAAATACCAGGCCGCGGCCGCCAAGCAGCGCGGCGAATACGCCCGCGTCGCCGCGCGCGCGCGCGCGCTCGGCTGCGACCGCGGCCAGTTCCTGTTCTTCGGCGATCCGCCGCCGCCTCAATGCGGGCCGATCAACGCCCAGCTCAATCGCCTTTCGGGGACCATCGCTTCCTATGACCGGGCGGTCGCCGACGACGGCGGCCAGCGCCAGGCGCTCGCCGCCCGCTATGAGGCGGAGTGCCGCAATCCCCAGGCTGCGCAGGCGCGCCTCGCGCGACCCCGCAATTTCTTTGAGGAACTGTTCGGCGTCGGGCCTGACGAGAGCATGCGCGAAGCGCCGATCGGCCCCGATCTCGATCAAGAGTATGAACCTGGCGACGGAATGCCGCGCGGGGGGCCGATGGCGATCTGCGTCCGCCAATGCGACGGCGGCTTTTTCCCGATCAGCTATTCGGCGCGCAGCTCCAATCTCTACGATCTTTCGACCATGTGCCGGGCGCTGTGTCCCAACGCCGAGGTGAAGCTCTATACGGCGTCGCAATACAAGGGCCTCAGCTCCGCCTTGTCGATCGACGGCGAGGCGTATTCGGACCATCCGAACGCGCATAAATTCGAAAAAACCTATGATCCGACATGCGGCTGCAAGCCGCCGGGGCAGACATGGGCCGAAGCGCTCGCGGAAGCCGAGCGGCTCATCGCCGAGCGTCACGCAAAGGATCAGGTCGTCACCGCCGAACAGGCCGAGCAATTGTCGCGGCCGCTGCCGCCCGGCGCTTCGCGCGGGCGGAAGGGGAAAACGCCGGCGCCGGCGGCGGTCGCGCCGGATGCTGCGGCGCAGGCGCAACCCAGCGCCCAGGACCGCGCCGCCATGCCGGAAACCTATCGCGAAATCGTCGGACCGGACGGCGTCAAGCGCCGCGTGCGGGTCGTCGCCCCAACGCTCTGAACCGAGGGAAGGCGGCCGCCATCGCGGCGCGCCGCGTCCCGCGGCGTCAGGGCATATGCGCCTTCACGGTTTCGATCAGCTGTTTGATCGAGAACGGCTTGGCGAGGAACCCGAAGTCGCCGTCGGGCAGATTCTTGGCGAACGCCTCTTCGGCGTAGCCGGAAACGAAGATGACCTTGGCCGCGACGCCGCGCTTGCGCAGTTCCGCAAACATCGCCGGGCCATCCATCTCCGGCATCACCACGTCCGATACGATGAGATCGATTTTGCCGTCGACGCGGTCGACGACTTCGAGCGCCTCCATGCCGGTGGTCGCTTCGAGCACCGTAAATCCGCGCGAACTCAAGGCGCGCGCGCCAATCGAGCGAACGGCGTTTTCGTCTTCGACCAGGAGCACCACGCCCTGCCCGGTGTAGTCCGTGGCGGCCTTGGGCGAATCCGTCTTTTGCGCGGTCTCCTTCTCCTCCGGCACGTATCGCGGCAGGAAGATGCGGAAAACGGTCCCCCGCCCGACCTCGCTGTCGACGAAGATGAAGCCGCCCGACTGCTTGATGATGCCGAACACGGTCGACAGGCCAAGGCCCGTGCCTTTGCCGACCTCCTTCGTCGTAAAGAACGGTTCGAAGATTTTTTCCTTCACATCGGCGGGAATGCCGCCGCCCGTATCCTCGACCTCAACGAGCACGTAATCCGCCGACGGCAGCGTCGCTTCGCCGAAGGAGGCGCAGGCCGCGGCGGCGACATTGCCCGTGCGGATCTGCACCCGGCCGCCCGACTCCGGCATGGCGTCGCGCGCATTGACGACGAGATTGATGATCACCTGCTCAAACTGGGTGATGTCGGCCTTCACGAACCAGAGATCGCGGCCCAGACGCAGTTCGAGTTCGTTTTTCTCGCCGACGATGCGGCGCAGGAGATTCTGCACTTCGGACAGCGCGTCGCCGAGCTGCAGGACTTGCGGACGCAGCGTCTGCCGGCGCGAGAAGGCAAGCAGCTGGCGCGTCAGCCCGGCGGCGCGGTTGGCGGTTTCCTTGATCTGCCGAATGTCGCGGAAGGCCGGATCGGTCGGCCGATGGCTGGAAAGCAGCAGGTCCGAATAGCCGATGATCGCCGTCAGCATATTGTTGAAGTCATGCGCGATGCCGCCGGCAAGCTGGCCGACCGCATTCATCTTTTGCGATTGGGCGAACTCCTCCTGAAGCTTGCGCTGCTCGGTCGTGTCGAGCGCATAGATCATCGCGCCCCTCTTGCCGGCGTCCTCGGCGGAGGAGACGAAGAACCGCGCCGAGCGCGGCGCGGCGCCGGCGTCTTCCTCGAAGACAACATTGACCGGAAGCACTTCGCCCTTGCCCTCGATCGCGTCTTCGATTGCGGCGCGCAGCGCGGCGCCGTCGCGTTCGCCAAGCCCCGCCAGCACCGACCAGGGCGCCGCGGCCTTGCCCTGCCCCGATTTGAGCGCCTGCGGCAGCAGTTTCGCGAAAGCCGCATTCGAAGCCAGCACGCGCCCGTCGGCGTCGAGCGTCGCCATCGCCATCGGCGTGGAGTTGAAGAAACGGGCGAATCGCACCTCGGCGGCGCGCAGATTTTCTTCGGGCTGTTCGCCCGACGCCCGGTTGAGCACCAGGGTGCGCGAGGCGCCTGCTTCGCCGTCCTGACCGAACGCGACCTGGTGCAGCAGCCGCACCGGAAGCGACCTGCCGTTGCGGCAGCGCAGGTCGAGGTCGATCTGCTCCGCGCGCACGTCGCCCGGCGCGCCGGAGATCGCCGCGAGAAGCGCCGCGCCATTATCGGCGACGATGGAGGACAGCGTCGCGCCGCCGGAGCCGACCTGGGTAAGATCGTAGCCCAGCCAGCCGGCCAGCGTCTTGTTCATATAAGAAACGGCGCCGTCCGGGGTCGCGGAAAAAAATCCGGCCGGCGCGTGATCGAGAAAGTCGATCGCGTGCTGGAGCTCCTGAAAGACATTCTCCTGCCGCTGTCGGTCGGCGGTCACGTCGGCTACCGCCCACAAGCAGAAGCGCCCTCCGGACGCGGGCAGCGGCCGGACGCGGATCCGATACCAACCGACCGACCCTTGCCCCGAGAGCGGCGGCGAAAGCCGCAAATCTTCGCTCTGCGACACGCCGGCGCGCGCCGCCTGCGCCAGCCTGTAGATCGCCTCCGAAACTTCCGGCGGCCCGGAGAACAGCCGCTCGACGAGTTGAAGTTCGGACGCGGCTTTCGCGCCGCACATCGCCCGATAGGCGTCATTGGCGTAGACGATGCGCGCGTCGCCTCTGGTGACGAGCAACCCTTCGCCGGAGGTGTCGGCGATGAGCTTGGTGAGGTCAGCGCCAGCGACTCGCCCGGAAAACTGAATCAATCCGACCGCATAGGCGAAGAGAAAGAAGATTCCGGCGACGCCGAAGATCGCCAGCGCGAGAACGGTGACGCGCGGCGCAAGATCCGAAGGGGTCAGATAGTAGGCCGCGACGGCGCCGACCAACCCGATGACGAGCGCGAGCGCGAGCCCAACATTCGGAGGCCTCTCGCTTCGCTCCAGGGCCGACGATCCCGTCCTGTCGGTCATTTCTTAACCATCCGCGCCATAAATCGCCGATCGCGACGGCCATGCTGACGCCGGCGCGCCGATGTTTACTCTTCCGACGCATAAAGAATCATCTAAAAACAATGGCCGTGGACGCCAATAATAGCAACGCCGGATCTCTGAGAGAGACGCTGATTCGTCAAACATTAACCATTCATTAACCTTTTTTCGGCGCTTGCCAGAGAAGCTGTTAATTTGGCAAGGTTCACGCGCGTTCGAACGAGAGACCAGCCGTTCATGCCAGATAGATTCACTCAACTGCTGCCGGCGCTCGGAGCGCTCGTTGCGTTCCTCGTCGCTGCGGTGCTCCTGCTTTATATTTTCCGCCTGTTATTCGGCCGCCGCATACGCGCGCCCGGCGGCCGCAATCGCGCCCGCCGGCTCGACGTCGTCGATGTCTTCGACCTCGACCGGGAGCGACAGCTCGTCATTGTGCGGCGCGACAATGCCGAACATCTGCTTCTGATTGGCGGCCCCAACGACATCCTGGTCGAAGCGACGATCGACCGGCTCGAAGGCGTCGCCAGCCGCGCGCCGGAACATCGGACAGGCGCGCCGCCGGCCGGCGCTTGGCCGCCAGGACCAGCCCCCGCGCCGCCAAGGGAGATCGACGCGCCCCTGCCGAAGCAGCAGCCCGCCGCCGCGGCCGCCAATCTGCCGCCGGACCTCTTCGCGCCAGCGCCGGCGAAGCCTGCCGCGCCGCCGCCGCCACCACCGCCTCCGCCGCCGCCAGGTCCGAGGATCTCAAGCCCCGCGGCCCCGCCGCCGCGCCCGGTTCCGCCCCGTTCGGCGACGCCGCCGTTCCTTGCGCGCGCGCAGCAGCGCCTGTCGCCGCGCTCGAAAGAGCCGCTTGCGCCCCCGTCCGAGGCGGCCGTTCCTGCGCCGCCGCCAGGCTTGCCGCCGAGACCGGCGGAGCCGCCGCCAGCAGCTCCCCCGCCGCCGCCCAGACCCGCGGCGCCACCTCCGCCGCCGCCCGGCGCCGCGAGACCTGCGCCGCCGCCGCCACCTCCGCCGCCTGCCGCCAGACCTGCAGCGCCGCCGCCCGCGGCTCCCCCGCCGCCGCCCAGACCCGCGGCGCCGCCACCGCCGCCGCCGCCAGCGCCGGCGGACGTGGATCCGCTCGACTCGCTCGAGGCGGAAATGGCGCGGCTGCTCGGCCGCCCCGGCGAAAAGGAATAAGGCATAAAGAAAGGGCGTCGCGGTTGGCGACGCCCTTTAATTTTTCATCCCCTGCCGACGTTTAGGTTCAGTCGTCGCGATAGACCTTTTCGCGCCGCTCGTGCCGCTCCTGCGCCTCGATCGACAGCGTCGCGATCGGACGCGCGTCCAGACGCTTGAGAGAGATCGGCTCGCCGGTCTCCTCGCAATAGCCGTAACTGCCGTCGTCGAGACGCGTCAGCGCGGCGTCGATTTTTGCGATGAGCTTGCGCTGCCTGTCGCGCGCGCGCAGTTCAATAGCGCGATCGGTTTCGGACGATGCGCGATCTGCAAGATCGGGATGATTTTCGTTTTCGTTCTGCAAAGCGGCGAGCGTTTCGCGACTTTCGTGCAGAATGTCTTCCTTCCAAGCCAGCAGTTTACGTCGGAAATATTCGCGCTGCCGATCGCACATGAAGGGTTCGTCTTCGGAAGGCTGATACGTTTCTTCCAGATCCACCGCCATCTCGCGAATCCTTAATTGGCCCATAGGCGACGCCTATATAGACGCGACCGGCGCCACTTACAATCGATACTCGCGCCGCGTTCACTCCATCGCTTTGCGCAGATTTTCGTCGAGCTTGTCCAGGAAGCCTGTCGTGGACAGCCATTTCTGATTGCAGCCGACAAGCAGGGCGAGATCCTTGGTCATGAAGCCCGATTCGACGGTGGCGACGCACACCTCTTCGAGCGTGCGGGCGAAGCGGATCAACTCGTCGTTCGCATCAAGCTTGCCGCGATGCGCGAGCGCGCGCGT
This sequence comes from Methylocystis sp., assembly GCF_050251305.1. Classification (GTDB taxonomy): domain Bacteria; phylum Pseudomonadota; class Alphaproteobacteria; order Rhizobiales; family Beijerinckiaceae; genus Methylocystis. Next base: position 9,711 of record NZ_JBFWNB010000034.1, on the reverse strand, counting down.
CCAGGCGAAGATCGAGGCGATCGAATTCGTCGACGTTTCGTGTCCCTTTTGATGCTCGCGATAGTGACGGGTCACGGTGCCGTGAGCGGCTTCGGCCTCGACGGTCTTGCCGTCGGGCGTCATCAGCACGCTCGTCATCAGGCCGAGCGAACCGAAGCCTTGCGCCACCGTGTCGGACTGGACGTCGCCGTCGTAGTTCTTGCACGCCCAGATATAGCCGCCGGACCATTTCAGCGCCGACGCGACCATGTCGTCGATCAGACGATGCTCGTAGGTGAGCCCGAGCGCCTCGAATTTCGATTTGAACTCGGCGTCGTAAATCTGCTGGAACAAATCCTTGAACCGACCGTCGTAGGCCTTGAGGATCGTGTTCTTGGTCGACAGATAGACCGGATATTTGCGCGTCAGCCCGTAATTGAAGGTCGCGCGGGCGAACTCGCTGATCGAGTCGTCGAGATTGTACATCGCCAGCGCAACGCCCGAGCCCGGGAACTGGAAGACTTCCTTTTCAATGACGTCGCCGTCGACGCCTTCGAACCTGATCGTCAGACGGCCCTTGCCGGGCACTTTGAAGTCGGTCGCCTTATACTGGTCCCCGAATGCGTGACGGCCGACGATGATCGGCTGCGTCCATCCCGGCACCAGGCGCGGCACGTTCCTGCAGATGATCGGCTCGCGGAAGATGACGCCGCCAAGGATGTTGCGAATCGTGCCGTTCGGCGATTTCCACATCTCTTTGAGATGGAATTCCTTCACCCGCGCTTCGTCGGGCGTGATCGTCGCGCATTTCACGCCGACGCCATGCTCCTTGATCGCGTAGGCCGCGTCGACCGTCACCTGATCGTTGGTGGCGTCGCGATTCTGGATCGAGAGATCGTAATAAATGAGATCGATGTCGAGATAGGGCCGGATGAGCTTCGCTTTGATGGCGGCCCAGATGATGCGGGTCATTTCGTCGCCGTCGAGTTCGACGACAGGATTTGCAACGTTGATCTTCCGCATGCGCCCGCTCCTCTTATGCCGCGCGCCTTATAGCCTCGGCTGGAAGTTTTGGGTAGCAATCGAGGGGCCTTCCGCGAAACGCCGCGGCGGCCTTCCCCCCGGGCCCTTTCCGCCCTAATTTGCCGCCGCTTTGATGTGAGGAGGCGAGTTGGTCGGGGCGGGAACGGATCGCAGCAAGACGGCTTTTTCCGGAGGGCCGGCGGTCGTGCTCGTGCGTCCGCAGCTCGCCGTCAACATCGGCATGTGCGCACGGGCGATGGCCAATTTCGGCCTCTCCGATCTGCGCCTGGTTTCGCCGCGCGAGGGCTGGCCGCGCACCGGCGCCTATCGCAAGGGCGCCTATGCGGCGGCCGCGGGCGCCGTGCATCTTCTCGAAAGCGCGAAGCTCTACGACAGCGTCCGAGAAGCGATCGAAGATCTCTCCTTCGTCTACGCCGCGACGGCGCGCGGACGCGGCCAGATGAAGCCGGTGCTGACGCCGGCGCAGGCGATGCCGTCGACGGCGACGCGCATGGCGGCGGGCGAGAAGCATGGCGTGCTGTTCGGCCCCGAGCGCACCGGCCTCGACAATGACGACGTCGCCCTCGCCGACGCCATCCTCACCTTTCCGGTCAACCCCGCCTACGCCTCGCTCAATCTCGCGCAGGCGGTGCTGCTCACCGGGTACGAATGGTTTCGCGCCGCGCATGGTGACGCCATTCCCTTCGAGGTCGAAGAACGTTCGCCGCCGGCGACGCGGGAGATGACGCTCGCCTTCTTCGATTTTCTCGAAGGCGAACTCGACAAGCGCGGCTTCTTTCGTCCGCTGACCAAAAAGCCGGTCATGTCGCGCAATCTGCGCAACATGTTCCACCGCATGGGGCTGACGGAACAGGACGTGCGCACGCTCTGGGGCGTCGTCGTGCGGCTTGTGGAAGGCCCGCGCCGGGAGCCGAAGAAGACGAGCCGCAGAAAAACCAGCGAAACCGCGGATTAGAGGCGCAGGCGCCGCAACGCTCCTGCGCCGGGACCGCACCCCAGCTCGGCCCGGCGCGCGAAACAACGCGGCCGCCGCTCCGTCGCGCTAGTGAAGCGACCGCTTGCCTTCTCGCCGCGTGGGCGGCGGCGCGAGCGCGCTCGCCTGATGATGCACGAGCCGCCAGCGGTCGCCGCTCCAGCGAAACCAGTTTGTCGCCAGCAGCAGGCCGCCGCCGACCTCCTCGACGCAGAAGACGCGGCCGTCGGCGCCTTCGATCAGCGTCTGCGGGTCGCGCGCCGTCACGGCTTCCTGGCCTGGATTGCGAAAAATGTCGCGATAGGAGGCGAGCACGGGCATGCGCCCGACAAGCGCCGGCCAGCCGGGGTGAACGCAGGAGACGCCCTCCTCGGCCCAGAGCTCGTTCATGACGCCAAGGTCGCGGGCGGCAAAGGCGCGGTAATAGGCTTCGTTGGCGTCGATAAGCGCGTTTTCATCCATTGATTGACACTGCGAGATTCGTTCGGGCATGGCAAATGCAAGTCAGCGCCTGGAGAGCTTGATTGATGGATGCGCTGACATGGTTCGGGCTGTTCGCGGTGAGCGCCATGCTGCTGACATACGCTCTGGAAGAACGCAGCCAATGGCTCGTGCTGGGCTTCGCCGCCGCATGCGCTCTCGGATCTGTCTACGGATTTCTCCAGGGGGCTTGGCCGTTCGGCCTGGTGGAGGCGGTTTGGGCCGTGGTCGCCCTCGGGCGCTGGCGCCGAAGAGTCTCGCAAGACTGCGGCGAAGCGCTTAAGTAATGTCGTCTAACGTCACAAAACGCCCGATTTGTGATATTCGCGCACTTCCCGCCGGCCTTGAACCGGACGCAGGAGTCTCATGATGTTCATCCAGACCGAAGCCACCCCCAATCCCTCGACGCTCAAATTTCTTCCCGGCCAGGAGGTCCTCGGCCAGGGCGCGATGGAATTCCGCTCGCTCGACGCCGCCGCCCATGCGCCGCTCGCGCAGGCGCTGCTTTCGATTGAGGGCGTTGAAGCGGTGATGTATGGCGCGGACTTCGTCTCCGTGACGCAGAACGGCGCCGACTGGCCGCACCTCAAGCCCGCCATTCTCGGCACGATCATGGAGCATTTCGCCTCCGGCGCGCCGCTCCTCACCGAAGGCGCGGCGCCCGCGCAGTCCGGCGGCGAATTCTATGACGCCGCCGATGCGGAGACCGTCGCCACGATCAAGGAGCTGATCGAAACGCGCGTGCGCCCGGCGGTGGCCGGCGACGGCGGCGACATCGTCTTCCGCGGCTTTAAGGACGGCGTCGTCTATCTCGCGATGAAGGGCGCCTGTTCCGGTTGTCCGTCGTCCACAGCGACTTTGCGGCACGGCATCGAAAACCTGCTCAAGCATTTTCTGCCGCAGGTAAAGGCGGTCGAGCCCGCATAAGAGGCGATGGGTCGTGAGACTGCGTTGATCGCGCTCCGAAAAACGTCATAATCCAGAATCATGCGAATCCTTGCGATCGACACCGCGCTGCCAGCCGTTTCGGCCTGCGTGCTGGATCATGACGCGGCGGAGCCGATCGCCGCCGAATCGGCGGCCATGGAGCGCGGCCACGGCGAGGCGCTGCTGCCGCTGATCAAGAGGGTCATGAGCAAGGTCGACGGAGGCTTCGCCTCGCTCGATCGGGTCGCCGTCACCGTGGGGCCCGGCTCGTTCACCGGCATTCGCATCGGCCTCGCCGCCGGCCAGGCGATCGCGCTCGCCTGCAAGGCGGAGATCGTCGGCGTCTCGACTCTCGCCGCGCTCGCGGCGCCGCTGATCATTCAGCCATTCGACGGCGTCGTCGCGGCGGCGATCGACGCGCGTCACGGGAAGGTCTATGTCGCCGCGTTCGGTCCGGGCGGCCGCCCGCTGCTGGCGCCGCGCCGCATGGGCGCGCTGGAAGCGCTGCGCGCGCTCGGGAGCGGCCCTCTGCTGCTGACGGGCTCCGGCGCGCCGCTCCTCGCGAAGGAGGCGCGCGGGCGCGGGGTCCAGGTCAGGATCGCGAGCGAGCGGCCTGCGCCCGACATCGCCCTCGTGGCGCGTCTCGGCGCCGCGGCGCAGCCGGAAACGGCGCCCGCCCGGCCACTTTATCTTAAGGAGCCGGACGTTACCCTGCCGGCCTCAAAGCCCAATCCGGGCATCGCCGCGACGACGGAGGGGGGCGCCGCCGGCGCGCGCCCGGCCGCCGCCACCGCCGTGCAGGCGTGAGTTTGCGCCATGACCCTGCTTTCATCTTTCTTCGCCAAGCCGACATTCATCATTGAGCCCATCGGCGCGGAGCACGCCGACGAATGCGAGCGGCTGCATGGCGCCTCATTCGCCTTCGGCTGGTCGAAAATCGATTTCGAAAATTATCTCACCGACGCGCATATCGTCGCCGACGGCGCGGTGGCGGAGGGCCGCAAGGGCGAGCTTGGGGGATTTATCATGTCGCGGCTGACGCCGCCCGACGCCGAAGTCCTCACCTTCGCCGTCGACCCTCTGCGCCGCGGAACCGGACTGGGCCGGCGCATTCTGGAAAGACATCTGGAAAATCTGGAGCGCGGCGGCGCCCGTCTCGTCTTTCTGGAAGTGGCCGACGACAATGAAGCGGCGCTGAAGCTCTACGGCGGGGAAGGGTTCAAGGAGATCGGGCGACGCGAAAATTACTATCAGCGCGCGAATGGCGAACGCCGCGCAGCGATCAACCTGCGGCTGGAGATCTGAGCGGCTCCAGGCGGCGCTTCTGGTCTCGCGTCGGACGTGTCGCCGAGCGGCGACCGGGGATCCGTGCGCGTTGCGCGGGCGGTCGGCGCAGGAGCGGCGGCGGGCCGGGGTCGGAAAATTTGAAAGCGCCCCACAGATCTTGCGATCAGAACGCGAAAAAATGTCGTATACTGTCGCCGCTCGGCTGGCGCCCCGAGTCGCTGCGGCGAGCGATGGAGCAGAAAAATAGTCACTGACGTCAAAGAGCTGGTTGAGACGCGATCCAAGCCTCAGCGGTCCGAGGCGACACAGCCATCCAAAGTCCTGGTGAAGTCTTACGGCTGCCAGATGAACGTCTATGACGCCACGCGCATGGCGGACCTGCTGGGCCGCGAGGGCTACGCCGAGACCGCCAGCGAAGACGACGCCGATCTCGTTATCCTCAACACCTGCCATATTCGTGAAAAAGCGGCCGAAAAAATCTATTCCGAGCTCGGCAAGCTGGCGATCGCCAAACGCGCGCTGAACGCTCAAGGGCGCGACATGAAGATCGTCGTCGCCGGCTGCGTCGCGCAGGCCGAGGGCGAAGAGGTGCTGAAGCGCCAGCGCGCCGTCGATCTCGTCGTCGGCCCTCAGAGCTATCACCGGCTGCCGGAACTCCTGCGCCAGGCGGCAAGCGGCGCTCGGATCGCCGATACGGATTTCGCCGTCGAGGACAAGTTCCGCTCCCTCCCCGCGCCGAGTCGGCCGCAGATCCGCGCGCGCGGCGTCTCGGCGTTCGTCACCGTCCAGGAAGGCTGCGACAAGTTCTGCTCATTCTGCGTCGTGCCCTACACCCGAGGCGCCGAGGCCTCGCGGCCGGTCGCGGAGATCGTCTCCGAAGCCCAGCGGCTCGTCGACGGCGGCGTTTGCGAGATCACTCTGATCGGGCAGAACGTGAACGCCTACCGCGGGCTGGACGAACATGGCCGCGAGTCGAGCCTTCCGGACCTGCTCGATCGGCTGGCGCGAATCCCGGCGCTGACGCGCCTGCGCTACACGACAAGTCATCCGGTCGACATGGCGCAAGCGTTGATTGACGCGCATGGCGCGATTCCAAAGCTCATGCCCTATGTGCATCTGCCGGTTCAGTCCGGATCCGACCGCATCCTGAAGGCGATGAACCGCAAGCATGGCGCAGACGCCTATCTCTCGATCGTCGAGCGGCTGCGACTGGCGCGGCCGGACATCGCCCTGTCGTCGGATTTCATTGTCGGTTTTCCGGGCGAAAGCGACGCCGATTTCGAGGCGACGATGGCGCTGGTGCGGAACGTCGGCTTCGCTTCGAGCTTTTCCTTCAAATATTCGCCGCGGCCGGGCACGCCGGCCGCCGATCGCGACGATCAGATCGACGAGACGGTCAAGAGCGAACGGCTCGCAGCGCTGCAGGCGCTGCTCGAAGCGCAGCGCCAGACTTTCAACGCCGCCACTGTCGGCCGGGACGTCGGCGTGCTTTTCGAAAAGCCGGGGCGGCACGAGGGGCAAATCGCCGGCAAGAGTCCCTATATGCAGGCTGTGCATGTCGAAGGTCCGATGGAGGCGATCGGCCGTGAAGCGAGGGTGAAGGTCATCGCGGCGGGCTCGAACTCCTTGGCCGGACGGCTGTTGAGGGAGGAGGCGAAGGCTTGACGACGATCGACGACCCGCTGCTCGCCGCGCGGGAACCGGAAGCGACTGAGCCGGAAGCGGAAATCACGCTCGCCTTCGAAAACAACCGTCACGCTTCGCTCGTCTTCGGGCTTTACGATCAGAACCTCGCCAAGATCGAACGGCGATTGCGCATCGCCTCTTTCGCCAACGGCAATCATGTCACACTGAAGGGCCGGGCCGAGGCCTGCGAACATGCGCGCCGCGTGCTCGAAGCGCTCTACGAGCGCGTCGCCCTCGGTCAGACGATCACGCTCGGCGACGTCGACGGCGCCATCGAAGAGACGGCGCGGCAGCGCAGCCTGTTCCCCGATTCGGAGCCGGCGCGCGGCGCTTTCGAACAGATCATGACCAGAAAGCGCGGCTCCGTGCGCGCGCGCAACGCCGCGCAGGATCAATATCTGCGCGCGCTGAAGCGTTACGAGCTGGTCTTCGCGGAAGGCCCCGCAGGCACAGGCAAAACATGGCTCGCGGTGGGCCACGCCGTTCAGCTGATGGAGCAAGGCGCGGTCGAGCGGCTGATCCTGTCGCGTCCCGCCGTCGAGGCGGGCGAGCGCCTCGGTTTCCTGCCCGGCGACATGCGCGAGAAGGTCGACCCCTATCTTCGCCCGATCTATGACGCGCTCCATGATTTCATGGATGCGCGAATGATCGAACGCGGCATGCAGACCGGCCTCATCGAAGTCGCGCCGCTGGCGTTCATGCGCGGGCGCACGCTGACGCGAAGCTGCATTTTGCTCGACGAGGCGCAAAACGCCACTTCGATGCAGATGAAGATGTTTCTGACCCGCCTTGGCGAGGGCTCGCGGATGATCGTGACCGGCGATCCGTCGCAGACCGACCTGCCGACGGGACAGAAATCCGGGCTGTCGGAAGCGGTCGCCCTGCTCTCCGATCTCGACGTCGTCGGCCGGGTGAGATTTTCGGAAGGCGACGTCGTGCGTCACGATCTCGTGCGACAGATCGTCGGCGCCTATGAGCGCGCCGCGCGCGCCAGCAAGCAGCCGCGCGGAGACAGCTGACCTTGGTGATCGACGTGAATGTCGCGGCCCCCGCCTGGCGGCAGGTCGCAGATCTCGAAGATCTGGCGGAGGCGTGCGCTCGTCAGAGTCTCGCCGAGAGCGGCGCCGTCCTCGCGCCGGAGTGCGAGCTCAGCGTCACATTCTGCGACGATGCGGCGATCCGGAAGCTCAACGCCGACTGGCGCGACAAGGACCAGCCGACGAATGTCCTGTCATTTCCGACGCCTGGGCCGCTTGGAGGCAAGCCTCTGCTTGGCGATATCATCGTCGCCTACGAGACCGTCGCCAGAGAGGCCGAGGAGCAAGCCAAGCCTTTGCGCGCCCACACGGCCCATATGATCGCGCATGGATTTCTGCATCTGATCGGATATGATCATGAAACCGCCGCCGAAGCCGAGCGGATGGAGGCGCTGGAACGCAGGATTGCGACGGCGTTGGGGCTTCCTGACCCCTATGCAGAGGACGCTGACGGGCCGGCGGGCGGAGCGAATTGAACCAAGCGCATGTCGACGCCATACGATAACGCCGACGATCCGATCCCATTAAGACGCGCTGGCGATGGACCACGCCCGAGCCTTATCGAAAGGTTGCGCGGGCTGTTCGGTTTTTCGCCGGCGTCGGTGCGCGAAGACATCGAAGACAGGCTTGATGAGTCCGCCGGCGACGTGACGCCGCACGAGCGCGCGCTGCTGAAGAACGTCCTCGGCCTGCACGACATGCGCGTCGACGACGCCATGATTCCGCGCGCCGACATCATCGCCATTTCGCTCGATGCGCCGTTGCGCGAGGCGCTGGAATTGTTTCGCACCGCCGGCCATTCGCGCCTGCCCGTCTACGCGGATACGCTCGACGATCCGCGCGGCATGGTCCACATCCGCGATTTCGTCAATCACATCGCGCTTTGCGCCGATCGGCGCGAAGGCTCCCATGCGTCGGCGTCGGAAGTCAAAAAGATCGACTTCGATGCGCCGCTCTCGCAGGCGAATTTACTCAAGACGGTGCTCTTCGTGCCGCGCTCGATGCCGGCGCTTGATCTGCTGATCCGCATGCAGGCGACACGGACGCATCTCGCGCTCGTCATCGACGAATATGGCGGAACCGACGGCCTCGTCACGATCGAGGACATCATGGAGATGATCGTCGGCGACATCGAGGACGAACATGACGTCGTCGATGAATCCGGCTTCGTCGAGCTGGAGAACGGCGATTTCATCGTCGATGGACGCGCCGATCTCGACGAAGTCACGGCGCGGCTGGGGGTCGACTTCAGGCTTGAAGACACGCCCGCCGAGGTGACGACGCTGGGCGGCCTCGTCGCCTGGCTCGCCGGCCGGGTGCCGATGCGCGGCGAGATCATCCCGACGCCCGTCGATTTTTACGAATTCGAGATCGTCGACGCCGATCCGCGGCGGGTCGGCAAGCTGCGCGTGCGGCGACGCGTCTGAGGCCGCCCTTGCAACGCGCGTGTCACATTCGACCGGCAGGGGTCGACTGCGCCCTGTCGCGCTCGGAAGGATTCGCCCTTGCTGCTGATTGATGATTTTTACGACGCCGCCGCCTGCCTCGAATTGCGCATGAAAATTCTCGCGACGCCTTTTGGCGGCGGCGCCGCGACGGCGACCGGCATGGCGGCAGGCGCCAAGAACAATATGCAAATGGATCAGACCAAGGGACGGGCGATTCTCGACGCGATCGCGCATCGGCTGATGAGCGACGAACGCATCGACTTTTACGCCATTCCCAAGCGCATCGCCGCGATGCAGGTGAACCGCTACGACGAGGGCATGTATTACGAAAACCATTCCGACGCCGCGATTATGAACGGATTCCGCTGCGATCTTTCGTTTACGCTGTTTCTTGAAGACCACGCGCATTACGACGGCGGAGAACTCGTCATCGAACAGGAGCACGGGCTGCTGAAACTCAAGCCGAAGATCGGCAGCGTCTTCGTCTATTCGACCGGCCTGATCCACCGCGTGGAGAAAATCACGCGCGGCAGCCGTCTGGCCTGCGTCGGCTGGATCGAAAGCCGCGTCCGCGACGAGGGGAAACGCCGAATTCTGCGCGATCTGAATTACGCGCACCGAAGCTATCTGCAGCGCCATGGGCGCGACGAGATCGGCGATCTGCTCGTGAAGAATTCCGGCGCGCTCCTGCGGCTATGGTGCGAGTGAGCCGGCGGCTGGCGCCCCGGACGGCCAAGGCTTTGCGCCTCCTGGAAACTCGCTAGAGTCGCTCGTGTCGATTCGGATGAGACAAGGTGGATGATGGCGCAGATTTCCGAGATCGCCGGCGCGCGCGCGCCGGCTTCATATA
>NZ_JBFWNB010000033.1:0-35530 GCF_050251305.1 Methylocystis sp. | reverse complement strand
ACTGCTCGTGAAGAATTCCGGCGCGATCCTGCGGCTATGGTGCGCGTGAGCCGGCGGCTGCCGACCCGGACGGCCAAGGCTTTGCGCCTCCTGGAAACTCGCTAGAGTCGCTCGTGTCGATTCGGATGAGACAAGGTTGAGGATGGCGCAGATTGCCGAGATCGCCGGCGCGCGCGCGCCGGCTGCGTCGCTTCCGCAGCGAATCGTTGAGGCCCGCGGCTGGACGCGCCGGGCGATCGCTTTCGGCGCGGGCGCGGCCGGCGCCCTGGCGCTCGCACCCTTCGACGTCATCCCCGCGATGTTTGCGCCGCTGACGGTCGCCGTCTGGCTGATCGACGGCGCCGCGCAGCGCGGCGACTCGCGGCGCTTCGCCCTTGCGCCAATTCTGTCGGCGGCCGGCGCCGGCTGGTGGCTCGGCTTCGGCTATTTCGTCGCAGGCCTCTGGTGGATGGGCGCCGCCATGCTGGTCGAAGCCGATCAATTCGCCTGGGCGCTGCCGCTCGCCGTCTTCGGGTTGCCAGCGGTTCTCGCGCTGTTTACGGCGGCGGGGTTCGCCGCCGCGCGCCTGATGTGGTCGCCCGGCGGCGCGCGCATTTTTGCGCTGGCGGTTGGGCTGGGCGGCGCCGAGTGGCTTCGCGGACATCTTTTCACGGGCTTTCCCTGGAACGATTTCGGCATGGCGCTCGCCGGGTCCGGTCCGCTGGCGCAGACAGCCTCTCTCGTCGGCCTCTACGGGCTCGACATCCTCGCGATCGTGATTTTCGCCGCTCCGGCGACGCTCGTCGATCGCGCGCGCTGCGGAGCCCGCCGCATCAACGGCGCCTTGCTGGCCGCGGCGGCGCTCGCCCTGCTGATGCTCGCCTATGGCGCGTTTTGGCTCGGCGCGCATGAGACCGAATATGTCGACGGCGTCGCGTTGCGGCTGATGCAGCCGAACCTTCCTCAGGATGCGAAATTTCGTCCCGAGAACGGCGCGAACATCCTGCGCCGCTATCTCGCGCTTTCGGAACGCCCCACAAGCGAGCGGCCGACAGGACTGGCCGGGGTCACCCATCTTGTTTGGCCCGAATCCGCCTTTCCCTACATTCTCTCCAATCACCCCGAAGCGCTGACGGCGATCGCCCACGCGCTCAAAGGCGGCGTATTGTTGACTGGCGCCGCGCGGGCCGAAGGCGGCGGCGATGGACGGCGCGGCAGAATCTTCAATTCAATCGAGGCGCTGAAGGGAGAGGCGATCGTCGGCTTCTACGACAAAATGCATCTCGTTCCCTTCGGAGAATATCTACCGCTCGACGAGGCGCTGCGGCTGCTTGGAATTCATCACCTGGTTCCCGGCGTCTGGGACCGCGGCGCAGGTCCGCGCCTTCTCGCCGCGCCCGGTCTGCCGGCTGTTGCGCCGCTGATCTGCTACGAGGCGATCTTCTCAGGCGAGACGGTCCAGCGGGACGCCGCCGAACGCCCTCAATTGTTTCTCAACGTCACCAACGACGGATGGTTTGGCCACACGACCGGCCCCTACCAGCATCTCGCCCAGGCGCGCCTGCGCGCAATTGAAGAGGGCCTGCCGATGATCCGCGTCGCCAATACCGGCGTTTCGGCGATCATCGACGCCTATGGGCGCATTCTTCAGTCGCTGCCGCTCGGCCAGGAAGGCCTCATCGACGGAAGGCTGCCCCGCGCGGCGGCCCCGACTCTTTTCGCCGCCTCCGGCGCGCTGGCGTTCCCTGTCCTTCTTGGCGTCGCGGCGGCGCTGGCTTTGATTGGCGTCGCCCGTCATTCTGCAGGGCTCCGCGCCAGCGCCGAGCGGGCCAGGAAGGCGGACGGCCGTCTCGAAAGAGCGCCGCACGACGCGAGCAATTGAAATCTTTCTTGAAATTCATGGACCTACCTGCAATGTAGCTTGCGCGCTCGGGAAGGATTCGGCTAAAACTCAGCAGGAGGCGGTAAAGTTGAAGAAGGCGCCAGATCCGATTGATCGCCATGTCGGCAGCCGAGTCCGCATGCAGCGCGTTCTCATGAAAATGAGTCAGGAGAAGCTGGGAGAAGCGCTCGGGATCACTTTTCAGCAGGTGCAAAAATACGAGAAAGGCACCAATCGTATCGGCGCAAGCCGCCTGCAACAGATCTCAAAGACGTTGAAGGTGCCGCCGTCCTTTTTCTTCGAAGACGCCCCGGCCGGCGGACCGGCTGCGCAAGCCGACGGATTCGCGGAGGAGTCCTCGTCGCAATATGTGGTGGACTTTCTGTCGACGTCGGAGGGGCTGCATCTCAATCGCGCCTTCGCGCGCATCCGCGATCCCAAAGTGCGCAAGCGCGTGCTTGATCTGGTCACGACGCTCGCAGAGCAATCGGAACACGCGGGAGAGTAGAAATATCGTTCTCCAAAACGAACGATTTGGGCTTTTCGGCTTGACGCAACGAACGAGCGCTGGCAGATGGACCGGCCTGCGGCGCAGTTATTCGAGTCGTCCTCAACACCCATCGGAGATAGGAAGTGACCCGGAAGAATTACCTTTTCACGAGCGAATCCGTTTCCGAAGGCCATCCGGACAAGGTCTGCGACCGCATTTCCGACGAGATCGTCGACGAGTTTTTTCGTGAAGGTCCGAAGGCGGGCCTCGACCCGTACGCCATTCGCGTGGCCGCCGAAACGCTCGCGACGACGAACCGCGTCGTCATCGCCGGCGAAGTGCGCGGGCCGCATATTCCCTTCGAACGCATCGTCGAGATCGCGCGCGGCGCCATTCGCGCCATCGGCTACGAACAGCGCGGTTTCCACTGGAACACCGCCAATGTGGAAGTGCTGCTGCACGAACAGTCCGTCGACATTGCGCAGGGCGTCGACGCCGCCGGCAACAAGGACGAGGGCGCAGGCGATCAGGGCATCATGTTCGGCTACGCCGTGCGTGAAACGCCCGAACTGATGCCGGCGCCGATCTATTATTCGCACAAGATTCTGGAGCAGCTCGCCAAGGCGCGCCACAGCGGCAAGGAAAAGGGTCTCGGCCCCGACGCCAAGAGCCAGGTCACGGTCCGCTACGTCGACGGCAAGCCGGTCGAGGCGACGCAGATCGTGCTGTCGCATCAGCATGTCGACGAGAGCCTGACGCCGGCTGACATTCGCAGCATCGCCGAGCCCTATATCCGCGACGCGCTGCCCAACGGCTGGATCACCAATGCGACCGTCTGGCACGTCAATCCGACCGGCAAATTTTACATCGGCGGGCCTGACGGCGACGCCGGACTCACCGGGCGCAAGATCATCGTCGACACCTATGGCGGCGCCGCGCCGCATGGCGGCGGCGCCTTCTCGGGCAAGGATCCGACCAAGGTCGATCGTTCGGCCGCCTACGCCGCCCGCTATCTCGCCAAGAACGTCGTCGCGGCCGGGCTCGCCGATCGCTGCACGCTGCAGCTGTCCTACGCGATCGGCGTCGCCGAGCCGCTTTCGATCTATGTCGATCTGCATGGCACCGGCAATGTGTGCGAGGAGAAGGTCGAAGAGGTGCTGCCGCAGCTCATTCGCCTCTCGCCGCGCGGCATTCGCGAGCATCTTCAGCTCAACCGCCCGATCTACGCCCGCACGTCGGCCTATGGCCATTTCGGCCGGACGCCGGACGCGGATGGCGGCTTCTCGTGGGAAAAAACGGATCTCGTCGACCAGCTGAAAGCGCATTTCGCCTAGGCTCCGCCGAATCTAGGATCGACTCGGACGGGCGACTCGGGCCTGTGGGAACCACCCTCACATTGGTTGCCACAGCCGCGAGACGCCCGATGAGCGCGGCCCGTCAGCGCTTATGACCGAGACCCCTCAGCAACGCCCGCATACGCGCCTCTACGGTCGCTCGAAAGGCAAGGCGCTTCGCAAGCATCAGGCTGCCCTGATCGCTGAGCTCTTGCCGCGTCTGTCGCTCGATCTTTCGCTCCCGCCGGCGCCCGCTTCGCGAGAAACGCACCTTGAAATCGGCTTTGGCGGCGGCGAGCATTTGATCGCGGCGGCGACCGCGAACCCTGAGGTCGATTTCATCGGCTGCGAACCCTTCATCAATGGGGTCGCGAAACTCCTCGCCCGCATCGAAGAACGCGGCCTGACGAATATCCGGCTGCACCAGGGCGACGCCGTCGACGTGCTCGACTGGCTGCCGGACGACGCCCTGTCGCGCGTCTATCTGTTCTATCCCGACCCATGGCCCAAACGGCGCCATCGCAAACGGCGCTTCGTCGCCCGCGAAAATCTCGACCGGCTAGCGCGAACGATGCGTTCGGGCGCGGAGCTGCGCTTCGCCACGGATATCGATGATTACGCCGCCTGGACCTTGGCGCGGCTTCGCGCTTATCCCGACTTTGCCTGGCGCGCGCGGCGCGCCGACGACTGGCGCCTGTCCTGGCCAGGCTGGACCCAGACCAAATATGAAGCCAAAGCCATGGCCGAAGGGCGCAAACCGGTCTATCTGACCTTCGTCCGGGCGCCACGCCGGACCGCCGCCGAGCGGCAAAGCCTCCAAAATCCGACGATGACGATGAGGGGAACAACGAATGGTTGAAACGGCGAGAATGGCTGGCGCGCCGACGACGCCGGTCGAAACGACGACCGACCGGTTCCGCGCCGACGTTCTGGACGCGTCGATGCGGCAGCTCGTGCTCGTCGATTTCTGGGCGCCCTGGTGCGGACCCTGCCGCCAGCTTGCGCCCATTCTCGAGCGTCTGGTCGCCGCCGCCGCCGGGAAAATCGCACTCGTCAAAATGAATATCGACGCCGAACCGCTGATCGCCGATCAACTCGGCGTCAAGTCGATCCCGGCGGTCTTCGCGTTTCAGCGCGGGCGGCCCGTCGACGGCTTCGTCGGCGCGCTGCCCGAGAGTCAGATCAAGGGGTTTCTGGAGCGGCTGGTCGGCCCGATCGAGGTGGCCGGCGATGCGCTGGACGCGGCGCAGGCGATGATTGCGGACGGCGATCTCGCCGGCGCGGAGTCGCTTCTGCAGGAGCTCGCCGGCGGCGAACCACCCAACGTCAAGGCCGCCACGGCCTTGCTCCGTCTTTACGTCGACTCGGAACGCTTTGACGACGCCGCCGCGCTCCTTGACGCGCTCCCCGAAGTCGTCCGCCGCGACGCCGACGTCGCCGCGGCCGCAGCCGCGCTTCAGAACGCGCAACAGGCGCAGGACCTCGGCGAGATCGAAGATTTGAGAAATCGCGTCAATTTCGATCCGAACGATCTTCAGGCGCATTTCGATCTCGCGCTCGCGCTCAACGCCAAAGGGCTCCGCGAGGAAGCCGCCGATGCGCTGCTTGAAATCATCCGCCGCGACCGTAGTTGGAATGACGATGGGGCCAGGAAGCAGCTGATCCAGTTTTTCGAGGCGTGGGGACCGATGGACAAGGCCGCCGTGAGCGCACGGCGGCGACTGTCCACTCTGCTCTATTCTTAGGGAGGCGTTCGCCAATATGAGCCTGAACCGTCCCTATGCCGACACTGGCGAATTGCCGAGGCGGTTGCCGCTCTTTCCGCTTTCGGGCGCCATTCTGCTGCCGCGGGGCGAACTGCCGCTCAATGTTTTCGAGCCGCGCTATCTCGCCATGGTCGACGACGCCATCGCCGGCGCGCGCCTGATCGGCATGATCCAGCCATTGCCGGGAGACGAGACCGTCAGCGAGGCGACGCACCTCTATGGCGTCGGCTGCGCCGGACGCATCACGCGCCTCGCCGAAACCGGCGACGGCCGATATCTGATCACCCTCACCGGCGTGGCGCGGTTTCGCGTGCTCGAGGAGCTCGTCGTCCCGACGCCCTACCGCCAGTGCCAGGCCGATTTTGACGAATTCGCCGAGGACCTGACCGCCGGCGCCGGGGCCGACGCCGTCGACCGCGAAAGCATGGTGTCGATGTTGCGCAACTTCGCCGAATGTTCGAAACTTGAAGTCGACTGGGCGAGCATCGACGCGGCGCCGACCGAGACGCTGGTCAATGCGCTGGCGATGATGTGTCCGTTCGGCGCCAACGACAAGCAGGCGCTGATCGAAGCGGTCGATTTGAAGACCCGCGCGGAAACGCTGATCGCGCTCGCGAAGCTCGATCTCGCGCAACGAAACGGCGACCGGCCGCAATGGCATTGAAGGAAATTGACGATCATGACTGATGAACGCGATCCCGGCGCCGAGAAGTTCGAATCCATGGCGGAGCCGAGCCGCATTGATCCGCGCCTGCTGGAAATCCTCGTCTGCCCTTTGACCAAGACGACGCTTGAATATGACAGCGCGCGACAGGAGTTGATCTCGCGATCGGCGCGGCTCGCCTATCCGATCCGCGACGGCATTCCCATCATGCTGCCTGAAGAAGCGCGTCAGATCGATTGACGACTCCGTCCGCAATGGACGAAGCCGGGCCGTCCAAGCTTCTCGCGCTTCTCGATCTGGAGGAGCGCGGTCCTGACCTCTTCCGCGGCTACAGCCCGCCCTCTTCCGGCCGTCAGGTCTATGGCGGCCAAGCGGTGGCGCAGGCGCTTGTCGCGACGACGCGAACTGCGCCCGAAGACCGCCCTGTCCATTCGCTGCACGGCTATTTCGTGCTCGCCGGCGATCCGACGTCGCCGATCGACTTTTCGGTCGAGCGCGTGCGCGACGGCAAAAGCTTCACGACGCGACGTTGCAACGCATCTCAACGCGGCCATACGATCTTTTCGATGGAGGCGTCGTTTCAGCGCCGCGAGTCGGGTTTCACGCACGCCGCACCGATGCCGGACGCGCCGGATCCCGAGAGCCTTGATGACGTCCATGCGCTCGTCGAGCGGTTTCGCGCCTTTCTTCCGGAACAGGCCGAGAGCTGGCTCAAGCGGCGAAGCGCGCTCGACATGCGCGTCGTCGCGCCCGACGACCTGTTCTTTCCGGAACGCCGCGCCGCCGGTCAGATGATCTGGTTCCGCGTGCGCGGCGCGTTGCCCGACGACGTCGCCATTCACAACGCCCTGCTCGCCTAACTGTCCGACATGACCTTGCTCAATACGGCGTTGCTCGTGCATGGGCTCACGATTTTCGATCCGAAGATCCAGGTCGCGAGCCTCGATCACGCGCTGTGGATTCACGAGCCCTTGCGGGTCGACGACTGGCTGCTGTACGCGCAGCAAAGCCCCTGGGCCGGCGGCGCGCGGGCGTTGACGCGCGGTCAGATTTTCACCCGCGCGGGACGGCTGGTGGCCTCTGTGAGCCAGGAAGGCTTGGTGCGCCTGCGCCGCTCGAACTGATTGCAGACGCCTGCCCAGAGTTTGGGCAGCTCTGGATTTGCTGCATACATTTTAGTCATAACGACGACGGCGGGTGCGCCTCTTGCGAAGGCGCCGAGCGGGGGTCGCCGTCCTTTGCGGCAGCGGCATTGCAGCCATCAATAAGGGGCATAGCGAAACCTGGACTGAAAGTCAGGCGGGGCTGACGCCGCCCGGCGGCGCCCGCCCACCAGCGCAATCAGGCGTCAGCGCAGCTGGCATGGCATTTGAAAGCTGGAAGGGGCCGACGCGGCGGCGTCCTCTCCGCGAGCCGCGACCAGGCGCCGCCGTCATGCGAGCAACGCTCGCTCATGAGGTCGATAAACAACAGGATTGGCAGATGAAAATCGTGACAGCGATCATCAAGCCGTTCAAGCTCGATGAGGTCCGCGACGCGCTGACCAACATCGGCGTGCACGGCCTTACCGTGACTGAAGTCAAGGGCTACGGACGTCAGAAGGGACATACGGAAATTTATCGCGGCGCAGAGTATGCGATCAGCTTCCTGCCGAAGCTGAAAATCGAAGTCGCCGTCGACGCCGCGCTCGTCGAGCAGGTGATCCAGGCAATCTCCAACACGGCGCGCACCGGTCAGATCGGCGACGGAAAGATTTTCGTCTCGCCGCTCGAGCGCGCCATCCGCATCCGCACCGGCGAAACCGACGCCGACGCGCTTTGATCGCCTCCCCGCAACATCAGGAGCTCTCACACATGAAACTTCTTCTGCCTCGAAGCGCCTCAGTCGCTTCGATTCTCGCGGGAGCGGCGGTTTCGGCGTTGCTGGCGTCGCCGGCGCTGGCCGCCAACGACCCCACGCCCGCGCCCGGCGACATCGCCTGGATGCTCACGTCATCCCTCTTGGTGTTGATGATGTCGATCCCCGGCCTGGCGCTGTTCTACGGCGGTCTGGTGCGCGCCAAGAATATGCTGTCCGTCCTGTCGCAGACCTTCGCGATCGTCTCGCTGGTCGGCGTCCTCTGGACCCTCTACGGCTACTCGCTCGCCTTCGGCGATGGCGGCATGCTGAGCAATTACATCGGCGGCATCGACAAGCTGTTCCTCAAAGGCGTGACGGCCGCATCCAATGTGGCGACCTTCACGCCCGGACGCGTGATTCCGGAATACGCTTACATCGTGTTCCAGATGACCTTCGCGATGATCACGCCGGCGCTCATTGTCGGCGCCTTCGCTGAGCGCATGAGGTTCCCGGCCGTGCTGCTCTTCGTGCTGTTCTGGGTGACGATCATCTATTTCCCGATCGCTCACTGGGTGTGGGGCGTCGCCGATCCGAATGCGCTGGTCGACGCCGCGACGCAGCTCGCCGCCGCCGGCGACGAAGCCGCGAAAGCGGCCGCGCAGGCCAAGATCGATGAGCTCAACGCCGCCGTTGGCTGGCTCGCCGGGTTGGGCGCGCTGGACTTCGCCGGCGGCACGGTCGTCCACATCAACGCCGGCATCGCCGGTCTGGTTGGCGCGATCGTCGTCGGCAAGCGCATCGGCTACGGCAAGGAGGCTCTCCCGCCGCACTCGCTCACCCTGTCCATGGTCGGCGCCTCTCTGCTGTGGGTCGGCTGGTTCGGCTTCAACGCCGGATCGAACCTCGAGGCGAATGGCGCGACGACGCTGGCCTTCATCAACACGATGGTGGCGACCGCGGCGGCGGCGCTCTCCTGGATGATCGTTGAATGGCTGGTGAAGGGCAAACCTTCGCTCCTCGGCCTGATCACCGGCGCGGTCGCGGGCCTCGTCGCGGTCACGCCGGCGTCCGGCTTCGCCGGCCCGATCGGCGCGATCGTTCTCGGCCTGGCGGTTTCGCCGATCTGCCTCTTCTTCGTCGATTTCGTGAAGAAGAAGGTCGGCTACGACGATGCGCTCGACGTCTTCGGCGTGCACTGCATCGGCGGCATCACCGGCGCACTCGCGACGGGACTGCTGGTTGCGCCGGAGCTCGGCGGCGTCGGGATCACCGACTACACCAATCTTGAAGACTTCGTCGGCACGTATGACATGGCGGCGCAGATGAAGGCGCAGGGAATCGCCGTCGTCGCGACCCTGCTGTGGTCGGGCATCGGTTCGGCGATCCTCTTCAAGCTGGTCGACGTGATCGTCGGTCTGCGGCCGACGCCGGATCAAGAGCGCGAAGGCCTCGACATCACCGATCACGGCGAGCGCGCTTACAACTACTAACGCTCAGTCTCCTGGCACGACGCGAAACGGCGCCCACGGGCGCCGTTTCTTTTTTGCGTCGCGGATTGCCCGGGGACCCTCTCCCCGCGAAGGGCGGCGCGTTGTAAGCTTCGTTGGACGCAGACGTCGCCTTTTACGAAAGCATTTTCGGCATGACCGACGAGCCCCCGCGCGCGCTCGCGCCCGCCAATGAAAACGCCTGGTATCTGATGGCGACGCTCTATGGGGAGCAGAGAGGGTCAGGCGACGCCGAAATCTTCGATCGCGAGCTCGCGCGGCGAAACCGTTGCGCCTGGAACAGATGGTGCGCGACGTTCTTGTCGAGAGAGCGCCAAGAATCGCTGCGCGACGCGATCGCGCGCTACGCGAAGAACCTTGAGTTCGATGAGTCTGAACTGATCCCGTACGACGAAGAGGAGCTCCGAGCTTTCATCGCGGCCTTCGAGCGGCGCGCCGGAGACAGAAAAGTTCTTCCGCCGAACCGGGATCATACTATCTATTCGGTGCATTTGGATGATGTTCAGTTTGAGCGCCACGTGCGATTCGATGGCTTTCTCTTTCCCAGCCTTTTGAGTTTCGCCAATTCAAGTTTCAGCGCAGTGGCGTCTTTCCAGCGCGCGATTTTTCTCGACTATGCAAATTTTTCGGCGGCGGCGTTTTCGGGCGCGAGCTTCAATGCCGCAGTTTTTCTGGACGACGCAAATTTCGCGAAAACGCGTTTCTCCGCCGAAGCAAAATTCTTCGATTCGGTTTTTCGAAGGGCCGCCGACTTCAAAGCCGCCAAGCTGATGGCGCACGCCGATTTCAGCTTTGCGACATTTGAAACGCGCGTGCCCGATTTTCGCGACGCTTCGCTCCCCGAAGAAGCCCGTTGGCGGCGGATAGGCTGGCCAGAGCCGCCGGCTGACAGCAACGCCGCGATCGAGCAGATCGACGCTTACGCGCGACTCAAAGCGGAGATGGAGCGGCTCAAAAAGCACGAAGAAGAGCAAGCGCTCTTCTCAAAGGAATTACGCGCGCGCCGTGAACTGCGTAAGCGGCCGATTGGGGAAATTGCACGACGACTTGGCGCACATCGCGCCGTTGTCGCGCTCAACTGGATCTTCAACGGCGCGATCGACTGGTTCGCAAACTGGGCTTATGAATTTTTTAGCGGCTATGGGCTGAGCATCGGCAGGCCGCTGGCCTCGCTCGGCGTGCTGCTTCTTGCGGGAACGCTCGTGTTTGCGACGACGGATTCGCTCGACGACGGGCCGATGGACCCGCTGGACGCTCTCGAATTGAGCGCGACGAATCTGATTTCCTTCCTGCCGTACAAGCCGGATGGAGTGGTCAGCGCGCATCTGAGCACAAGCGCGAAATGGCTTGGAAATGCGCAAGCGCTTCTCGGTCTTGTGCTTCTCTTCCTGCTTGGCCTCGCCTTGCGCAATCGCTTCCGAATGAAGTGATCGCATTGGAAGCGGCTGATCACGGTCTGCGCGCTCTATTCGCCCCGCCCGGCGCGCTTGGCGTCCGCGTCAAGCAGAGGGATTTTACATCGCGCCAACCCGTATTGCGTTCGTCATGGCGCGGCCGCACAGTGTGTTTCTCCCAACTTCAACGTGAAACAGGGCGAGGACAATGACGCAGTTCGCCATACGGCGCAGTCTCTTTCTTTTCCTGGCTTTTGAGCTCTGGCTGCCGGTCCCGACACATGCGGCCGCGCGTGTCGTCGGCGTGACCTTCGTCGTCTTCAGCGACATCTATGAGATGGCCGAACGCGACGGCCGCGGCGGCTTCGCGCGCATCGCCGGCGGCCTGAAGGCCGAGCGCGCAAAAAGGAAGAATGTCATCGTTGCGCATGCCGGCGACACGCTGTCGCCGTCGCTGACTTCGAGCGTCGACAAGGGCGCGCATATCGTCGAGCTCCTCAACCGCTTGGGGCTTGACGTCTTCACGCCCGGCAATCACGAGTTCGATTTCGGCGAAGCGATTTTCCGCCAGCGCATGGGCGAAACGCATTTCGCGCTGCTCGCCGCAAATTTGCGCGATGCCTCAGGCCGCGCCCTGCCCGGCTTCGCCGACAGCAAAATCATCGACGTCGACGGGGTGAAGATCGGCCTCTTCGGCCTGACGGACGACGAGGCCGCGAGACGGTCCAGTCCCGGAACGCTGAAACTCCTGCCCGCGATCGAGACCGCCAAGCGTGAGGCGCAGGCGCTGCGCGACGCCGGTGCGGATCTTGTCGTCGTCGTGACGCATTCGGAATGGCAGGACGATCTGCGCCTGGCGAAGCTCGGACCGATCGACATCGTTTTGTCCGGGCATGATCATAATCTTCTTGTCGCCTATGACGGGCGCGCCGCCATTGGCGAGACACAGGCCGATGGCGTCAATCTCGTCGCGATCGACGTCGAGATGCGCGTCAGCGACGACGGCGTCAAGCGCTGGACGCCCAGGTTCCGCATCGTCGACACCGCCGACGTCGCGCCCGACGCCGCGATCGCGGCGCAAGTCGCGCAATGGCAGGCTGAGATCGACAAGGCGCTCGACGTCGAGATCGGGGTCGCCAAAACGCCGCTCGACAGCCGAAAGGCGAGCGTGCGCGGCGAAGAGACGGCGATCGGCGACTTTTTCGCCGACACGATGCGGGCGGCGACCGGCGCCGACATCGCCATTCTCAACGGCGGCGGCATTCGCGGCAATCGCATCTACGCGCCTGGCGCGAAACTGACGCGCAAGGATATCGCGAGGGAGCTGCCGTTCAACAACCAGCTTGTGACTCTGGAGCTTTTCGGCGCCGATCTTCGCGCCGCCTTGGAAAACGCCGTCTGGATGATCGGCCGGGACGCCGGCCGCTTCGCTCAGATTTCCGGCGCCCGCATCGTGGCGCGGCGCGACGCTGTTCCGGGCTCAAAGCTTCTGTCGATCGAGATCGGCGGCAAGCCGCTCGACGACGCAAAGCTCTACAAGGTTGCGACGGTCGATTTCCTTGCGCGCGGCAAGGACGGCTATGTCGCGCTGTTGCGCGGAAAGCCGCTCGTCAATGAGTTCGAAGGCCCGCTGCTGACGAATGTCGTCATGAGCGCGATCGAGAAAGCCCGGACGATCGCGCCCGTCGTCGACGGCCGCATCAAAATCGAGTGATCAGAGTCCGCCAAGGCAGACATATTTGATTTCGACGTAATCATCGACGCCATAGCGCGATCCTTCGCGCCCGAGGCCCGAATGTTTCACGCCGCCGAAAGGCGCGACTTCCGTCGAGATCAGAGTCTCATTGACGCCGACCATGCCGAATTCCAGCCGCTCGGCGACTCGGATGACGCGGGCGACGTCGCGGCTGTAGAAATAGGCGGCGAGGCCATAGGGCGTGGCGTTGGCGAGATGCACCGCTTCAGCCTCGCTCGCGAAGGATATCAGCGGCGCCACGGGGCCGAAGGTCTCTTCGTTGAAGATGAGCGCGTCGGCTGGCACATTCACAAGCACCGTCGGCTGAAAGAATAGGCCGCCAAGCGCGTCACGGGCGCCGCCCGTGACGACCTTCGCGCCATGCGCCACAGCATCCGCGACGTGACGCTCGACCTTTTCCACCGCCGCCTCTTCGATCAACGGTCCGATCGCGACGCCCTCCTGCGTCCCATCGCCGACCTTCAGCGCGCGCACCGCCGCCGTGAGCCGTTCGGCGAAGGCGTCGAGGATCGATGCGTGAACGAGGATGCGGTTCGCCGAAACGCAGGTCTGGCCGCTGTTGCGATATTTGGTGGCGATTGCGCCTTCGACGGCGCGGTCGAGATCGGCGTCCTCGAAGACGATGAGCGGCGCGTTGCCGCCAAGCTCCATCGAGCATTTCTGAATATTCTCGACCGCCTGGCGCAGCAGAATTCTGCCGACTTCGGTCGAACCGGTGAAGGTCAGCTTGCGCACGATGGGGTTTTGCGTGAACTCGAGCCCCACGGGCGCCGGGTCTTGCGCCGTCACCACATTGATGACGCCCGCGGGAACGCCGGCGCGTTCGGCAAGCTCCGCCAACGCCAGCGCGGAGAACGGCGTCAGCTCCGCGGGCTTCACCGCCATCGTGCAGCCGGCGCCGAGCGCCGCGCCGACCTTGCGCGCGAACATTGCGGAGGGGAAATTCCACGGCGTGATCGCCGCCGTCACGCCGATCGCCTGTTTGAAGACGAGCAGACGACGGTCGGTCGGTCCCGGGATGACGTCGCCGTAAATGCGCCGCCCCTCCTCGGCGAACCATTCGATGAAGCTCGCGGCATAGGCGATTTCGCCACGCGCCTCAGCGAGCGGCTTGCCCATCTCCGCGGTGATGATGCGCGCCAGTCGCTCCTGATCGGCCATGATCAGCTCGAACCAGCGGCGCATGATATGCGCGCGCTCCTTCGCGGCGCGGTCGCGCCAGTCTGGCAGCGCCTGCGCGCAAGATTCGATCGCCCGGCGCGTCTCGCTCGCGCCCATGTCGGGAACATGGCCCAGGACCGCGCCTGTCGCCGGATTATTTACGGCGAAGGTCGCGCCGCTGTCGGCGCCGACCCAGCCGTCGATGAATCCCTGTTCTCGAAGTCGAAGATCGCTGAGTGCGGCCAACTTTATCTCCCCCTGAACGCTAGCGTTTTTGTTCGACATGACAGGCCGTGGCGCGGCAGCGCCCGTCAGCTTGGCGCGCCGCGCGCAACACGACTTTGCGCCCGGGCGCGCTTTATTGTCTAACTGAACCTCATGAATCCGCCTTCCGACCTTGAGACGCGAAAACCGGCCGCCGGAGAGAGCGGCGCGGCAAAATCCATGAAAACCGTCGCGCTCGTCCAGACCCAGGCGGAAAACGCCGGCGCGCAAGAGGTTGCTCGCCAGCTCGCGGAAGGATTCAAGACGCGCGGCTGGCGGATCCGGCAGATCTTTCTGTTTCGCCGCACCGAGGCCTTCGACGCCGACGAAGACGTCGTCTATTGCGCTTCGCAACGACCGTCGTCGCCGCTTGCCGTTCTCAAGATGCTTGCGGCGCTGTTTCGGGAATTGCGCCGCGAAACGCCGGACGTCGTCATTACATTACAGCATTACGGCAATGTGATCGCGGTTCCGATCGCCAAGATGACCGGCGCGCCGCTCGTCATCGCCAACCAGCTCTCGCCTGCCGAGCTGATCGCCGCGCCATTGCGCGTCGCCGACCGCCTGATGGGCATGGCGGGCCTCTATGACCATATCGTGGTGAACTCCGCGGCGACGGAAGCCGCCTACAAGACCTACCCGCGCCGCTACAGCAGCCGCATCACGCGCATCGATCACGGTTTCTTCGACAAATCGGCGCCTGTGGCGAAGGCGCAGGCGCGGCGCGAATTGGGGCTTCCGGAGGGCTGCGTTCTGCTCGGCTGCGCGGCGCGGCTGCATCCTTTGAAGCAGCTCGATCTCGCGATCCGCGTGTTGACGGAAAACAAGTCGCAGCATCTCGCGCTCGCCGGGCAAGGCGCCGACCGCGAACGACTTGAAGCGCTCGCGCAATCGCTTGACGTCGCCGACCGCGTGCATTTTCTCGGCGAACTCAGCACGGCGCAGATCGGGCTGTTTCTCGCGGCGCTCGATTGTTTCGTTTTTCCGAGCGCGACGGAAACATTCGGCCTGGCGCCGGTCGAAGCGGCGCAGGCCGGCGTTCCCGTCGTCGCGAATGATCTTGAAGTTTTGCGCGACGTTCTCGCGGTCGACGGCGAACCCTGCGCGCTTTTCGTCGACGCGCGCGACACGGCGGCCTTTGCAACCGCGGCGCGGCGGATATTGGAAGATCACACTCTCAACGCCGCGCTCGCCGCGCGTGGCCGTCGGCTCGCCGATCGCTTTCCGCTCGATGCAATGATCGACGAATATCTGCGTCTGATGGAGCCGCGCGAGGCATGAATCTGCGCCGCATCCACATCGTCGTTCCGCGCAACCGCTTCCTGCGTTGGCATCAGCGGCTGCGCGACCGACTGCAACGCGTCGTTCCGAACACGCAGGCCGCCCTGCGCTTCGAGAACGCCGGCGAGGCCTGGCCGGAGGGCGTCGCGCCGCTGCTGTCTCTCGAACATCTGCTGCTGCGCCGCTCACGGACGGCGCTCGCCGATGCGCTCGATCCGCGCGCCGAAGCCGAGGCCACACGCGCGCCGGCGGATATCGCCATCGATCTGGCGGGCGAGGCGCAGGTCGGCGGCGCGCGCGTCTTGCGCCTGCGCTATGACGGGGAAATCTCGGATCGACACGCCATCGCCTCTCTGCTTGCGGGACGCGCGCCGACGATCGCTGTGGAGGACGCCGCGACCGGCGCGATCCTGGCGCAGGGGCTTCCGTCGCTCGAGGCCGCCGATGGCCTCACCGGCGGTCTGGACGCGGTCTACTCGCGTGCGACGACCTTGATCGAACAGGCGCTGACGACGCCGGCGCCCGCGTTCTCGCCGCCCGCGCCGAGGGCGCCCCGCGCGCCGAAAAGTCCCGCGGCCTTCGCGGCGCGCAGCATCGCGTTCGAGACGGCTCGCAAGATCTATCATCTGTGCTGTCAGGCGCCGCATTGGCGCGTCGGCTGGCGTTTCACCGATGGCCCCGGCGTTCTGGAGACCGGCTCGCTTCAAGGCGCGCCATGGCGGCCGATGCAGGATCGCGAACTCAATTTCGCCGCCGATCCCTTTCCCTGCGCTTGGCGCGGCGTCGACGGCGTGTTCTACGAACATCTCGATCATCGCCGAGGGATCGGCGAAATCTATTTCCAGCGCTTCGACGACGACGGGCCTTGCGGCGCGCCGGTTCAGGCGCTCGAAGAGCCTTGGCACCTTTCCTATCCGTTTCTGATCGAACACGACGACCAGCTCTACATGATGCCGGAGGCGTCGACGTCCGGCGCGATTTCGCTCTACCGCTGCGTCGAATTTCCGCACAGATGGGAAAAGGCGGCGCGCCTGCTCGACGATATCGAGGCGGCGGACGCGACGATCTTCCGGCATGAAGGGCGCTTCTGGATGACGTCGGTCGTGCGCAACGGCGTCGGCGGCTACTCCGATACGCTGGCGCTGCATTATGCACACGATCTCTTCGGCCCCTGGCGGCCGCATGCGCATCAGCCGGCGCTTGTCGATTCGCGCTTCGCCCGACCGGCCGGCGAGATCGCGCACGTCGACGGCGAATTGCTGCGGCCTGTTCAGGATTGTTCGCAAGGGTACGGCAAACGGCTCGTCATCATGCGCATCGACGAACTGACGCCGCAAACCTTTCGCCAAACGCCCTTGAAAGTCATCGAGGCTGACGCGCGCTGGCCGGGATCGCGTCTCCACACGATCAATCGAACCGGCCGCATCGAGTGCATTGACGGAGTCGTGATCGCGCCGCGATTTCTGCCGCTGCGCCGATTGACGCATCGACTTCTGGACGCGCGCGCCGCCCGCGCAGCGCGTGAAACGCCTTCTTCATAGACGGACGTTCAATCGCCGGGGCGCGTCAGGGCTTGGCCTGCTCCCGCCGTCGACCCGCGCGCTGCGGGCCGGAAAACGCTGGCGATGGAAGGATCGACGCCGCCGATGCGACGACAGACGACCGCAAGCGCCATGAACAGCGGCCCATTGACGAAGGCCCATCCGCACGCGGCGCCGAGCGCGCCGAACTTCGCGGCGAGCAGCGCCGTCAGCGACAGCCGCACGATGGTCGCCAGGCTAATGACGCGGGAATAGAGTTTCTCGTGGCCCGTCGTCAGCAGGATGACGGAGGCGGAGCCCGACAGACACATGACATAGGCCGCCGTCGAAAGCGTGACGAGGGTGGGGTAGACGCTGGCGTAGCGCTCGCCGAAGATCGTCAGGATCTGCGCCCCGAAGAGATAGATCAGCAGCAGACAAGGCGTGACCAGCGCGGCCGCGACGATGATGAGCGATCGCAAGATCCGCTGCAGCTTCTCGGCGTTCCCCGAGAAATAGAGGCTGGCGCTGTGGGAGACCGAATAGTTGTTGAGCCCCGTTTGCACCATCAGAAAAATATTGGCGATGCGCGCGGCGACGAAATATTCGCCCGCCGCCGCCGGCGAAGCGAAATAGCCGATGAGCATGACGTCCGAATATTGGCTCGCCGCCTCGACCACCGCGGAGAGCCACATGGCCAACCCGCGCTCGAACCAGCGCCGCCGCTCGCTCGCAGGCGCGGCTGCGGCGACCCGCTCGTCGCGCAGCTTTCGCCATACGGCGCGCAGCTGAAACGCAAGCGACAGCGCCATGCCGACGGCGGCGGCGAGGAAAAATCCCCGCAAGGTCAGACCGCGGTCGAGCGTCGCCCACAGCACGACGACAAGCAGCACAAGACGCCACAGAATTTCTCGTCCGGTCTCCGAGACCAGATAGCTCAACATCACGCGCGTGGCGTGCGAGGAATAATGCAGCAGCGTCTGCAGGAACAGAAACAGCGCGGCCGTCAGAAACAGGCCGGTCGGCGCGCCGCGATCCAGGAACGGCACGAGGAAATAGACGCCGCATGCGAAAACCAGCGCCGACACGATCGTCGCGATCCAGCCGAAACGATAGGCGGCGCGCGCCACGCCCGGCTGACCCTTGCCGTTATATTCGCCCCAGGAGCGCGCGATGAGCGTCTCCTGCCCGAATACGGCGGCGACCGCCAGAAAGGACATGGCGTTGAACCAGATCGCCAGGCGTCCGAACTCCCCGGCGGACATGGCGCGCGCGGCGAGGGTGAAGACGGCGATGGTCAAAAGCGCGCCGAATCCCTTGATGCTCATCGCGACGACCGCCGCGATGGCGTCCTTCTGGGACCGCGCCTTATCCGCCAACCCTGCGAGGCGACTCATCATGTCTGAGCTTCTCCGCCCGGCGACCCGCGCCGGGCTGCGACAACAGTCGTTCGAATAGTCTTTAGACGATTGCGGCTCCAGCCGCCGACACCCGGTCAGCGCCAGACGATTTATTGATTAAGTTACGCTTTTCTTGCCGCCGCCGCCGGCCGCCGCGACGGCTCCACAGACGGCTCAAGAGGCGCTATATTTGACCATGCTTCAAACTCCAAGCAAGGCGAAACAGAGCTGCGCGCGTTAGCGATCGCCGGCGCGGCGGATCGCGCAGGCGTGGACTGGCCGGGAATTGTGCGCGGCTTCGTCATCGCCTTCGCCATGACCGCCGCGCCGATCTTCCTGCATCTCGCCTCGCAGGCGGTGGCGCTCATCTTCTGCGTCGCCGCCGCGCTCGTCGTTGCGCGTTTTCTGGAGCAGGATACGCCGATCGTCATTTTCGTGGTTAACGTCTTCCAGAACGTTTTCGCCGCGCTGGTCTCGCCACACTATTCCGATTTCGCCGACATCGAAGTCCTCAAGAGCTACAGCTTGGTGACCACCGCGGTCTGCTATCTGGTCGTTGCTTATGGCTTCATGCGCCGCCCGACGCAGTTCTCGCCCTTCGTGAGGCGCCTGATCTATGTCTCGGTCGCGGTTCTGGCGATCGTCGGCCTCTTCTTCGTTCTCGGCCTCGCGATCAATCCGCGCAA
This sequence comes from Methylocystis sp., assembly GCF_050251305.1. Lineage (GTDB taxonomy): Bacteria > Pseudomonadota > Alphaproteobacteria > Rhizobiales > Beijerinckiaceae > Methylocystis. Next base: position 16,606 of record NZ_JBFWNB010000033.1, on the reverse strand, counting down.
CGCGATAGTCTATCTGCGCAACATCGCGCTGCCGATCCTCGTCTTCCAGATTTTTCTCATCGTCGGCGCCAAGCATCCCATGCCGCTGCCTCAGATCGCGATCACGCTTTTGGGGCTCGTGATGCTCTGCTCCTATTTGGAGCTGTTCTGGATCGAAGGATGGCTTTGGCTGACGCATGGCTGGTCCTACCTCGACCTCTTCTCGGCCAAGCGTCTGCTCAACGTCGACGAGATCAAACGCGACATGGAACAGGGCGTGGTCATCACGAGCGTCCTCGATTACTGGCGCGCCGCCTTGCTCAATACCACGCTGACGAGCGATCTCGGATTTGAGGTGCAGCGCCTCATCGGACCCAATTTCAATACGATCAGCATCGCCTACTTCCTGGCGATCTTCATCGCCTTTCTGCTGGCGGAGCGCCATTGGGGCGTCGCGCTGCTGGCCTTTCCGCTGCTGCTCGCGACGAGCGCGAAAGGTCCGCTCGCTTTGACCCTCGGCTGCGCGCTCTTCTATGTCTTTGCGCGCGATCGAACGTCGAACCGGCCATTGTTCGGCCTGATCGCCGTTCTCAGCGTCTACGCCGTGCTGGTGTTTCAGTCCGGCCATCGGAGCGGCGATTTCCACGTGCTCGGATTGATGGGCGGCGTGAATGGCTTTCTTTCCTGGCCCATCGGCCACACGCTCGGCGACGGCGGCAATCTCTCCATTCCCGATTTTTCGGCGCTGGATTGGAGCGCCTTTCAGCACGCCGGCGCGGCGAATGTGGCGGTGGAAAGCGCCTTTGGCGTGCTGCTTTACCAGCTCGGCGTCGCCGCCTTCGCGCTGATCGGCTTTTATGTGTGGATCGCCATCGTCTCCTGGCGGCTCTATCGCGCGACCGGCGCGCCGGCGCTGGCCTTCGCGTCGAGCGCGATCCTGATCTGTCTGGTCAACGGCCTCTACCAGGAGGAGGCCTATTTCGTTCCCCTGTCGCTGCCTTTCCTGATGGGACTCGTCGGCATGTCGTTGGGCGCGACCGATCGCGCGTTGGCGCCGCTTGAAGCGGCGAAGACGGCGCGGCGCGCCGATCATGCGCGGCAAAGCGCGAGCGCGCCGCTTACGCCGGCAGCAGCGCGCCGATGACGCCCTGGTCGATTGCGCCCGAGCCGTCGAGCAGTCCGAAACTGGTCGAATAGTCCCAATGCGCCCAACCGAATCCCTGCGCCTCCGCCGCCGCGCGAACCGCGGCAAGCCAAGCGAGACGATCGCCGCGACGGGCCTTGTCTTTGAGCGCGCCGAATTCGTTGACGAAGATTCTCACGCCGTGAGTCGCGCTCCAGCGCTGCGCGTCGGCGAATTGCGCGCGGATCGCATCCGCGGTCCAGGCGCGCTGCGCGGTCTGGCGCAACTCGCGCGCGGCGTCGGCGTCGCCGTCGCGCTCGGCCTTGGCGGCGAGTCGCAACAGCGTCGGATCATCCTTGGCGCTGGGAAAAGGCGCGCCGGCGATCTTGGCCCATGGACTGCCCGCCTCCCACGACGCGCCCTGATGCGTAAAAACCATCGGATCGTAATAATGGCAGGCGTAGATCACATTGCTGTCGGCGAGCGGAGCCCAACCGGTCAGCGCGTCCAGCCGCTGGGCCGGCGCCGGCCCGACGATGATGGCGTTGCGCGGCGCCCGCGCGCGCACCGCCTGCGCCAGGACTTCGACGAAGGGGCGCCAGACGTCGTCGGTGGTTGCGGGCTCGTTGAGCAGTTCGACGTATATGCGCTCGGCCGGCCAACGCGCCAAATGATCCGCGAGCGGCGGCCAGCCGGCGAGCAAGGCGCGATGCGCCCGCGCGGGATCGCGGCGCTGCAAGTCCTGAAAGTCGGAATCCGGATGAAGATCGACGCTCACGTCATAGCCCATGCCGAGCAGCTGATCGACTGCGCGCGTCAGATCATCCTTGGCGCTCGAGATGGTCGTCGGCGTGGAAAATTCCGGCAGCAGAAATTCCGCCGCGATCGGCAGGCGCACATGAGTCATGCCGAGGCCGCGCAGGGCGCGCAGCGTTCCGGGGTCAGCGACATGTTCGGCGCGAAGCGGAACCTGATCGGGCAGATTGAACCCTTTGGGAAGACTCGCCGGCTCAGCCGTCGTTGTCGCCGCCGTCGCAGCGGCCGGGCCGAGCGCGCCGGCGATCAGCGCGACCGCTTCTCGCCGCGTAAATATTTGCGCCATAAAGGTAACTCGTGGTTAAAGGTTTGTGTATTCAATGGCTTTCGCGCTTGGCCACGCGAAGCGCGCGCGGCGGAGCCACGATGAGCACTATCGGCCGAAAGTCTACGCGTATCAACGCAGTGGAGCCTGCAGACGAGCAAGCGCCGCTGGACCTTTGGGGCGGCTCGAAGCCGCGCGCCTATACGTTCATCGAGCCGTCCGGCGTCTGGCTTTTTCTTCGCCGCAATGTCTGGCGTATGGCGGCGGTCGCGGCGCTGGCGACCGCAACCGCCTTTCTTGTCGCGGTTCTCGTCTTCAACAAATATTCGGCGACGGCCGTCGTCATGGTCGATCCGCGTTCGGCGAAAGTCACGCAGACGGGCGGCGTTCTCGCAAACATCGGCGCCGACGCCATCGCCATTGAAAGCCTCGTGCAGGTCGCGCGTTCGGAGGGCTTCCTCGGCGCGCTGGTCGATCAGCTCAATCTCACCCAGGACAGCTATTTCGCCGGCCGCGGCGCCACCGAGGCGCTCAAGCGACTTGCGACGATCGAGAAGCTGGGCGCCAAGCTGTCGGTGGCGCGGCGCGGCACGACCTATGTGATCGACGTCACCGCCACGGCGCCGTCGCCCGATCAGGCGGCCAGCATCGCCAACGCCGCCGCGCAGAAGATTCTCGACGACCAGACGAGTTTGCGCACCGGCGCCAGCGCCATGACGGCGCAGGAGATTCAAAATCGCCTTGCCGAATTGCGCGGACGCGTGACTCGCGCCGAACAGGCGGTGGCCGAACTCAAGGCGCGCCTCAAAGTCACTGACGCCGGCCAGGGCAATACGCTCCTCGAGCGGCGCGTCTTCGAACTCAACCAGCAGCTCGTTCTGGCGAGCGCGCAAACCGCGGAAGCCCGCGCGCGCTACGAATTGCTGCGCAAGGCGGGCGCGAGCGCCGGCGAAAATCTGCCGCTCGCCACGCAGTCGACGGTGCTCAGCGCGTTGCGCGCGGAATATGCGCGGCTCTCCCGCCAATCCGCTGACCAGGCCACAGTGCTCGGCCCGCGCCATCCCGACGTGGCGAGCCTGCGCGCGCAGCTCGCCGACGTGCGTCGGCAGATCAACGCCGAGATCAGCCGCATGACGGCCTCGGCGCGCGCCGCCTATCTCGAAGCCGAACAGCGCGAGACGGCGCTCGCCAGTCAGCTCAAGAGCGCGCAAGCCGAGAGCGGCGCGCTCGGCCCCGAACTGGTCAAGCTCGGCGAACTTGACCGGGAGGCCAAGGCGGAGCGGAGCGTCTATGAGCAGCTGCTCAATCGCCAGCGCGAACTCACGCAGGTGAAGGATCTGGACCCGAGCGACATCCGCGTCGTCTCCCCGGCGCTGCCGCCGTCGCGCACCACGCCGCCGCGGATGGCGCTGGCGGCGGCCTCCGCGGCGTTGGGATTGATCGCAGGCCTCGCCTATGCGATCGGGCGCGAATGGCGGGAGGACACGCTCAAGACCGCCGCGCAGGTCGAACGCCTCGGCGGCGTCGAAGTCATGGGATTCATTCCGCTGGTGAGCCCCGCAAAAAAAGACGGGGATAAGCGGGCGGCGCCAGATCTTTCGCCATGGCTCGCAGATCTAAGCGCGGAGCTGACGCCCGAAGCGGCGGGCGATGAAGGGCTTGCGCTCCTCGTCGCGTCGACGCGTCGCGGCGAGGGCCGCACGACGGCGGCGTCGAACCTGGCGGCCTATCTTGCGCAGGGCGGCGATCGCGTGCTGCTGATCGAGGCTGACCGGAAAGCCGATGAAAAAAAGCCCGGTTTCGGCTTGCTCGACATCCTGGAGACGAGCGAGGATTTGAAGCGCGCCTTCATCGAGCCGAAAGACGCGCCGTACACGCTGCTGCCCTATGGCGGTGAGACCCTCAATCACCCGCGCGCCGTTGGCGGCCTGATGAGCGGCATGACCATGCGGGCCATGCTCAAGCTCGCCCGGCAGTGGTTCGATGTCGTCGTGATCGACGGACCGCCCGCGCTGGAGGCGCCCCACGCGCGACTGCTCGCGGCCCAGGCCGACCGAACCGTATTCGTGATCGAATGGGGCAAGACCAGCGCCGCCGACGTCAAGGCCGCGCTTGCGCGACTGGACCTGCGTGAGGCGGTTGTGCTTTATAATAAGGCCGACGTGAACGGGCTCCGGATGTATGATCCGCAGCAATCGCGCCTGATGGAGAAGCAGGCCGACGCAATCGCCAAGGCGGCCTGAGAGTCCCAAGAGGCGCTAGCCGACTCGCGAGAAACCGACATAACATCCCCAGGGCAAGCGGCCGCCGCGCCCTCCTCCGCCTGAGGTCACTTTTGGCTCATTCCAGAATCGTCGATCTGACGCGCATTCGCCTGTCCCGTCGCTCTGTCGTCGGCGCCGGCGCCGCCGCGCTGTTCGTCCCGCGCGTTCTCGCCAAGTCGGGAGCGCCGGCCGCCGCCAACCGTTTCGGCCCGCTGACGCCGGGCGAAGTCGAGAGCCACGGCCTTTCGGCGTTTGGCGATCTCGGCGAGGCGGCCGACTTCAAACATTTCGGCTACGTCAATCCGAACGCCCCGAAAGGGGGGACATTGACGTTGTCGCCGGCGAGTCCGACCTACGACAGTTTCAACGCTTATATCTTGCGCGGCAATCCGGCGACGGGCATGTCGCTCGTCTTCGACAGCCTGATGAACCAGAGCCTCGACGAGCGCGACGCCTATTACGGCCTCGTCGCCAAGAAAGTGCGCATCTCGCCGGATAAGCTCACCTACGCCTTCCTTTTGCGCAAGGAAGCGCGCTTTCATGACGGCTCGCCGCTCACCGCGCATGACGTCGCCTTTTCGCTGAACATTCTCAAGAGCAAGGGCCACCCCGTCATCAGCCAGATGCTGCGCGACCTCGAAAGCGCGCAGGCGGACGCCGACGACGTTCTCGTCCTGCGCTTCGCGCCGGGCCGCACGCGCGATCTTCCGCTCAACGTCGTCGGTCAGCCGATTTTTTCGCGCGCCTATTACAAGGATCACGATTTCGAAGCGACGACATTGGAGCCGCCGCTGGCCTCCGGACCCTATAGGGTCGGCTCCTTCGAACAGGGCCGCTACATCGCCTATCATCGCGCGCCCGACTATTGGGCGAAGGACCTGCCGATCACTATCGGCCAGGGCAATTTCGACGTCATCCGCTTCGAATATTTCGGCGACAGCCAGGTGGCCTTCGAGGCCTTCAAAGCCGGCGCATTCACGGAACGCGAGGAAAACATCGCGCGCGTCTGGGCGACGGGCTATGATTTTCCGGCGTTCAACGACGGGCGCATCAAGCGGACGACGACTCCCAACAATAATATCCCGCAGATCCAGGGATGGTTCTTCAACACGCGGCGCAAAGTCTTCAAGGATCCGCGCGTGCGCGAAGCGATCGGCTACGCCTTCGACTATGAATGGACGAGCCGCAATCTGATGTATGACGCCTACAAGCGCATCTCGTCTTACTTCGAAAATTCAGAGCTCGAAGCAAAGGGACTGCCGAGCGACCAGGAAAAGGCGCTGCTCGAACCCTATCGCGCCGACCTGCCGGCGGAAGTTTTCGGCGAGCCCTTTGTCGCGCCCGTCTCTGACGGCTCGGGTCAGGATCGCGCCCTGCTCAGAAAGGCCAATGACCTGTTTGTCGCGGCAGGCTGCACGCGACAGGACGGAATCCTCCGGCTTCCCGACGGCGCGCCGATCGAATTCGAGTTTCTCGACAATTCCAGCGTCTTCGAGCGTCACACGCAACCGTTCATCAAGAATCTGAAGCTCCTCGGAGTCACCGCCCGCATCCGCATCGTCGACGCCGCGCAATACAAGAAGCGCCTCGAGGACTTCGATTTCGACATCGTCCACGACGTGCTGATGATGAGCTGGAATCCGGGAGAGGAGCTTCGCGCCTATTTCGACTCGCAAACCGCCAACGTGCCCGGGTCGCGCAATCTGCCGGGCGTTTCCAATCCGGCGGTGGATGCGCTGGTCGAAAAAGCGCTCAAGGCCCAAAGTCGGGAAGAGCTCGTCACCTGCTGCCGCGCGCTTGATCGCGCGCTGCGCGCGCAGCGCTACTGGGTGCCGCACTGGTACAATCCCGTGCACCGCTTCGCCTATTGGGATCTTTTCGGCCGGCCCGAACGCCCGCCGAAATTCGACACGGGCGTGCTGTGGACGTGGTGGTGGGATGACGATAAAGCGCGCAAGATCAATTTCACGGCGCGCTAACGGTTTTCCGACGGGCGCGCCCGCCGGCTACGACATTCGGCCAAGGCCAGAAACGCGAGACGTCAGATGGGAGCCTATATCGCCCGCCGCGTGCTGCTGATGATCCCGACAATCCTCGGCATCATGCTCATCTCCTTCGTCATCGTGCAGTTCGCGCCGGGCGGTCCGGTCGAACGCATCATCGCGCAGCTGCAGGGCTTCGACGTCGGCGCGACCGGCCGCTTTTCGGGCGGCGGGGGCGACGTCGGACAGGGCGGCGCGAACCAGACCGGCACCATGGCCGCCGAAACCGCCTCCAAATATCGCGGCGCGCAAGGGCTCGATCCGAAATTCATCGCCGAGCTCGAGAAACAGTTCGGCTTCGACAAGCCGGCCTGGGAGCGTTTCCTGCTGATGGTCAGGAATTATGCGATGTTCGATTTCGGGCGCAGCTATTTTCGCGACGAAAGCGTCGTCAAGCTGATCGGCGAGAAGCTGCCCGTCTCGATTTCGCTCGGACTATGGATGACGCTTCTGTCCTATTCGATTTCAATCCCGCTCGGCATCGCCAAGGCGGTGCGCGACGGAACGAAATTCGACATGTGGACGTCGAACGCCGTCATCATCGGCTACGCCATTCCGAGCTTTCTGTTCGCCATGCTGCTGATCGTGCTCTTCGCGGGCGGCTCGTTTTGGCAGATCTTCCCGCTCCGCGGCCTGACCTCGGACGATTTCTGGGACCTGTCGCTTTTCGGCAAGGTGAAGGATTATCTCTGGCACATCATTCTGCCCGTCACCGCAATGACGCTCGGCGCTTTCGCGACGCAGACCTTTCTGACCAAGAACTCGTTTCTCGATGAAATCCGCAAGCAATATGTGCAGACCGCGCGCATGAAAGGCCTCACCGAACGACGCGTGCTGTACGGCCATGTGTTCCGCAACGCGATGCTGATCGTCATCGCCGGCTTTCCGGGCGCGTTCGTGCACGCCTTCCTTACGGGATCGGTGCTGATCGAAACCATCTTTTCACTCGACGGGCTCGGCTATCTCTCCTTCGAGAGCATCGTCAACCGCGATTATCCGGTCGTCTTCGCCAATCTTTACATCTTTGCGCTGCTCGGACTTGTGGTGAATCTCGTTTCCGATCTCACCTACACCTGGATCGATCCGCGCATCGATTTCGAAACCCGCGAGGTGTGATGGTGAGCGCAGCGACGGACGCCGAACCTGTTCTCGCCCCGCCCCTTCATCGCGAAGGCTGGCTGCGGCTGACGCCGCTCGATCGTCGTCGCCTCGAAAGTTTCAAGGCGAACCGACGCGGCTATTGGTCGTTCTGGATCTTCATGACGCTGTTCGTCATGTCGCTCGGCGCGAATTTCCTGGCCAATGACCGGCCGATTCTGGCGTGGTACAAGGGCGAGCTGCTGTTTCCGGCCTTCGTCTCCTATCCGGAGGAGATGTTTGGCGGCTTCCTCGCGCGCACCGATTACCGCGATCCCGTCATCGCCGACGAGATCAAAGCGCATGGCTGGATGCTTTGGCCGCCGATCCGCTTCTCCTATGACACGCATAATCTGGAGCTGCCCACGCCGGCGCCCTCGCCGCCGACCTGGATGCTGACGCAGAAGCAATGCGAGGTCGCGGCGGCGAAAGGCCTGCGTCCGGGCCAACCCAATCGCGGCTGCGCGGCGCTCGAATATAATTGGCTCGGCACCGACGATCAGGGCCGCGACGTCGTCGCCCGCCTGCTTTACGGCTTTCGAATTTCCGTGCTGTTCGGGCTGATCTTGGCGTCCATCTCCTCGATCGTCGGCGTCGCCGCGGGCGCGATACAGGGCTATTTCGGCGGGCGCGTCGATCTCGTGTTTCAGCGCTTTATCGAGGTCTGGTCGTCGCTGCCGCAACTTTATCTGCTGATCATCATTTCGTCGTTTCTGACGCCCGGATTCTTCGTGCTGCTCGGCATCCTGCTGCTCTTCTCCTGGGTGTCGCTCGTGCATGTCGTCCGCGCCGAGTTCCTGCGCGCGCGTAATTTCGAATATGTCAACGCCGCGCGCGCGCTCGGCCTCAGCAATTTCCGCATCATCGTCAGGCATCTGCTGCCGAACGCCACGGTGGCGACGCTCACATTCCTGCCCTTCATTCTCAATTCGTCGATCACTACGCTCACGGCGCTGGATTTTCTCGGCTTCGGCCTGCCGCCGGGGTCGCCCTCGCTCGGCGAACTGCTGCTGCAGGGAAAATCCAATCTTCAGGCGCCATGGCTGGGACTGACCGGCTTCGCGATCATCGCGCTGATGCTGTCGCTCCTGGTCTTTGTCGGCGAAGCGGTGCGCGACGCCTTTGACCCGAGGAAGAATTTCCGGTGACGACTCTCGGCGCGGCGGCGTCTCCCCTCCTCGACGTTCGCGATCTCTCGGTTTCCTTCCTGCACGGCGGCCGCGAGACCAATGCCGTCGACGGCGTCTCCTTCTCGCTCGAGCGCGGCAAGACTCTCGCGCTCGTCGGCGAATCCGGCTCCGGCAAGTCGATCAGCGCATTGTCGATCGTGCGCCTGCTGCCGCCAGGCGCCACCGCGTCCGGCCAGGCGTTCTTCGACGGCGACGATATGCTGGCGATCGACGACAATCGGCTTCGCGCCATCCGCGGCGCGCGCATCACGATGGTGTTCCAGGAGCCGATGACGTCGCTCAATCCGCTGCACACGATCGAGCAGCAGATTGCGGAAATTCTCGAGCTGCACGGCATGCGCGGCGAAGAGGCCGTTCGCAAGCGCGTCGTCGAGCTGCTCGGCGAGGTCGGCATACCCGACCCTCAGGCGCGGCTTGGCGCCTATCCGCATCAGCTCTCGGGCGGCCAACGTCAGCGCGTCATGATCGCCATGGCGCTCGCCAACAAGCCGGATCTGCTGATCGCCGACGAACCGACGACGGCGCTCGACGTCACCGTGCAGGCGCAAATTCTCGCGCTGCTGGAGCGGCTGCAACGGACCTACGGCATGGCGATGCTGTTCATCACGCACGATCTCGGACTGGTGCGGCGTTTCGCCGACACGGTCTGCGTCATGCAGAAGGGGCGCATTGTCGAACAGGGCGAGGTGGAGACAGTCTTCTCGTCGCCCCAGCATCCCTACACCAAGGCGCTGCTCACGGCGGAGCCCAAGGGCGCGCCGATTGTCGAAAACAGCCAGGCGCGCGTGGTGGCCTCGGCCGAGCAATTGCGCGTCTGGTTTCCCATCCGGCGCGGCTTCATGAGGCGGGTCGTCGGTCACGTCAAAGCCGTCGACGGCGTCACCATCGAAGTGCGCGAGGGCGCCACTGTCGGCGTCGTCGGCGAGTCGGGTTCCGGCAAGACGACGCTGGCGCTGGCCATGCTGCGGCTCATTCGCTCGGAAGGGCCGATCGTTTTTCTTGGCCAGCGCATCGACGGCAGGAGCGTCGACGCCATGCGTCCGCTTCGGCGCGACATGCAGATCGTCTTCCAGGACCCCTACGGCTCTCTCTCGCCGCGCATGTCGGTGGCGGAAATCGTCGCCGAAGGGCTGACCGTTCAGCGGCCGGAGCTTTCGCTCGATCAGCGCCGCGAAATCGTGGCGCGCGCGCTGCAGGAAACCGGTCTCGATCCTTCGACGATGGATCGCTATCCGCATGAATTTTCCGGCGGCCAGCGGCAGCGCATCGCCATCGCCCGCGCCATGGTGCTCGAACCGAAATTCGTCGTGCTCGACGAGCCGACGTCGGCGCTCGACATGTCCGTGCAGGCGCAGATCATCGATCTTTTGCGCGACCTGCAACGCCGCCGCGCGCTCGCCTATCTCTTCATCAGCCACGATCTGCGCGTCGTGAAAGCGCTCGCCGCGCATCTCATCGTGATGCGCTACGGCAAAGTGGTGGAGGAAGGACCGGCGACCCAAGTGTTCTCCGAACCCAAGAGCGAATATACGCGCGCGCTCTTCGCCGCGGCCTTCCGCAATGAGGCGGAGCCGATCTCCGGCGATTCAATCGGCGGACAATGAGCCTTCGGCGACGCCCGCGCGCGCCGGATCGCGAAAGACGACGACGGTGACGCGTTGCGTCAGAACGACTTCGTCGCGCTGATTATAGGTTGCGATATCCATCGAGACGAAGCCGCGGTCCGCGTGGCGACGCGGAAGAACGATCCGCGTCAGCTCGGCTTCGACGCGGAGCGAATCGCCGGGCCGGACCGGCAATTTCCAGCCGATATGCGCCTCGACGCCGACGATGCCGCCCGCAAAAGGCGGGTCGGCCGAGTCGATGAGCAGCCTTATGCTCAGCGCGCCGGTCTGCCAGCCGCTCGCGACGAGTCCGCCGAACATGCTGTCCTTGGCGGCCGCTTCGTCGAGATGAAAATACTGCGGATCATTGTCGCGCGCGAAGCGGATGATGTCTTCGGCGCTGATCGTCACGCGCTTCGAATGCAGCCGCCGCCCAACGTGAAGGTCTTCCAGATAAAGCTTCCTGCTCATTCCGCGACGTCTTTCGGCAGGCGTTTCACGCTGGTGACCGGTCCAGCGCCCGCCGCCTCATTGCGCGCGCGCACGACGTCCAGCGGTTCGCTCGTGACCTGCATGTGGGTGGCGTTGGCGTGAAGCAGCGTGCCGGCGTCGCGCATGACGCCGACATGTCCCTTCCAGAACACGATATCGCCGCGCATGAGCGGCGCGCCAGCCGCGAGCGGCGCGCCGAACGCGGCTTCCTGCATGTCGGTGTCGCGCGGCGCCGTGACGCCCGCCATCAGCAAGGAGACCTGCACCAGTCCCGAACAGTCGACGCCGAGCCAGGATTTGCCGCCCCAAAGATAGGGCGCGCCGATCAGCGTCTCGGCGACCGCCACGAAGTCCGGCGCCTTCGCGTTCTGCGCGACGAGATGTTTGCGATAGACGAAACCGAGTTCCGGCGTCACGCCGAAACCGTCGCGCTCTTCGACGATTGCGACCTCGGCGCCAAGCGGGAGAGCGTTCAGCGGCGGCAATTTGATGTTGGGTCCCGGATAAACGAACGTCCGCGGCACGCAGACGCGATGCGTCGGCGCGCTCAATTCGCGCCACAGCGTATTCGCCGCGATCCAGCCGACGTATTTGTCGCGCGCAAGCTGCGCCCAGGCCCAGCCTTCCTCCTCATCGTAGACAGTGACGCGCTCGCCGTAGATCGCCTGCGTGTCGACGGCGGCGTCGGGACGGGGTTCACGCCGAAGGTCGACGACGCAGTCCCTCACCTCCATGGCGACGCCTTCCACATATCGGTCGGCGGTCACGCGTCCCTTCAGATAGGCGGCGGCGAGTTCGGGACGCGCGGGCGTCAGCCGCCGGTCGAAATGTTCGCTCACGACGTCGCTTTCTTTTGCGCGGCGCGCGCCTCGATCAACTCATACAGCAACCGCGCCGCTTGCACCTCGCCGCCCTCCGGACGGCCCGGCTTCGTGGACGGGTTCCAGCAGTAGACGTCGAAATGCGCCCAACGGGCGGGCTCCGCAACAAAGCGCCTCAGGAACAGAGCGGCGGTGATCGATCCGGCGAAGGGGCCGCTCGTGACGTTGGCGAGATCAGAAATCTTGCCGTCCAGGCCGCTGTCGTAATTGTCCCAGAGCGGCATCCGCCACACCGGATCGTTCACCGCGCCGGCATGCGTGGCGATCTCGCCGGCGAGCGCGTCGTCGCCGGTGTAGAACGGCGGAATTTCGGGGCCGAGCGCAACGCGCGCGGCTCCGGTGAGCGTTGCGAAATCGAACAGAAGGTCGGACGGCGTTTCGCTCGCATAGGCAAGCGCGTCGGCGAGAATGAGCCTGCCTTCCGCATCGGTGTTGCCGATCTCGACCGTCAGCCCCTTGCGGCTGCGGTAAATGTCGCTCGTGCGAAACGCCGAAGCCGAGATCGAGTTTTCGACGATCGGGAGCAGCACGCGCAAGCGAACCGGCGCATCGCCGTCGAGCAGCATCGCCGCAAGCGACAGGACGGTCGCCGCGCCGCCCATGTCTTTCTTCATCAGCAGCATCGCGCTCGACGGCTTGATGTCGAGCCCGCCCGTATCGAAACAGACGCCCTTGCCGACGAGCGTCACCCGCAGTCCGTCTTCGGGGCCATGCTCGAATTCGACGAGCCTCGGCGCCTGGGCCGCCGCCCGGCCGACGGCGTGGATCAGGGGGAAGTTTTCGGCGAGCAGCGCGTCGCCGACGATGACGCGGCTTTTGGCGCCATGCTTCGCGCCGAGCGCGAGCGCCGCCTCGGCCAGCGCTTCCGGCCCCATGTCATTGGTCGGCGTATTGACCAGATCGCGCCCCAGCGCCACGGCGCCGGCGATGCGCGCGATGCGCGCGGAGTCGACGCCCTCGGGCGCGCAGAGACGCGGCGCTTCGCTCTTGCGCGGCTTATAGCGGGCGAAGGCGTAGCTCGACAGAAGGAAGGCCAGCGCCGCCTGTGCCGGCGCATCGACGCCGTCGCCAAGCCGGTAGAGCCCCTTCGGCAGCGCGGTCGCAAGCTTGCCCGCGAAAAACGGATCGCGCGCTTTCGGCGTTTTCCCCTCCGCGCCGAAAAAGACCCGCGGCGCGCCGTCGACATCCGGCGCGAAAAAAAGCGAGCCGGGTTTCGCCTCGAAGGCCGCAAGTTCGGCGAGACGCGCGGTCGGCTCGGGAAGCTTCGCGCGGCGTTCGGCCCAATCTTCCTTGTTGACGAATTCGATGGCGATCGCCTCAGGCGACCAGGCTTCAAGCTCCATGCGTTCCGCCGCTTCCTCTAGCCCCAGGTTCGGCCTTGTTCCATCAGGCCGCGCATCGCGTAAAGGGCGCGCGCCCAGCCGACGAGCCGAAATTATTCCACAGATTTAAGCGATCGATTCCGCCTATGGCCCTATGCGAAGAACCGCTCATTGGGTATGGCCAAATCGGCTTAGCCAAGTTGGCTTGGCCAAGCCGGCTTGGAGCTCCCGCGAGCGGACCGGCGCTTGGAATGACGATCTTTGCTTTGATTTCACACTGATGTCTGGCCCTGGTCAGGCTTTTTATCGTCCACGCGCATCCCTTGACGATGACGCCACTTTGGCCATCGCTCACTCCGAGCCTTCGTGGCGATGCTCGAAAGGCGTCGCAAAACTCAACTCCCACAGGGATATCGCCATGCACTACCATGTCTACAAGGACGCAGCCAATCAATGGCGCTGGACGCTGATCGCGGCCAACAACAAGAAGATCGCCAATTCGGGCGAAGGCTACATTAACAAGGCGGACTGCCTCAGCGCGATCGAACTCGTGAAAGGGTCGGCGTCGGCCCCCATTCGCGAGGACTGAGCCGCCCCGATGTTTGACGGCCTTTGGCCCCGCCGACCCGGCAGGGTGGCTTGGCGTTGTTTCCTGGCCTTGCCCGAGCAATCGGGCTAACCGCAGCCGCACGGCCGAGGCTGCAGCCCTTGAGCCAATGTTCTGCGCATTTTGCCTATAAATTAGCCGCTCGGCGCCTTCCGACTGCTCAAGAGCGCATTCGTCCTCAAGGCGCAAAACGATTATTTTATTCGCAGCATGGCACGCTGATTGCTTAGCGAACGCTCACTTCGCCACCTTTCAGGGCATGTCTGCACAAATGAAAATCATCACGGCCATTATCAAACCCTTCAAGCTCGATGAGGTGCGCGAGGCGCTGACGGAAATTGGCGTGCACGGAATGACCGCGACCGAGGTCAAAGGCTATGGCCGCCAGAAAGGCCATGCCGAGATCTATCGCGGCGCCGAATATATCGTCGCCTTCCTGCCCAAGGTGAAGATCGACGTCGCGCTTCCTTCCGCGCTTGTCGATCGCGCCATCGAGGCGATCCGGCTCGCCGCCTACACCGGACATATCGGCGACGGCAAAATTTTCGTCGCGCCTCTGGAGCGCGCAATGCGCATCCGCACCGGCGAGACGGACTCCGACGCCCTCTGAGCGCCTTCCCAATCAAAAATCAGGATTCACGATGCAGAGCTCGTTTGCGCGCGGCCCGCGTAAGGATTGCCGCATTCTCAAGCGCCCGCAGGGCGGACATCTCGCAGAGCGGCGACATTCGCCGCTCCGGCGCCGTCCCTTGCGCGCCGCGGCCGCGCTGGCGGCGCTGATTGTCGCGCAACCGGCTTTCGCGCAGGCGGGCGAAGGCAGGATCGACGCGGCCGACACCGCGTTCATGATCGCCGCCACGGCGCTCGTCTTGATGATGACTCTGCCCGGCCTTGCGCTCTTCTACAGCGGCATGGTGCGCAAGAAGAACGTTCTCGCCACGATGGCGCAGAGCCTCATCGCCACCGCCCTCGTCTCGCTGCTGTGGATTGGCGTCGCCTACAGCCTCGCCTTCGGCGGCGACGGCGCATACATCGGCGACGCGTCGCGAATGCTGCTCGCCGGAATTGGGCTCGATACGGTGAGCCCCTTCGCCAAGACCATCCCCGAAATCCTTTTCATGATCTATCAGATGACCTTCGCGGTCATCACCTGCGCGCTGGTCGCCGGCTCCGTCGCGGAACGCATGAAATTCTCGGCCTTCATGCTGTTTTGCGCGTTGTGGCTGTTCATCGTCTATGCGCCCTCCGCGCATTGGGTCTGGGGCGGCGGTTTTCTCCAGAAGATGGGGCTTCTCGATTTCGCCGGCGGAACGGTCGTGCACATCAACGCCGGCGTCGCCGGACTCGTCTGCGCATTGGTTCTCGGGAGCCGCGTGGGATTCGGCCGCGAGAACCTTTCGCCCTTCGATCTCTCGCTCGCGGTGGTCGGCACGGGACTGCTCTGGGTCGGCTGGTTCGGCTTCAACGGCGGCTCGGCGCTCGCCGCAAATTCGCGAGCGGTCTTCGCGATCGTGGCGACGCATCTCGCCGCATGCGCCGGCGCGCTTGTGTGGAGCGCTCTCGAATGGCTCCAGCGCGGCAAGCCTTCGGTGCTCGGCGTCGTCTCTGGGGCCGTCGCCGGACTCGGCACGATCACGCCGGCCTCAGGCTATGTGCTGCCCTGGCATGGCGTCGTCATCGGGCTGATCGCCGGCGGCGTCTGCTACTGGTTCTGCACTGTCGCGAAATACAGGTTCCGCTATGACGATACGCTCGACGTG
This sequence comes from Methylocystis sp., assembly GCF_050251305.1. Lineage (GTDB taxonomy): Bacteria > Pseudomonadota > Alphaproteobacteria > Rhizobiales > Beijerinckiaceae > Methylocystis. The sequence continues at coordinate 1,124 of NZ_JBFWNB010000033.1, read as the reverse complement.
TTCGGCGTGCATGGCGTCGGCGGCATCATGGGAACATTGCTCGCCGGAGTCTTCGCCACTCGCGCGATCACCGCTTCAGACGGCGATCCCGGCGTGGCGGGTCTGCTGGACGGCGATCCGCATCAGCTCCTCGTGCAGGCGATCGGCGTGCTCGTGACCATCGTCTGGTGCGTGATCGGCACCTGGGCGACGCTGAAAATCGTCTCCCTGTTCACCTCGCTTCGCGTGAATCACGACGACGAGCGCGAAGGACTCGACATCGCGCTGCATGGCGAAGCGCTGCACCAGTAGCGCCTCACAGAGTAAGCGCTTCGCCAGCGCCGGCGCGTCTGCCGTCCCTGGCGAGCCGCTCGTCAAAGCTGGCGCAAGGCTCCAATTCCTTTACGGTAATTTAATACCTCATAATCGAGTCGCCATAGATTTCAGGGACTCCAAGATGATCTTTCGTCCACAAACTGCTTGACCTGCCCCGCCGCCTCCCCTATCCACACGGCTTCCGAACACATAGCGTTCAAACGGAATTCCCATCCATGTTTGGCAAGACCTATTCGGCGAAGCCCGCCGACATCGAAAAGAAGTGGGTGCTGATCGACGCCTCCGGGCTGATCGTCGGCCGCCTCGCTTCGCTCATCGCGCTACGTCTTCGCGGCAAGCACAAGGCGACCTTCACGCCCCATATGGACGATGGCGACAACATCATCGTCATCAACGCCGACAAGGTGGTCCTGACCGGCCGCAAGCGCGACCAGAAGGTCTATCACCATCACACGGGCTTCCCCGGCGGCATCAAGGAGCGTTCGGCGAAGTTCCTCCTTGAAGGGCGCTTCCCAGAGCGCGTCCTCGAGAAAGCCGTGCAGCGCATGCTGCCGCGCGGCCCCCTGGGCCGCAAGCAGCTCGGCAATCTGCGCGTCTACAAGGGCGCCGAACATCCGCATGTGGCGCAAAATCCGCAGACGCTCGACGTCGCCGCCCTGAACGCCAAGAATAGCCGGAGCGCCTGATCATGGCCGAGTCCACTCTTTCCTCGCTTTCAGATCTGCAGGCGAACGTCGCCCCGGCGCCGGAAGCGCCGCGCTATGTGCTGATGCTCGAAAAGCTGGGCCGCGCCTACGCCACCGGCAAGC
>NZ_JBFWNB010000032.1:0-37457 GCF_050251305.1 Methylocystis sp. | reverse complement strand
CCGCGATCGAGAATGACGAAGCCGAACTCGCTGCGCGCGAGGCGCTGGCGCCCGCCACGCCCGCGCAACCGATGCACGCCGCCGACTCCGACGCGCGGGCGCCGACCGAAGGCGAAGACGCCGACTGGCGCGGCCAGTCCTCCGCTATGGCGGGCGAAGACGCCGCCCCGTTGCGCGAACCGCAGCGGCCGCCGGCGCCGCTGCCGCCCGCGCCGATCCCGCAGCGCTCGAAACGTCTGATCCTCGCGATCGCTGGCGTCGTGATCGCGCTTGTCACCATCGTGGGAACGCTGGCATGGCAGCTGCGTGAGCGGCCCGAGGATTTGGCGAAGCTCAAACCGGAACAGTCTGCCTCCGACGGAGCTGAAAGCGGCAAGATCAACGATCGAGTCGGCGGCGAAACGGAAAAGGCGAAAGCGCCTGCGCCCCGTAGCCCAGCCGTGCCGGTGGCGCAGAAGGCGGAGCTGTGGGTCGGATCGCTGACCGAACCGACCAAGGTCGAAACAATCTACAATGGCTCCGCCGTCTGGCGTCTGGAGAATGTCGGCGGACCCGGCGAGCCCGTGGGTTCGGCCATTCGCGGCGATATCGACATTCCCGACGCGAAACTGAAATTGACTCTGCTGTTTCGCAAAAACACCGACGCAACGCTGTCCGCGTCGCACACGATCAACGTGTCGTTCACGGTGGGGCCGGGCAGCCCGATCGGCGGCGTCAAGGCGATTGGCCCGATTCAGATGCGCCGCTCGGACGCGCAGTCGGGAGAGAAGGTCGCCGGCATTCCGGTGCCGATCACCGACAATAATTTTCTCATCGGCCTGATGCGCGGCGATCACGAAGCGCGCAACATTCTTCTGTTGCGGTCGCTCGCCGCCTTGGACCTGCCGATGCAGCTCAACGACGGTCGCGCGGCGACGATCAATATGGAAAAAGGCCCGTCGGGCGAACGCGTCTTCGCCGACGCGATCGACGCCTGGGGAAAATAATCGCCGCGTCCGCCTGCGGGTCGCGACGACAGACCGGCGTCACATGACGAGCGTCAGCTTTTTCGCCGCGCGCGTCACGCCTGTGTAAAGCCAGCGCGCCCGATGTTCGCGGAAGGCGGAAGATTCATCGAACAACGTCACGTCGTCCCACTGCGAACCCTGGGCCTTGTGCACCGTCAGCGCATAGCCGAAATCGAACTCGTCGGAATCCTTGCGGAGCGCATAGGGAACATCGCTTTCGGCGCCGAACAGCTGCGGGATGACCGCGACGCGCTGAAACTTGGCGCCTTCGCCCTCCTCCGGCGTCACCAGCATCCTGACCTTTCCGCGGCGCAGGGCGCCGGCGCTCTTCACCGAGAACAGCGCGCCGTTCAGAAGCCCCTTCTTGCGATTGTTGCGCAAGCAGACGAGCTTCTCGCCCGAATTCGGCAACTCCCCGGTGAAGCCGCGCAGCTGGCGCAAGCGCGCGTTATAGGCGCGCCGCGTCTTGTTTAAGCCGACAAGCACCTGATCGGCGCCGGTGACGAGCGCGGGATCGAGCGACTCGCGGCCGACGACGCGCGTGTCGCCGAAGACGCCGTAGTCGACGCCGTCGCCCGCCCTGATCGCCATCGACAGTCGGATAATCGGATTGTCCGCCGCCTGCCGATGCACCTCTTTGAGCATCACGTCGGGTTCGGCTTCAGTGAAGAATCCGCCGCCCTTCACTGGCGGCAATTGCGCCGGATCGCCGAGCACAAGCACCTTCTTGCCGAAGGAGAGAAGATCGCGGCCGAGTTCCTCGTCGACCATCGAACATTCGTCGATGACGATAAGCTTCGCATGCGCCGCATCGCTGTCGTCGTTGAGGACGAAGGACGGCTCCTCGGTCTCGGTCTCGGTCTCGGTCGGACGATAGATCAGGCTGTGGATCGTGCGCGCGTCCTTGCAGCCCTTGGAGCGCATGACGAGCGCCGCCTTGCCGGTGAACGCCGCGAAGGCCACATCGCCGTCGACATGTTCGGCGAGGTGGCGCGCCAATGTCGACTTGCCGGTTCCCGCATAACCGAACAGGCGAAAAACCTGGCGCGCGCCCGGCGTTTCAAGCCAGCGCGCAACTCCGGTCAGCGCTTGATCCTGTTCGGGCGTCCAGACGGGCATCGGCCAAGGTTCGAATCGAGGCGTCACGATGACGGAGACGCCGCCAGCGAACAAGCGCCAATATTGGCCGCGTCAGGCGCTGAAGCCAGCGATCAGCAGCGCGCCGCCGAGCGCGAAGGAGACAAGCGCGAATGCCGGATAGCGCTTTTCGTAGCCCATGCCGGAGAAGATCTCGCGCACCTTCTGCGGCGGCAGGAACAGCGTCAGCATGCCGCTGATCAGAATAATCCAGCCCACCAGCGAGACGAGCGCCGCCATGCCGTCGCTCCAGACGTCATGGCCGATCACGATCGCGAGGCCGATCGCCAACCGTATCATGCCGATGAAGGCGATCGCGACGGGATTGCGCGAAATGCTCTCGATCATCTCCAGCGCCACGTCGCGGCGCACGAGCATCCAGGCGGACATGATCAGCGCATAGGCGCCGATCAGTTTTGCGAGAAAAAGCGTAAGCGGCGTCATGAACGCCTCCTTGCCGAATCGCCTTCACACCGCCGAGGAGTGGCGGGCCGGCGCAGCCTGCAGGTAAGCGTCGAAGGCGGCGGCGACAAGGCGAACGAAGGGCTTTCCGCGCTCCGTGACGGCGACGCGCCGACGCCACAGCTCGATGACGCCGTCGGCGGCGAGCGCATCGAGCGACGCCTGCGCCGAGTCGAACGCCTGCTCCGCATAGCCGTGGCGCGCCGCCACGGCGCCGAAATCGACGTCGAAATCGCACATCAGCCGCTCGATGAGCTCGGCGCGGGCGATATCCTCGCGGGTGAAGGCGAGACCGCGCGTCGTGGCAAAGCGCGCCGACTCGATCGCGCGTCGCCAGCCTGCAAGGTCAGCGGCGTTGCCCACATAGCCCTGCGGCAGACGTCCGATCGATGACACGCCGAACGGCAGCAGCGCATCGGCGGCGTCGGTCGTGTACCCCTGAAAATTGCGGCGCATGCGCTTTTCGCGCGCGGCGACCGCGAGCGGATCGTCGGGACGCGCAAAATGATCGAGCCCGATGGCGACGAAACCCGCATTTTCGAGGGTCTCGCGCATGGTCGCCGCCTGTGCGAGGCGCTCGCCGGCGCCGGGCAATGCGGCCGCGTCGATCAGTTTCTGATTTGACTTGAACCAGGGCACATGCGCATAGCCGAAAACCGCAAGCCTCTGCGGTTGGAGCGACGCCGCGAGCGAAGCGGTCCGCGCGGCGTCTTCGACGCTCTGTTTCGGCAGACCATACATAAGGTCCAGATTGATCGCCGTCACGCCGCCGTCGCGCAGCAGTTGCACGGCGCGCGCCACCGTCTCATAGGGTTGTATCCGCCCCGACGCCTCCTGCACATGCGCGTTCAGGTCCTGCACGCCGAGCGACGCGCGCGTAACGCCGGCGGCGCCGAGCGCCTCGACGAGATCGGCCTCGAGAAGGCGCGGATCGAGCTCGATCGCGTGCTCTGTTCCAGAGGAAAGATCGAAATGATCGCGCAGGACTGAAACGACCGCCGCAAAGCGCGAAGCGCCGATAATTCCGGGGGTGCCGCCGCCCCAGTGGATGCTCGTGACGCGCCGCGCGCGCGTCGCCCGCGAGGTGAGAGCGATTTCGCTCTTGAGCGTCTCCACATAGGCCTCGAGCGGCGCGTCCTGACGCACGGCCTTGGTGTGACAGCCGCAATAGGCGCAAATCTCGGCGCAAAACGGGACGTGGAGGTAGAGCGAGAGCGACGCCTCCGGAGCGAGGCTCGCCAGCCACGACTGCGTCTCGCCGCAGCCGATCGACTTGGAGAAATGCGGCGCGGTGGGGTAGCTCGTGTAGCGGGGCGCGGATCGTTCGGCCAAGGCCAGGGACGCTGGGTCCATGCTACTGACTCCCTCGCCGCCGAGCTGCGCCGCCTAAAATTGATAGCTCGACGCGGCTTGGCGCGCAAAAGGCGCGCCTGCCGCACTTTGACGCGGGTGGGATCGAATCGGCTTGGCCGCAGGTCGGGAAGAAGGCAAAGTGGGGCAATGTCATGAGGGTGGAGGCAATGGGGCAAAGAGCGATACTTTCTTGGCGACGGCCGCGTTGGATCTGGCTCGTTCTCGTCGCCGCTGCGAGCGTCTCCGCGTCGCTGGCGCATGCCGCGAGTTCGGCGGAGGCCGCAGGTCGCTACTCGATTCTCCGCGAAGGCGACAAGGACACGGGCTGCATGCTGACTCTCGAGACGCGCGCTCGCAGCCGCGCCGGCCTGAAGGCGCAGCTCGCGCCCGCCTGCCGCGACAATGGCGTCGTCATCTTCGATCCGATCGGCTGGAGCGTCGATCGCGGACGTCTCGTGCTCACCGCGCGCAAGGGGCACAAGGCGCATTTTGACAAGGACGCGGATGGCGTCTGGCGACGCGACGCCAAGGAAGGCAAGGCGCTCGGCCTCCGTCCGATTTAGGCCGGGGCCTCCAAAGGCGACTGTCAGAGAAAAAGGCCTCCCGGATTGCTCCGGGAGGCCTTTGCCCGTCGCCGCGCGAGAGGGGCGGGGATTCCGGCGACGGACAGCGCGGCGCGATCGTCGGTTAATCGCAAACTCGAACCTGGCGATAGTCGACAACCTCGCCCCGCTGACCAAAAACCGGCTCTCTTAGAAACCGGCATTCGCCATATCCGTAATAGGCGTCGGCGTGATCCGCCCAGGACCCGCCGTTGGGCGCGAACCAAGCCTCTGCGCCGTCGTCATACGGATCATAGCCGTGACCGAAGCTCTCGCTCCGGTAAAAGGGCGCGTCGCGCCCCGGACCGTCATATTCCCCATCCCACGCTAGGGCCGGAGATGCAGCGAGCGCAGCCAGAAATGCGAGGACGTAAGGCTGACGCGGCATGGTTGGCTCTGGTCCTCTGAGGCGCCGTCGGGATTGGCGCCCGATACGCGCAATTTGGCGAAGGTCGTCTGAACCGGACATGGCCGCGCCATTCATCGGTCAGTCAGCTTTGCCGTGACGGCGCGGCGCTCAGGGCCTGCGCGCGCGACAACCGTGCGTTTCATTTTCGCACAGGCCTGTGCGCCGCCTTCCCGCGACGCTCCAAAATGACACATATCGAAGGCTGCTCGCCACGCACCCATCTGACCAATTGCCCGCGAGATCCCTGTGAATCCTGAATCCGCAACGGTTCGGCACAAGAGCCGTCGCCTAGCACGCTACCTGCAGATAAGTGTGATATTGCGCCGGGTTGCGTCAAATTGGAACGTGCGGCGACCGTAGTCGATGCCTCAGATGCGCATTGCGACGAAAGTCTTTCGGCAGTGTGACCTGCCGCACAACTGAGCAATCAGGTTCTGACGCAACGTCGGCGCAATCCCACGGCCAGCAAGCGACAAGCCAAGGCTACGCTTTGCGGCCCAAAAACTGGGGATTAGAGCGCTAATGTCGATCGCCAATCCAAAAGTGATGCCGAAGAGTTTCGCCACACGCGCCGATGTTCGCGCCCATGGCGGCGAAGTGAAACACGACACGCCCGTAGACGAAGAGGGGCCGCGCGGCACGCTCACGCGCGAGGATATCGCGCTCGCCATCCATCGTCGGCTCGAGGGCATTTCCCGCCGAGAAGCCAAACGCCTCACGGATCTGGTGATCGAGGAGATGGTCGAGACGCTCGCGTCCGGTGAATCGCTCAAGCTGCATGACTTCGGTTCGTTCCTGGTGCGCACCAAGCGCGAGCGCGCCGGCAGAAATCCGCGCACCGGCGCGCCGGTGCCGATCGACGCCCGGCGGGTCATCACCTTCAAGGCGTCGCCCAACATGAAGGCGGCCATCAACGGGAAGGCTCCGCTGACCAAGACCAAAAAACGCGCTCGAGGCCGGCTTGCCCGCCCGAACGGAGGCGCCGAACTCCTGAGAGCGTCGGCCCAGTAAAATCACGGACGTCCGCGCTCCTCCCTGTGAGCGGACATGGGGCCCGATCGTTCGCCGTTCGCCCCGGCGAACCTTCGGGCCCTATTATTTACGGCAGCGCCGCGCGGTTGAGTTTGCCGTTGGCGTTCCGCGGAAGCGCGTCGAGGAAGACGACCGCGCGCGGACATTTGTAGGCGGCGAGATGCGCGTGACAATAGTCGAGGATCGCCGCCTCGTCCTGCGCCGCGCCGTCGCCCGTCACCACATAGGCCTTGATGATCGTCGCCGTCGCGTCGCGCCCCGGCCGCTCCGCCGCCGCCGCGTCGACGACGCCGGCAATCTCGAGCAGCCGCTTCTCGACTTCCGCCGGCGAAACGCGGTAGCCGCCGGCGTTCATGACCTCATCGGCCCGGCCGTGGCGCCACATGTAGCCGTCCGCGTCGAACTCGACGAGATCGCCGGAAACGAACCATTCGCCGCGATAAGCCTCGCGCTCCTCCTCCGGACGATTCCAGTAGCCAAGCATCATGCCCGCATCGTCGCGGCGCACGGCGAGCAGGCCGGTTTCGCCGGGCGGCAGCGGCGTCGTCTCGCCGCCGTCCTGCGGCAGCGCCGCGACCGCCCGCCCCGGCTGCGGCCTCCCGGGCGAGTCCGGGCGCACCGGCGTCGTCGGTCCGCTCGAGACGAACGTCGAAATCTCGCTCATGCCGAAGGCTTCGTAGATCTCCGTCCCCGTCCGCGCGCGCCATTCGGCGAGCAGGCTCGAGGGCAGCGCCGCGCCGGCGGACAGCGCGTGGCGCAGGCTCGCGAGATTGGCGGTCTCCGGCGCGCCATATTTCAGGATCTGCCGAAATACGCCCGGCACCGCGGCGAAGATCGTCGCGCGATAGGTTTCGATGAGGCGCGGCCATGCGGCGGGATCCGGATGCCCGTTGTAGAGCACCGCGCTCGCCCCCGCCGACAGCGGATCGACGACGCCGACGCCGAGCGTATAGGTCCAGTTGATCGCGCCCGCATGCAGCATCACGTCGCTGGGGCCGAGTCCCGTCCAATGCGCGCGCATCGGCCTGCGGCCCCAGGCGGCGCGATGGGCGTGCAATACGCCTTTCGGCCTGCTCGTCGTGCCGGAAGTGTAAACGAGATAGGCTGGATCGTCGGCCGCGGTGTCGGCATAGTCGTCGAGCGGCGCGCTCTCGGCGAGCCGCGACAGATCGGCGCCGCGCAGGACGTGGAAGCCGCCGCGATGCGGCTCGTCTTCGAAGGCGGTGCCCAGCGCCAGCGCCGACGCCGCGCAGTCGCGCGCCAGGAATTCGGCCTCCTCGAAGGTCAGCTGCGAAGATGCGAGCAGCGCCACATAGCCGGCGGCGATCGACGCGAAATAAGCGAGCGCCGCATTCGCCTCATTGCCCATCCGGATCATCACCCGCGCGCCCTTCGGCAAGCCGAGACCGCGCAGGCCGGCGGCGAGCCGCCGCACCTTGAGATCGAGTTCGCCATGGCTCCATCGCTGGGCTCCGGCGTCGCCGACAATCGTGAGCGCCGCCGAATCCGGCCGCAGCCGCGCATTTTCAGCAAGGCAGTATCGGGCGAGATTGAATCGCGGCGGAATGGGCTCGAGAACGGCGCTATGCGTCATGCGGCGTCTTCTCGCATCGCGCGCGCGTGTTGGGCAAGTCGGTCTCGAGCGCGCGACGGCCGGCGTGTCAATTTCGGCGCGCCATCGGAGCATCATGGAGCGCGACCCCGCTTAACTTGGTAGGGTATGGGTTCGGCCGGCCGGGGCACGCCTGAATGCGCGCCCGCGGCGCGCCCTGATCGAGGCGTTCCTGGCGGCAAGGTCCACGCAGCGATGGGGCGGCGGTTGAACGTAGAGCGGCAGTTGTCAACGACGAGTGAGTGACATGCTTATGATCAGGCTCCTGTTCATCCTCTTGGCGGCGATCAGCTTGACCGCGCGCGCCGACGCGCAGGCTGTGCGTCGGGATTCCGCCAAGGCTTTCCAGAAAGTCCGGGAATGCGCGGCCCAGATGGGCCCCAACGTCATCACCTTCAGCTTCTATCAACCGACGCAGTCGAGAAGCCAGTTCTGCGAGGACATTCCCGAAACGGGCCCGACGACGATCGTCATCGACACGATGCAGGACGAATTGCGCGACATGATGGTTGAGATCCGCATCGTCGAGGCGGATCCGAATGGCGACGAAGCGGCTGCGCCGACGGTGGCCCATCTTCCGCCCGCGCGATTCCAGACGGGGGTCATTCAGCTCCAGCACGACTTCAAGAAAGAAGGCGACTATGTCGCTCTGGTGCGGGCCCGCAGCGAAGACGGACGCAAAGAATACAACGCCCGTTTCGCCTTCTCTGTCGGCGAAGAGTTCTTACGGTCATGGGCCGCTGTGGGCGTCGCCACAGCTGTCGCGCTCGCCCTGGGCGCGGGCTGGTATATGCACGCCTTCCGCAAGCGAGGGGAAAAAACAAAATTGCGGAAGGCCTGACAGGCGAGCCGGTCGATGCGCCCGCCGGCCGGCCGCTTCTCGGTCGGCAAGATCGGTCTGCAAGATCGATCGGCAAGCGCCGCGGCGCGCGTTTATCGCCGCGCGCCGCGCTCATCCGATCGTCAAAGCGCCGGTTTGCGGATATTCGCCTGAGCGGAAGCGGACAGTTCTTTGCACTCGGCGGCGATGACGACGTTCGCGCCATAGCGGGTCGTAATCGGCGTCTTTTCGGCGAGCGCCATCTCCTTCGTCACCTTGCACGCGTCCATATTCGTGGCGTCGATCGTTTCCGTCTCGATGACGTGACCGCCCATCAGGTAAGCGATGACCAAAACGGTTTTCACATCAATCTCCTCGTCAATTGCTGCGCTTTTCCTGGCTGCGTCGGGACAGAGACGCCTCCTTCATCAACAGGCGGCCTCTCTTCAAGCCGGCGCGCACGATTGCCAGCTAAGCAACGATTTCCTTGTGCCCTAATATGCAGGCGATACCGCGATGCGGTATTGCCGCTCTGTTTCTGGGTGTCCTCGCCTCAGAAATGAACATTCATCGCCGCTAATGGCGCTATGTGCTGCAGAGCAACAGCGCGCCGGCCGGCGGCAAGGGCGCCGCGGCTCCAGCTTCCGCTGATGAAGCGGACGGAGCGCTGCCGGAGCCGCCGGCCGGAAGCGATCGGCGACGTCGCGCGGTCCATGACGCGAAGAGCGTCGCGGCGAGACGCGTCATGAAACATTGTGAGCGCCTGTCCCGGCGCCGGCTCGGACGACGAAGCGCCTACGCGAAAGACGCGCATCGCGCATTGTCGCTGCGTCCGAACGCCCTACGTAGCCTGCCGCTCTGTAATGTGACGTGCGAGGCGCACATGCCTCAACAACATGATTTTGGCCGACTGGCCGAGACGCTGCTGATCGTCTTTCTGCTGGCGACGGTGAACGCCGGACTATTCAGCATCATCTACCGAATGCTGCGCTAAAGACGACGTTCGGTTTTGTTGCGGCTTGCTTGGGCGATCAAACTGTCTTCTCGCCGACGCTCTGACGCAGCGACATGGAGCGCGACCACGGCCGCATTCGTTTGCGCGTCGGCTTATGTCGCAAGCGCCATCGTCAAAACGTTGCAGTTCGCGATTGCGCCTTATACAGAAGAGCTCTGACGCGGCTTGCGCGCCGATCACAGGCGCTGCGTTCCGCGCGCCGTAAGATCGCGAGCGCCATGACAGCCCGGACGCGCCGATGAAAATTCTTCTGCTTGGCGCGACCGGCCTCATCGGATCGAGCATTCTCGCGAAACTTCTCTCGACCGGTCATTCGGTGATCGCCGTTTCGCGCGGACGCGCGAGCGTTCGGCGGCAATTTCCGCAAGCGCAATGGGCGCCTCTCGATTTGCGAACGATCGACGCCGCGGAGCAATGGACGCAGCATCTTGAAGGCGTCGACGCGGTCATCAATTGCGCGGGCGTGCTCGGCCAAAGCGGTTCCGATTCGACCGACGCGGCGCATGTGAGGGGTCCTTCGACGCTCTACGCCGCTTGCGAACAGGCCGGCGTCAAACGCGTCATTCACTTTTCCGCCGTCGGCGTCGACCGGCAAACGCCGAGCGAGTTTTCGCGAAGCAAGGCCGAGGGAGACGCGGCGCTGAAGGCGATGGCACTCGACTGGGTCATTCTTCGCCCATCCGTCGTGGTCGGGCGTCGCGCCTACGGCGGAAGCGCGCTGTTTCGCGGATTGGCGGCGATGCCGATCCTCCCGCGCTTCAAGAACGCCGGCGAACTCCAGATCGTGCAGCTCGACGACGTCGTCGCGACGGCGCTCTTCTTTCTTTCGACTTCGGCCCCTGCGCGCGTTGAACTGGAGCTTGTTGGACCGGACCGTCTGACCTTCAATGAAGCGGTCGCGACCTATCGCCGGTGGCTCGGCTGGCGTCCCGCCCGGCTCGTGAACGTATCGGACCGGCTGATCGATGTGATGTATCGGCTCGGCGATTTCGTCGCCTGGCTCGGCTGGCGGACGCCGGTCCGCGAGATCGCAAAAAAGGAAATGGCGCACGGCGGCGTCGGCGATCCGACGGCGTGGACGAGCCTGACGGGCATAAGGCCGCAGTCGCTCGACGCGGCGCTCACGGCCGAGCCCGCGGACGTGCGCGAGAAATGGTTCGCCCGCATCTACGCGCTCAAACCGCTCATTTTCGCCGTGACCGCGCTGTTATGGATTTCGACCGCATTGGTCTCGTTCGGGCCGGGTTGGAAGATCGGCCTCGATCTCCTGTATGAAGGCGGCATGTCGGGTCCGATCGCGCCGCTGACCGTCATCGCGGGGGCGTCAACCGATCTGATCATCGGCGTCGCCATCGCCTTTCGCCGCACGTCGAAAGTTGCGCTTGTCGCGGCGCTCATCGTATCCGTGGTTTACCTCATCGTCGGCACGATCCTTATGCCGCGACTCTGGATGGAGCCGCTGGGGCCGATGTTGAAGATCTGGCCGGCGATGGCGCTGAACCTCGTTGCTCTGGCGATTGTCGAGGACCGTTGACCTATCTCATCCTCAAATACATTCACATCGTCGGGGCCACGGTTTTGCTGGGCACCGGCGCCGGAATCGCCTTCTTCATGGTGATGGCGCATATGACGCGTTCTGCGCCGGTGATCGCCGGGGTCGCGCGCATCGTCGTGATCGCCGACTTCATCTTCACCACCTCGGCCGTCGTGGTGCAGCCCATCACGGGCGTCGCTCTCACCTGGCTGGCGGGCTTATCGCTGACCGAAGGGTGGGTCGCGCTCTCGATCGCGCTCTATCTCTTTACCGGCGCGTTCTGGCTGCCCGTCGTCTGGATGCAGATGCGCATGCGCGACATCGCTCAAGCCGCGGCGGCGGCGAACGAACCGCTGCCGCAGAGCTACCACAGATTTTTCTGGTGGTGGTTCGCGTTCGGCTTTCCCGCATTCGCCGCGGTCATGACGATCATCTGGCTGATGATCGCCAAGCCGCAGATTTTTTGACCGCGGGCAGGTTCGCCGAAGCGGCGACTGTCGCCTATCGGGTGTACCAGACGTAGATGATGGAAAAGGCCAAAGCCAACGCAAAGCCGATCATGGCGTTGCGCAGAAATCCCCCGCCGAATTCATCCATATTGCGCCTCCAACGGTCGCGCGCCGCAGCCGGCAATTTGACGTAAGCCTGCGGCGCGCGCAACAGAGAGCGTTGTTCGGCTGCGCGCATATTTCGTCTCGCCACATTCTTCAGTATAGTCGTCGTCCTGGGGCGCTATTCCATAAGATCCCGCCGCGCCTGCTCTCGCCAGATTCGCCTTAAGGAAGGATGCCGCGATGAAAGTTGGTCTCGGCGCGCTCTCCGTCGTTCTGAACCAGAGCGCGGAAACGCCAGGGCCTCTGTCCGGCGCGACCTTCGTCGTCAAAGAGAACATCGACGTCGCGGGGCACGTTTCGACCAATGGCCATCCGAAATGGGCCGCGACGCATCCGCCCGCCCAGAGCAATGCGCCTGTCGTCGACCGCCTGCTCGACGCCAGCGCGCGGCTCGTCGGCAAAACCAATATGGACGAGATGGCCTATAGCCTGCTCGGCGCCAATCCGCATTACGGCACGCCGATCAATCCTGCCGCGCAAGATCGTCATCCCGGCGGCTCGTCTTCAGGCTCGGCGGTCGCGGTCGCGGCCGGACAGGTCAATTTCGCCATCGGCACCGACACCGCCGGCTCCTGCCGGGCGCCGGCCGCCTTTTGCGGTGTCCTTGGCTTTCGCGCGTCGCATGGCGCAGCGCCGATGGACGGCGTCATTCCGCTTGCGCCTTCGTTCGACGCCATCGGCTGGTTCGCCCGCGACATCGACGTCATGGCGACCATCGGCGAGGCGTTGTTGCCGCCGGACGCGAAGAACGCCGAGGTCGGTGAAGCGGTGCTGCTCACAGACGCCTTCTCGGGCGTCGAAATGGATTTCGCGTCGGCGGCGGCGGAGCCGATCGACGCCCTCAAGGCCTTCGGCGCCTGGCGCGAAGCGACGCTCGGCGAGGATTTCTTCAAAACCGCGCTCGGGCACTTCCGCAATATGCAGGCCTTCGAGGCCTGGGCCGCGCACGGCGCGTGGATCGCCGCCAACAGCCCGACCTTCGGCAAGGGCGTCGAGCAGCGTTTCGCCTATGCGGCCAAAGTCACGCTCGACCAAAAGAACGCCGCTGAAGCTTTCCGCGCGGAGGCGCGCAAGAAAATCGACGCGATCCTCGACAAGCGAGGCTTCATCGTGTCGCCAACGACGCCATTTCGCGCGCCGCTCCTCACCGAAAGCGAAGAGACGCTCGACGCCAAACGCTACCAGATGATGCGGCTGTTTCTGATTGCGAGCTTTTTCGACCTGCCGCAGATCAGCCTGCCGCTGCCGACGAACGACGTGCCGGTTGCGCTCTCCTTCATCGGCCGACACGGATCAGATCGCGCATTGATCGCCTTTGCGCAACGTTTTTGCCCGCAGATGAAGAAATCGGGCTGAACGCCGAGCCCCCCTGCCCGAACTCATCCGGTCGGTTGCTGACGGGGACCCAACAGATCCTTGATCCGCCCGGTCAAACGCTCGCGCACGTCGCGATAGGCGTCGAGAATGGCCTCGCGTGAGCCCTGGGCGGCGGTGGCGTCGGGCATTGGCCAATACACGACGTCGACGGCCATGGTTCGCGTAAACTCCAGCGCCTTGTGATGCGCCTCGGGCGACAGCGTCACGATCAGATCGAAGTTCGAATCTTCGAGATCCTCGAACGTGTGCGGCTTGTGGCCTGAAATATCGACGCCGATTTCGTCCATCGCGGCTATAGCGAAAGGGTCCAGCGCGCCGCGCTTCAGCCCCGCGGACGCAAAATAGATTTCGCGTCCGAAATAGTGACGCGCGATCGCCTCCGCCATTGGCGATCGGACGGCGTTCAGCGTGCAGGCGAAAAGAATCGACTGAGGTCGCGCCACGTCGCTAATGCGGTTTCATCGCCGGCTCAGCGCCGACTGACGGTCTGCTTCGATGAACGCCGCAAGCTCCCTTGTCTGATCGGTGAAGAGTTGTAGCGCCTTCACGTCGAGCGGTTCGCTCAGGCGCTGCATCAGCAGTAGATCGCGGCCATCGGAGAAGGCCGGCGCCAATCCGCAAAAGAAGAATCCCAGACTGTGCGCGCTCTCGACCAGCAGCGACAGACCCGGATCGTCGACATGCGCGGAGAGCTGCACGGCGTGCGCGCCGAGCGCATCGACGTCGCTGACCGCTTGCGCCAGTTCGACGGCGGCGTTCGAGCCAATCGCCTCGAAGCGAATCCTGCCATAACTTCCGTTGTTGACCGTGATGCTGGTCGTCGATCGCGTCTCTGTCGGCGTCCCGCTCTCGCGCAGGGAGAAGCTGACGCCGAGGCTGTCGTAGGTGGCCGCAATGACGTCGCGATATTCGCGCGGCGCAGCGATCTCGCATGTGCGCGCGGATTGCAGGAACCGGAACGTCAGCAGAAAGCTCTGCCGCTGTCCGGCCGTCGGCACAGGCAGATCTTTAGAATGCAAGCTCTCGGGCGCGGCGCCGAGCAGGATGGCGCATGTCGGCATGCCGGCGCGTTCATCGTTACGCTGCGAGAAGGTGTGTGTCGTCACGGGCTCGGCGTAAATCCCGACGAGTCCGAGCCTGACGGCCTCCTCGGTCAGGCGCTCGGTCATGCGCTCCAGGAGATGGCGTCCGCGGTAGGTCGGCAGCACGACGGCCTCGCCGCGTTCGGCGATCGTCGCGCCGCGCTCTCGTTCAAGCGCGACATGGCCGATCACCTCGCCGCGCGCGTCGCGGCTCACCACCGGGATCAGCTCTCCATTCTCGACTTTCCGCCAGTAGCGCTGCGGCGAGAAGACTTCCCGATGCACGTAATTGCGCCCGTAGACGGCGAGGAAACAGCGCGCGATCGCCGCCGAATCGTCTTGCTGAGGCGCGTCGATATCCACTGTTTCCGTAGGCGCCGCGGCGTCCGCGACAGTCTCCTCCGGTCCAAGCGCTTCGCGAGCAGGCTCCAGACTGCGATGCAGCGTGATCTCCCAGCCGTCGACGCCGCGCTCCCGGTAGGACAATCCGGCGTCCCGACGCACATGCGCGGCGAGCGACGGGAGGATGGCGGAAAATCGGGAATGCCCGTTCAGGAGAATTTGCGCGCGCGCTTCGCCTCTCGATGACGACAGAAGAACGGTCGCGCGGTCCGCATTGGCGCGCGGCAGACAGAGCAGCCGCCAGATTTGCTCGGCGTCGGCGGCGATCAGGCTCGCGACCATCGGCGGAACGCCTTCGACCAGCGACGCTTCGCGCACGAAGGCGCGGAGAAGCTCGCCGCCTTCCGCCGCCAACGAAAGCCGCAATTCGGCGATGTGATTCGAATGACCTTTGCCCATGCGGATGAGTCCATCATGTCGATACGGCGTCGCTTGCGCGGCGGCGAGTCTTCGGCCGGGAGAGCGTTGCGCTCAGCCTTTCCAGTGCAGCGCCGTGATCAGCGTGAACAAGCGGCGCGCGGTGTCCTGATCCGTTTCGATCTTTCCTTTCAGCCGTTCCAGGAGAAGCTGCGCGCCTTCGTTGTGCAGACCGCGTCGGCCCATGTCGATCGCCTCGATCCGGCTCGGCGTCGCATGGCGGATCGCCGCGTAATAGCTTTCGCAGACCATGAAGTAATCTTTGAGAATGCGTCTGAAAGGCGTCAGCGAGAGAATGTGTGTGACGACCGAGGCGCCGTCGGCGTCGCAAACCTTGAAGACGAGCTTCGCGTCGACGAGCGAAATCGACAGCGCATAAGGCCCGCCGTCGTGGCCGAGCAGCGCGAAACTGTTCTCCTCCAAGAGATCATAGATCGCGATCGCGCGTTCATGTTCCTGATCGGCGGAGCCGCGGCCGATCGAATTTTCGTCGAGCGTTACCGAGATCAGCCGCTTCGACTCGGTTGACTCCACGCCCTCACGCCCCGAGCTGATTGAGGCGGATCGACACGGAGCGCGCATGGGCCTGCAAGCCTTCGGCGTCGCCGAGCGTGACGGCGGCGGCGCCAATGGCGCGCAGCGAGTCCGCGTCGCATTTCAGGATCGACGTGCGCTTGACGAAATCGAGCACGCTCAGGCCCGACGAAAAGCGCGCCGAACGCGCCGTCGGCAGCACGTGGTTCGAGCCGCCGACATAATCGCCGACCGCCTCGGGCGTATAGGCGCCGATGAAGATCGCGCCGGCGTTCGAGACGCGCGCGGCGAGATCCTCGGCGTCCTCGCTGATGATTTCGAGATGTTCCGCGGCGATGCGGTCGGCCAGCGGAATGGCGTCCGACAACGATTTCACGACGATCGTCGCGCCGTAGTCGCGCCAGGACGCGCCGGCGATCTCCTTGCGCGAAAGCGTCGCGAGATGCCGTTCGACGGCGGCGACGACCGCATCGGCGAGCGCGGCGTCGTCGGTGATCAGGATCGATTGAGCGGATTCATCATGCTCGGCCTGCGCGAGCAGATCGGCGGCGATCCAGTCGGGATTGGCGCTGGCGTCGGCGAGCACCAAAACTTCGGACGGTCCGGCGATCATGTCGATGCCGACCTGGCCGAACACGCGGCGCTTCGCCGCCGCCACCCAGGCGTTGCCCGGGCCGACAATCTTGGCGACAGGCGCAATCGTCTTCGTGCCATAGGCCAGCGCCGCCACGGCCTGAGCGCCGCCGACGCGGTAGATCTCGTCGATGCCCGAGCGTTTCGCGGCGGCGAGCACCAGCGGCTCCACATGGCCGCCGGGCGTCGGAACCACCATGACGATGCGCTTCACGCCAGCGACCTTCGCCGGCACGACATTCATAAGAACGGAAGACGGATAGGCGGCCGTGCCGCCCGGCACATAGAGGCCAACCGAGTCGAGCGGCGACCAGCGCCAGCCGAGTTCGACGCCCGCGGCGTCGCGAAAACGCAGATCCTGCGGCTTCTGACGCTCGTGGAAGGCGGTGATGCGCTCGAGCGCGAGATCGAGCGCCGCAAGCTGTTCGGCCGAACATTTGGCTTCTGCGGCGGCGACCTCCTCGCGCGCGACCGCGATGCCGGTTGCCTCGAGATCGATGCGGTCGAAACGCTTGGAATAGTCGATGAGCGCCGCATCGCCGCGGGCGACGACATCCTCGATAATGCCGCGGACGGTGGCGTCGACGTCCTGGGACGCCTCCCGCTTCATCGCCAGCAACGAGGTGAAACGCTGTTCAAAATCGGGCGCCGCAGCGTCCAAACGCAGGGTCATGATTTTCTCCAGCCGGAAGTGCGGCTGTCATGGCCCTGTGGACGCGTTCTCGTCAAGTTCGCCGTTGAAATCATGGATCGGCCGGGCGGCGACCTTCCAGCGCGGCCCCATGTCGCAGAGCTGCGCCTCAACGCATTCGACGTCGAGCGCGATCGACGCGCCGCCCGAGAAATAGAGCCGGATGACGCCAGACGGCGGCTCGGCGTCGGGCTCAAAAGTCACGGCCAGGAGTTCGAGGATGACGTCCGGCTGCTCGCGGGAGATTTTTTGGCAGCGCACGCGCTGGACGCCCTCGAAATGGAGCCCGCAGCGGCAGCGCTCCAAGCGCCCGTCAAGCTCGGCGGCCCAGTCGAAACGGGACCCCATCAGGGCGAAGCGGCGCTTGTCGGGCACAAAGGCGATGTCTCCGACGCGCACCAGAGCATCCTGCAGATGCGCCGAGAGGAGCGAAAGATCTTCGCTGTCGAGCGCGTGCAGACGCAGGGCTGACTCACAAGGCCGGCTGGGTGGCTCCATATCCTCTCCTCCTTCGCCCGATATGGCGAAGCGCGCCAAGCGCCGCAAGGCCGTAATTTTCCGCGAAGGGAAAGCCGCAGCCCGATCAGGACATCGCGCTGCGGCGCGCCATCCCCTCGATATGGAGAAGCGAGCCGCGACGCGGTTCGGGATGGGTCAATCCTGAAACGGATTGTGCACGAGGATCGTGTCGTCGCGTTCGGGGCTCGTCGACAGCAGAGCGACCGGCGCCGCGATGAGCTCCTCGATGCGGCGGACATATTTGATCGCCTGCGCCGGCAGATCCGCCCAGGAGCGCGCGCCGCTCGTCGACTCGTTCCAGCCGGGAAAACTCTCATAGACCGGCTGCGCCCGCGACTGCGCCGCCTGCGAGGCCGGCAGGCGCTCGATCCGCTGCCCGTCGAGCGTGTAATGCGTGCAGATTCTGATCTCGTCGAAACCGTCGAGAATGTCGAGCTTCGTCAGCGCGACGCCATTGATCCCGGATGTTTTCACCGCCTGGCGCGTCAATACGGCGTCGAACCAGCCGCAACGGCGACGCCGACCGGTATTGGTGCCGAATTCGCGGCCGCGATCGCCGATCAGCGCGCCGATCTCGTCGTGAAGCTCGGTCGGGAACGGGCCGCCGCCAACCCGCGTCGTGTAGGCCTTGGCGATGCCGAGCACATAGCCGATGGCGCCGGGGCCGAGCCCCGAACCGCTCGCCGCCGACGCGGCCACGGTGTTGGACGAGGTGACGTAAGGATAGGTGCCGTGGTCGACGTCGAGCAGCACGCCCTGCGCGCCCTCGAACAGGATCCGCTTGCCGGCGCGGCGATTGTCCTCGAGCAGCTCCCAAACGGCGTCCATGAACGGCAGAATGCGCGGCGCGACGGACAGCAGCTCCTCGCGCAAAGCTGCCGCGTTGACCGCCGGCAGTCCCAGCCCGCGCCGCAGCGGATCGTGATGCGCAAGCGCGCGCGCGATCTTTTCGTCGAGCAGATCGGGCTCGGCGAGGTCCATGAGGCGGATCGAGCGCCGCCCGACCTTGTCCTCATAGGCGGGGCCGATCCCGCGCTTGGTGGTGCCGATCTTCACGCCATTGCCGGCCATCTCCTCACGGTGCGAGTCGAGCTCACGATGCAGCGAGAGAATGAGCGGCGCGTTCTCCGCAATCTTGAGGTTTGTCGGCGAGATCTCGACGCCCTGCTCCCGCAGCCGGTCGATTTCCCCGACCAGAAAATGCGGGTCGACGACGACGCCATTGCCGATGACCGAAAGCTTGCCGGGCCGCACGATGCCGGACGGCAACAGCGCGAGCTTGTAGGTCACGCCGTCGATGACGAGCGTATGCCCGGCGTTATGGCCGCCCTGGAAGCGCACGACGACATCAGCCTCGAGCGACAGCCAGTCGACGATTTTGCCCTTGCCTTCGTCGCCCCACTGGGCGCCGACCACCGCCACATTCGCCATGGCCGTATCTCGATCTCCAACAGAAAAAGCCCCGCGCAGTAACGCCGGGGCTCGTTACCGCCGGGGTTTAGCGCATGGCGTCGCGAGGGTAAAGGCCCGGGCGAGGAAGCGGGATCTTCGACAAGGCGGGCGATACGGTTCGGGCGGCCACGCGCGTAGGCGTCGGGGTTCTCCCCACCGGCTCGCGCCACAATATCTTTCGAGTGGATGTCGCCGCCGCGCGGCGGCGACGACAGCGCCGTCCGACGCTCCAGGAGGAACCGCATGTTCAGTCGAGGTCTCGCCATCATCGCGACGCTTGCTGCGTTGACGCTTCCGACGCTCGCCGCCGCGCGCGAGAACGCGCGCGTGGAGCGCGTCGCCTTCACAGACGGCCGCGCAATGCTGAAGGGCCGACTCAAGGGCTATGAGTATGTCGACTATGTCTTTCCCGTCGGCGCTGGAGAATCCATGCGGCTGAGCCTCAAGACGAACAGGCTCAGCAATTATTTCAACGTGATTGCGCCAGGCGCGGACGCGGCGATGTTCATCGGCTCGACGTCCGGAAAGGATTTCTCGGGAACGGCGCCTGTCGCCGGCGACTATACGGCGCGTGTCTATCTGATGCGCAGCGCGGCGCGGCGCGGGACCGTCGCGAACTACAGGCTCGCCATCGACTTAGGACAGAAAAGCGCGACGGACGCCAGGGGTCCCGACTTTGCCGACGGACTTACCGGCGGCCCGGACTACTGGGAAGTTTTCGGTCTCGCCGCCGGCGACAGCCTCAGTCTGCGCGATGGCCCTTCCCCCCGCGCGAAGCGCGTCGGCGGGCTCGCCCGCGGCGCGATTCTCAAGAATCACGGCTGCAGGAACGATCGCGGCGAACGCTGGTGTCAGGTCGAAGACCCGTCCGCCAACAGGCGCGGGTGGGCGAAGGGACGATACCTGCGCGAGTCGGCCGGGCCGAAATAACGATCAGGCCCGGTGATACGGATGGCCAGACAAAATCGTCATCGCCCGATAGATCTGCTCGGCGGCGAGAATGCGCGCCAACTGGTGCGGCAGCGTCATCGCGCCGAACGAGAAAATGGCGGCGGCCCGTGCGCGCACCCTCTCGTCGAGGCCCTCTGAGCCGCCGATCGCAAACCAGAGCGCCTTGCAGCCGCGGTCGCGTTCCGTGGCGATGAATTGCGCGAATTCCGGGCTCGTGGCCGCCCTGCCCCGTTCGTCGAACGCCGCAAGCCGGGGATCGGCCGTCAGCGCCGCGAGCAGTTCCGTCCCCTCGCGCGACGACCGCTCGGCCGGCGCGGCGGCCTTGCTCTCCTCGATTTCCTTGAGTTCGAGTCCTTCGAGGCCGAGCCGCCGAAAGGCGCCGATGCGCTCGGCGTAGCGCGCGTACAGCTCTCGCTCCGGGCCGGCCTTCAGGCGGCCGACGCAGATCAGTCCGATTTTCATCCGGCGCCAGGCGAAACGAGAGGACTCACGAGCAATTCCGGAGGAACGCCCGGTCGACCTTCGTCAGACCAGGCGAATCTCCACCGGACGGTCGCCGCCCCACATCTTTTCGAGATTGTAGAACTGGCGCACCTCGGGACGAAAGATATGGACGATGACGTCGCCGGCGTCGATCAGCACCCAGTCGCACTGGGAGAGGCCTTCGACGCGCGGCGCAACGACGCCTGCGGCCTTCAGGGCCTTGATGACCTTGTCGGCGATGGCGCCGACATGCACGGTCGATCGTCCCGTCGCGATGATCATGTCATCGGCGAGAGCCGTCTTTCCGCGCAGATCGATGGAGACGATGTCCTCGGCCTTGGTTTCGTCCAGGCTAGCGAGAACCTTTTGCACGATTAAGCCGGCCAACGACGCTCCTGCGCCAATTTCCGGCCGGAGCGGACCAGGTCCCGCCCCCGGAAGAACACCTGTCGACAGCGTTGCAACCCTCATGCTTCGCGGCCCGAAAGCCCGCAAGAGAGCCGGCCGCACCCCAAGGATGGGGCTGTTCCCGAAAAATTGCAATAGAAACGGCGGTGTTGCAGAGCGAAGGAAAGAAAAAAACCCGGCTCGGGCGCCGGGTTTTGTAAGGCGGTTCGGGCTAATCGAGAGGCGGGAGGAACCTCAAAGCCGGAACATGCTCAGCATAATCGATTTGCGCCGAAAACGTAGACCGAAATTGTCGACCCTTCGCTTCGATGCAGCGAAAAGCGGGGAAAACCCGCCGAATCGCGCCATCAAAGGCGTCCTCGCGGTGCAAAATCCCGCTTCGTAAACAATGCCTTGTAGAACAGCCGATCAGGGCAGTGCTGAAATTGCAACACATGTCAAGTTTGTCGCCGAAACGCGGTTTCCGCCTTGTCGCATCATGGCGAAATCATGGAATGAGGACCATGGAGCCGCTGGTGACGCGTGATTCGAGCGCGGCGTGGACTTTGGCCGCGTCGGCGAGCGGAAAGCGCACAGGGTCGGCCAGCTTCACGTAGCCCCGCTTCGCGGCGCGAACCAGATCGTCCATCATCTCCTCATAATCGCGTCGCCCGGCGATATGGGTGAAAAGCGAGGGGCGCGTGGCGTAGAGCGAGCCCTTCAGCGCCAACAGGCCGATGTCGAACGCCGCGATCGGACCGGAGGCCGAGCCGAAACTGACGAACATGCCGAACGGCTTCAAACAGTCGAGCGACGCGGGGAAGGTCGCGCGGCCCACGCCGTCATAGACCACGTCGCACAGCTTGCCTTTCGTGAAGTCGCGCACGCGCTCGACGAAGTTCTCCTCGCGATAGAGGATCGTGTGCCGCGTCCCCGCCTCCTCGGCGATCTTCGCCTTTTCCGGAGAGCCGACCGTGGCAATGACCTTGGCGCCGAGCGCGCTCGCCCATTGGCAGAGGATTTGCCCGACGCCGCCGGCGCCGGCGTGGACGAGGACGCGATCGCCTTTCTTCACCTTGAAGGTCCTGCGCAGCAGATATTGCGCGGTCAGCCCCTTCAGCATCATCACCGCGCCCTGTTCATAGCTGAAGGATTTCGGCAGATGGATCAGAGAGTCGGCGGCGATGTTGCGCGCTTCGGAATAGCCGCCGAGCGCGCCGACATAGGCGACCCGGTCGCCAACCTTGAAATTCTTTACATTCTTGCCGACGGCGATCACTTCGCCGGCGCCCTCATGTCCGGGAATGAACGGATATTCGGCCGGGTAGGCTCCGGTGCGGCGGTAGATGTCGATGAAATTGACGCCAATGGCGCCATGGCGGATCTGCACTTCGTGGTCCGCCGGCGACGGCAGATCGACATCCTCCAAGACAAGCGCTTCCGGTCCGCCAGGCTGATGCACGCGAATCGCCTTAACCATCGACCTCTCCCTCCGCAATTGCGCCGCCCTCGCGAAAGAACGGCAAAGCAAGAAAATAGCACCCTGTCGCGACCAGAGCCGCCTTCACGCCGAAAACGGCCGTCGCGAGATCCTGGGCGACCGCCATGATCGCCGACGCGCCCCAAATCATCGTTACAACGATTGTCACAGCGCGCAGACGCTTCACGCGCAGCGGATGGACGAAGACGATCGGGGCGAACATCAACGCCGCCGCCGCAACAACAACCGCAAGCGTTACGAGCGCAGGCGGCCGCAACACAAGAAGATAGAAGACGACGACGTTCCAAAGCGCGGGAAATCCGCGAAACCAGTAATCGGCGGTCTTCATCCGCCGATCGGCGAAATAGAGCGCCGAACAGGCGCAGACTCCAGCGCAGACGGCGACGGCGACGGCAGGCTCCATAACGCCGGAACGCCACAGCGCCACGAGCGGCGTGACCACATAGTTGAGGAAGTCGACGACGAGGTCGAGGGCGACGCCGTCGATGAAAGGCGCGGTTTCGACGACCCTGAAACGCCGGGCCAGCGCGCCGTCAACGGCGTCGATGACCAGAGCCACGCCGAGCCAGGCGAACATTGCGGCAAAATGGCCATCCGCCGCGAAGAACAGTGCGATCATTCCGAACGCCGCGCCGCTCGCCGTGAAAAGATGGACCGAAAGGCCAATGAGGCGTGAGGACGTCACGGGGCCGGGATGGCTAGAGAAGCGGGACGCGAGACTACACCGCCCGTCGCGCCAAACCAAAGTCTCCCGCTCGCGCTTCACCGAGTCTCCCGCTATAACAAGCTGAGGAGATGACGCGAGATGGAACCGGCGCAAAACAATATTCGATCTGAAATTCTCATCGCCGGCGCCGGCTCGACCGGGATGGCGGCGGCGCTGGCCTTTGCGCGCGCGGGGTTCAAGACGCGGCTCGTCGGAAGAATTCCGCCGCCGCTGCCGGGACGCACCGTCGCGCTGTTTGAAGCATCCGTGAGGTTTCTGGACGCGCTTGGCGCGCTCGAGCGCGTCAGGGCGCGCGGCTGCGCCGTCGAAGCGATCCGCATGATCGACGACACCGATCAGTTTCTGCCGGTGCCGGAGCTGAGCCTGCGCGCCCGCGAAATCGGCCTGCCCGCGCTCGGCGTCAATGTTTCGAACGACGACCTCGTCGCCATCCTGCTGGATTTCTGCCGCGACCGGCCCGAGATCGAGATCGTCGACGCCGACATCGCGGATTATGAATTCAACAGCGACGGCGCCGTCGCCATTCTCGCCGACGGACGACGCTTCGAGGCGGAGTTCATCGTCGCCGCCGATGGGCGCAACAGTCGCGCCCGCGCGGCGGCCGGCATCGACGTGAAGGAATGGACCTATCCGCAGATCGCGCTCACCATGGCGCTGCGTCACGAGTTTCCGCACGAAAATATCTCGACGGAATATCACACGCGCTCGGGCCCCTTTACGCTGGTGCCGCTGCCCGCGCGGGACGATTCGCCAAATCGCTCCAGCCTCGTCTGGCTGATGAGCGTCGCCGAAGCGCGACGCCGCCTCGCCAAGCCGCGCGAGGAACTCGAATATGAAATCGAGGACTACGCCAAATCGGAACTTGGCGCGATGCGCATCGAAGGCGACATCGGGCAGTTCCGGATGGGCGGCATGCAGGTGTCGAAACATGCGACGGGGCGCCTCGCGCTCGTCGGCGAGACATGCCACATCTTTCCGCCGATCGGCGCGCAAGGGCTGAATCTCAGTCTGCGCGACGTGGCTGATCTCGAGGATTGCCTGGCCAGCGTCGATCTCAAGAACCCGCGCGAATTATCACGCGCGCTCGCACGCTACGATCGTCACCGGCGCGCCGACATCGGCTTCAGGACGCATGGCGTCGACCTGCTCAACCGCTCGCTGATCATTCCCTATCTGCCGGTGGATTTGCTGCGCGGCGCAGGCTTCATCGCCATGGCGGCGCTCGGTCCGCTGCGGCGCGCCGTGATCCGCGAAGGCGTGCTGCCGCATCTGGTGCTGCCCCGGCTGATGCAGCGGCCGGCGCACAAGCCGGAGATCGCGGGCGCGCCGCAACGGCGCGCCGGCTGGCGATCTTAGGCGGCCTCAGTCCGCGTCGAGAACGCGGCGCTGCTTGGACGTTACTTGGGCGCTACTTGGCTTGGGCGCTACTTGGCGGCGATCTCGATTTTTTTCTCTTCCTTCTTCGACTCGGGCGTTTTGGGCAGCTTGATTCTCAACACGCCCTTTTCAAAGTCCGCCGTGATCTTGTCCTGATCGACGCCTTCCGGTACCCGAAACGCGCGCCGGAAGGAGCCGTAGCGGCGCTCGGAACAATAATAGCCCTCTTTCTTTTCTTCCTTTTCTTCGGTCTTCTCGCCCGAGATCGACAAGACGCCGTTTGCAAGCTTCACATCGACGCTTGTCTCGTCGAGCCCCGGCAGTTCGGCGGTGATCTCATACGCGCCGTTCTTCTCGACGAAATCGACGGGAGGGTTTCCCTGTTGCGCCATCATCCGCTCGAACGGCTGGAAGTCGGCGAGGCTCCGGCGCGACGGGAACTCGTCGAACATGCGGTCGAACTGGCGCCGGAAGGATTCGAAAGGCGGCCAATCGAAACCGGCGGGCGTTTGCGTTGATTCTCTCGACGCTGGCGGCTTGCTGCGTTCGGCCATGCTGATCTCCCTCGTGAACGGACGATCGCCAGGCAACTGCAATTCAGCAACGATGAAGCTGACGATCGATCTGGAAACGTTAGTGAGGTGGAGAGTCAGCGATGTGACTTCAACCCGCGCGTTTGCGCCACTTTGTCGCGATCAAGCTCGTCGGAATCTCCAAGCGACAACAGTCCTGCGTCGCCGCCCGACGAGGCGGTGTTGATCGTCAGCGTCGTCTCATGCAGGAACCGCAGCAGATAATCCGGACCGCCCGCCTTGGGACCGGTGCCGCTCAGGCCAAATCCGCCGAAGGGCTGGCTGCCGACGACGGCGCCGATCATGTTGCGGTTGACGTAAATATTGCCGGCCGGCGCTTCGCGCGATAGCGCGCGAATGCGCTGTTCGATGCGCGTATGCATGCCGAGCGTGAGCCCATATCCGCCGGCTTCGATGTCAGCGAGCAGCTCCGGCAGACGCTCCGACTTCCACGTCGCCACATGCAGCACGGGGCCGAAAATCTCTTCCTTCAAATCTCTGACCCGATCAATCCTGACGATATGCGGCGCAACGAAGGTTCCCATCGTGGGCGCGGAACCCGCGTAGAGAATGCGTCCGGCGGCGCGCTGCCGCGAAAGATAGGCGTCGAGTTTCGCTTTCGCTTCTGAGTCGATCGCCGGGCCGACATGGGTCCCGATCTCGCGCGGATCGCCGACGCGCAACTCGCGCGTCGCGCCGATGAGCGTCTTGAGACAGACAGACGCGATCTCCTCCTGCAAGCACAAGAGCCGCAAGGCCGAACAGCGCTGCCCGGCGGATCGGAACGCGGACATCAGAACGTCGTCCACCACCTGTTCGATCAGCGCCGTCGAATCGACGATCATCACATTGATCCCGCCGGTTTCGGCGATGAGCGGCGCGATCGGAGCCTCTCGCGCGGCGAGCGCGCGATTGATGCGATGCGCGACCTCGACCGAGCCGGTGAACACGACGCCGCCGGTCAGGGGATCGGCGACAAGCGCGGCGCCGACCGCGCCGTCGCCCGGCGCGAATTGCAGCGCGTTCTTCGGAACGCCGGCTTCATGCAGGAGTTGGACCGCCATCGCGGCGACGAGCGGCGTCTGCTCGGCGGGTTTGGCGACGACGGCGTTTCCGGCGACGAGCGTCGCGGCGACCTGACCGATGAAAATCGCCAGCGGAAAATTCCACGGCGAAATGCAAACGAAGACGCCGCGTCCGTGGCGGCGCAGGATATTGGCTTCGCCCGTCGGTCCCGGCAGCGGCGCGTCGGCGCAGACGATCCGCGCCTGGCCGGCGTAATAGCGGCAAAGATCGACCGCCTCGCGCACTTCGGCGAGCGCATCGTCGAGCGTCTTGCCGCCTTCGCTTTGCAACAGCGCGATCAGCGGCCCGCGCCGGGCTTCGATCAAATCCGCCGCGCGTTGGATCGTTTTCGCCCGCTGCTCGAAAGGCGTTCTGACCCACGCCGGAAATGCGCGCGCCGCTTCGACGATCGCGGCGTGCGCCGCGGCTTCGTCCGCCTCGACCACCTCGCCGACCACGGCGCCGTCGATCGGCGACACGACGGAACGCGGCGCGGCGCGCATCCTGACGCTGGGGCGCGCGGAAGGCGCCGTAAAAGACGCATGCGTCTGCCGCATCAACGCCGTGAGCGCGGCGCGATCGCCGAACTCCACGCCTTTCGAATTGGCGCGAAGCGGCAAATAAATTTCGCTCGGCAGCGGCAGACGTGGATGACGCGCGCGATCCGGCGCGCCGATCGCATCATAAGGATCCGCGACAAGCGCGCTCTCCGGCGTATCGGGATCGGCGGCGCGCGCGACGAAGGACGAATTCGCCCCATTCTCGATCAAGCGCCGCACCAGATAGGCAAGCAGATCGCGGTGCGGGCCGACCGGGGCGTAGACGCGAACGGCGGCGTCGCTGATCTCGGCAAGCGCCTCGTACAGCGGCTCGCCCATGCCGTGCAGGCGCTGAAATTCGAAATCGTGACGCGCGCCCGCCATGGTCAGGACGGCGGCGACGCTGCGGGCGTTATGCGTGGCGAATTGCGGGAAGAGGCGCGGCTGCTTGAAGAGCTGTTCCGCGCAGGCGTCGAAATTGAGATCCGTCATCGCCTTGCGCGTGAACGCCGGATAATCGGCGAGACCGCGCTCCTGCGCGCGCTTGACCTCGCTGTCCCAATAGGCGCCCTTGACCAGCCGAACCATGAAGCGCCGCTGATAGGCGTCTGCGAGCGACGCGACATAGTCGATCGCAGCCGAAGCGCGCTTCAGATAGGCCTGCACGGCGAGCCCGAAGCCATCCCAGCCCGAAAGCGACGGGTCTTGGACGACGCGGACGATCACGTCGAGCGAAAGTTCGAGTCGATCCGCCTCTTCCGCGTCGATGGTGAATGCGAGATCGCGGTCCTTGGCGAGACGCGCGAGTTCGAGCACGCGCGGCGGCAATTCCCGCAGCACGCGCTCCCGCGAGATCGCCTCATAGCGCGGATGCAGCGCCGAAAGCTTGATGGAAATTCCGGGGCGCGCCGGGAGCGGCGCGGTCCCGGCAGAGTCGCCGATGGCGCGAATCGCATGGGCGTAGGCCTCGAAATAGCGTTCGGCGTCTTCCGCCGTCCGCGCGCCTTCGCCGAGCATGTCGTAGGAGAAACGCTCGCGCCGTCCCTGCGCGCGCCGGACCGCCGCTTCGATGGTCTCGCCGAAAACGAAATGCGCCCCCATCAGCCGCATCGCCTGGCGGGACGCGGTCCGCAGCGTCGGCAGGCCGAGACGCCGGACGAGATCGGCGACGAGTCCGCGCGGCTCCGTCACGTCGACGATGCGCGCCGAAAACCCCAGCGCGAAGGCGCAGGCCTGAACCAGCAGCGTATCGCTCAACGATTCGTGACGGGAAAAGTCGCCCTCGGCGAGCTTGTCGGCGAGGAGTCGATCAGCCGTCGCGTCGTCAGGGACGCGCAGCAGCGCCTCGGCGAGCGCCATGACCGCCAAACCCTCTCGCGTCGAAAGCGAGAACTCGTGGAGAAAATCCTCGACCCCGCCGAGCGGGTCGCGTCGTTCGCGGATGCCGCGCACGAGGGTCAGCGCGGCGTCTTCTACAGCCTGTCGCGTCGCGGGCGCCGGACGCGACTCGAGAAAAGCTTCAGCGAAGCTCTCGTCGGGGGGCGCGTAAGGCGCCGCAAAGGGCGCCGGTCGATCGTCCTTCGGGTTCATTCGTCATAGAATCGACCCGCGCCCAGGCCTCGATCAGATCTTATCGCCTTCCGATCCCGGCCGGACGCAGCGCCATTTGGTGACAGTCAGTTGCGGATGGTCTCCGCACCATTGAGCGATATAAGGCATCGCCTGCATCATGCAATTGTTGGTCGAGCCCGTGGCGGATTCGAGGACAAGTTTGCGTTCGTCGCAGGCGGCGGGCTGCGCCAAAGTGCATACGGTAAGGATGAGTTCGACGAAATTCATCGTCATCTCCTTGCTAAGCGCCCGCCCAGCGGGCGTTTTGCTCCCTAGCAAGGGTAATGCCCGTCAGTCGGCGGTCAATATCTCGCCCTTGCCGTAAACCGCCGTGTCGCCGCCATAGCGGCGGAGCTTGCGCGACAGGAGATCGGAGGCCGAGGGGCTGTGCTCTCTCAGGCTGCGCGCGAAAAGCCGCGCGAACGTCAGCTCATGCGCGCCGCAGTCGAGATAGGTCGAACCGAAACAGCCGCCGCGGGCGAGGACGATGGAGCCGCGCTTGTTGAGATAGCCGATACGACCCTTGGCCGTCCCCAGAACGAACATCGTGCCGGCGATCAGGCGCGCGCCGAGATCTTCGCCGGCGTCGCCTTCGATGACGATGACGCCGCGCCGCAGCCGATCGCCGGCGCGGGCGCCGGCGTCGCCGCGAACGATCACGCGGCCGCCGGCCATGCCGGCGAGTTCGCCCGCGAGCGGGCCGGCGAGAAAGTCGCCGGCGGCGCCTTTGATCTCGAGGTCGGCGCCGAGATTGCCCGAGGCCGCATGCGGGCCGGCGTTCCCGGCGACGGTGATCTTGCCGCCCTTGGCCAGACGGCCGCACTGCGCGCCGACGTCGCCTTCGACGTGGATCTCGAAGCCGGGAAGAAGTTTCGCGCCCAGAAGATCGAAGCGCGCTGAGCCGCCCTCATAGCGAAGGGTCTTCAGATCGCCTTCCGAAATCTTGAAGATGTCGCCGACCTTCGTCGAGATGCGCGTCACGCCGATCTCGATATCCTCGATCTGCGCGACGGATTTCCCCGCGAGGCGGTCCGGCGTGAGCGCGGAAAGGTCGACGCGCTGTGGCGGCTCCTGACGAAGCGTGAAGGTGAAAGGCTTCACGGCAGCAAATCCTTCAGATGATAATGGAACGGGCCGAGCTTGCCGCCGTAATTGCCGGCGCCGACGCGCTTGGCGCCCTGCTCCGGCCCCATCTCGATGATGGCGTGAAGTCCCGCGCGCATGGCCTCGCGGACGGCGTTGTCGGTCAGGCCGTCGATGACGATTTCGAGCACGCAGCCGATGTCCTCGTCGAGCGCGCTTTTCGTCACGCCGCGCAAGGTCGGACAGTAGGCGTCATTGGTCGACGCGCTCATGCCCTTATATTGCGAGCCGACTTTCGAGCCCGAGCGCACGATGCCGCCGGGAAAGGGCGCAATCGCGTCGGCGACGCCGTCGACCGCCGCGACGGCGGCCTCGGTCGCGCGCATGGTCTTGTCCCAGTCCGCGCCCATGATCAAAAGATTGCCGCCGCCCACCGATTTCTTGGTCAGGCCGACTTTTCCTTCGCAGAAAAACTCTCCGTCCATCACCGGAACGCGCCAGTAGCGCCGGCCGTCGACGACCTTGGACATCTGCCACTTGTCGCCGAACTGGCGCACCGCGTCGCCGACCTTGATCTCGAATTCGCCGGCGACCGTCGAATAGACCGCGGAGCCCGGGCAGGTCAGCACGCATTGGCCAAGCCGATTGACGAGCTGCTTCTCCGCGTCCTTCGACGACATGGCGAACAGCAGCGCGCGCACGCCCGGCCGGCCGTCCGGCGTTTCCTCCGGCGGCACTTCGCGATCGATTCCCGCCTCGCAGCCGCAGCCGATGACCGACGTCGCGAAGCCGGTCATCGTCAGCGCGGCCTGTCGCGCCCATTTGGCGTTCGGCGCGGTGATCAGAATGCCTGTCCCGCTCATAGGAAAGGCTTCGGCGAAACTGTCGTCTATCCTCACGCCGTTGCGAACTAAATCCGGCATGGAACCTCCGCGAAGGCGTCCTTGTGCGGCAGCGCGGCGTCAGGCACGTCGAAAATGCTGCGCGGCAGGCCGTAAAGATCGTCGTAATAGGAATCGAGGCGTTTGGTGATCTGCTGATCGTAACGCGGTCGAATATGCAGCGTCTTGCCGCGCGTATAATGCGAGACTTCGCCATCGCGCACGATGAGATGGCCGTCCTTGAACACATAGGCCGCGCGACGGAACATGCCGGCGACGTCGCGTCCGCGCTTGTAAACGGCGATGTCGGCGACAGCGCCGGCGCCGAGCTGGCCGCGGTCTTCGAAGCCAAAGAGCTTCGCCGCGCCGGAGCGGCTCATCTGCGCGATTTCGTAAAACGTATATTCGCGCGAGATCGACGGCAGAGTGGTGTGCTCCAGCACCTCCGCCGGCAGACGCGAGAGATATTGCGCGCGAAGGTCGGCGCTCATCAGCAGCGCGAAGAGTTCCGGATAGGTCGTGAACGGGCCGCCGTTCGGATGGTCGGTGGTGAAGAACACCTGCTCGGGATTATTGATCAGCAGGAACAGCTCGAGACCCGCCGCCCATTGAATGGCGTTGTAATAGTTCGAGATCTTGTAGACGTAAGGAACGATGCCGCCGCCATTGGCGTCGCCGTCGAAGATGGCGCCCTTCTTCGGGATCGCGCCCGGCAGGCTGTTGAACTGTTTCAGAACGTCGGACGAGACGGTCACCGTGTCCGAGAACATCACCTGGCCGACGTCAACGCTGACATTCGGATTGGCGTTGATCTTCTCGGCGAAGAGCGCGCCGGCCGACGAGAAGCCGTTCTTGCCCTCCTTGCCATAGGCGTAGAATTGCACATGGGCGAGGTGCAGCGGCAGGCCCTGCGCCGCATCGATCGTCGCCAGCGCCGTGTCGATGTTCCCCGCGAGGCCGAGATTGTTCATGTGCAGATGCAGCGGATGGGCGATGCCCAGCGCCTGAGTCGCCTTCTGCAGCGACTGAAAGATCTGCCGCGACGTCAGCCCGTAAAACGGCACGACGTCATCGAGCCCGAAGACGCGCATGTTCTCCTTGAAGGCTTCGACGCCTCCGGGATTGATGCACTTCAGCCCGAGCGAACGCGTGTTCTCGACGGTCTGCGCGACATAGTCGTTGATCGCGCCGTCCGTCTCGCCGTCGCGCAGCATGCCGAGCAGAAAGTCGTCATTCCCGAGCACGGTGAGCGCGCCCTTGTCGAGGATTGGCACGTCGTTGAATTCGAGATGAGTCTGCAAGGCGTGATGCGGCGCCATCGCCGGCTCGACGACGGTGGTGAA
Source organism: Methylocystis sp. (assembly GCF_050251305.1). Classification (GTDB taxonomy): domain Bacteria; phylum Pseudomonadota; class Alphaproteobacteria; order Rhizobiales; family Beijerinckiaceae; genus Methylocystis. Next base: position 6,233 of record NZ_JBFWNB010000032.1, on the reverse strand, counting down.
GCCCATCTGCGCATAGAGCCGGCCGGTCTCGTAGCTCGACCATTTGGCGGTCGACAGCGGGGTGCCGGCGCGCCGCGCGCGAATCGCGCGATGCAGCTCCGGCAGCAGCAGTCGCGCCGTGTTCACATTGCCGCCGGCGATGTGCGAATGAATGTCGATTGCGCCGGCCATGACGACATGGCCGGAGACGTCGATTTCCTCGTCGGCGCTGCGGCCTTCCGGGCGCGCGACGATGCGGCCGTTCTCGAACCAAACGTCGCCGATCGCGTCCTGGCCCGTCGCCGGGTCGACGATATGGCCGCCGCGCAAAACTGTCAGCGCCATGCGCCCTCCGAAACTTCCGCCATGATGCCGCCGATCGCCTGCGCGACGGTCGGCGCGTCGGTCGGCGCGCTGGCTGTGCACAGCGTCATGCCGCCGGTTTCCTGACTCATCAGCACCGCGTCATGGGTCACGCCGGGCTGACCGACTTCGATGAAGAGCCCCCGAGACGGCGCGGCCTGCGCCGGCCCGAGCGCCACGAGCGGAATGTCGGCGCGGGACCAGGCCGGCTGCTCGCCGTCGAAGGCGGAAATCCACAGCGCCGCGTCGGCCTCGCCGCTGTCGACGAGCCGATTGGCCTCAAAACGCCACGGATCGTGCTCGGGATAGCCGCGGCCAAAGCCGGTGCGCGGCGGGAAGCCGGTCATCCAGCCCGCGGTCTGTGTGACGCCCGAAGCGCCGCTGCGGCCGCCAACATGAACGCCGGTGAAGCGGGTCGTGGCGTTGAGGTCGGTGACCAGACCCTGGAGCATCTCGATGCCCAACGGATCGAGCGTCGACGCCGACCAGACGAACACGCCGAAATGCGCGTTTCTGAAGGTCTCCACGAGACCGTCGATCAGGCCGACTTTCTCGGCGCCGAGCGCCACAGGCCGTCCGCCGAGGCGCGCGCGCCACGCCGCCAGCACGCCGGACAGTTCCTGCCCAGACGCCGGGATGACCTTCGCGCCGGGAACGGCGTTCGCCTCCTCGTCCCTGGGACCGACCCAGATCACCTTGCGCGGCTGCTGCGCCTGGGCGCCGCGGCGCGGCGGCTGGGACAGCGCGAGCCGCTCCAGCATTCCGGGCCAGGCTTGCGTCAGGCCGGGACCGATGAGCACGACGCAGTCGCTGCGCAGACGCGCCTCATTCGCGGTCGTCGTGAACATGCCGAACGAGCGCTTGACGTCGATATCGGCGAGCGCTTCGCGCGACGCGAGATGATCGAAGGCGCCCCTGAGCCGCTCCGCCAGGAGGATCGCGGCGCGCGCGCCTGCGACGTCGGCGCCGAGGCCGGCGATGAGCGGAAAGGCCGCTCCGCTGAGAATTTTGGCGGCATGTCGATAGGCGTCGTCAAGCGCAATAGCCTTGCCGTCGAGCGTCGCTGTCCCCATCCCTACCCCGATTTACTACCTGCCCAGGCCGAGCTCAGAAGCGTATCGGCGAAATGAGCGCTATCCATTTGTTTTTTAGCGCCTACTCGCCGAGCCGGGCGGCTCCTCCCACGTTTCGCTTATGCCTAGCAGCCGTCAAGTCGCCTGTCGAGACGTTCGAATGCGTCATTTGCGTCAGAGCCCGCCGCCCCGGAGTCTGGCGCCCGCCACGAAGCCGCCGCATTGCGCGCCGCATCGCATTTGCGAAGCCGCGGCGATCATGTTAAATGCTGCGCCGAGCTTAAACCTGCGGGCGCGACGCGCGATATAAGCAGGCAGAGCCGTAGAGAGTCCCGAACGGAGGAAAAAATGGCCTGGACGACTCCCGTGATTGTCGAAGTTTGCGTCGGCATGGAAATCACCAGCTACGAGTCCGCCGAAATCTAATTTCGGCGCGGCCTTCGCTTCGGCGAGGGCGCCAAAGAATTCCCGAGTCGAGCCGGCAAGAAGAGCGCTGCGCAATGCGGTTGCGTTTTTCGATTTGCCGGCTCGAATCTTTTTGGCCGGCGTCAGCGGCATGGCTGGCTGCGAGCAGGAGCGTCGATTTGCGCTCGTCTTCCTTGTTGATCGCCCTTCTGTCCGTCATCTTCGCCGCGGCGGCGGCGCGCGCAGAAGGTCCGGGCGCCAAGACGCTCCTTCAGGATGCGCAGCGGAACTTTCAGCCGATCGTCGTTCCCGCGCCTTCCAATGATCCCGTAACGGCCGCGCGCGTCGCGCTCGGTCAACGGCTGTTCTTTGAAAATCGCGTGTCGATGGACGGCAACGTCAATTGCGCGCACTGCCATCTGCCCGACAGACAGGCGAGCGACGGCCTGCCGAAAGCGATCGGCGTCTTCGGCAAGGAGAATCCGCGTAACGCGCCTTCGGTCTTCAACGCAACGCTCAATTTCAAGCAGCACTGGCGCGGCGAGCGCGAATCGCTCGAAGACCAGGCGGAGAAATCGCTCCTGGGCGCGGCAAGCTTCGGCAATCCGGACCAGGCCGCGGCGATGAGCAAGCTGAAGGCCATTCCCGCTTATGCGGACGCCTTCGCGAAGGCTTTCCCCGGCGAAAAGGATCCGATCAACGCGAAGAATTGGGGCCTCGCGGTCGGCGCCTTCGAGCGCACATTGCTCACGCCCTCGAAATTCGACGCCTTTCTGGCGGGCGACGCCTCGGCGCTGTCCAAACAGGAACAGGCCGGCCTGCGCAAATTCATCGATCTGGGCTGCGTCGCCTGCCACAATGGCGCGGGCGTCGGCGGCAATTCCTTCCAAAAATTCGGAGTGGCGAGCGACTATTGGAAGGCGACCGGCGTCGCCACGCCGGACAAGGGTCGCGCGGACGTCACCAAGAATGACGCGGACCTCTATGTCTTCAAGGTCGCGAGCCTTCGCAACGTCGCGCAGACGGCGCCCTATTTTCACGACGGCTCGGTCGACGATCTGACCAAAGCCGTGAAGATCATGGGCAAGACGCAGCTCGGAAATGATCTGTCGGACAAGGACGCGGCGGACATCGTCGCCTTTCTCGGCGCGCTGAGCGGCCCGGTTCCTGGGAATTATTCGCCGCCGGAGCCCTATCCCGACGCACAGGGACATTAGGCTCGCGCGGCTTTCTCCTCGACCGCGCGGGCGACGCGCCCGTCAGGTCAGCCTATGTTCGAGCGCGATCCGCATCAGCTCCATCGGCGTGCGGGCGCCGAGCTTGCGTTTCATGATCGAACAGCTGTTGGCGATCGTCTTGTAGGAGACCTGCGTCACGTCGGCGATCTCCGCCATGCCGAGTCCGCGCCCGAGCATACGCAAAATCTCCAATTCGCGGGCGGTCAGCGCCGAGAGCGGACTGGCCGCGCCGTTTTTCTCGAATGCCAGCCGATTGGCGATTTTCGGCATGAGAAAAACGCCCCCGGCGGCGACCTCGCGGACCGCCGTCAGCAGAAGGTATGGATCGTCGTTCTTCGTCACATAGCCTTTGGCGCCCATCTGAATGGCGCGCGCGGCAAAAATCGGATCGTCGTTCATGCTGAACACGACGATGCGCGCCTGCGGATCGGCTTCGAGAATCCGCCGCGTGAGATCGAAGCCCGAAACGCCTGGCAGACCGATGTCGACGACCGTCACGTCCGGCTTCTGCGCTATGAAGACCACGAGGCCCGTCTCCGCATCCCGCGCGTCGACGACGTCGATGTCGCCCTCGCCGGCGAGCATCGCCGCGCAACCGGAAACGATGATCGGATGGTCGTCAACGATGAGAACGCGCATATTCGGATCGGCTCCCGCAAATTTCGCCCGTTTGGCGGTCGACCGGACATTGACGGCATCGGGGGCTTTCGTAAAGTCGCGGCCTTCTCTACAGAATTCGCCCATGCTTCGAAGGCTCTCCCTGCGCCTTCGCCTGTCGCTGCTGCTCGGCGTCGTGCTTGCGCTGGGATTGGCGCTCGGCGTCGGCCTGCTCGTGTTGCATGCGGGCGCGCGCGTTCGCGCCGAGGCCGACGCCGCGACGCGTCTTGCGCGCGACCTGGTCGAAGCGACCGTGAGCCGGCTCGATACGGCGCCGGATCCGCAAAACGAGATCGCGCGGCTTTTATCCGACGCCCGCCGGCTGCGCCACGTTCGCGTCACGCTGGCCGGAGAGGGCGTCGCCTCACGGCAGGAGATCGATCGCGCGCCGCAATGGTTCACCCGGCTCGTCTTGCCGAATGTCGCCATGACTCGGATCGAAACCGGGCGCGGCGACGCGTTCCTCATCGCCGCCAATCCGGCAGATGAAATCGCCGAGATCTGGCAGGAGATCGTCTGGCTCGCGATCGGCGGCGCGGGCATCGCCTTCGCCGCCTTCGGACTCGTTTCGCTCGCCGTGTCGCGGACGCTGCGTCCGGTCGCGACTCTCGCCGATGGACTCAATCGTCTGGAGCGCGGCGAACACTCGATGCGCGTGCCGGCCGACGGCTCGCCGGAGTTCGTCGTCATCGCCGAGCGGATCAATGCGCTGGCCGAGACGCTGCAACGGCTCGACGAGGAGAATCACAGACTCGTGCGGCGGATGATCCATGTGCAGGACGAGGAGCGCAAAGACATTGCGCGCGATCTGCATGACGAGATCGGCCCCTTCCTGTTCACTGTGCGCGCGGGCGTCGGCGCATTGGCGCGACGCGCGACCGCTCCCGGCGCCGACCCGGCGCGTCTCGCCGAAGACTGCGCCCGCATCGACGCGCAGATCGCCGCTCTGCAGCAGGTCAACAGGCGCATTCTCGGCCGGCTGCGTCCCGCGGCTCTCGAGGAAATGGGACTCGCCGACGCGTTGGAGGCGCTGGCGCAGGGCTGGCGCGACGCCAATCCGAACGTCGCCATTACGCTCTCGCTCGGCGGCGCGTCCGGGGAGCTTGAAGAAGAGACCGCCCTCACCGCCTATCGCATCGTGCAGGAAGGACTGGCCAATGCGCTCCGGCATTCTGGCGCCAACCATGTCGACGTGAGCGTCAAGCGCGCCCGAAGCGCGCTACATATCGTCGTGCGCGACAATGGCGCCGGTCTCGACGCTGCGCGCGCCCCATCTTCGGGCGGCGGCCTCGGGTTGCGCGGCATGAGCGAGAGAGTCGGCGCGCTCGGCGGCGCGCTCACGCTCGCCAATGACGCGATGGGCGGCGCGCGGCTCACCGCATCGCTGCCGCTGCGCGTTGGCGGCGCCGCCGTTCGCTAAGCTGCAATCCAGGCGCGCGCTTCGCCAGCCTGCGCGAGCGAAAATGATTTCGTCTCGCCCGGCATCAGGAAGCTGAACAGCTGCATCGTGTGCCTGATCCACTCGACATCGGTGACAAGAGCCACCCGCTCCCAGGCCGTGAGATGCTCCATTCCGACCCTGAAGTCCTGCCACATCGCGCCCGGTTCGAATCCTGTGAAGTCCGGCGAGATTTCATAATAGATCCTGACCTTGCCGTGTTTCTTGAACGCGTCCTGAACCGCTGGAATGAGAACCGAGTCATAGTCGGCCTTCGTCACGCGTCCCTTGCAGACGATCGCCACGACGGCGTCGGGGAAGTTCGGAAGCTGTTCGATCACGAGCGTTCTCCTCGATCTCTGGACGACTTTGGACACGGAAGACAGGCGCGCCGAGATTGCGTCTGAACCGGCGTCGCACGAGACCTTGGATATAGCGCGATCACGCGGCGCCGCGACCCTTTGGAAGATCGCGTCAGCTCTTGCGCCGCCTTGCTTGTCTTCGCGACTGTCGACGCCTCATCGCCGCCGAGCCGAGCCGCTTATCGTTCACGCCCGACAATGACGCGGTCTCCCGGCGCCAGGGCTCCGGAGAGAATTTGCGAATAGTCGCCATCGTCCAGTCCGAGGCTCAATGGAACCGGCTCGGGCTTTCCGTCGCGCAAAACCCAGACAATGCTTTTTCCCTCAGGCGCCGGCGGAGCGCCCGGCAGCGAGAACTCCAAGGCCTCATCTGGAACCTTCAGCGCATCGTCGCGACGCGCGGCGATGATTTTCGCCGTGACGGACATTCCGGGACTCAGCATTCTCTCGGCATTGTCGACGTCGAGAACGACGTCATAGACCGGCGCCTCTTCGTTCGTCGGAGCCTGCCGCAGATCAACGATCGACGCGTCAAAGGCGCGCTCGGGCAAGTCTTCGACGGTGACGGCCGCCTTAGCGCCAAGCTCGATTTCGCCCGCCTCATTCGAGGGCGCGCGCGCGACAATGCGTAATGTCGCCGTGTCGCTCCCGATCGTGAACAACGCGGAAGGCTCAGACGCGGGAGTCACCGACTGTCCGACAGCGACGTTCCGCGCGA